>CANHRG010000015.1 GCA_947463785.1 Sphingobacteriaceae bacterium | reverse complement strand
TTCCAGGACTTCAACGACGAGGTGGAGGATGCCGAGGAGCTTTATCAATTTTCCCGAAATATTCCCTGTAAGATTAATATTATCGAATACAACCCCATAGCCTGGTCGGATTTACAAAACACCTCAGGCAACCGAATGCATCGCTTCAAGGAATACTTAGAGTCGAAAGGTATGATCGTCAATGTAAGACGAAGCCGAGGACGGGATGTGGATGCGGCCTGTGGGCAGCTGGCGATAAAGGAGAGGGGGAGTTGAGGGTTTTTTAGGTGACTTGGAATTGTAGGTGAGGGGGTGTATTTTTGGGTTATGGACTTCACCTGACTGGTTCTTTGTATTGGTCTTGTAGTGGTTTGGATAGTAGGATGGATTTATTGGAAATAAGTGAAATAGGGGGGTGATTGGAATGGTGATGCTTGGGTGTGAGACCGACAACAGCCAAGACTTGAAGTGCTTTTTGAAATCGCTAAAATATCGGGAGTTAAACCACAAGACTAATTAAAAGAGAAAAAATGACAAGCATAGCGCAACGACAAGAGTTACAGAATAAAATATGGAAAATAGCCAACGATGTCCGTGGCTCAGTAGATGGGTGGGATTTTAAACAGTTTGTTTTAGGTACGCTGTTCTATCGCTTTATTAGTGAAAACTTCACCAGTTATATTGAAGGTGGCGATGAAGGCGTAAACTATGCAAACTACCTTGACAAAGACATAACTCCCGAAATAAAAGACGATGCGATAAAAACAAAAGGTTACTTTATTTATCCAAGTCAATTGTTTGTGAATGTTGCCAAAACAGCCAATACAAACCCCAATCTTAACACAGACTTAAAAGCGATTTTTGACGCTATCGAAAGTTCGGCCAATGGTTATCCATCTGAACCAGATATTAAAGGTTTGTTTGCCGACTTTGACACCACAAGCACAAGATTGGGGAATACCGTTGAAAGCAAGAACAGTACTTTGGCTAAAGTCTTAAAAGGAATTGAGGAGCTTGACTTTGGAAATTTTGAAGATAATGAAATTGACCTGTTTGGTGATGCTTATGAGTTCCTTATTTCCAACTATGCTGCCAATGCTGGAAAATCGGGGGGTGAGTTTTTTACCCCTCAGCATGTATCAAAACTCATTGCCCAATTGGCAATGCACAAACAAGAAAAGGTAAATAAGATTTTAGACATAGCAGCAGGTTCTGGTTCTTTACTCTTACAGGCAAAAAAGCACTTTGACAACCATATTATTGAAGAAGGCTTTTATGGTCAGGAAATCAACCCTACTACCTACAACCTGGCAAGAATGAACATGTTCTTGCACAACATCAATTATGATAAGTTCCACATCGTATTAGGGGACACCTTGCTCAATCCCCAGTTTGGCAATGAAAAACCCTTTGATGCTATTGTTTCAAATCCTCCATATTCCATCAATTGGATAGGTAGTGATGACCCGACCTTGATTAACGATGACCGTTTTGCGCCAGCTGGTGTATTGGCTCCTAAATCAAAAGCAGATTTTGCTTTTGTGCTTCATGCGTTAAGTTATTTATCCAGTAAAGGCAGGGCAGCCATTGTTTGTTTCCCTGGCATTTTTTACCGAGGGGGTGCGGAGCAGAAAATCAGAAAATATTTGGTGGACAACAACTTTGTGGAATCCGTAATTTCTGTTGCACCAAACCTGTTTTTTGGCACTTCCATCGGTGTAACGCTGTTAGTACTTTCCAAAAACAAAACCGAAAACCAAACACAGTTTATTGATGCCAGTGGTGAAGCGTTCTTTAAAAAGGCTACCAACAACAACGTCCTTACTGATGAACACATTGATAAAATCATGGAGTTGTTTGACAGGAAAGAAGATATGCCCCATGTGGCAAAATCGGTGGACAACGAAATAATTGCAGAAAACGACTATAACCTATCCGTAAGTTCTTATGTGGATGCGAAAGACAATCGAGAGAAAATAAATATTGCCGAGTTGAATGAAGAAGTTTCTAAAACGGTAGCAAAAATAAATACGCTACGTGCTGATATTGACAATATTATTAAAGAGATTGAAGCATGAGTTATTTAGATAAATTATTGGATGGGGTTGAGGTGGAGTGGAAGACGTTGGGGGAGGTAATTAAACTTGAAAAGGGTAAGCAACTTAATAAAGAGTTACTTTCCGAGAGTGGACTTTATCCTGCATATAATGGAGGAACTTCATATTCTGGTTATACAGATATTTATAATTATCATGAAAACACTACAATAATCAGTCAAGGTGGTGCTTCTGCTGGTTTTGTAAATTATGTTACAACTAAGTTTTATGCGAATGCACATTGTTATGTTATTCTGCCAAAAATTGAAATAGTCGAGAACAGATTTATTTATCATTTCTTGAAGCTAAATCAAGAAAAATTGATGACCAAACAACATGGTGCAGGTATCCCTGCATTGCGAACTGATGAAATTACGGGAATCCAAATCCCCATCCCACCGCTTCCAGTTCAAAAAGAAATTGTTCGTATCTTAGACAGCTTTACAGAGCTTACAGCAGAGCTTACAGCAGAGCTTACAGCAGAGCTTACAGCACGTAAAAAACAGTATAGCTATTATCGGGAACAGTTGTTGAGTTTTGAAGAGGGTGAAGTGGAGTGGAAGACGTTGGGAAGTTTAGCTGAAAATTTGGACTCAATGCGAAAACCAGTAACAAGTGGGTTAAGAGATGCTGGTGATATTCCCTACTATGGAGCTTCAGGGATTGTAGATTATGTCAAAGATTACATTTTCGATGGTGATTTTTTATTGGTTTCAGAAGATGGAGCAAATTTAATTGCAAGAAATACTCCTATTGCGTTCAGTATAAGTGGTAAAACTTGGGTGAATAATCATGCACACGTATTGAAGTTTAACACTTATGCAGAAAGAAGATTCGTTGAGTATTTTTTAAATAGTATTGACTTGATGCCATATATTTCAGGTGCAGCGCAACCAAAATTAAACCAGAGGAATTTAAATAGCATAAAAATTCCCAATCCTTCATTAGAGGAAAAAACAAAAATTGTCTCCATCCTCGATAAATTTGACACCCTCACCACTTCCATTAGCGAAGGCTTGCCGAAAGAGATTGAATTAAGGAAAAAGCAGTATGAGTATTACCGTGATTTATTGCTAAAGTTTCCATTGTCTGAATCTTGATTTGCAGGATTAAAGGATGAGCAGGATTACAGGATTAACGGATGGGCAGGATTAACGGATGAGCAGGATTACAGGATTAACGGATGAGCAGGATTAACGGATGGGCAG
>CANHRG010000014.1 GCA_947463785.1 Sphingobacteriaceae bacterium | reverse complement strand
TGCTCGTTTCATTATTGATTCTGATAGCAATTTAAAAGCTGAAGAGGTCGTTGAAAGTCACATGGCATTTAGAAATGATTACGATCAATTTGTCACATCCTGGAGTCAATTTAGTGAATTGAACGCCAAGCCCAACTCTATGTTATCGGCTGAAAAAATTGATGAACTGATTTTCAAAATTGAAAATCTTAAGTTTGAGACAGAGCAGGTTTACATGATTCATACCGCTTCAACCTCCTCAACCTTTTCCGGTCAAAGCGGAAGCGGCGAAGGTGTAATCACCGATATGGATTTTACCATCGATGTTTTCGATGTGGACAAGGTGCTTGAGTCGGCCAAAAAAGAGCAGAAACTGAGCCGATATGTAAAATACCCAAACCCGGGTCGCTACTGGACTCCTGATAACCAACCTACCCAAACGCCCTGTGCCGCTTGCAAACCCATGATTAAGGCCGAGGGGGTGATTGAGGGCAATGAACTGCCGGAGAGTTATTCTGCTTTGTTGAACAGCGAAGGAGACTTGACCAAAGAATGTGTGGGCAAATGGATTATTTACGATGACAATGGTAATATCAAAACCATCAAATATCCGCCCACTGTGATGGTTTTGAATGGAAATGCACCGGGAGAAAACGGCATGACCACATTTAGCAACGAAAATCTATCAGAAAACAGCATCGCTACCAAAAAGAGCTTGAGACTGCCCGTGGCCGGTGCTTTTTCTGTTAATTGGACCACAGGACTGGTGGGAGTAGGTGCATTGAAGGGCAGAAATACTTTTTCAACCCGCGCTGTGGGGGTGGATGAAGATTCTATAAGCATTGTAAAAAAGGCGGGAACCCCGCTGAATGTTTGTTTGGCATCTGTAATGAGCATTGACTTTTTATCCGGAAGGATATTGGTGCCCGGTATCAACTTAGGAGTGGCTGTTGATTTGTCATCGGGTCGCAACCTGAATTATTTACTTGGCTTTTCACTGCGCCCCAAAAAGTTCCCTTTGTTTTCTTTAACAGGTGGAATGGCTTACACCCCGGTAAATACGCTGAATGCCGATATCAGCGAGACCAGAACCTATAAGCAAACTGAATTTTACAATACCCTGGGGCAGGGATCTTTGAATGTGCAGAAATACCAAGTGGGGTATTATTTTGGGTTGCATATTAATTTATGAATTTCAAAATCTTAAATTGACTTAGCTCAGGTTTCTGGAAATGGTTCGTGTGCGGCATTCGCTAAAAGCAATTTTCTCATTTATTTTATTGACCGCTCTCTCGGTTCGAGTGGGGCATACCCAATCTAAGACGACCAAGCCGAACAAAGCAGTAGTGCCCAAATTTGATATTGCTTTATCCCCTAGGCTGGTTTTGCCAATTGGGCACTATTACGGGATTTTAAAAATTTGTAAAACCGATGATGAGAAAAATTTTGCAACTGCTGATGAAAAGGGAAAAGTCTTAATTTGGGAGAGTCAGGATGTCACTGAAGTAGGAAGATTTCGTATTGGAAAAAACATAGATGAAATAGAGTTTATAAATAATGATGAACTTGTTGTTTTTGAAAGAGATCAAATAACAGTAATCAACATAAAGAGCACTTTACATGATACGATGGCATTTGAGGGTGTAATTTTAAAATGTGCAAAATGGAATAAGGAGCTACTAATTCTGAAAGACAATGGACAACTTTTTAAATTGGAGTTGAAAGAAAAGAGGGTTTCGCTTTTGGCTGAGAAAGTAAAAGATTTTGATGTTCATGGTAAGAATATTTTTATACTAAAGGAAGACGAGATTGTTAACAATTGGGAACCTAACAAAACAAGTAGCTTGTTTGATGTTCCTTTTTTAAAAATTCAGTACTTTGTAAAAACCAATGAAAATGGTTCTTTTTTATTTGTTGATAGCAATGGTGTAATTCTGAAATTCAATTATCTAAATTCAGCAATGGATACGGTTGATGTTCTTGGTGCACATGTTAAAAGTTATAAGTTTGATACGCTGAGCAACTCATTTTTGGTTTGCACAGATGAAGATTTTGGTTTTCACCAATATGCCATAGATGGGGATTACAACGCAAAGTCTTCTTTGCACTGGAATGACTATTGCATGGATGTTGAAGTTATACAAGGTGAAAAATATGTTGTTTCTTACGATGGTTCAATCAGGATAGTTAGCGATGATTTTTCAGAAGGTCGTGTTGTTGGAACAAAAATCAAAAAGCCGACAACTTATTGTTTTTTGAATAATGATCAAGTTGCAATCGGCACCAGTGTAGGCTCAGTTTATATTTATGATATTGCCACTGCAAGTAAAGAATATTTGTTTGAAATCGATGGCTTAGTCTCAAATTTATCATACAATAAGTTAAATAAAAACCTATACGCTGCCGGTTTCGATGGTTCTATTTCCGTTTTTAACCTTCAATCTAGAAAAATAATAAACGAACGAAGGTTTCCGGTGTTCGTCAAGAGTGCGGCTCTTTGTAATAACGGGAATATTGTAGTAGTCGGTCATGACACATTGTATTTGTTGGATGCCGCATTAAATAACTCAAAAGCAGTCCCCACCAATGCTCCCATGTATTTGAGTGAAAGTAAGAGTTCTTCTGAACTCTTACTGGCTGCCAGAAATCAGTTCTACATTATTGATGAAGACAGTTTTAAAATTGTAAAAGTTAATGAATCAAATTTTGATATAAAAAGATTCTCGGAGGTAGTTAAGTTCCCGTTTTATAATAGCGAACAGTATTTTATGGCTACAATGGATGGAGAACTTTGGGAATACAAAAACAAATCATCTAAATTATTAAGGCGTTGTAATTTCAAGATTTATCATTTTTATCTTTCGTTAATCGATTCTTGTTTTTATCTCGTAAATAATTTGAACGAAATATACAGGTGGGATCCGGAGAAATACATGGATTTACAGTTGGTTTACAAAGCAGAAAATATGAAGGAGGAGGAAACCTGGTGTATTAGTGAAAATTCAATAGGTAATAAACTAGTTACCTGTGGTAAAGAAATATTAGTGTTCGATAAATCCTTTAAAATAAAAATCGCTTCGATCAAAGCTGCATCGCTACTTTGCATGGCAACAGACTCCAGGCGGTCTGCTAGTTTTCTTACCGATTCAATCATTTTTGCCATGGCTTATGATGGTGAGTTGATTTGTCGAAATTGGCACAATGGCCAGGATTTTAACAATATGATTGAAAAAAGGGCGGTTGAAAAAAGGTTCAATCTTGTACTCGATAGTCTTATAAAAAGAGAGAGCCACTATAATTTGTGGAAGGATTCACAGGTTGTTCGCTACCTTGACCTTGATAATAAGGAATGGATTGTTTATGATAGAGATAGAAGGTTTGATGGTAGCGAAAATGCCATAAATCATCTTTACGTTGTTTGTGGGTTGGAGAAAGTGCACTTAAAACAATTGAAAGATTCTCTGTGGGTTCCGGGTTTAGCGGAGAAGACCTTAAACGGAAAACCCATAATGATTAATGACAAGCCTGCTCCCAAGTTATCTGATTTGAATATTTGTGAATTGACGCCATTGGTAGAAACAAACAATTTAACCACAAATAAACTGCGTTATCGAATTACTCCCCGACGGGGTGGGTTAGGTAATGCCGATGTTATTATAAATGGCAACATAACTTATACATATTCCCCGAATCAACTGGAGCGCAGAATAGAAAACGAGAAAGAGGTGTATTATCTTAATCTCGATACAGACACTTTGCAGGATTATCTCACGGCAACGATGGGAGCCACAAATCCGATACAGGTGACGGCGGCAGTCAAGGGTTCTGGAATTTATGGCAGGGGAAAGCCATTTGAGTTGGTTAAATCAAGTCATACGGGAGTAATGCCCAAGTTTTATGGTGTATTTGTAGGGGTTAATGACTATGGCAACCCCCAGGGCACTAACAACGCCAACCGCTACCGGGACCTCACCTTTGCACAAAAAGATGCCTCAGACATGGCGGATGCCGTGGAGGCATGCGCACGAAATCTATTTGCCAAGGATTCCTGCTTTATTTATCGCCTTACCGGAAAGGATAACATGGCCCCAACCAAAGACAACCTGCAACGCGTGCTGGGAGAAATAGGCAAAAAGGCAAGAGCTTCAGATGTGCTGTACATCTTTTTCGCCGGCCACGGCGATTTGCTGGAGGCCGATGGCAGCAAACAAATACGG
>CANHRG010000013.1 GCA_947463785.1 Sphingobacteriaceae bacterium | reverse complement strand
TGGATGCCGAATACCCAAGCGAGTTAAAACCGATCCGCTTATTAAACTCGCCAAGTCTGCCAAGGCGGTAAAGGGACAGATAGCCCGCTGGAAATGGGACGAACTCCGATTCTGGACTCTGGTCGAAAAGATTCGGAAGCGAGTACCGGAAGGAAGCCGAAACGCTCATGCGTTCATTATTGGGGCGATCCTCCGCCACCGACACGAAGTACCCGCGATCCTCGAAGCCGAGATTGAATCCGCAGCCGATAGGCTCTACCGCCGAATGGAGCGCAGCAAGAAGCGATCGGATGATTACACCCTGGCAATGGTCACGAAGGAAATTCGAGCCGGCGCAAAAGGAAAGAAACGCGGTTCTAAAATCAAATCCCAAAAAATAGCCGACTGGCTGAAAGTCACAACACACGAAGCCGAATTGCTCCGAGACTTGCATCAAACCACCTCCAAGGGGACTTGGCCACCAGCCAAAGGACAGCCGGAAATGGCCCCTAGGGTGGACCGAGCATACCGCAAATCGGTCATCCTCAAATGGATGGTATCGAATGGATTCCAGGTCTCGCCACCGTCAAGGCAACTGGCCGCGATTATCCGCGACGAACTTGCAATGAAGATAAGCTATGACACGATCAACCAGTACCGGAAGGAACTCAGGCCGCCGCAGCCGCCGCAGGAGCACACACAAGGCAAGCTCCCTCTAGCCGACTAGGGCACGAAGTTTTTAGTTTTGCGGAAAGGCGATCGAACCCGTCGATGGACGGTGTATCAATTGATACACCCCCAAAATCGCAAATCCCCAATTTCGTCGAAACTCACGAAGGGGGATGCGATAGCTCACCGAAAATAGGCTCAAACATTTTGACCGGTGGCATGGTATCGACCGGCCGCGCACACCGCCCCCCTACCCCCTGACGGGTTTGGCTAACAGACTAACTTTCCGCGAAGTAAACACGGGTTCAATCGCCGCATGACCCTTGAGACCGAAGGCAAGGACCCAAGCATAGGGGGCATAGGACCCCCCACCCCGCAGCCGTCCAGCAATCGAGAATTTAACTCGAACGCATGGAGGGTAAACGACCGCGATCTACTGGTAACCCAGGGTAGGACCCGTCCACACTCGCCACCCCTAGCCCACTCCAACCCAACCCTAACCCCGTTTGATTATTGTTTGACAGGAAAGTCAGGCTTGAATAGAGAGAAGCCGCTCCGCCGATTATAACCTATTTTGATAGATGGCAGGAACAACCAATTAGACCAAGGAAAGGAAAGGATAAACCAATAGGCCAATGGTCACCTGGCCCCGCGATCCTCCGCCCCCTCCACCCTGGATTGAGACTAAGCGTGCCGCGCGAAAATTGCCGTTGGCCTATTTATGATCTACTTCCCAAGGGAATTGAGCCGGTCTAGTACTTCCATCCAAGCAGCCCTGCTTGGGGTACTCTCTATTCTAGCCTAGGTTTCCTGTCAGCACCTGGCACGAATCCGATCCGAGCGATTTTCGCGCCGCCGCCGAACCGCTTTCGACTCTGGCCGAGAATCGACCTCGCCATTGCCCCGCTAACGCACTCCGAGAGACGAATCCGACACATCGGACCTAAACCGCTCCGGATGCGTTAAACGGCAAATCTGGAACGATTAGACAATTGTCTAATCTGGCAAAACTCGAAGCGATCAAAACGCCGATGGAATCGCCATTAGGAGACCTGAACTATGGGATTACTGGACAAATTGAAGCGACCGAGCGAACTGGCCGTTTCCATCGACGACACGCAAACCGAATTGACATTGGACGAACTCGAAGCCCAGGTCAGAACGGGACTCGAATCATTCGCCGTCGCTGGCCGAGCACTAGCCGCGATCAAGAGCCGGAAGCTCTACCGCCCCGAGTTTGCCAACTGGGAAGCCTACTTACTCGAACGCTGGCGGATGACAGTCGACTATGCGACCAAGCTAATCGACGCCGCAGCCGTGGCCGATGAATTGACCCAAGCCGGATTCCCGCAGCCGCTCCGAGAGTCTCACGCTAGAGAACTAAAGAAGATTCCAGCCGAGCACCGCGCCGAACTCTGGCAAGAATCCATCGACGCCGCTGGTGGAGTGAATCGAGTAACCGCCGAACAAATCGCCGCCAAGGGAGCTAAGCACCGGAAGCCCAAAGCGAGACGCAAGAAACCCAAAGCGGTTACCCTTCGTGGCAAGGGGTGGACAATTGTTGTTTCTCGGAAAACCGCCGACCTAGATATTCTGGCGATCCTCGACGAAGCCACCGACCAACTCGAAGCACAAGCCAAAGCCGCCTAGCGATCCGCCGCCGCCCTGGTTTCGCTACAACGGTTCCGTTGTGGCTAAAAATTCTGGTTTCCAGTGTTGAACTCCCTTGCCACTATACGATAGTTATCGTATAGTCTTATGGGTCTCAAGCACATTCAAACCGGAAGCCGCAGCGATGAAATCAGTTCTATACGTTCGAGTAAGCACCGAAGGCCAAGCCACCGAAGGCGTATCTCTCGAAGCCCAGGTCACGAAGTTAAACGCATGGGCCGCCTTGCATGATGCCGAAATCGTCGGCCAATTCTCCGACGCTGGTATCTCTGGGATGGATGAAAGCCGCCCAGGTCTCGCCGCAGCAATGCAAGCCGCCACCGAGCACCAAGCCGCCTTGGTGGTTTACAGTCTCTCACGATTGAGCCGCAGCACTTCCCATTGCATCAAGCTAGCCGACCAACTCAATCGAGCCGGCGCAAACCTAGTAAGTCTCTCCGAACAACTTGATACAACCTCCGCCGCTGGTAGGATGGTTTTCAAAATGCTAGCCGTTCTCGCCGAGTTTGAACGCGATCAACTGGCCGAGCGAACCAAAGCCGCCATGCAACACAAGAAGTCTAAAGGCGAGCGAGTAGGAACCATACCCTTCGGTTACAACCTGGCCTCCGATGGAATCAATCTCGAACCCAACGCCGCCCAACTCGAAGCCGTTGAACTGATAAAGAAACTCCGCCAATCTGGACTCAGTTTGCAGCAAATCGCCGACGAACTTTCCGCACGTTCTATTCCAACCGCAAAGGGAAACGCCAAATGGACCCAGCAAGCAATCAATCGGATTGTCAAGCGAGCCGCCTAACCGCCGAGCAATCCGAAATACTCGAACGCCTGGCCGAACTCTCGAAAGTGTTTCCAGTCGGCGAACTACTGGCCGCCGAGAGACGCAACGAACACATTGTGCGACTCGAAGCCATGATGCTCTACCCGTTCCAATTCGCACTTGGAGAAAACGAACTCGCCGCGATCCGAGCCGCCACCGACGCCTTACGCGCACAAGTAGCCGCACAATCAATCAGGAAGCCCAGGTAATGAACACAGCCGCCGCCCTCGAACTAATCGAAGCGATTAAAGAGCACCTTGGAAACGTACTGGCCGAACAACTGTACACCGTGGCAAGCCTCGAAAGCGAAGCCATGAGCGAGCCGCAGCAAGAAGCCCAACGCCAAGCCGCCCGAATCTCCAAAGCGATCCTATCGAGCCAATCCGCCGCCCTGGTAGCGATCCGCCTAGAGTTTTGCACTCAGGAAAACCAGCCTCAAACAATTGTCCTCCGCCCCGATGGAAGCCTAGAAACATGATCGAAGAAACCCTACGCCAAGCACTCGCCGCCGATCCTCGAACGATTTATGAACTCGCCAAGGCCACAGAAACCGAGCCGGATATCTGGTATCGTTTCCAAGCTGGAAAGACGATTAGACTCGACACCGCCGCCAAGCTAGCCGCCGCCTTAGGTCTCGAACTCAAGCCGATCAAACGTACTCGACGAAAAACAAAATGAGCGATCAACCGAACTTACCGTGGTCCAACTTAGTGAAAGTGTCAGCCGCCGAGTTAATGCTACTTACTGGCGGAGAGCACCTAGCCAAGCCCAACGCCCAAAGCTGGATTACACTTGCCACCAAGCCTAAGACTGGCGATTTAAGGGACTGGAATCTAGCCGCCTTTCCAGTTCACAACGGCAACGAATATCTGCCAAACTTCATTGAATCCGTCTTGGATACCGTATTGGATGAGGACTCATACAATTCGCTCCAATGCTTCTATCGAGCCGCAAGCCTAGGACCCGAGAATCCGCAGTACACGCACAGAAAAGAACTCGCCGACGTTCTTGGACCGGATGGAAAGAGACTCCGAGCCGCTTACAGAGACGCCGATAATGGAATAGCCCGTTTGAATTGTTGCTATGTCGATATCGACTATTACAACATGGGCCTTACCCCTGGTAACGTCATAGGCCAAATTTACGATTTACAGAACGATGGAAAGATACCTCCGCCAACTTACCTAAAGGACTCAGGCCAAGGCTTATGGGCCGTTTGGTTACTTGGCATCGAAGATAGGCACTACCGAGAGCACTGGAACCAATGGAAGGCGATCCAAGCTCAATTGCATTGCATGTTCGCAAACGCTGGTAGCGATTCCCAGTCATCGGGAGACCTGGCGAGACTAACGCGAATAATCGGAAGCAAGAATACAAAATGCGACCGCCGCGCAAACATGGTGATTTTCGCAAAGGATACCGAAGGGAAGCCGATCCGATACCGCTTGAATGAACTCGCCGATTCCCTTGGATGCCGAATACCCAAGCGAGTTAAAACCGATCCGCTTATTAAACTCGCCAAGTCTGCCAAGGCGGTAAAGGGACAGATAGCCCGCTGGAAATGGGACGAACTCCGATTCTGGACTCTGGTCGAAAAGATTCGGAAGCGAGTACCGG
>CANHRG010000012.1 GCA_947463785.1 Sphingobacteriaceae bacterium | reverse complement strand
TCCTCGGAGGTGGTCACATTGCCATTGCAATGTCCCTCCATTGGAGGCTCGGATCGAAAATCGATTGCCTGCTGGGCAAGCTGCATCCTGAAGTCCTGCGCATCATCATTAACCTCCTTGATTCTTAAGCTGTCCACCGCCCCAGCTGCCCTTACCATCCCCACCCCCGCCTCCCTCATCTCCTCGGCGGCAGGGCCGGGCAGGCCCCACCTGCCCCCCAGTGCCCCCACATGCCTGCAGCATTAAACACACAATTTTGTCCCGCGGATCTCTTGGTGATGGCAGGCAGAGATTGCGAGGCACGCACGCGATTCTCCGCGCCACCAGCGACGGCCCGGGGAGAGGTCAGTCTCCGGCTTCGGCGCGTGCGCAGCCACAGCGGGTGCGCAGCATGGTGGGCGCGCACAGCACGGCGGGTGAGCAGCAAGCCGGGTGCGCAACATGGCGGGCGCGCAGCTGCCGCCTGTAACCAGAGCTGCGCGCGAGTTGCAGGGCCGGGCGCGCGCGCGGGCCAGCCCGGGGAGGGGTCAGTCTCTGGCCGGGCGGGCGGCAGGGGACCAACTACCGGCGCGGGCCGAGCGCGCGCGTGCCGGCCCGGGTCTCTGGCCGGGCGGGTGGCAGGGGACCGCCGGCGTGGGGGCCGAGGACGCACGCGTGCCAGCGCGGGGAGGGACGGCTGCCACGGGGGGCGCGCAGCACAGCGGGCGCGCAGCTCGGTAGGAGCGCAGCACGGCGCTCTTCGTGCAGACATCCAAGCAGCGATCTGCGCCGAATCTGGGCGTAAAAGGCCCGGAGCTGAGTGGCAGCCGCCAACAGCCAGAGCTGCGCTCGAGTTGTTTTCGCGCGCGCGCCGCCTGTGGCCGAAGATCGCAACAGAGTCCGTGTTAATATCGCGTTGCAATTGAAAAGAGCTGTGGGGTTCTAGCAATTTATGGGTGAGGAGTTGTCGCAGCATCGACTAAAACAAACACGGAGAAAAAACATGTTGTATTGATCGTGCATCGATGCGCTCATGCCGAAAACTCGGAGAGGCATGGCCGTCATCGCCGTGTCGGATCTGGCACCGGCGGCGCCGGCCCTGTCAGGATACCCTCGTCTCTTCATGGAGCCGCACTGGGCCCGAACCAAAGCCTGTGATGATGCTGGGCACTTTCTGCACAATAGAAGAGGATCTCCTGGTCTCAGCCTGAGGGATTCCTCTTGCAGCTGGCATGAAAGGCGGCTGGGTCCGCGACTATGGCATCTGCGGCCACGCACAAATTCAGAATTTACACCAGAACATCGCAATACACCAACTCAAAGAGAACATGAAGACTGTGGGGCAGGAGGTAAGGAGGAAGCAGGTGGAGCAAACGTGAAGATAAACAACTCGCAAACCCTATCAGCCACCTGATTGCGAAGGGTGATAGCGGCGGCGGAGAGGTCACACATTGCTTTGGCCTGGACGATCCAGCGCGTAGGATGACCTGTATCGCAATATCAACCAGAAGAGTTACGGTCAAAAAACATCTCAGCTATGAAACCCGCTGGACATGGCAGAGGCTTTGCAAGACAATACCTGACGATCCAGAGGTGATGTTCTTCCACTGCGCCTGCGCCTGGGAGCCGGATGCGGCGGCGGTTACAGAGGCGATGGTCTTGCACTCCGCATGGATGCTGCCTTGTCTCGCACTCCGCCTGGGAGCTGCAAAGTCTCCCGTTGTGCTGCCGGTTGCGAAAGCACAGGTCGCGACTGCTCCCCCTCCCTCGCAGCCTCCGGAGTCGTGATCGGACGTCATTGTGCCTGGGACGCATGGACAGGGTCGGTATCATGGTTGGGTCATTACAAGCTGTAATCAGGGGAAGGGTATCCCACCATCAATATCAGACACAGCGTGCACAAAAGCTGTGCTGCATTTTTCCATCTGCATTATGCGGCGCAACGTTTCGACATCAAGCACCCGGATGCGGCTGAGGCTGCCCGCCCGAGGATGGTGCGCGAGAAATAACGCAACGGTACGCTGTCTCCAAAGCTCCTCTGCTGGGAGAAATCGGACTCCTAGATGGAGCCTATTCAGGACATAGGGCACAGGGTTGCCCATCATCAGGTCAATGTAGCCATGGCACCGTATAAATGGCCGAACAAGCGGTCCGGTATATGGTTTTTGTTTCTGCATTTCCCGGTCGAAGAGATGTTTAAAAAAAAAAATCACTTTTACACAGGGGACCCTTCCCTCCCCGAACACATTTACCCGCACGACCCCAGGATCCCCCCAGGGAAAGGCGAGCCACGGTTTGTCAAAGCTTTTGTCCCACTGCTGATCGTCAACGCCGAGCCGATTAAGAGGCCATGAGAAGTCACCACCCCTCCAAATGCAGTATTTCATGTCGAAAAACACTGCAAGGCCAGATTTTGTTCGCACGAACAGCCTCCCCGTGTCAAGGGACAATACAGCCCTTGTATCCTGGCACTCAACAAAAGGAACAGGCGTGAAGAATGTTTGGTCGTATGTGCTGCATCGCAACTGCACGCACCCAAGCGGCCCAACTGGGGCTACTTTCTCCTGATTGAACAGATAAAGCACCAGCAACCTAGCCATGTGCGCATCGCCCTCGCCCATAGCATCTGGGAATTCGATTATTGAGGTATTGCTCTTTGAACCTACAGAGTTCTTGCCTTTTCCACGGCCACCAGCACCAGAGGCCTCTTTACCTGCGCCCCGGGACAAAGATCATTGCGTCATTAAAAACCGTCTGTGGATGTATTGAAAGGAACTGCAGCATTTAGATGGAGGGGAATAGCACCGGCCCTCGAGTAGTTGGCGCCACCACTACGAGCCACCTCCTTCCCGTTCCGGGCTGAAACTGAGCGCGTACTGGCAGCTGGACCTTTGGCGTTCCGGGCTGAAGCTGATCGTGTGCAGGCAGCTAGGCTATCATCATGGCAATTGCCTCTGCGACAGCCACTGGATTTCTTTGTACCTGTGTTACAAGACCACTTCAGAAAAGCACCTCCCCTCCGTCGCATTGCAAGAAATCAATGCTGTCGAGAGAGAAAGCTTTCAAAAGTCTGAGGCACATCCTGGGTTGAACCTGCTTGTCCAAGTTGTTCCTGGTCGCCAGTATCGCCGGTGTTGAGTTCCTTCCCCACAGCCGCCACCCCGTTCAAGTTCACGTTGGCGGCAGCAGATGCTCCTCCGTCTGCATCAGATGAAGGCCAGTCCAAGTAATGATAAGTACCAATGATGATTCGCGCCTCGTGACTCTACAACAAAGCCATATCACCTGGTATTTCAGAGACGGAGACTGTGGTTAAACCGGGGTTTGCTTGGGCCGTCTCCTGTTTTTTGCGGCGGCTGTGAGCCTTATAAGCATTCCAGAACTCCCCTTCTCCTGGCCTGGCTCTCCACTCTGCGGCGGCCACAACGCACCATGTCAGATTAGAAAGTCAGAAAACACGCTGATGGGGCAGGTATTACCCCCAAGAAACCTATCAAACTCTAGCAAGTCCACTTCCCCTGTCAATGTTTTCATGTCGTAGGCAGGCTGCTGATTTTTGGAGAAGCGGTTGTTCTCCGGTCTTCCCACGTGATAAAAGGGCTCCGGAGTTGGGTCACCTGGCGGCCCTCCAATCCATCCGTTCCGACCTTTGAATTGAAACAGCAAGCTGTTCGAGCATCCTGGGGCTGGGACCGGAGGGCGTTCATCGAGGCACACGATGCCGATCAGGACTGGATCCATTTCTGAGGGGCTGGAAAGCAGCGAGAGTGATATGGCGCCGACAGAGGTCTTTGTGACACCGCCCACCCATCGAAACTCCCTCGGCGAGACAACTGCGTGCAATCGTTCCTCGCCCCGGGTCCGATTCTGGGAAACGATCGCGGAGTGGATCAAACCAAACAAATCCGCAAGCTTCATCAAGAGGTCCGGAACTGTGGAATTAAACTCGGCGACACTTGAAATATTCGTCGGCATGGCAAATATCTCTGCGTCGGACATATTCTTTGTCAAATAATCACCCAGGACCTTAACCAGACCAAGAGCTTGCAATGATGACAACTTGATGCCGATTGCCTCGCAGCAAACCTTGGCCATATCATCAACGGATACACCAGCCTGTAAAAATAGGTCAAGGTGGCGTCAGCTCCGTATCAGGCGGACGCGATGAATCAATCGCCTTTCACCGGATCTGTAAAGGGAAGCGTTATTGATTGGGCCGCCCATGATTCAGAATCGTCGGGCTCCGTCGGAGAACGGGAAAGGGGTCTTGGCCTTTTCAGGGCTGCAGCACCCTGCCACCAGAACTCCACCAAATCAGAGATTGATGCCGCGCCGATCATCGGGCGGGAGTTTGCAGCAAAGCTTTTTACCTGAGCCTCGCTGCCCTCGCCAGGCTCGCCCTCGATGGCTACGCCTTGAAATGTTGATGCGCCTACGGGACGGGCATGCCTTGAATCGTGGTGGGGCGCCGTGGGACTGTCCATGGGGTCCATGAAACTCGCCCCTGCACGATCTTGCGTGGGTTCCGCGCAAGTTTTTACTGCCTCTGACTGCATGAATGTCCGTCGTGGCTCTGCCGGTTGCGCGCATTTCTGTGAGTCCATATTGGTTTCGTCCTGCATGTTGGGCTCCCGTCGTTTTTTTGGTGGGAAAGGCTGAATCGGGGCCGGATCAAAATCATTTACACCTATCCAATTTCATCCAAAACTTAAAGAATCAAAACTCATATCAATTGACTCGGACCAAGGCAGTTTCAAGTTGCACTGCTGCAGCCAGAACCGGCAAGTTGCTTCGATGGGCAGCGGCCAAGCGTCTATTCTTCCAGTAACCCAAACAGAAACAGGCGGAGAAAATATTGGATTCACTGCCAGTATCAAAGTGAACAGTGCACCAGCTCCAAAACGCAAATACTGTGATAAAAAAGAAGCATACGCTCAGCTT
>CANHRG010000011.1 GCA_947463785.1 Sphingobacteriaceae bacterium | reverse complement strand
TATCTAAAATATTTTTAGAATATTCGAGGTTCCAATGGGCCACTACCTCCCTTTGTTTTTAATGCTTGTAACTCAATAGATTAAGATACGTATATGGAAAAAACTTGTACCGAAGTATGGGACAACTGCCTTCAAATTATCAAAGACAATATCCCGGCTCAAAGTTTCAAAACTTGGTTTGAGCCGATTAAAGCTTTGCGTTTAGAAGGTAATGTGTTGACCATCCAGGTTCCGAGTTTATTCTTCTACGAATGGTTAGAGGAGCATTATGTAGGCTTACTCCGCAAAACGGTTAAAAAGCAATTGGGTGATGAGGGAAGATTAGAGTACAATATTGTTGTCGAGAAATCATCTACCGCATCCCCATTTACTACCAATATGCCTTCTAATGGTAACGGTGCAGAAGCAAAGAATCAATCGATGCCCATGCCGGTTGCCTTAAACAAAGACATCAAGAATCCATTTGTTATTCCCGGGCTCAAGAAATTGCAGGTTGATCCGCAACTGAACCCGAACTACAATTTCGACAATTTTGTGGAAGGTGATTGTAACCGTTTGGCTCGCTCGGCAGGTTATGCTGTAGCTGCAAAACCGGGAGGCACTTCTTTCAATCCATTGATGATTTACGGTGGTGTTGGTTTGGGTAAAACGCATTTGGCTCAGGCTATTGGTAACGAGATCAAAAGAGGCATGCCCGATAAACTGGTATTGTATGTTTCGTGTGAGAAATTTACCCAGCAGTTTGTTGATGCCTTAAAAAATAACAACATTAACGATTTTGTGAATTTCTATCAGGCAATGGATGTGCTCATCATGGATGACGTACACAACTTTGCCGGCAAAGAAAAAACACAAGATATTTTCTTCCATATTTTCAATCACCTGCATCAATCGGGTAAACAATTAATCGTGACTTCTGATAAGGCGCCAAAAGATTTGGCCGGCTTGGAAGAACGATTATTGAGCCGTTTCAAGTGGGGCCTATCGGCAGATTTGCAAGTTCCAGATTTGGAAACCCGTATGGCCATCCTGAAAAAGAAAATGTATTCAGACGGTATCGATTTGCCAAGCGAAGTGATCGAATATGTTGCCCACAATATTGATAACAACGTAAGAGAGCTCGAAGGTGCCATGGTATCTTTGTTGGCTCAATCAACCCTCAATAAAAAAGAAATTGATTTGAATCTGGCGAAGTCAATGCTTAAGAATTTTATCAAAAATTCGAGCAAAGAGATTTCTATGGATTACATTCAGAAATTGGTATGCGAATATTTTGAGGTGCCTATCGAGATGGTGAAATCTCAAACTCGTAAACGTGAAATTGTACAGGCCCGTCAGATCTCGATGTATTTGGCAAAGAGCCATACCAAAACCTCTCTCAAATCTATTGGAGCGTTCTTTGGTGGCCGCGACCACTCTACGGTAATTTATGCTTGTCAAACCGTCGAAGATTTGATCGATACCGATAAGAAATTTAAAGGCTACGTAGCCGATATTCAGAAAAAGCTCAAAATGAGCTAGATTTATTTAGTTAAATACTTCATTGTAGACATGAAAGTAGTTCAACGAGGTTTCTTTGTATTGCTTCTTAGTCTATCAACTTTAAGCCAACTTTACGGTAATGACAAGTATTTTAGTTGGCTAGATCCCAATCTCAAGCAAAGAGCCCGGATAGATTTAATTACAGGAGAGTTGTTGAAGGAATCTACTCCAGGCAACTGGCGGGTACACGGAACTATAAAAGTTGATCCCGGGATTGTTTTACATCTACCACCTACAGTTTCTAATCATTACTTCTTTTCTCCAGATTCACAAAAATTGATATTTACACTAGCTGGGACTGGTCAGGTTTTTGAATTGAATTTTCTCAGCAAAACACTAAAGCGAATCGATCAAACTTTTTATTCAGGTTACAATTTTGGTGCTGATGTTTTTGAGCGTAATGCGCAAATATACAGTGTAGGTGGGGTAGGATTTTGGACGTATAGTAGGGCGATTACATATTTTGATAAAAATACGGCCGAATGGCAGGCTATTAGGCCTAAAAATTTTGGTCCCGAATCTATTTTTGACGGTTATCAGGGTTATTCTAAATTAACCGATAAATTTTATACGGGCGGTTCTGAAGAGGGCAAATATCTAGAGAATAATCCCCTTAGCATTGATGTAAATTGTTACGTCTACGATTTCAAAACCAATGAATGGACTTTGTTAGGAGAAATTAATGCCGAATTACTGGAGCAGCAAAACAGAGAAATCATCTGGAACGGCAACTATTTTGTTCAATTTTCAAGAGAAAAAGTATACCTGATTGATCCTGTTAAAAATGCTGTCTTTGTTTATAAAAGTAATAAGGAGCAGTTTCAGGGTGGAGAATATCGATATGCCGTAGGAGACGAAATTTATTGTTATTGGAACCGAGATAATGGCCCTATAAGTAAATTGTCAATCAGAGAAATTGAATCTAAAGCAATTTATCTTGGTCCATTTTATTCTCCACCGTCTAAATGGCTTTATTATGCAGGTATTGGATTTGGTTCTCTTGCCCTTTTAGGTCTATTTTATTTCCGGAAACGGACTAAGGAGGCCAAAAAGCTCACTTTTGATCTTCAGGAAAAACTGCTCCTGAAATCTTTAATGGATCTCACTGCTGACAGCTTCCTGTCTACAGTAGAAGTAAATGAGATTTTAGGTTTGTCAGGAAAAACATTAGAAAATCAACGACGCATTCGCCTCAATATCATTGCACAAGTCAACCAGAAAATTCAACTATTTTTTCAAATCGACAATGCCATTGAGCGACACCCCTCTCCAGAGGATAAGCGGTTAAGCCGGTACTCTTTAAACAGTGCTGCTTTAAAGGTCCTAAAGAACCAATTTTAGTGCATCTGCATTCTAATAATCATTAATTATTCGTTTTTATTCCATTTTATTAAATAGGTGAATAACCCAAATCACCTATTTAATTGCAATTATCCGTTTGCAATACAATAGATTTATTTAAGTGTTTTTAACCAAATTTTAAACTTCAAATAGTTTTTCAAAATGAAAACAAAAAACCTTGATTTAAATAACGATGGCATAAATGAATCCCTTGCTGTTGACAGAAACAACGATGGCCAAGCTGATGCTGTTTTTGTGGATACCGATTCTGATGGCGACTCGGATGCCATTGTAATTGACAGTAATTACGATGGGTTAGCAGATACGATCGCGTACGATACTGATGGCGATGGACAAATTGACACCGTATCTTACGATACCGATGGTGATGGGGTTGCTGATACTGTGGTGTATGATACTGATGGCGATGGTGAAGCCGATGTGGTCTCTGTTGATTATGATGGAGATGGTATTGCTGATGAGTATGTTGTAGATACCGATGATGATGGAGATTTTGATAGCGATGATTATTAGTCAATTTTAAAGATTAAACCATGATAAAGACCTTAGTATGCCAAAAATGTAATCATTCTATGAAGATTGATTACGATAAAGCACCATCATCTGAGTTTACCATAGCTTGTCCGAAATGTTCTCAGAAGTATAAGCTTAATAAACCCCAGGTAGCAGTAAAAAGCGAAGTTAGCGCCCCTAAGAATAAAAATGGTGCAAATGAAGCCCAAACAAAGTCCATTCCTTGCCCTCAGTGTAAAACACAACTTAGAATCGATTTTTCTAGAATAGCCAAATTTCCTGCGATTGTTACTTGTAAGGGATGTCAAACAAAAATTAAGTTGAACGACCCGAGTGTTGATCGAAATAAGCAACCTGGGAATGAGGCAAAAAAGTCAACTACTCCAATTGATAAAAGTCTGATTGATCCAAAAAATAATTGGGCATATACGCTTTACGACTATACAAGAAGGATCAACTACCTGAACAAGCTAACACTTATGATTTATCTGAGTTATTTAGTTAGATCTATTGCAAAATCTTTAAGTCAAACTTCTGTTCAGACTATTGATGCTCAGTCCTTTCTCAAGTTAAAAGCCGAGAGTAATGCTTTGTCTGTGAATGCAGCAAACTCAGTTTTAAACCCAATTTTGGTTGAGAATAATATCAACCCTAGACTTCTTTCTTGGGCTACATCATGGTTTGTAAAAAAGCTATCGAATCGTATCATACTTAATATTTTAGAGGCAAAGAAGGTGGATATGGGATTGCCTTACATCAAAAAATATTTAGATGAAGTGAAAGCTGAAAATAATAAGCTGATTCGTATTATTACTAGTAGCTATGTATTCGCTTTATTAATTCTTCTATTAGGTTTATGGGCTAATCAAAAAGTTTATGGGATGAATGGTCTATCAGACCTACTGCTGGGTTTGTTGTTTTTCGTTCTTATTCCATATCTGCTAGCCAAGAAAGCAAATTTCAAATTCGTTCAGCAACTACTACTGTCCTTTACTCTTGTATATGTTTTAATTGTGCTGCTCGAATTTATAAATATCAGTACTTACCGTTCAGCAATTATTGGTGTTGCCGAAAGCTTTTTTGCCATTACTTTGATCGCTTTAGTATATGAATTGCTTTTGGCAAATAAAACGAATGCAATCCCTGTCGGGTTAAAATCAGTTATTGACAGGCTAGATCTTAAGAAAATTACTGTAATTCTGATGGTGCTTGTAGTGCTGGCGTGTGTAAAAGTATTCGTTACTTCGGGTTCTTTTACCCAAGAAACTTCGGAAAATGCTCAAGTTGAACAGGACAGTGTAACTAATAACCAGAATTCAACAGCGTCTCAAGCTCCGGTAGAGGAGCAAGTGCAACCGGATAGTACTGCCGCACCTGCAGAAGCGAACTCAACTCCATCAACCGATGTGCCAAGAGGCGAATATTCGATCAGCGACCCTGATGGCTACACTAATTTACGAGCAACACCAGGTGGTAAGATCATCCGTAAAGTGTACGAAAACGAGACCTTTGACATTATAGAACCTGGTGACCCGTATTCGAAAATCAAATTAACCGATGGTACTGTAGGTTATATTCATAATTCTAGAATTGCTCCAGCAAACTAAATGACTAGTAAAATGATGAATAATTCCATTTTAAGATATGCATCAATTCTATTTGTTGCAATTCTACTGAATTCATGCGTTGGCTCTAGTAGTGATGATGGCGAAGATTTATTGAAAGAAGTTTTAGACATTGCCAGCAATAAACTTGCCGGCAATGAATCCTCGCAGCCATCACTTTATAACTTCCCCGGGCACACAAATGGTGAGGGGTATTGCAATGTTGGTGATACCTTTGGCGGTAAATCTAGTTTCATCTTTGGCAATGACAACACGCTATCGGTTTCCTATGGCGTTTACACGTCTCTTGAATCCAAGGTTTTAGAGCAATTAGATAAAAAGGAGCTTGAGGAGTATGAACTCTCTAACATTAAAAAAGAGGTTTTTATAGATTCTGAAGGCAAAGCTAATTGGGTAATTTTTGCCGACTGGGGTGGGCACAGATTTTATTGTGATTTTGGACAGCCCTTTGAGAATGATTCTACCTACGCCTTGAGGTTTAAAGTAACCTGGAATGAAAATGCAAATGCTGGAATTACAAAAACTAGTTTAACCAAAGAGCAAATCACCAAGCTTAAGAAACTTTTTTATGTATCTCCAGATTCTAAGGAGTACAAGGAAGCACTGAAGAAAAATCAGAAGGAGAAAGTTTTAGAAATAAAAACAACGTTTTTAAAAGTACCCATTTCTTTTTCCGGTGACGAAAATATTGTAGAGCTAATGGAGAAAATGGCGCATCCGTATGAATACGATGATCTCACATTTGAGTTGAAAGGAAATCAGAAACCAGTAGATTTTGAAACCCTTAATAAAAACTTATTAGCGTCAATACAAGTATACTTCGAATCACTTAAACCAGATGATTTTCAAAAAATTGATGAATTGCAATTATGGTTTGGTAGCGAATTAAAACTTACTGACCGTGCTGTGCCTGTAGTTAAATTTAATTCTTTTGAAAAGCATGAATTTGAATTGTACAGCGCAAATGGGACTTCTTTAAAAGAAATTAAAGAACAAAATTCGGATATTTTTATATTTTATACTACAGTGCTCAAGCCAGCTGTAGCCAAGTGGCTAAAGGAAAACAAACCGCAGCCGAGCGAAGATTTAGATTCGGAAGGATTCTTTTTCAAACTATCGCCTAACCAGTCTGACACTTTTTCCTTGAGGTATCCAGATGTGACTGAACCTGCTTACTCACCACCAATAAGTACTACAACAACTACTAATGAGTCTGAAGCCTCCACTGTGCCAAGAGGAGCGTATTCCATTAGCGATCCCGATGGCTATACCAATTTGCGGGCTACCCCGGGAGGTAAGATTATCCGTAAAGTGTACGAAAACGAAACTTTTGACATTATACAACCCGGAGAGCCTTATTCAAAAATCAAGCTGACCGACGGTACGGTAGGGTATATTCACAACTCCAGAATAGCATCAGCAAACTAATTAATCAGTATGAATTTTTTTAAAATTAGCTTATTAGTCTTCCTAGTTTCTTGTTTTTTAACATCATGTGGCCCCTCTGGTACCTATTCTGATACAGTTCCAACAAGTTTTGGTGATACCCCAACTGGATACGATAATATTGAGCTCAATTTTTTTGGATCTTGTATTATAAGCCATGAAGTTGTTTTTACACCCTATTCTGAAAAAGGGGAATGGGAAAAAATTGAAGACGGAGTCCGTCTTTCAGGTTTTACAGGTCGCTATGAACGCTTCAACGGAAATTATTATTGGGATGAGCATCCAAATGCCAAAGGAGTTGGTAAGCCGGGTAAGATACTCCGCCATTATTCCAATTCACCTAAATTATTTCCATTGGGTTTATTTTAATGGAGGGTAAATCTGTTTTTAGGAGCGATAACTAGAGTATTTTGTTCGATACAATTTTCTTAAGCCAAATTCTGGCAGCCCTTTGAATTTGAGTACCTCAGGAAAGTTTGAATTTCAATTTTAAATTGCGTAATTACAGTTTTAATTCAATCTGTATCATGGGGGAACTCACAGAAAATTCAGTTCAAGCAAAATATTCACAATCGATCTCCTCAAGCAGTTTTTTAACTATTCTTAGTTATGTAATTCTTGGTGCAGTTAGAAGAGATTTTTTACCAGAATGGCTCGTTTATCCGGTTGGTCTATTAATTATTTTCAATCTCGGACTTCTTATCTATTCGTTCAAATTACTGCTGAGTGATCAATCGTCATTCCAGAATATAAAAACGCAATACCTCCGTTTAGTTCTAAACGCAGTGATGCAATTAGCAATCATTTTTTTAATCACAGCTTATATCAAGTTCTAGACCATGAATAAACTACTACTACTGTTTTTGTTTTGTATGGGGATAAATGTAGCCAATGCTCAATCCCCCGATCCGGAAATCGAGGCCATTAAAAAAACGGTGAATACCGTTTTTGAAGGGATGAAAAAATGCGACTCGACTATGGTCAAATCTGTTTTCGCTCCCGGAGCACTTTTACAAACCATTCGTAATGCCAAAGATGGTTCATCGGGCACTGTTACCGGCGACCGCTTGGAGCCCTGGCTCAAGGCCATTGCTCAGCCAAAATCTGCCGACCAAGTTTGGGATGAAAAAATGAACTTAGACCAAATTCTGATCGATGGGAACATGGCCCAGGTTTGGGGAAGTTATACCTTCCATATAGGCAGCAAGTTTTCACACTGCGGCACCGACAACATGACCTTGGTTAAATATCCGGATGGTTGGAAGATTGTGTACCTGATTGATACTTCCCGAAGAGACAAATGTCAATAACAAAAAAAGCCCCGATGAAAATTGGGGCTTTTTAATTTTTTTACCAACTTCCACTGGCTCCGCCACCGCCAAAGCTGCCGCCACCAAAACCGCCAAAACCTCCACCTCCGCTGTCGCCAAAACCGCCGCCACTACTGTGTCCGCCGCCGCTATTCATCAACATCCACCAAAATAAACCAGAACCGCCACGGCCACTAATCACTTCTCCGGTATTCCCACCGCCTTTACTTTTAGCAATGATTACAATCACCATGATGATGAATGGAATCAACACAAACGGGAATCCGCCTCCTTTGCGTTTTCTGGGGCTGTCGTTTTTATACTCACCTTTGGTGTAAGCAATAATTTCATTCGTTGCTTGGTCTAGTCCGGCGAAATAGTTCCCCTCTTTAAAATTAGGCTTAATGCTGTATTCAATAATTCGACGGGCTATAGCATCAGGCAAAGCACCTTCCACACCATACCCGGTTTGAATAGTCACTTTGCGGTCACCTAAGGAGGCCAGCAAAATGACACCATTATTCTTTTTAATCTGCCCAATTCCCCACTTTTCTGCTAAACGCACTGCGTAATCCGACACTTCATAGCCTTCCAAATCGTTGATAACTACCACCGAAATTTGCGTAGACGTAGAGTCGTCAAAAGCACGAAGTTTCTGCTCTAAGGCATCAATCTCATTGACTGAGAGTGTTTGGGTATAATCGTTGACTAAGCGATTGGGTTTTTCCGGAAAATTTTGTGCAAATCCCAATCCCGGTAGGCAGAGTAAACAGAGGAATAAAATGTTTCTTAGTTTCATCGTCTTACTCATCATCTCCAAAAGCAATGTCATTACTCAGTTCGTTCGTGTCATTGGCAACCGATGGAAAAAAGGTTTTCAATTGCTGGCCTGCTTCGTGAATTCCAGCGATGATTCCTTCGGCCATTTCGCCTGTTTTAAAATGGCGCAACATCAAGTCTTTGGTAGTTTGCCAAAAATTTTCGGGTACAAGTTTATTGATACCCGCATCGCCAATGATAGCAAATTGATGATCTTCGGTAGCCAGGTAGATCAGTACGCCGTTACGCAGCTTGGTTTTAGCCATGCCGAGTTTGTTGAAAAAATGTACGGCACGTTCATACGCATTATCCTTACAGGTTTTTTCTACAAAAATGCGGATCTCACCAGAAGTAGAACGCTCCGCTTGCGCAATTGCTTCGCGGATACGTTCCTGTTCCTGTTCGCTGAAAAGGCTCATTAGAATTGTACTTTAGGCGCTTTCTCAGCTCCAGCATCCGCCTGGAAATACCCTTTTTTCTCAAAACCAAACATGTTGGCTGTAAGGTTATTAGGGAAGGTGCGGATTTTAGCGTTGTATTCTTGAGTTACCTCATTGAATTTCTGGCGTTCAACCGTGATGCGGTTTTCGGTTCCCTCCAACTGAGCTTGCAATTCCAAGAAGTTTTGGTTGGCTTTCAATTCGGGATAACGTTCAACCGAAACCAGCAAGCGACTTAAGGATTGGCTCAATTCACCTTGTGCAGCCTGAAATTTCTGAATGCTTTCAGGGCTAAGTTTCGAAGCATCAACCGTAACTGCAGTAGCTTTAGCACGAGCTTCGATCACTTTAGTTAAGGTTTCTTGCTCAAAATTGGCAGCACCTTTAACGGTATTTACCAAATTAGGCACTAAATCTGCACGGCGCTGATACACGTTTTGTACCTGTGCCCATTGAGATTGCACCTGCTCATCCAACGTAACCATTGAATTGTAGCCGCAAGAACTTAAAGAAATTACCGCGAAAGCGGCAACCAACATATACGCAATTTTTCTCATGATCTTCATTTTAATTTTGTTCAATTTACAGCTTAGATTGCAAATTTCATACCTTTGTTACAATCCGGGATAAAAACCCGGCAAGCACATGATTACCGAAATTGAATTAGTTCTTCTTCCTGAAGAAACAGATCAACCAGAGCTGATCCGCATCGCGGCAGCAAAAATCTTAAAAACCGATCCTAAGCGTATCCAGGAGCTTAAAATTCGCAAACGCTCCATCGATGCCCGTGGCCGTAAAGTGGTATTTCGACTGAAAGTAGAAGTCTATATCGACCAGTTTTCTGAGCCTGAAATTTTTACAGTTAACTATGCCAAAGTAACTGACAAAAAGCCCGTTATTATTGTTGGAGCTGGTCCGGCAGGTTTATTTGCCGCTCTGAGGTGTATCGAATTGGGCTTAAAGCCCATTGTGCTAGAACGTGGAAAGGATGTAAAGCAACGCCGCCGTGATTTGGCTGCCATCAATAAGCAAGGTGTGGTTAATCCGGAGTCTAATTATTGCTATGGCGAAGGTGGTGCAGGTACGTACTCTGATGGCAAACTCTATACCCGTTCTAACAAACGTGGTGATATCAATTATGTATTGAAAACCTTGGTAGCGCATGGCGCCAGCGAAGATATTTTGGTGGATGCCCGTCCACACATTGGCACCAATAAATTACCGCAAATTATTACCGCCTTACGGGAAGAAATTTTAAATGCCGGCGGTGAAGTGCATTTTGATGCCAAAGTAACAGACTTCATCATTAAAGCCGGAGCGATAAAAGCGGTGAAACTGGCCGATGATTCTAAAATAGATGGGCATGCGGTAATATTGGCCACCGGCCACTCCGCCCGTGATATTTTCGAGCTCCTGCACCAAAAAAACATTTTAATAGAAGCCAAGCCATTTGCATTGGGTGTCCGGATTGAACATCCGCAGGCCTTAATAGACCAGGCCCAATACCATTGCGACGTTCGGGGTCCGCACTTGCCGCCATCATATTATAGTTTGGTAGAGCAGGTAGATGGTCGTGGCGTGTTCTCTTTTTGCATGTGCCCGGGTGGAATTATTGCCCCTTGCGCTACCGATTACAACGAAATTGTGGTAAATGGTTGGTCGCCCTCCAAGCGGAACAACCCTTACGCCAATTCCGGTACCGTGGTCCAAATCAATTTGGAAGATGTACCCGGCATGGCCAACGACCCCTTGAGATTGCTAAATTTTCAAGCAGCAATTGAGCAAAAGGCCTTTGCAGCCGGAGGCGGCAATCTGGTAGCTCCAGCCCAACGCATGGTCGATTTTGTTGAAAATCGCCTCTCGGCTGATTTGCCCGGTAACTCTTACCTGCCAGGTACAAAAAGTACCCAATTGCAAGAGATTTTGCCCGCCTTGGTTTACGACAGATTAAAAAAAGCCTTACCCGCTTTCGGCAAAAAAATGAAAGGCTACTATACCAACGAAGCTTTATTGGTGGGCGTAGAGTCCAGAACCTCTTCGCCGGTGCGCATTCCAAGAGATCGGGAAACCTTGCAGCATCCCCAAATTTCAGGCTTATACCCTTGCGGAGAAGGAGCAGGTTATGCCGGTGGCATTGTTTCGGCCGCCATTGATGGCATGAATTGTGCCGAGGCTGTTAGTAAACAAATTCACTAAATCTTGTATTTTTAGATAGATGAAAAAGAAAACGCTAATACTTGGTGCAAGCACAAATCCAGATCGATATGCTTATTTAGCCGCTCAGCGCTTAACCCAACACGGACATCCTATTGTAAATGTTGGTATAAAAAGTGGTGAAGTAGCCGGTGTGCCCATAGAGCCAGCAGAAAAACTACATTCCGATATCGATACCATTACCTTATATATAGGCGCACAAAATCAACCAGCCTACTACAAGTATATTTTAAACACTCATCCCAAACGTATTATTTTCAATCCAGGAACGGAAAATCCGGAATTGGAGGCAAAGGCTAAAGAAAAGGGAATTGAAACGCTGGAGGCCTGCACCTTGGTTATGCTTTCTACCGGACAGTATTAAACAATCTGCTGATTAACAATCCGCCATTCTTTAGGATAGTAATTATTGATCCGGTTCGGCAGCACCTTAGCCCAGCCCAAGCCTTGGTTTTCAAAACAAATCAAAGCCCAGCCGCTCAGGTCGGATTTTAGTTGTATATCTTGTTTCTTTAGATAAGAAATGGCTTGTTCGCGGTTCAGTTCAATTCGCTGAATCCTTTTGGCAGCCAATAAACTTAAAGCCAACTCGTGATCAGGAATAAAATCCTTGCCGGCGAATTTACCTAAACGTGTTCCTGATTTTTTAAGGTACAACCGTTCTTGTAAAATAGCTAAATCGTTTTGCTGTCCTTTGGGGATAGCCAGGTAGCCATCCTGAAAGGAGATAATTTCAACTTCCGATTTGGGACTTAGCCATTCATTGATCTCCAAAATGTGATTAGCCGGTATTTTTACAGGTTCTTGTTTCCGGATTTTAAGGTTCGGATTCAAATCGCCTTCTTTTTTCCGAAAACAGCTTAAAAAGAAACCTTCCCCTTTTAATCGGTTCGGATAAAATCGGTAGCCCCAGTTGTGACACTTCGGTGATTGTGTTTCTACAATACCCCACTCTTCTCCTATTGGAATCTGGATACTCTCCAGGTTGAATTCTTCAGTTAACCAATCGGCAATAGCCTCGTTTTCGGCTTGCGAATAAGAGCAAGTAGAATAAATCAAAATCCCGTCTTTTTTTAGTGCCGGATAAACATCCGCCAGAATACGTTGCTGCCGTTGACTACATAGATTGACGTTTTCTTCCGACCATTCTTTAATCGCATCCGGATCTTTGCGGAACATGCCCGAGCCCGAGCAGGGAGCATCAACCACAAGCACATCGAAATAAGCTTCTAGCCGGCCAAAATCCTTTGGATCGTTACTGCTTACATAAGTATTGTGTTTGCCCCATTTTGTTAGGTTATCGCAAAGTAAGAGTACCCTGCTTTTAATGATCTCATTTGATACTAATAAACTATCATTAGTTATTAAGGAATTGATCAGTGTACTTTTGCCGCCAGGAGCAGCACATAAATCCAGAACCTTCAGTGGCTGGTCCAGGTCAATGCTATGCAGTAGTGCTTTCTCCAAAAACATTGAGGAGGCTTCCTGTACATAATAACACCCGGCATGAAACAAAGGGTCGGCTGTAAAAAGGGGGCGTTCAGCTAAATAAATACCTTGCTTACACCACTGAACTGGCAATTGCTGCTCAAATGTTCTCAAGCCCTTTTCAGCATTTATGCGTATAGAAGTTAGCGGGTCAGCCCGATCATGAATTTCTGTAAATGAGGCTAATTCAAAACCAGGTTGACTTTTTAAAGAATCTATTAATGCACTAGGTAATGGGCATGCCATGCGGGTAAAAATACAATATAAATCTGTATAGCCTCATCCGCTTAAAAAATATGCCGTTGTATTACAGCGAATTATAAAATACTTACAAATTTTTTTACAATACCCTTGTGAGAATAGCATAGGATTTCTACCTTTGTAGCCCGCTCAAAAAGAAAGTTAATTCTGAAACGAGTGAGCAAAACAAAAAAATAAAAAAAAGTTTTGCAGAGTTAAAATAAAGGTTGTACCTTTGCAGTCCGCAAAAACAGGGAAGCCTGATAAAAAGCGAAAATCAACGCGATGTTGATTTAGAAATAACACGAAACATTCAGACTCAATCGAGTCCAAATGATATAGCCAAACCGAGAGGAGCGGCGCAAAGTTCTTTAAGAGATATCATGTAGCGTAACGAGTTTAAGAACTCGTTTCTTTTTAAGTCAATTCAATAAATAGAAAAACAACACGATTCTATTGATAAAATAGAGTCAGAAATCAATACTCATACAATGGAGAGTTTGATCCTGGCTCAGGATGAACGCTAGCGGCAGGCCTAATACATGCAAGTCGAACGAGATTATAGGGTAAGCTTGCTTACCTTATATGACAGTGGCGCACGGGTGCGTAACGCGTATGCAACCTACCTTTATCAGGGGGATAGCCTCTCGAAAGAGAGATTAATACCGCATAAAAACACAGTACGGCATCGTACAATGTTCAAACATTTATGGGATAAAGATGGGCATGCGTGACATTAGCTAGTTGGTGAGGTAACGGCTCACCAAGGCAACGATGTCTAGGGGATCTGAGAGGATGACCCCCCACACTGGTACTGAGACACGGACCAGACTCCTACGGGAGGCAGC
>CANHRG010000010.1 GCA_947463785.1 Sphingobacteriaceae bacterium | reverse complement strand
CCAAATGCGGCGGTCTTGCCTGTTCCGGTTTGAGCTAATCCGACAAAATCGTTGCTGCCTGAAAGTAATACCGGGATGGCTTGTTCCTGGATTGGTGTAGGGTTTTCGAACCCTAGTTCAGTGATGGCATTAACAATATCATGACGGATCCCCAAGGTACTAAATGGGTTCATGATAATTTTTAAAGTCCCGGCCTTATTGCCGGAGTTGCCGCAAAGGTAGGTATAATTTATGGATTTTGCGGTTTTAACGCAAACGGTCGGCCGATCTAACCAAGTTTTCGTCTTTTCTGATACCCCTAATGGCTAAAATTAAAAACAAGATAGCCAATGAAGGCAGTAAGGCTCCAATGCCGTAATTATCCGTATTAAATTGGGTAAGTAAAGCCACTTTTTGGATTGATTTTGCCAGCCCAAAACTAAATGCCAGAATTAATGCGATGGCAGCATAAGCCAATTTTAATTGTAAGCTTCTGTTTTGATAGAAGAAGATAATCACAAATGGAATTACCGCAACTAAAACACAAACAATACTCAGTAAGGTGAAGGGAACTGTTTGTACCAATTGTCCGTTAACTTGTTCGTAAACGCCACTGATTTTAGCCGATTGAACTTTTCCATCAGTACTTAACCATTGCACAATAGGGAACAGGAAAAGACCAAACAAGGCAGCACTTGCAAAAAATAACCAGACCGATTGAATACGTTGAAGCATATCTTTAAAACTAGGATACAAATATAAAGTTTTAGACATCAATTAAAGCGTTGTACCTTTGCGCAAATGGCACAACGTTATTTCCTTGAATTAAGTTATCATGGTGGAGCTTACCACGGCTGGCAGGTGCAGGAAAACGCACTTTCTGTTCAGCAGGTTTTAAATGAAGCTTTAGAGACTTTGCTTCGTCATCCGGTAGAAACCATCGGCTGTGGTCGGACAGATACTGGAGTGCATGCTACCCAACATTTCGCCCATTTAGATACCGATGTAGCATTGAACGAACGTTTTTTACATAGCTTAAATGCTTTGCTACCCTGGGATATCGCGGTGAAACGGTTTATTCCAGTTGCTACCAAGGCACATGCCCGCTTTGATGCCACCCTGCGTTCGTATGAATACCATATCCATTTCAAAAAAGATCCGTTTCGTAGCAATTTATCGTGGTTTATGCGAGATAAGCCAGCTATCGATTTAATGAATCAGTCTGCTGAAATATTGAAGGAATACACCGATTTCTCCTGCTTTAGTAAATCCAATACCCAAACCTTCACCAACAATTGCAAAATTACGCGGGCGCTTTGGCAAGAAACGGAGCATGGATTGGTTTTTCACATTTCGGCCGATCGTTTTTTGCGTAATATGGTCCGGGCAATTGTAGGAACATTGGTGGAAGTAGGCAATGGAAATATGCCGCCCGAAGACATCAGACAGATTATAGAAAGTAAAAATCGTTCAAATGCCGGAGCTTCGGTTCCCGCTTGTGGTTTGTACCTCACCGAAGTTCAGTATCCTTACCTAAATCATGGCTGAAGTAAGCGGTAAAGCAGTAGATTTTCAATTACTTTCGCGGGTTTTTCACTATGTGAAACCTTATCGGTCGAAGTTGATTTGGTCTATTTTGTTGACCCTTTCTTTAGCCATTCTGGCACCCCTTCGCCCATTGTTGATTGAAAAAACCATCGATCAGCACGTGCTTAATAACGATTTGCAAGGTCTTTTAAACATGAGTTTGCTCATGTTTGTATTGCTGATTGTACAAACCCTTATTCAGTATTACCACACCTTTTTAACCAATGGACTTGGTCAATCGGTCATCCGCGATTTACGCATTCATATTTTTAACCATATTACACAATTACGACTACGGTATTTCGACAAAACCCCAATCGGGCAGTTAATAACCCGTACAGTTTCTGATATAGAAACCATTGCCGATATTTTTTCCGAAGGATTAATCTCGATTATCGGTGATGTCTTGCAAATCGTTACCATCATTGCATGCATGGCTATTTATAGCTGGAAACTTACACTGATAGTTTTGCTACCCATGCCACTCTTATTTTTGGCTACCTATATTTTTAAAGAAGCCATTAAATCAGCTTTCCAAGATGTAAGAAAGCAGGTTGCGCAATTGAACACCTTTTTGCAGGAACACATTACAGGCATCAGTGTTATTCAGTTTTTTGCTCGTGAAGAGCAAGAAATGGAAAAGTTTAAACAGATCAACGCCAAACATCGCGATGCACACATTCGCTCAAATTGGTCGTATTCTATTTTCTTTCCGGTGGTCGAAATCATCTCCGCAATTTCAATGGGCCTGCTGGTTTGGTATGGTTCAAAAATGATTTTGAACGAAGAACAAATCACTAATTTGCTGCAATTCTTTAAAATCGAAAAAGCCGGTCCGGGTTTGGTTATTGCCTTTCTCATGTTCATCAACATGCTTTTCAGACCTATTCGTGAACTAGCGGATAAGTTTAACACCTTACAGATGGGAATGGTTGGTGCAGAGCGTATTTTCAATGTCTTGGACACCGATGATCTGACACCCAATGAAGGCAAATTGAAACCTGAGCATTTAAAAGGCGAAATCGAATTTCAGAATGTATGGTTTGCATACCAGGATGAAAATTGGGTATTAAAAGACATTTCATTTAAAGTAAAGTCAGGGGAGACCTTAGCCTTAGTAGGAGCTACCGGAGCCGGAAAGTCGTCCATCATTAATTTGCTGAATCGTTTTTACGAGATTAATCGAGGGAGTATTAAAATAGATGGGATTGATATTAGAGAGTACGACTTAAACTACCTCCGTTCAAGAGTAGCAACCGTTTTGCAAGATGTGTTCTTGTTTTCAGACAGTATTGCCCACAATATAGATCTGCATCATCCGGAAATAAGCCTAGATCAAGTTGTAGCTGCTGCAAATGCTGTTGGTGCCCAATCCTTTATTGAACAATTGCCCGGAAAATTTGATTATGAAGTTATGGAGCGGGGAGCCACGCTTTCAGCCGGTCAGGCACAGCTGATTACGTTTATGCGGGCTTTGGTTTTTAATCCCTCTATTTTAGTTTTGGATGAGGCAACGGCATCGGTGGATACCGAAACCGAACAACTCATTCAGGAAGCCATTTTGAGATTAATGGAAGGTCGCACGTCTATCGTAATTGCACACCGTTTATCTACCATCCAGCACGCTCATCAAATCGTTGTGCTCGACCAAGGGGAAATTAAAGAAATGGGCTCTCATCAGCAGTTGCTCAAATTAAATCAGCATTACCGCCGCTTATACGATTTACAATTTAAATCTGAGGGGGTTAAAAAATCGGCAGGTAGCCTCAAGTAAAAAAAGCTTCAATTCTTTACTTATCCCTTAATTCCTGCCTTTCGTCCACAATTTTCTACTGTTGGTCGGAAATCCATCTTACCTACATAACAATACTTCGACTTTGGTATGGTATATGAACAGCAATTGCCAAAGAATCGATTGCTTAATTACCTACCTAAATGATCAAAAAAAGTCTTAGCATACTGCTGTTTTTTTGTCCTTGTATAAGCCTGATCGCCCAACAAGCAGATCGTCAAACTACATCGGCTGGCGGGAGTTTTTTTGTATTGAGTACCAATGTTAGTTTTCAAACCACTGTTGGCGAAACGGTTTCTCAAACCCTACAATCAGAGTCACTTATGTTTACACAGGGCTTTGAGCAGCCAGAGTTAGTAGTTGAATTGCCCATTAATTCGGTGCCTACGGATGTTATTATTTATCCCAACCCAACGGCAGATCAGGTTAAAATCCGATTTAATCTGAAGTATTCATCCAATGTGGTTTTTGCTTTGATCAACAATGCTGGGCAAATCGTTTATCAGTCTGAACAATGGTTTTCGGCGGGTTTACAAGAAATCCCTTTCAATTTTAAAGTAGCTCCTGGTTTATACCTAATAAGTATGGGTGTTTACGATCGATTCATCACGTATAAAGTAATTATTGATTAAGCTTTAAAATCATGAATGTTCGTGGATATTTTCTCTGTATTGGTCTGTTAATTAGTCTGAAAACACTGGCGCAATATTCAGACAGGGCTATACCAACCACCATGACCTACTTACTCACCCGGCCGGACGCTCGTTCTTCGGGAATGGGTGATGTAGGTACAGCAACCTCCCCAGACAGTTATTCCATCTATGCCAATCCTTCAAAAATTGTATTTGCTGATGCACAGTCAGAGGCTGGACTCTCCTACGTTCCACTCATGAGTAATCTGGTAAAAGATGTGAGCTTAGTAAACTTTTCAGGTTATAGAAAAACAAGTAATAAAACCGCATTCGGGGTTTCAATCTATTATCTTTCTTACGGGCAGGTAAACCTAACCGATGATTTGGGTAACCCGATTCAGAATTATTATCCGGTGGAGTATACAGCCGATTTGACTTATGCACGAAAAATGGGAGAAGGATTTTCCATGGCGCTTAGCGGTCGGTTTTTGCATTCCAATACACGTTTCGAGAAATCCAATGCTAATTTAGTTGCCGCACCTGCGAGTGCTTTTGCAACCGATGTTTCCGTTTATTTTGAAAAACCAAGTAGTGGAAAATTAGCCGATGGCAAATGGTCTTTTGGAGCTATGATTTCTAATATTGGCACGAAGGTGCACTATCAGGGAAGCCGATCTGAATTTTTACCTACCAATCTAAAATTGGGTGCTGCCTTTAGTTTTCACCTACAAGGTAGTATGCAAAAGTTAACCTTGTCTGCAGATATCAATAAACTTTTGGTACCTACACCGCCTGTTTACGGTAGTAACGGCGAAATTTTGGATGGTAAAGATCCCGATAGGTCTGTAGTTTCCGCGTTATTTACCTCATTTGCCGATGCTCCGGGAGGTTTCTCAGAAGAATTGAGCGAGATTAGCCTAGGAACGGGTATCGAGTACAGTTATAATGAAAATTTTTTGATCCGAACCGGGTATTTTCATGAGAATCCAGACAAGGGAAACCGACAACATTTTACCCTAGGTACTGGTTTAAGGTACCGTGATTTTGGGTTTGATCTGGCCTATATCGTTCCAACAGCAAATCGATTTGTATTGAAAAACAATGTAAAATTTTCGATTTCTTACCGCATCAAGTAGTTCGAGAAACTAGCCTATTTTTTAATTGAGAAATCTTTTTTATTTACTCTGGTTTCTGTTAGTTTTGCGCTACAATTTTAAACCATGAGTGTACTCGTAAATAAAAATTCAAAAGTTATTGTTCAGGGCTTTACCGGGAACGAAGGAACCTACCATGCTACTCAAATGATTGAGTACGGAACTCAGGTTGTGGGTGGGGTAACTCCAGGTAAAGGTGGCCAAAAACATTTAGATAAACCGGTATTTAATACCGTAAAGGAAGCGGTTGATCAAACTGGTGCTGATGTTTCTATCATTTTTGTACCTCCAGCATTTGCTGCTGATGCAATTATGGAAGCTGCTGAAGCAGGAATTAAAGTTATTGTATGTATTACTGAAGGTATACCGACCAAGGATATGATTCAGGTAAAGGAATATATTTCAGATCGCGACTGCCGTTTAATTGGTCCGAATTGCCCTGGAATTATTACTGCAGATGAAGCTAAAATTGGTATCATGCCGGGCTTTATCTTTAAAAAAGGTAGAGTAGGTGTTGTATCTAAATCGGGTACGTTAACTTATGAAGCTGTTGACCAAGTGGTAAAAGCTGGTTTAGGTATTACTACTGCCATTGGTATTGGTGGTGACCCAATTATCGGAACGCCTACAAAAGAGGCGGTTGAATTATTGATGAATGATCCGGAAACAGATGGTATCATCATGATTGGAGAAATTGGTGGAGGTATGGAAGCCGAAGCTGCCCGCTGGATCAAAGCCCATGGAACCAAACCGGTTGTAGGCTTTATTGCCGGTCAAACAGCGCCTCCAGGACGTCGTATGGGTCATGCCGGTGCGATTGTAGGTGGTGCAGACGATACCGCTGCTGCCAAAATGAAAATTATGAGTGAATGCGGAATTCGTGTAGTGGCTTCACCAGCAGAAATTGGCGTAGCCATGGCGGAAGAATTGAAAAAAGCTGGTAAATAAGTTTTTTAACCACATCATACTAAACCTATGTATTAAAGCGCATAGGTTTTTTTATTTTTGATTGATCTTTCAGTTATGAAAAAACTACTAATGTTAATGGGTTTTTGTTTGACAATGCAATTTTTTGCATGTGCCCAAGATCAAGCAAAGAAATCGAAATCAAAGATGGAATACAATAAACTAAGCGCTGAAGAGGAACGCATTATACTCTACAAAGGCACAGAAATGCCCTATACAGGTAAATACCTGCACAATGCTGAAGTAGGCACTTATATTTGCAGACGTTGTAATGCACCTTTGTACCGCTCGGATGATAAGTTTGATTCGCATTGCGGTTGGCCAAGTTTTGACGATGAAATAAAAGGAGCGGTAAAGCGAACACTAGATGCCGACGGCTACCGTACTGAAATTACCTGTGCGAAATGCGGAGGCCATCTTGGCCACGTATTCCTTGGAGAAGGACTTACTCCTAAAAATACACGCCATTGCGTAAATTCTGTTTCCATGAGTTTTATTCCGGCTCAGAAGAAGAAATAGGATACTAATTCCAGAATAAGTATTTTAGAAATCCATAACTATTTAAATTATGAAATTATTAGCAGGAAAAGTGGCCCTGATTACCGGTGCATCCAAAGGCATTGGGCGTAAAATTGCCGAAAAATTTGTGGAACAAGGTGCTCATGTCGCTTTTACATATTTGTCATCGGTAGAGAAAGGTCAAGCTTTAGAAAAAGAATTGCAAAGTGGTGAAGCCAAAGTAAAAGGCTACCGCTCTGATGCATCTAAATTTGAGGAAGCTGAACAATTGATCGAATCTATTGTTGCTGATTTTGGCACCTTGGATATTGTTGTAAATAATGCCGGCATTACCAAAGATGGCTTATTGATGCGTATGACTGAGGAGAATTGGGATGAAGTACTAGACATCAATCTGAAATCCATTTTCAATGTTACTAAAGCCGCATCTAAGGTGATGATGAAAAACCGTTTTGGTGTATTCATTAATATGAGCTCGGTAGTAGGGGTTCAAGGAAACGCCGGACAATCTAATTATGCCGCATCTAAAGCCGGAATAATTGGCTTTTCTAAGTCGATAGCTAAAGAATTGGGATCAAGGAATATCCGTACCAATGTGGTTGCTCCAGGTTTTATTCGTACCGAAATGACGGATGTATTAGACCCAAAGGTGGTAGAAGGCTGGGCTCAGGCTATTCCATTAAAACGTGCCGGCGAAACCGAAGATGTAGCCAATGTTTGTGTATTCTTGGCTTCGGATATGAGTGCGTATGTAAACGGACAGGTATTGTCGGTTTGCGGAGGGATGTTATAATTACTTTAAAATTTTACTATCAAAAAAGCCTCAGGATTCATCCTGAGGCTTTTTTGATGTATACGAAACATCTGCTTATTCGAATAAAGAAGAGAAAAACGATTTTTCTTCTTTCTTTTCTTCCGGAATAATAACAAAAATATCTTCGTCAGGTTTTTTCATCAAGTATTTCTCACGGGCATATTTCTCGATGGTAGCCTGTTTGGTACTTAACTCTTCCAAGTCTTTTTTAACTTTTCCGGTTTCTGAAGCATAAAATTCTTTTTCAGAACGGAGTTTTTTTACCTGTTGACGATATTCGTGCTGGGAAAACAAATCGTTACGATCGAAAAATAGCATCCAGACAACAAAAGCCAGACTCACCAAGAAGTATTTATTCTTAAAAAGTGCAATTATCCGGTCCATGAGGTAGTTGTTTAGGGCTAAACTCGGTTTTAGCTAGTTAAAAATCGCAATTAATTTTGAACTTATCCACAGCCTATTTCAAAAATTTGAAATCCTTGCCAATGAATCGTGCGGCCGAACCCAATTCTTCTTCAATACGTAATAGTTGATTGTATTTCGCAATCCTATCCGAGCGAGAAGCCGAGCCCGTTTTGATTTGTCCGCAATTTAGGGCAACAGCTAAATCAGCTATGGTTGTATCTTCAGTTTCACCTGAGCGGTGCGACATGACTGAAGTATAGCCATTGTTTTGCGCCAAGGAAACCGCATTGATAGTTTCGGTTAAAGAACCAATTTGGTTTACTTTTACTAAAATGGAGTTTGCGGTTTGGGTATCGATGCCTTGTTGTAAACGTTTTACATTGGTAACGAATAAATCGTCGCCTACCAATTGAACGCTATCGCCAATTTTATCGGTCAATAATTTCCAACCTTCCCAGTCGTCTTCAGCCATACCGTCTTCAATAGAAACAATCGGGTATTTTTTAGCTAACGAAGCCAAATATTCGGCCTGCTCGGCACTGGTACGAATGGCTCCTTTGCTGCCTTCAAACTTGGTATAATCGTATTTGCCATCTTTGTAAAACTCAGATGCCGCACAATCGAAAGCCAAATAAATATCTTCTCCTGCTTTGTAGCCAGCTTGCTCAATGGCTTTTATGATGGTTTCTACTGCATCTTCGGTTCCTTCAAATGTTGGAGCAAAACCTCCTTCATCGCCTACTGCAGTTGACAGGCCTCTGTCGTGTAAAATCTTTTTCAGGTTATGGAATACCTCAGTTCCCCAACGTAATGCCTCTGAGAAAGAAGAAGCACCAATCGGCATGATCATGAATTCTTGGAAAGCGATGGGAGCATCCGAGTGAGAACCCCCATTCACAATGTTCATCATCGGAATAGGTAGGGTGTTGGCGTTTACACCGCCAATATAACGGTATAAAGGCTGGCGACTTTCTTGAGCTGCAGCTTTAGCCACAGCCAGCGAAACACCTAAAATGGCGTTTGCGCCAATTTTACCTTTATTTTCAGTGCCATCAATTTCTAGCATTAGCTTGTCAATGGCATTTTGTTCGAACACATCAATTCCGATGAGTTCTTTTGCCAAAACATCGTTCACGTTTTTAACCGCGGTTAAAACGCCCTTACCCAAATACGTAGATTTATCGTTATCACGAAGTTCAACAGCCTCATGCACTCCGGTTGATGCACCTGAGGGTACAGCTGCACGTCCTAAAATGCCGTTTTCGGTCATCACATCTACTTCAATGGTTGGGTTGCCTCTCGAATCCAATATCTGGCGGGCATGAACATCTATAATTAAACTCATACTGTTTTGTCTTGATTTATGTTTCAAAGTTAGTGTATTTTGTACACTATTTAAATTTATCTCTTAAGCTTGCATCAATTTAATGAAATCATCAAACAAATAACGCGAATCGTGCGGACCTGGTGATGATTCCGGGTGGTATTGCACAGAAAATGCTTTCTTGCCTTTTACGCGAATCCCTTCGATAGATTGATCGTTTAAATTGACGTGTGTAATTTCAACTTTATCCGAATTTTTCACGGCATCTGGCACCACGCCAAAACCATGATTTTGGGAAGTTACTTCACAATGATCAATAATGATATTTTTCACCGGATGGTTTAATCCGCGGTGACCGTTAAACATTTTCATGGTTGGAATATCATTGGCCAAAGCCAGTAATTGATGACCTAAGCAAATTCCGAAAAGTGGTTTTTCAGCGGCCAAAATTTCTTTTACCGTAGCGATGGCGTAAGGCATGGCTGAGGGATCGCCAGGACCATTGGATATGAAGTAGCCGTGAGGCTTGAAAGCTTCCATTTCTTTGAAGCTGGTCTTGGCCGGGAAAACCTTGGCATATACATCCCGATCATCGAAATTGCGAAGAATGTTTTTCTTTACCCCTAAATCTAGCACCGCAACACGGTATTTGGCTTTTTCATCTCCGTAGAAATAGGGCTCTTTGGTAGATACCTTTGATGATAATTCCAGCCCATCCATTGATGGAACGCTTGCCAATTTCTTTTTCAATTGTTCAACATCTAAAATTTCAGAAGAAATGATGGCATTCATGGCTCCCTTGCTACGAATATGGCGAACTAAGGAACGCGTATCTACATCCGAAATGCCTACCAGGTTTTCTCTTTGGAAATAATCCTGAATAGATTCTTTGGCCTGTTTCCGGCTATAAGCAATATTGAAGTTCTTGCAAACCAATCCAGCAATTTTAATGCTATCCGATTCGATTTCGTCTTCATGGATACCGTAATTACCAATATGTGCATTGGTGGTTACCATAATTTGGCCGAAGTAGGATGGATCGGTAAAAATTTCCTGGTAACCGGTCATTCCGGTATTGAAGCAAATTTCGCCGGTAGTAGTGCCAATTTTGCCTGCAGCTTTGCCGTGGTATACACTGCCGTCTTCCAAAACTAAAATAGCGGGTAATTTCGTGTAATTCGTCATGTTTGAAGATAAAAAGCAAAGAGGTTGAGATTGAAAAATCGGAAGGGAGTCAGGAAAATTCCTGTCAGTTCAATGGCCCGAAGGGGTGCATTTACTTTGATTTTCACGGGAGTCAAAGATAGTTATTTTTTACGCTTAGCTCAAAACCTAAAATCATTTTAAATCAATTAGATAAATAAAATTTTAACTTTGTTAAATAATCCAAAAAGACCACCAATACCATGTCTGTCCACAAAGAAACTAAAAAGATAACTACGCACACCTTGCAGGAAATGAAAGATCGTGGTGAGAAAATTGCCATGCTCACCTCATACGATTTTTCAATGGCTACGATTGTGGATGATGCCGGTATCGATGTGATTTTGGTTGGTGATTCGGCATCGAACGTGATGGCCGGTCACGAAACCACTTTGCCAATTACCTTGGATCAAATGATTTACCATGCTTCTTCGGTTGTTAGAGCGGCAAAGCGTGCTTTGGTGGTGGTCGATCTTCCTTTTGGTTCTTACCAGGGAAATTCAATAGAGGCCTTGAACTCGGCTATCCGAATCATGAAAGAATCGGGAGCACATGCTGTAAAATTGGAAGGTGGTTCTGAAGTAAGAGAATCTATTGAGCGAATTGTAACGGCCGGAATTCCTGTTATGGGCCATTTAGGCCTCACACCTCAGTCTATTTATAAATTTGGAACCTATACGGTACGAGCAAAAGAAGAAGCCGAAGCGCAAAAGTTGAAAGAGGATGTGCAGGTACTTCAGGAGGCCGGTTGTTTTTCTATTGTGTTGGAAAAGATCCCAGCTCAATTGGGTAAAGCAGTAAGCCAATCCTTACGCATTCCTACCATTGGTATTGGTGCAGGCCCCGATTGCGATGGGCAAGTGTTGGTAATTAACGACATGATAGGTCTGACCAAAGGTTTCCGTCCACGCTTTTTACGTCAATATTTAGATCTGTATGCCGAAATCAATGGAGCTGTACAGGCCTACATTCGCGATGTGAAAGCCGTTGATTTTCCGAACGAAAAGGAGCAATACTAATGCCTGTTACCGATCGGGATATTCTTTTCGAAGATAACCACCTCATTGCTGTAAATAAACGTGCCGGAGATATCGTTCAAATTGACGATACCGGTGATGAACCGCTTGACGAGCAGGTTAAAAAATACATTGCCCATAAATACAACAAGCCGAATGGCGCATTCCTAGGCGTGGTCCATCGCCTCGACCGTCCGGTGAGTGGGGTAATTCTTTTTGCGAAAACCAGTAAAGCTTTAGATCGGGTAAACCGCATGTTTAAAGAGCGGCAAATGAAAAAAACCTATTGGGCGGTGGTACGCAAGCGTCCTGCTGTACTGGAAGGAAACCTGGTACATTGGTTGGTTAAAAACCCGCAAAAGAATGTGACCAAAGCATTTGATCACGAAGTAAATGGAAGTTTACGGGCTGAGTTGAATTACAAAGTAATAGGCGAATTGGATGGCTATTATTTGATTGAAGTAGATCCGATTACCGGGAGACCTCACCAGATTAGAGTACAACTTTCTACCCTGGGTTGCCCAATTGTGGGCGATAATAAGTACGGTTATCCTCGTGGTAGCCTCAAAAAATCGATCTGTTTGCATGCCCGCAGACTGCAATTTACCCACCCAGTGAAGCAGGAACCGGTTGCCATTTTCGCTCCCTTGCCAAAAGATGGTTTTTGGGAACGCTTTGAAGTTTTTGGTAAGTAACGTATCAGTTACTTCTTCTCAACTTAGCGGCCAACTTATCGGCATTAAATACAATCAGAATTAATCCGAATACGCCGATCATAGCCACCTCGATGGATAAGATGTAATACGGCCACGGTCCCAAGTAATCGTAAATGGTTTTAACAGCCGGTTTAGCCATCAGAAATAAATAATTACTTCCCAGATATAAGTTGATGGGTGTAACCAGCAAGGCGAAAATATTTAAGCCAATCATGGAATTCACCATGTCTTTCCAGGTAATGCGCCAATCGTAAATTTGTAAGGCAAAAATGCCCGCAAATGGCAAAAAGGCATGCACGGTCCAATACCTGAAGAACTCGTGGTGTGGAAATGACTCGGTTAATGAAGGTGTGAATAAAGCCTGTAGGGTTCCGCCAATCACCCAGAAAAATGCAATTCCCCAGAATTTTCGCCATTTGTAATACATGATAAAGGGCATGAGGATGATCATGGCATTGCAAAGATGGAAAGGTAAATCCTCTCGGGCATCAAAACTGCCAGCCATGCCGGTTAAAACCGGTTTGCTGATTTGCAAGATCAAACCTATTCCTAATAGTACCGTGATGGCGTTTCTAGATTGTTTTTCGCTGAAGCGATACTTTGCCAGCAGGGCAAGAGCAATGGCGATGGTCACACATACCGCAACGGCCGTGTAATGTTCTGAGGTATAGCCTTTAAATTGGCCGTTTTCGTACAGTATGGAGCTCCACATTTGAGTTTAAAATTGGTGTTCAAACTCTAATTTAAGGAATCAATTTATTCTTCCTTTAAAATATTTTCATCATTCATAAAAAAAGCTCCAAGTTATTGGAGCTTTTTTGCCTTTAGGTATTTTTAATTAGGGTTATAATTCTCCAAGCTTTTGAAAATTATCTGCTAATTGTGTATGTCTGATTAACCGACATACTTCCACAGATACACCCTGTAAACGAACATTTATTACAGGTAATTCTTCCACAACTTGAACACTTTTTTGCCCTATCACTGCTATTAGTATTGCCGCAATTAGGGCACATTGGAATTTTACTCATGGCTGTTTCAATTTTTTATTTTCCTACTCATTTGGCTTTTCAGATTCGCCCCGTTTTCTGTGGTAGCTGGTCTCCACTTCTAGTTCTTATGTTATATAAAAATAAAAATTTACATATCATATTCAACCTATTAGCAGTTAATTATTTACCGAAAAATTAAAAGCCCCCGAACTTCGGGGGCTTTTTGTCAAAGAGATTTCTCTCTTCGTTCGAAATGACGGTATAATTAAGCCAATTTCGCTTTCAAATTTGCATCAATCGCTTCTAAGAACTCTTCGGTGTATAAATAATGCTCACCGTGGTTTACTTTATTGCCGTGGATACAAACGGCTAAGTCTTTGGTCATTTTGCCGCTTTCTACGGTTTCGATACACACTTGCTCTAAAGTTTTGCAGAAATTGATCAGCTCTTGGTTGTTATCTAACATGCCACGGAACTCTAAACCACGGGTCCAGGCAAAAATAGAAGCAATTGGGTTGGTAGAAGTTGGTTTACCAGCTTGGTGATCGCGGTAGTGACGGGTAACGGTACCGTGAGCAGCTTCCGCTTCCATGGTTTTGCCATCCGGAGTAACCAAAACTGAGGTCATTAAACCCAATGAGCCAAAACCTTGAGCCACGGTGTCCGACTGTACATCGCCATCGTAGTTTTTACAAGCCCATACAAAGTTGCCGTTCCATTTTAAGGCAGAAGCAACCATATCGTCAATCAGGCGGTGTTCGTAAACTAGGCCTAGTTTATCAAACTCAGCTTTAAATTCTTTTTGGTAGATCTCTTCAAAAATATCTTTAAAACGGCCATCGTATTTTTTCAAGATGGTGTTTTTGGTAGACAGGTACAAAGGCCATTTTTTCATCAAGGCCTGATTGAAGCACGCACGAGCAAAACCGCGGATAGACTCGTCGGTATTGTACATGGCCAAAGCCACACCGTCTCCTTTAAAATTATATACTTCAAATGATTGTACTTCGCCACCGTCTTCAGGGGTGAAAGTAATCGTCAGCTTACCTTTTCCTTTGGTTAAGAAATCGGTAGCACGGTATTGATCGCCAAAAGCATGACGTCCAATGCAAATTGGAGCAGTCCAGTTAGGCACCAAACGAGGAACGTTTTTCATTACAATGGGTTCACGGAAAACGGTTCCATCCAAAATATTACGGATAGTTCCATTTGGCGATTTCCACATCTGTTTTAAACCAAATTCTTTAACACGAGCTTCATCCGGGGTGATGGTGGCGCATTTAATGCCCACACCGTATTGTTTAATGGCATTCGCAGCATCAATGGTAACCTGATCATCGGTTTGATCGCGGTATTCCATTCCCAAATCAAAATATTTAATATCCAGATCCAGGTATGGGAAAATTAATTTGTCTTTGATGAATTTCCAGATGATGCGGGTCATCTCATCGCCATCCAACTCTACTACCGGATTGGCTACCTTGATTTTTTGTATGCTCATGGTTATTTCTTGTAATTTTTTAGCTGCGGCAAAGATATAAAAATTGATGATTTGCCGTTATGGGATAGCATTAAATTACAATTCGATGTCGAGATTAAAGCGTTTTTTGAACTCCTCCAACTGCGGATTTTTCTCCAAGAGGTGTTGGTATTTATCGCTGGCGGTGTAGAGCCTCTTTTTCTCGGTACTCTCAACCACCTTCGTTACCAGATCTAGTTGAAAATTATTCAGTTCGGTCCTTAAATAATTCATTAATTCGATTCGGGCTTCCTGTAGCTGGGTTTCTTGAATTTTATTCTCGATGCTCAATTCAATCTGAAAATTTTCCAAAACTACCGGTGGATTCGCCGTCATTAAGGTAAACAGATTGATTTTGTTTTCTTTTTTTGCCTTTTCGGCGAAAGCGTTCCAGCGATTTAGCAGCATTTCGGCACTAAATGCATCGCAAGCGTCGCCTGTTAAGTAGCTTGGCTTATCTTCTTCCAGCGGTGCCGAAACCAATTCATTGAGGTTGGGTATGAGCGGGCTGGAATTGAACAAACCTGGTTTGGGAAGTTGAGTTATAGGACTTTCTGCTTGCGGTTCTGCTACAGTCTTGGTCTCCCGTTCTGGAGCAGGGGCAGGTTCCGGCTTTTCTTCAACCTTGCTAGTTTCTGGTTCCGGAGCGGTAGTTTCTGCCTTCGGAATTTCCGGTTGAGCAGGTTCTGCTGTAGGTTCAGCGATATTTTGCGGTTCGGTTATTGGTTCAGCTCGTTTTTTTTTTACCTCTGTTAGCGGACTTACAGCGGTTAAATTGAGTACTGATGGCAGGTGTGCTATCTTGATGAGCGCCAATTCTACCTGTAGGCGTTGGTTTTTGCTGTTTCGGTAATTCAAATCGCACTGGTTGGCAATATTCAATGCCGACACCAAAAACGAAGCCTCAACCTGTTGGGCTTGTGAGAGGTATTTTTGCTTAATGCCCTCACTTACCTCCAATAATTGTAGGGTGGCGGCATCTTTTCCTACTAGTAAATTTCTTAAATGCGAAGCTAGGCCATTGATGAAATGGTTTCCATCAAATCCCTTGGCTAATATTTCATTAAAAATAAGTAAGGCATTCGCGGCATCTTCGGCTAAGAGGGTATCGGTAACCTTGAAATAATAATCGTAATCTAAAATATTCAGGTTGTCTATTACGGCCTGATAGGTTATGTTCCGATCCGAAAAACTGGCAATTTGGTCGAACATGGAAAGTGCATCGCGTAAGCCTCCATCTGCTTTTTGGGCAATGAGGTGTAGGCCTTCCATGTCGTAGGCAATCGATTCCTTTTCAGCAATACTCGCCAAATGATTGGCCATGCTTTCTACCCGAATTCTGTTAAAGTCAAAAATCTGACAACGGGACAGAATGGTAGGAATGATTTTATGTTTTTCGGTGGTGGCTAAAATAAAAATAGCATAGCCCGGGGGTTCTTCCAATGTTTTCAGGAAAGCATTGAATGCTGCCGATGAAAGCATGTGCACCTCATCGATGATGTAGATTTTGTATTTACCCGTTTGTGGTGGAATGCGTACTTGTTCAGTGAGGTTTCGGATGTCCTCCACCGAATTGTTGGACGCTGCATCCAGTTCATGAATGCTAAAAGAGTTTCCTTGTTGAAAAGACAGGCAAGATTCGCATTGTCCGCAGGGTTCTACCTGCTGATTTGGATTTACGCAATTGATGGTTTTTGCCAAGATGCGGGCACAGGTTGTTTTCCCTACTCCACGGGGTCCGCAGAATAAAAAGGCCTGAGCTAGCTGATTATTTTTGATGGCATTTTTTAAGGTATTTGTTATATGAGCCTGACCTACAACACTTTCGAAGGTTGCCGGGCGGTATTTTCGGGCCGAAACAATGAAATTATCCATCGCTCCTAAATTAGCCATAAGATATTGCTTATACAAACTCGGTTTATATTCTCACTAGGTATTTAGTTATACTCCTAGTTAAAAAATTTCCTGCCGTTCATCGACGTTTTTTGCCGCTCATCCGGCAATATCTACCGTTGGTCTGTATTTCATTGTGACGGATTCCAATTAGTCGGATCTTCATATCATGATATTAATTCCATGATCTGGGTTTAATATTTCTAATGTTTCAATTTGGTGTGTTAAAAAGCGGTTGAAGCCCCCAAACTTCACCGCTTTTTTTATGAGCCACAAAATCTGGGCAATTCATTTGATAATCTAATAATTATGCCTAAATTTGCGTCCCGCTTTAAAGGCGGTTTAATTAATTAAAAACAACAATGCAACAGTACGAAACCGTAATCATTCTGACCCCGTTGTTGTCTGATGAAGCTGCGAAAGAGGTAATTACCAAATTCAACAAGCTGATGAAAGATAACGGAGCCGAAATTATCCATGAAGATAATTGGGGTTTGAAAAAACTAGCGTACCCAATTCAGAAAAAAACGAATGGGCACTATCACCTAACTGAATTCAAGGCTCCGGGTGAATTAATTAATAAACTGGAGGTTGAATACAAGCGTGATGAGCGTGTTATGCGTTTCTTAACTATCGCTTTAGACAAGCATGCCATTGCTTACAATGAGAAAAAACGTAGTGGCGCCTTCAATAAAAAGAAAACTGAAAAAGTTGAGGAGGAAGTAACTAATGGCTAGAGAACAAATTCAGTACGTTACCGCTCCAAAAGTGGAGGATAACCGTAAGAAATACTGCCGTTTTAAAAAGAACGGAATTCAGTACATCGATTATAAGGATGCGAATTTCTTATTGAAGTTTATCAACGATCAGGGTAAATTATTACCACGTCGTTTAACTGGTACTTCTTTGAAATTTCAACGTAAAGTAGCTCAAGCTGTAAAACGTGCTCGTCACATCGGCTTATTACCTTATGTAACTGATTCATTAAAATAATTAGGGAGAACAAGACATGGAAATTATCTTAACACAGGATATTAAAAATCTTGGCGAAAAAGACGATATCGTACTTGTGAAACCTGGTTATGGCCGCAATTACCTAATCCCTAAAGGATACGGTATTTTGGCTACCGGATCAGCAAAAAAGGTATTGGCTGAAAACTTAAAGCAAGCTGCTTTTAAACAAGACAAGATTAAGAAAGATGCAGAAGCAATTGCTGCTAAACTAGAAGGCGTAAAACTGAGTATTGGTGCAAAAGCAGGTGAAACTGGAAAAATTTTCGGTTCTGTGAACACCATTCAAATTGCTGATGCTTTGAAAAAAGCTGGATTTGAAGTAGATCGTCGTCGTATTACTTTTGAAACCGAGCCTAAAGAATTAGGTGAGTACTTGTTAAACTTGAACCTACACAAAGAGGTTAAGGTTCAGGTTCCTTTTGAAGTAGTAGCAGAATAATTAGCTTTTCAAAAAATAAAAGCGCTCCAGTTTTGGGGCGCTTTTTTTATGCTCCAACTATTTATACATTTGACAGCAATTCATTCGAGATGTTTTTCGGCCTACTTAAAAAAATCGTCCTTTATTTTGTAGCAGTAACTGTTGCCTGGGTATTGATTTACCGCTTTGTTAATCCGCCAATTACCTGGTTAATGGTTCAACGGAGTATGGAACGCCAGGCCGATGGAAAATCGTGGAAACTGGAAAAGGAGTGGCGAAATTTTGACGAGCTATCTAATAACCTCAAAAAAGCTGCTTTGGCTGGAGAAGATGCCGCATTTATGGAGCATTGGGGCTTCGATTTTAAAGCTATTCAAAAGGCATTTGAGAAAAACCAAAAGGGCCGAAGAATTAGAGGAGGTAGTACCATTAGCCAGCAAACTGCAAAAAATGTTTTTTTATGGCCCGGCCGATCCTGGCTTCGTAAAGGTTTTGAAGCCTATTTTACGGTTTTAATTGAGCTGCTTTGGTCTAAAGAGCGAATTTTAGAAGTGTATTTGAACGTGATCGAGATGGGCGACGGTATTTACGGTGCTGAGGCAGCAACCCAAGCTTATTACGGCAAATCGGCACAAAGTCTATCTAAATCTCAAGCCGCTTTATTGATCGCCGTATTGCCAAGTCCATTAAAATGGTCGCCGGCAAAACCAAACCGAACTGTTTATTACCGCCAAGGGCTTATACTGCGCAATATGCGAAGATTGCGCAATGTGCAATTCGACTAAAGGGCAAATACCTTTTGGTGCCAACTGAGTTTCATGGGCACCTCCCAGCTTGTTGATAAGTCTCTGTAGTTTTGGATGAGGTTATTGAACACAATGGTTTCTTCGTTTACCAAACCTTGTTCCAGTAAGCGTTCAAATTCATCTTTACTGCAGGTTTTGATAGATTCACCGTCCCGGTAGGCAATTTGCATGCGGTCAAATAACTGAATACCGAATTCAGACTCCAGCTCTTTCATCAATCCTACCGATTTATCGATGGAGCAACCCGTTGCTTGCGCTTGGTGTTCGTCAATAGCCAAAACAATGAAGCGCTGGTAATGAATTTCTGCCAAGGCGGCCAGCTGATGACCATGTGCTTGCCAAGAACCCACAAAAGCATCTAATTTTTGCTGAATTATGGGTTGCTCGTTTGTGGTCAATGCCCGGTTTGCTTGGTAAATCCAGATTCTTGAATTTTCAGAAATTTGCATGTACAAAGTTACCATTTTCTTAACTTGGAAGGGTTTTCTATGGCGGCTAAATTCAATTTCTCTAAACACTATTTTCTCCTCGTTTTGTGTGCGTGCTTTAGCATGGCAGCTCAAAATCCGGATTTGCTGGAGCTGATGAGTGAAAGTCAGGAGCGACTAACTGTGCTGAGTTCGGCTAATTTGGCGCAGCAGAAACTAAAGAAACTGGATCTTCAGCTTACCAGAGATGGTTTTTTTAGATTGAGAAGAACCTATCTTAACGGTAAACAAGAATATTTTTCATTCAGTTTCTCTGAATTTGAGGAGATGAATTACCTGGGAACTACGCAGTCGGGCACGTTAATTCTAAAGGCACAGCCAGAAAGTATCATTGTGCAAACTTTCAGAGATTCAAGAGGTAATATTGATACTATGGCTACCACGCTAAAACTTCCTCTTCAGCAGTTAGAAGCTGCAGATTTAAATATGTTGCAGGATTGCTTCCAGCGAATTAAGGAACGTTTGAAGCGTTAATTAGCTTAAGCCGTTTGCTCTTGCGGTAATCTCTGCAATATCCAATACCTGAACTTCCTGTTCTTTGTTGAAATTCTTAATTCCATCACTCAGCATGGTCATGCAAAACGGACAGGCCGCAGCAACAACTTGTGGATTTTCCGCCAAAATCTCTTCAGTACGTTCAATGTTGATGTCTTTCAAGCCTGCTTCAGGTTCTTTAAACATTTGAGCACCACCGGCACCGCAACATAAACCGTTGGATTTGCAACGTTTCAGCTCAACCAATTGCGCATCCAGTACTTCTAAGGCTTTTCTTGGTGCTTCGTACACTTGGTTGGCTCTGCCTAAATAACAAGGATCGTGGAAGGTAATTTTTTTACCTTTAAACGATTCTCCACCCTCAGCACGTAGCTTGCCTTCATCAATAAGTTGTTGAATAAGTTGAGTATGGTGAATTACTTCGTAGTTGCCACCTAAGCCAGGATATTCGTTTTTTATGGTATTGAAGCAATGTGGGCAAGCGGTCACAATCTTTTGGATATTGTAGGCGTTAAGCACCTCAATATTGGCCATGGCTTGCATTTGGAATAAGAATTCATTCCCTGCTCGTTTCGCCGGATCACCTGTACAGCTCTCTTCTGTACCGAGTACGGCAAACTTTAAGCCCACATGATGCAATATTTTGCAGATATCGCGGGTAATTTTCTGTGCCCGTTCATCGTAGCTTCCAGCACATCCCACCCAAAATAAAATTTCCGGTTCTTCGCCCTTGGCCAGCAATTCGGCCATAGTTGGTATCTGTAATTCGCTCATCTTTAAAAGCTAAAAATCAATTTATTAACTATTATTCGCCCAGTTAAAACGATCGGTAGGTGCGTATTTCCAAGGTGCACCGTTATTTTCAATATTACCGAACATGTTGTTTACGCTTGCTGCTGCTTGTGCCTCTTCCATTACCGCAAAGCGACGTAGTTCTACAATAATGTTTAGCGGATCTATATTTACAGGGCAGGCTTCTGTACAAGCATTGCAAGTGGTGCAAGCCCAAATTTCTTCCCGAGTAATGTAATTATCCAATAAACTTTTACCGTCCTGATAGTCCTTGCCGTGCTTATCAATGTTGTTTCCAACCTCGGTTAAGCGGTCTCGGGTGTCCATCATGATTTTACGCGGAGAAAGCAATTTACCGGTCATGTTTGCCGGACAAACCGAGGTGCATCTTCCGCATTCGGTGCAGGTGTAGGCATCCATCAGGTTTTTCCAAGTTAAATCTTGCACATCTTTAGCACCAAACTTGCCTCCTTCAACAACCGGCAGGGGTTTATACGAAGGATCAAGCATGGCTTTTACTTCGTTTGTAACCGAAGCCATATTGCCAAATTGGCCTTTTGGCTCCAACTTAGAATACCAGGTATTCGGAAATGCCATGATGATGTGGAAGTGCTTAGAGTAGGGTAGGTAATTCAAGAAGGCTAAAATACCGATGATGTGAAACCACCAGCATCCGCGTTCAATGAGTACCAGGTATTCAGGATTTTGGGGCATTAGCACAGCAATAAACTGACTGATGGGGAAGGCTCCTGCCTGAATGTAATGCCCGTAGCCTTGTTGTTGCAGTAAATAATCTGCTGCATTCATTTTCAGGAACGCAGACATCAATAAGATTTCGATAATCAAGATATAATTGGCATCAGTTTTTGGCCATGAGGTCATTTCGTTGCCCGAGAAACGACGAAGTTTAAGCACGTTTCTTCTAATTAGGAAAACCACACAAGCTGCCAAAACTAAAAAGGCCAGAATCTCAAAAGAGCCAATCAGGATATTGTACAGTGGCCCTAAAGGTTGTGCAAATACCCGGTGTGTGCCAAATAAGCCATCAATGATGATTTCTAAGACTTCAATATTGATAATGACGAAGCCTGCATACACAAAAAAGTGTAGCAAAGCAGCCACCGGGCGTTTGGTCATTTTAGTTTGGCCAAATGCCACCTTGAGCATGGTTTTGAATCGCTCTGCCGGCTGATCTGAACGGTCTTCATCTCTGCCAAGCAGGATATTTCGTCTAATTTTCCGCACATTGATGCTAAAGAGTACAATGGCGGCGGCTGTAAAAAGAAAAAATAAAATCTGTGCAATCATGTGTTGATGTATTTGCCAGGCTAATTTAGTGAATAAAGCCTGATATCAATTACTATGCATGCATAAAAAATTATTTAGAATCGCTCTAAGCTAAAAAGTAGCAAGTGCGTGCTGTTATCCTAAAATCTTAGAGATTATTTTCAAAAAATATTTTCTGAAATGAAAAAAGAAACTACATTTGCAGTCCTCAAAGGGAGCTGGTACCATAGCTCAGTTGGTAGAGCAAAGGACTGAAAATCCTTGTGTCGCTGGTTCGATTCCAGCTGGTACCACAAAAAACCTCAATCAGAAATGGTTGGGGTTTTGTTGTTTTAGGGGGTTTTTGGTCTTTTTTACTTCCTTTACTTACTATTTTAAAGAACATCTCCCTCGTGTGGGTCTGGTTAACACTTGGGTTGATTAGCTGCTAATTTAAGTATAATTTGACTCATATAGTGACTCACTTTTAGAAGTTAATTTTAAAGTGTTAATTTCTTTTTTTAATGGCTATTATCACTTGAGCTCTTAACCAAGTATACGGAGAATAGTTGAGAAAATAAAATACAACTTTAAACATTTAAACGATTTATCAACAAGGCTTTCAAGTAGTTAGGTGATTGCTTATCTTTGTTTATTAGATAAATAATTAGCCGATGCGTTCAGATTTTAGCAAGATAAAAAGCATATTTCCCACCAGAATAAGAAGCTACTAAGTCAAGTAGTTCAATAGCTCAACTTTCCAGCAATACCCTTAGTAAACCCTAATAGATTTTTGGGGTAAGGGACTCTATTGCTTCTAAGGAAAGCTCGAGTTTGGAACAAAAGCAGAACGAGTAGAGCTTTTATTAACGCTCGTTCCAGAAATGTTCCAGTTTCAAATAGAGAAAGTAATGAACCCATACACCATAAATACCATTAATGATGAGTAATAACACCCAATACAATGAGCAGATTAACTGCGGAAACAAAAAGTACTTAAGTGAAGTTGAACCTTTTAATGATGGATTACCGAAGAACTGTCTCTTCCACAAAGGAATGACAGGAGTTGGAGGTACCACCATTGCTCTAAACGACGATTTTCCCACCGTTATATGCCTTCCATTTAAGAAGGTAATAGATAATAAGGTCCAGCAAAGTTTAAATAAGCCTGGGAGCTTTAAATACGATTTAATACCCTATTACAGTGACTATGATGACAAGGATACCAAAAAGAAAATAATGAGTTCCAAAGTGCCAAAGATTCTGGTTACTTATGATAGTTTAGGTAGGCTCTTAAACCTTATTAATCCCGAGGAATTTAACCTGGTTATCGATGAATACGATTGCTTAATAACAGAGTATTTGTATAGGGACTTAGCTTGTGATGTTGTTTATGACAATTACAAAAAGTTTAAGAACTATACTTTTATGACCGCTACACCAATGAAAAGTGAGTTTCTAACATATGAGCTTTCACGAATCAGGATAGTGGAAGCAATTTGGGATGAGCGGGACCCAGTTCAAATTATTCCAGTTGAAACTCCATCTATTCTAAAGACCCTTGCTCTTAGAATTTCTCAGTGTCTTGATAACATAATTGAAGGAAACCTTTACATCTTCGTAAATAGTGTAATAATAGCAAATCAGCTAATTAGACACTGCAAGCTAAATGATGATAATACACGGTTTATTTATTCGGATAGTAACACAACACCAATTCCAAATGGTATAAATCGGGGTAAAACTACGGATGCTCCAAAAAAGATTAATATCATCACTAAAACTGGATTCCACGGATGTGATATAGATGATGAGCTGGGAAGGATAATCGTAGTCTCTGATGGACTTAGGGAGCACACTTTTGTGGACGTCAGCATCACAATGCCTCAAATTATTGGGAGATTAAGAAATTCTAAATACTCCAACGTTATACACCACATATTTAGTAAAAATTATAGAACCAATGTATTCAATATGAGTAATGAAGATTTTATTGAGTACTTGAAACAGCAAGAAAATGAAGCCAATGATGCCCTCATTGAGTATTGGCATACCTCTTCAAAAACTCAGCAAAATTGGT
>CANHRG010000009.1 GCA_947463785.1 Sphingobacteriaceae bacterium | reverse complement strand
CTTCCGCTTATTTAAAAGTGGGGGGAGAAGGATTCGAACCTTCGAAACCGAAGTAACGGATTTACAGTCCGTCCCATTTGACCGCTCTGGAATCCCCCCAAAACTTTTAAAAGAGCCTCCTATCGGGATCGAACCAATGACCTACTGATTACAAGTCAGTTGCTCTACCAGCTGAGCTAAGGAGGCTTAAATTTTCTTAAAAAGCCTTATAAACCTTTAAAGAACTTCCTCTTTTGCTATTAAAAAGCGCATAACATGGCCTTGCAAAAGGGATTGCAAATCTACACAAATTAAGAGTCGAACAAAATTTTTTCTGAAAAAAAATTCGCTGGCATTTTTACCAACTAAATCATCCCCAAAAAAAGCACCGAATTAGATTCGGTTTTTTAATTAGAGACTATTGTCAGAAAGGGCATTTTTATGGTTACTATCGTGATTTCTGACGCGTTCTTTGTGCTTATTAATCTGATGCTTAATGCATTCAATAGCTAAATCGGTTGCTGCTTCAAAAGTTGTAGCATTTTCTTTACAAAAAAGATCGTTTCCCGGGATGGCCAATTTGATCTCACAAACCTTGTTGGCATTATCTGCTGTATGCTCCAATTTTAAATAAATATCACTTCTAATAATTTGTTTGAAATAATGATCCAACTTGCCAACTTTCTTCTCTATAAAGTCCAAAAGTTTACTATCAGCATCAAAATGAATAGACTGAACATTGATTTCCATATTTCCTCCTTTGTTATGCCTTTGGATGGGCTTGTTTATAAATAGACTTTAATCGTTCTACAGAGTTATGGGTATAAACCTGAGTTGCAGATAGGTTTGCATGCCCCAATAGCTCTTTGATGGCATTCAGGTCTGCTCCTCTATTTAATAAACTGGTAGCAAATGTATGCCTTAGTATGTGTGGACTTTTCTTTTCTTGGGTTGAAATGAGCGACAAAGCAGACTGAACAATGTTGTAAATCAGTTTAGGATATGCTGCTTGCCCCTTATCTGTTACTATCAATTTAGCTGTTTGCGTAAAGCCCAACTCATTTTTTTGTTGGATATACTGATTAAGCAACTCGAGCAGAGATTTTGTTAAAGGAATCAAACGTTCCTTGTTGCGCTTTCCTAATACCCTGATTTGTTGCTGATACTGATCAATGTCCGAATCTTTTAAACCAAGCAATTCGGACAGTCGCATGCCCGTGCCAAACAATAATTCTAAAACCAGGCGATTTCGAAATCCAGGGAAATCGTCAGAAAAACACTCTCCACTATCCAACAATCCGGATAACTTTTGCTCTTCAACCACAACAGGCAAGCGCTTGGCAATTTTAGGGCCCTGAATTTGAGTCATGGGGTTGTTTTCCAACAGCCCTTCTCTCAGTTGAAATTTAAAGAATGAACGTAAACAGGAAATTTTTCGGTTTACCGTTTTTGCATCTGCACCTCCGTCCATCAGTTGCATAATCCATGAACGTACATGCGTATGCCTAATTTCTTCAAACTGAAGTTCGAATTCAGTTAAGAATTGTGAAAATTGTTGAAGATCGTTTTTGTAGGCCGTAATTGTATGTGGAGAGAGTCTTTTCTCGTACTGTAAAAAGCTGATGAAACGGTCTATAAACATCAAAAACTATTTGTATATCCGGTGAATTGAATATACAAATAGTTTTCGAGAAATATGCTTTGAAAAGCGATTAAATCGTTTCGCGGTTTAATCCTTGCTTGTAAATAGCTTTTTTGATTTCAGTACGACGGGCTACAGATTTTTTCTCATAGGCCTGACGGCTACGTAACTCACGCATAACGCCTGTTTTTTCAAATTTCTTTTTGAAACGTTTTAACGCTTTATCTAATGATTCGCCGTCTTTAATGTTTATGATAATCATAAATTTGGATACCCCCTTTCGTTTTTTAAGGACTGCAAATTTAACTAATTTATTGAAAATCAAAAATTAAAACGGATATACCACCTAATGCACCCAGTTAATGGCTAAATTTGTACTAGAATGAACGATATCCAGAGCAGAGCTGACATTGAATTAATGGTTGATAATTTCTATCAACACGTAAAAACAGATGACTTGATCGGACCAATCTTTGCCAGCAGAATTGCTGATAAAGACTGGCCACGTCACCTTAACCGGATGTATACTTTCTGGACCACTATTCTATTAAACAAGCCGGGATACAGCGGACAGCCTTTTGAAAAACACCGCGATATGCCCATCTATCAAGACCATTTTGAACGCTGGGTAAGTTTATTTAAAGCTATTGTAGACAATCATTTTGAGGGCCCTGTTGCCAATGAAGCAAAATATCGTGCAGAATTAATGGGCAATCTCTTTTTGACCAAACTGACTAGTATTCGGGTAGCCAGGTAAATATTTTCATTTTTTTGTAACCCGTGGAGCTCAGATTACGTATAAGGTCCTATAACTCGATTAATTCTCAGTTTTATGGGCTTAGGATGCATATTACGATCACTACGAAATTCGTATAAGTACTCGCAAAAATACGTAGCCAATTGTTTAAATATTAGCAGAAACGCCTACATGGCTTGGGAAAACGGAGAAACGCAACTCAATTTAAAACGGCTTGAACAAATTTGTGAACTGTATCAAATTAGCCTACAAGAATTGCTTATTTATGGATATAAGCCAAAAAATACAGTAAAAGTCAGCGGCAAAAGAGTCCGGAAAAAAGCAAGCCTATTTGAGCAGCTCTCTGGAAATCACTAATTTTTGAATTTCTGAAGTGCCCTCACCAATAGTACATAGCTTGGCATCACGGTAGTATTTTTCAACCGGAAAATCTTTGGTGTATCCATAGCCGCCAAATATCTGTACGGCTTCGTTGGCAATTTTAACGGCAATTTCAGAAGCATAATATTTAGCCATGGCCGATTCTTTTGTTACCTGCTCTCCCCTGTTTTTAAGATCAGAAGCTTGCATAATAAGCAACTCGGCTGCTTCAATTTGCGTTGCCATATCGGCCAACTTGAAACTTATTCCCTGAAAATTAGCAATGGGTTGTCCGAACTGATGACGCTCTTTGGCATAAGCACATGCCGCCTCGTAAGCACCTTTTGCTATTCCCAATGACAAGGCTGCAATAGAAATTCGACCACCGTCCAGAATCTTCATGGCTTGCTTGAAACCTTCGCCCTCTATGCCTAATAAATTCTCTTTGGGTACTCTGCAATTGTCAAAAATGAGCTCGGTAGTTTCCGAAGCACGCATGCCTAATTTATTTTCTTTCTTTCCGGATGTGAATCCCGGCGTTCCTTTCTCAATAACCAGAGCTGAAATTCCTTTGGAACTACCCTTTTCACCTGTACGCACCATCACCACGGCTACATCTCCAGATTTTCCATGAGTAATCCAGTTTTTAGCGCCGTTTACCACGTAATGATCACCATCCAACACTGCTGTAGTATTCATACGAAGTGCATCAGAACCAGTATTTGCTTCGGTTAAGCCCCAAGCACCAATCCACTGGCCGGTAGCCAGTTTAGGCAACCACTTTTGCTTTTGTTCTTCAGTACCAAAACTTAAAATATGGCCGGTACATAACGAGTTGTGAGCAGCTACCGAAAGGCCGATAGAACCACATACTTTTGCAATTTCAACAATCACATCCACGTATTCAAAATAGCCCATTCCCGACCCCCCGTAAGCTTCAGGCACCAAAACTCCCATCAATCCGAGCTCACCCAAGTTTTTGAAGGTAGCTATAGGAAAGGTTTGGGTTTCGTCCCATTCCATTACGTGTGGACGAATGTGTTTTTCGGCAAAGTCACGAGCCATTTGAGCAACCATTTGCTGGTTCTCGGTTGGCATAAAATTGAGGGAAGATAATTCGTTTGAGGTAGACGACATGTTAGTTCTTTAGTAGTTCACTAAAGTAACAAGCTTGTCCGAAAAGTTTGTCAATTTTTCTTCACCTTTCAAAAATCCGAGAGCAATAATAAACGAGAATCCAGCAACCTCACCTCCTAGTTGAGTTACGAGTTTAGCTGCAGCCTCTACCGTTCCGCCGGTTGCCAACAAATCATCGTGTATCAATACTTTGGTGCCCGGGACGAAAGCATCGCGATGAATTTCAATTGTAGCGGTGCCATACTCTAAATCATAGGTTTCGCTGATGGTTTCTGCCGGTAGTTTTCCTTTTTTACGAATAGGCACAAATGGAATATTCAATCGGTTGGCCAACATCAGTCCAAATAAAAATCCACGACTTTCAATACCGGCAACAGCATCAATTTTGAGTTCTTTTACCGCTTCAGCAAAAGCCTCAACAATAGCTGTACACAATTTGGGGTCTTTTAAAACGGGAGTAATGTCTTTAAATAGAATACCGGGTTTTGGGAAATCAGGAACGTCGCGAATAACTTGTTTAATAGCAGCTTCAATCATTAGAAAGATAAATATGGCTCTAGTTTACGTAAAATTTCTGCATTTAGTAAAGCTATTGGCATTAAATCACGCAAATCCCGGAAGGGTCCATGTTGTTTGCGGTAGTTGATGATGGCATTAATTTGTTTATAGTTTAGGTAGGGATGTCGTTTTAATTCTTCGAAAGTGGCAGTATTGATCGCAATCTTTTTCCATTCTTTGGTAATCTTCAATTGGAGTTTCCATTGACTGCACTTTGCTGAATCTACACCATAAACCTCTCTCAGCTGCTCAAGGCTGTAAAACCCACCCAGGCGATCGCGATAGCGTATTATTCTGGAAGCAAAAGCCGGGCCTATGCCACGAATATTTTGCAATTCAGTAGAATCAGTTTGGTTAAGATCAACGATGATTTTAGAATATGCTATCTCATGCTTGCTAGTAATTGATTTTTTAGAATCGATGCGGATATAAGGCTCCAATTGTTGGTACTGTTCGGAGCTAATTACATATATCTTTTTGAGATCTTCATTTTTGTAGAACTTGCCACCCTTAGCCTGATAGTTTTGAATCACCAGAATTTGCTTATCAGAGAGTCCTAACTTTTTCCAGTCGGCTGCTGACAGTTCATTCGGATTAAATTCGAAATATGCTGGTCGAGACTTGGATTTTGGTTTTGCTAACGGTATATCGCGATAGCTGTAAGCACGGTCAGACTTAACAGACTGTTCAAATTCGGCAATTTCACGCTTGAATTGAGCCAGTTCGGCCGGATTACTTCTGACTTCAGGCTGATAGCAGTACGGAATTAGGATGAGGATGAAAAGAATGAGCAGCAGGACAAAAATTCCGTTGATCTCTTTTTTCGAGAAGCCAAAGTAGTCCTGAAAGTAATTTCTGGACATTCTTTGATATTTTTACTGAATATAGCAGATATTTTTAACAAATTTGAACTTATCTGCCTCTAGTATTTAGATCAAATGAGCATCATCAGCAAAGAAGAATTCGCGAAAGCAACCAAAATTGATAAGCTCAGAATGCCGGGCCTGGCCTCCTTATTGATGGAATTGATGAAAATCAATGAGGTAAATAAGGCTTTTGATCAAGTAAAAGACCTCAAAGGCATCGCATTTATTGACAAATTGCTTGAGCTTTTGGGGATTACGGTGGAATTTGACGAAAGCGAACTAAAAAATCTACCCAAAGATGGTGCATTTCTCGCTATTGCGAATCACCCCTATGGCGGAATTGAAGGTTTGGTTTTGATTAAGCTGACCCTACTCGTGAACCCCAACAGCAAACAGCTGTCTAATTTCATTCTAAAAAAAGTTCCCAATTTAAGTGACTTTTTGATTGCCGTTAATCCCTTCGAAAATATTGAGCATGGCTCTAGCATTAGCGGAATCAAAACAGCTTTGGGTTTATTGAAAGAAGGCACCCCCATCAGCGTATTTCCCGCGGGTGAGGTGTCCGCATTTAAACTGGGTCAGCAAGGAATTACAGATCGAAAATGGCATCCTGTGGTGGGCAAACTGATGGTAAAGGCCAAAGCTCCCATTGTTCCGGTTTATTTCCACGGCAATAATGGCTTGCTTTTCAACCTCCTTGGATTGATACATCCCAGCCTGCGAACCGCCAAATTACCATCTGAATTGTTCAATAAAAAAGGGCATGTGTTAAAACTTCGCATCGGCAAACCTATTAAACCAGAAGACACTCCTTACGAGAACAATCCTGTTCAATTATTGAATTATTTACGGGCACGAACTTATGCTTTGGGAGCAGGTTTAGAAGGTGATAAGAAGTTTTTTCTACCAAAAAAATTATTCAAAATTCAAAGAAAACCGGAGAAAATCATCTCGGAAATACCTGCAACACTGTTGAAAAAGGAAATATCCCAGATAAACGATCTGAAGGTGTGTGAAGAGAAAAATTACGAAGTATTTATCTGCCCGAGCGACCGTATACCTAACCTATTGAAAGAGATTGGCCGACTGCGTGAAGTTACCTTCCGGGAAATTGGCGAAGGCACCAATAAGTCGATCGACCTAGACCGTTACGATATTTATTACCATCAACTATTTATATGGGATAAAGATGCTGAAATGATTGTAGGGGCCTACCGTATTGGTAAAGGTGACGACATTTTTTACAGTTATGGCAAAAAAGGGTTTTATGTAGATGAACTTTTTAAAATTGACCATCAGTTTGAATCCGTTTTGAAAAAAAGTTTGGAATTGGGGCGTTCATGGATAAGGAAGGAATACCAACAAAAACCCCTGCCCCTATTTATGCTTTGGCGAGGAATAACCAAATTCCTAATGGCTAATCCGCAATTCAATTACCTTATTGGGCCGGTAAGTATAAGCAACAATTTTTCTAAGTTTTCACAATCACTTATTGTGGATTATATCGAAAAAAACCATTTCGATCATGAAATGGCGAAATACGTAAAACCACGTAATCGATTTAAAGCCGACATTCAGAAAATAGACACTGAATTATTGCTAGAGTCTAAAGAGAATCTGAAAGACCTGGATCATTTGATTTCTGATATCGAAGAAACTAAGATGAAAATCCCGGTGCTGTTGCGCCAATACATTGCCCTAAATGGTAAAATTATCTGTTTCAATATCGATCCGCAGTTTTCTGACAGTTTGGATGGATTTTTAGTGGTGAATGTGAAAAACATTCCACCGGATATGCTCGAAAAATTAAGCTAACAAAAAAGCCTCCCCGAAATTCCGGGGAGGCTTTTTTGTTAGAGTAAGGATTTAATTAATAACCATTAGCACCTTTGGTGAAATTAAAATTAGTCCAACCAGTGGCCCAATTCGTAGTACCAAATGCACCTTTAAATGTTACTTTATCAAAAAATGCATCATTTTGAACACCTGTAAATGCTGCACCGGTTAAAGCAGCAGCACCAGCTGTAGGAAGTGCGTTAGGGGCCGTTAAGGTAAACGGACTGGTTAAACTTGCAGCAGCCACATTAGCTAATACAACAGTACCGTCAGTAGTTGCTTTTGTTTGAATATTAGCCGCAGAAGCACCAGCAACAGCAACCGATGAAATTCTAAAGATGTTAGAACTTGCAAAAATTAAATTGTTTTTGAATTGAGAGAAACCATCAATAACTGCAGAGTAGGTAGCATCAGACTCAAGTGATAAGCCTGCATCAGGATGACCTAACATGATAGAGTTATTTAAGATAAATTGGGTAGCTCTTCTGAAACGACATGCAAAGTTGTGGTTTGCCGCAGTATTAGCTGCATCGTTAGGTCCTAAGATGGTAAAGTTAGATAAGTTTGGTCTGGTAATTGGAGTTGCAAGGGTACCTGTAGCATCATTATCGCACTCAATACCGTTACCAGCATCACCACCGTCAACAAACTCAGGATTTCTTAAAGAAAAACCATACTGGATTTTACCAACATAACCGAAATCAAAGTCAAAATCGTCATCTGCTGTAGCATAAGCAATTAAGTGCTTGGCATTAACCGTACCGCCAAAAAATTCGTAAGCATCGTCGTTACCATAAGTAACTTGTACATAATCGATAGTAGTACCAGCACCCACGCCACCTAGTGTCAAACCATTGATTTCAGATCCCTGGGCCTCAGCAATACCAGCAAATTCAATACGAACGTATTTAATTACACCAGAATTATCATTAGGATCAGTACCACCATATTTTCTACCAACTCCACCTTCGATAGTTGGTTCGGTTAAACGATTGGTTGGCGCATTACCTAATACAATAATACCACCCCAATCACCAGGCATACGTTCACCAACAGCTTTGCCAGAAGTAAATACGATTGGTTCAGTAGCGGTACCTTCTGCAAAAATTTTAGCACCCCTCTCAATCACCAAAGCACCTTTTGAAGCAATATCAGACTTGATAATTGTACCTGGCTCAATAGTAAGTTGTGAACCTGATTCAAAATAAGTGTAACCTCTCAAGATTACTGTTCCTTTTTTAACCACTACTTTTTGACCATTAGTATAAGTTCCGGTTATCATACCACCGTCGTTAATCGTAATGGTATTAGGATCTAGTTTTGTGCCTTCATCTTTTTTACAAGAAACAACCAGCACTGATAATAAAATGATAAATAAATGTTTGAGTTTCATAATATGTTTTTTTTTCAAAAATATAGGGGTCTTGTTAGCAGGCCTTTACCCAAATGTTAAATTTTTATTAATAGATTATTTACCTAAACCAAGATCGTAGCTGATTGTAAATGAAATGTTTGAGCCAAATAAGTTGGATACATAATTTTTATCCTTTAGGCGATCATATGCATTATTCTTATCCATATTGAAGTAAAGCACAGATTGTTGGTTCAAAATATCAGAGAAATTAGCTTTTAACTCAATCTTTTCTTTGAACATTTTTTTGCTAACCTGCAAATCCAATACATCTCTGGCATTTTCCCAAATGTTTGGAACCGTACTGTTTCCAACAAATGCGATGCGTTGACCCACTCGGTTATAGAGTGCAGTAATCGCTAAACCAGTTTTAGCATTGGCATATTGTAATCCAGAATTAATCAAATAAGGCGATTGTCCTTGCAATGGTCTGTTTGCAATACCCGAATTGTTGAATTTCACATCAGACTTGATGTAAGAGAAGTTAGAGAAAACCGTTAAATCTTGAAAGAAATTAGAACTACTTATGAAATCTAACCTTTTTCTAAATTCCAGTTCAACTCCGTACGAGGTGGCCTGTGGAACGTTGGCAAAATTCACCATTCTTCGCTCTGGAGTACCTCCTTCATCTAAAGTTTGTTCAATGGCATCGTTAAAATCTTTGTAGAATAGAGAAACTGAGAAGGTCTCACCGTTTTTAGGGTAGGTTTCGTATTTTAAATCAAAGTTATTAATCTGACCTCGTTTCAAGCTAGGCAGTCCTATAGTGTTTGTTTGAGAGATAAAGTCGAAAAATGCAAAAGGTGCTAATTCTCTTAATTCGGGGCGAGAAACTGTTCTTGAAACCGCAAATCGTAAGTTACTTTTATCGTTAATTGCATAGGTGTAATTCAAAGAAGGTAATACATCTATAAATTCCTGATCAAAACTTCTGGCTGTACTACTTAAATCTATGTAATCAATATTTTGATAATAGTGCTCCAATCTGGCACCCCAAATCAACCTTGATTTTTCAGAAAGTTGATTATCAAGCATGGCATAACCCGCACTCAACAGTGTTTGAGCCTGGTAAGAATCTGTATTGTTGGTAAAATCGGTTAAAATAAAACCACCATTGGTTTTGATATTTGCAGGAGCAAATATTTGGTCTTTGGGTAAACTCAACATGTAAGCATCGAATGAACTAGAGCCTGATGAGTTGTACAGGTAGTTGAAAATTCGTGCATTAAATTCTCTCGTTTTGATAATGCTGAGTGCACCTGTTTTAAAAGTGCTTTTCTTGCCAAAGAAACTTATTGGTAAAGAATAATTTAATTGCCCTGAATAGTTTTGCTCTTTCATGTCGGAGAAGAAACGACGGCTATTGCGGTCAACCAATTCAAATTGATTGGAATTCAACGCAATTTCACGGTAGTAAATGGTTCTTAAATCCGGTTGATCTCTATTGATATTGGCAAAACTGATGTTCCAGTTAAATTTTTGATCTTTTTTTCCGAATTGATGCTCTCCTTCAATCTGAGAGTTCAATATCGATTTTTGGGTTAATTCAGAGTTATTAACCTGCAGATTAGCAGCAATATTATCATTGTAACCAAATCGAGTAGTATAGGCTTGTTCAAATACCCGATTGAATAAGTTCTTGAAACTGTATTTATTATTTCCGTTTTTATAGGTAATATTTGCTAATAAACCCAAACTTGTATTAAAACTGTATTGTTGATCATCGTAGTTGTAATAAATATCTGCAAACAAGTTTTGGTAATCATTTCTGAGAATATCCAATTGATTTTGTGAGTTACGGTATGAAACAGACACGATAGCTCCTAAGCTTCCTTCATTTTTTAAATCGTAACGATTTCCCCAAGAAAACTGATAATTCTGAGATGGCAGCGCATTATAAACGTTCTCGCCAAAACTATTAGGAAGCAGTTTACTAAAGTTTGCCTTTCCCTGATTACTTAGAGGATTGTATTGTGAAAAACTAGCTGGGAAATTGGCAGGAAGCTTACTTTTTCCATCATCAAATGCAAGATAATCGTATTTCCCCCTAGAATTAGAAATAAAATCTCTAAAAGTTGAAATCGTATTGTACCCCCAACCGGTCGAAAAATTAAGAAAGCCTTCATCAGGTACATCCTTGGTGAAAATCTTAATAGAACCACCTGCAAAATCACCTGGAAGATCTGGTGATGCGGTTTTGTTGATTACAATTTTATCAACCAAATTCGATGGAATAATATCGAATGAGAAAGCTTTACGATCCGGCTCACTTGATGGAAGAATCGCATTATTTAATTGGTTGGTATTGTATCGATCTGCCAACCCCCTAATCACGACAAATTTATTATTCTGAATACTAGCACCACTTACTCTCTTCAATACTTCGGATGTATTCTTGTCGGGTGAACGCTGTATTAACTCTGTTGAAATGCCGCTTGACATATTTACAGCATTCTTTTGTTGTGCATACAAAGCCCCAATTGATTCTTGTCGGTAAGTAGCAGTTACAACCACTTCAGCTAAGGTCTGTGAACTTGTTTCGTCCATGGAAATGTTCAATGGAGTTACCGTTCCAGCTTTAACTTCTACATCAGATATGGTTTTGGTCTGGTATCCAATATAGTTGAAAATCAAGGTGTATTTACCCTGCGGTAATGATCCCAACACGAAACGGCCTTCCACATCGGTAGCAGCCCCACGGGTGAGTCCTTGTACCTTTACTGTTAAGCCAATTAGTGTTTCACCAGTTTTTTTATCAATTACTTTTCCAGCAATTTTTCCGGTTTCTTGAGCATGAGAAACTGCACTAATGAGCGTGAAGATTAAGAATAGGCAGGTGAATGTTTTGAAGTAAGTTGCTTTCACTTTAGTTTAAATTTGTTTCTACAAAACTACCCCTGCCCTATTAGCTTACTGTTAGTCTAATGTTAAGTTAATATTAACTCGAGGTGAATATTATCCACAATTATTGTTTTTAGAGAATTTATTAACACTATTTTATGGACGCAAATTGGTATCTTTAGGAAAGATAGAACAGCTAAAACTCCTAAACCTAAACACATATGACCATGCAAACTGAAAAAAATAAACAAGCTGTAAAGCAAGAATTAAAGAACCAATTGATTACAAAATTCACTCAGGTACTTAATAAACTGGGATTTGCTTCAAACTTATTTGATAAAAAACTAGAAAAATCGGCAAATAAACTAGCTAAAACCATTATCAAAAAGAAAAGTAAAGAAACTGCTGCTAAAAGTCCTGTAAAAAAGTCTACTTTGATTAAAGCTTCTAGTCTAAAGAAAACAAGTAAAAAACCTGTGCTTAAGACTCCGCCACAGGTAAAAAAGCCAATTGAAACAAAAAACTCAGTAGTGACAACTAGTAAAACCAATTCTGATTCAAAAGATTCTAAAAAGAGCAACAATACAGGACCCTCAAGAAGAAAAAACTAACATTAAATTGATGTTTTTTTAACATTGCAATAGTTAGTATTGCGAGATGAGCAATGAAAATGTAATTGCTCAATAGAATTTATGTCGCACAAAAAAATTCCGTTTTTAAATAGGGAAATTAGTTGGTTGTATTTCAACGACAGAGTATTGCAAGAAGCGGCTAACCCTACTGTTCCGCTCATTGAAAGACTCCGTTTCTTGGCCATTTTCTCTTCAAATCTAGATGAATTTTACCGGGTTCGGGTAGCTATACTGAACAAGTTGGCCCATCATACGGATAAGCTGAAAATTTTATTAGGCTACAACCCAAAAAAATTACTTGCCCAGATTAAGCGGATTGTAATCAAACAAGAGAAACGTTTTAATTTTTTATTTAACCACCAAATTGTTAAGCTACTGGCTGAACATAAAATATTCATTCTCAACGAACAACAACTCAACGTTTCAAGGGGTGAATTTGTTAAACAGTACTTTAAAGAACACATACTTTCTACCCTCGTCCCCATTATTCTTACTCATGATCATCATTTCCCTGAATTGAAAGACAGGGTAGAATATTTCCTAATCAAACTGAGTAAAAAAAGGAGAAAAGAGCAGGTAAAATACGCCATTGTGGAATTACCTGCTAATTTAAAACGCTTTCTCGTATTACCGCCAACCAATAATCTCCAGTTTGTAATCTTAATTGACGATATCATCCGTTATTGTCTGGAAGACGTTTTTTTCACGCTGGATTATGATCGAATTGAAGCCTACTCCATTCAGATCACTCGTGATGCTGAACTGGACATGGAACACGATATGAGCGAAAAGTTTATCGACGTGTTAACAAAAAGCTTACAAAAACGCAGAAAGGGCAAACCGATGCGTCTACTTTACGACAGAGAGATGCCTGAGGATATGTTAAATTATTTGGTTTCCAAGCTTGAACTTTCTGCTGAAAGTCTAATTCCTGGAAACCGCTATCACAATTTTAAAGACTTTTTTGGTTTTCCAAACATTGGCAGTCCAGACCTGGAGTACGAAAAATTACCTCAATTAAGTGTTCCTGGTCTCGAGCTCAACAAGAGTTTGTTCAGTCAGATTGCATTAAAAGATTACATCGTTCATTTCCCATACCAATCTTTTGATTATACCATTCATTTTTTACGTGAAGCTGCAATAGACCCCAAGGTCAAAGAAATTGAGATTACACTGTATCGATTGGCCGAGAATTCGAACATAATTAACGCTCTTATAAACGCATCTAAAAACGGCAAAAAAGTTCATTGTTTTTTAGAATTAAAGGCAAGATTTGATGAACAAAACAACATTTACTGGACCAGAAAACTAGAAGAGGCAGGTGTAAAAGTAGACTATGGAATTTGGGAATATAAAGTACACTCCAAAATTTGCTTAATTACACGGTTGGAAAAGGGAAAGAAAAAACTTTACGCTAATCTATCTACAGGAAATTTTAACGAAAAAACAGCCAAAACGTATTGCGATCACACCCTATTTACTTCCAATCCAGCGATCAATAGAGAACTCAAACGGGTTTTCAGAGGCTTACATAAAAAAACATTCTACAGCAATTACCAACACCTTATTGTTTCTCCAACTGAAACCCGTAAAAAATTAAGTAAGCTTATAGATCATGAAATTGAGCAGGCTAAAAAGAAAAAACCTGCTTACATCATCATGAAAATGAATAGTTTAACTGATGAGAAAATGATTGAAAAGCTGTATGAAGCAAGTAAAGCTGGAGTTAAAATTCAACTTATCATTCGTGGAATGTGTTCGCTTCTGCCTGGAATAGCTGGCTACAGCGAAAACATAAGCGTTATCAGTATCATTGACCGTTACCTCGAGCATGCCCGAGTATACCTCTTTTGCAATAAGGGCAATGATCAGATTTACCTAAGCTCTGCAGATCTGATGTCACGCAACTTAGACAGACGCTTGGAAGTTGGGTTTCCGATTTTTGACGAGGATATCAAAAACCAGATTAAAGACATTCTTGAGATTCAATTAAGAGACAATACCAAAGCCCGTAAATTCAATTCTTTGGGAAATACTCCTGCTGTAAAACCAAAAACTTATAATAAATTTAGGGCGCAATACGATATATACCAATACTTAAAGGAAAACAGTTGAGATACGCCGCTATAGATGTGGGTTCGAATGCAGTTCGACTCCTAATTGCCGATGTTTTAAACAATAACGGACAAATTACATTTAAAAAAAATACATTACTTAGAGTTCCGCTACGGTTGGGCGATGATGCCTTTATTAACCAACGCATCTCTGATCATAAATCGGATGAGCTACAGAAAACCATGTTTTCTTTTGCTCTGCTTATGGATGTTTACCAAGTAGATGATTACATGGCTTGTGCGACCTCTGCCATGCGTGAAGCAGTAAATGGTCCTGATATTGTTAAAAAAATCAGAAAAACATGCAATATAGACCTACAAATAGTTGCCGGACTAACCGAAGCAAATATCATTCATGCTAGTCATGTTGAACGCCATCTGGATGCCAAGAAGAATTACCTTTATATTGATGTAGGTGGCGGAAGTACCGAACTTTCCATATTTGCTTCGGGCGAATGTATTGCATCCCGTTCATTTGACATTGGAACCATTCGATTGTTGGATAAAAAAGTTAAACCCGAAACTTGGGACGAAGCAAAAAACTGGATTAAAGTACAGATTAAAAATCTGAAAGACTTATCAGCAATTGGCACCGGCGGAAATATCAATAAACTCTATCGGATGGCAAAGATCAAAGATGGGAGTCCGCTTTCTATTAAAAAATTAAATGAGCTCCAAGCTTTCCTGGCTTCTTTTAGCTACGAACAAAGAATAAATATTTTGGGATTACGCCCAGACCGTGCAGATGTAATTTTACCGGCATGCGAAATTTATACCAATTTGTTTAAATGGGCGGGTATTAAAAAAGCGTATGTTCCAAGTGTGGGGATGGTTGATGGGATAATTCAGCTGCTGATGGAGAAAAATCAGCAATAGGCTTAGTACTACCATAAGCGTATTCTTGAACCATATCAGCAATAATTTCACCTGATTGATCTGGATAACTAGGTTTAAGTAGTGTAGATTTTGCAAGCCAGGAACGTAAGTTCTGGACAAAGTTGTGATCGACTTCATCAATCACTGTTACACCCATTCTTCTAGCCGCTTCAGCATTGCACAATTGCTCATACTGGTTATGCATCGGCACCATAGCTAATTTCTTTCCTAAATATAATGCTTCAGCTGGACCTTCAAATCCACCACCAGTAAGCAGGCCATGGGCACGGCTGAGACTTAAATTGTATTGTTTATTGTTCACCGGGTATACAGTTACATTTGCGTTTTGGTAGGGTATTTTACAATGTTTAGAAAAAACCTCCCACCTGATATCTGGTAGTTTAGTAAAATAGTTCAACAGTAAATGATCATCGTAGGCAGGCAAGTAAACTGTAATGTGTCCCATGTCCATAGGTTCCAGTTTTCTTATTTCCGAACGAATTACAGGAGTATGTATAAATTGATCATACGATTTAAAATGAAATCCGATGTGATGCGTTGTGGGGGCATAGTTCTTTAATATTTGCCTTTGCCAAGCCCAGCGATCAGGTACAACCGGAGTGTTGGGCGATAAAAATGCAGATTGATGACTTAAGGCAACACTGTTCAAGCCTTTTAGTTTACATGCCCAAGCGGTTACAGGCTCAAAATCGTTAACAATCAGATCGTAATTCTGAACTGGAAAATTTTTGATATCAATTAAAAAACGGCGAGTTTGCATAGCTTGGAAGGTTTTCCAATAATCAACTCCACCTTGACGTCCAAAAACGAAACCAAAACCGTGTAGTTTAAATTTTACCGGCGAATCAAGTTGCACATCTGCTTGAGTACCACTTATCAAAACATCTACTTTACCGTGTTGTTTGAGATGTGGTAATACCTCTCTCGCACGACTTACATGACCGTTTCCTGTTCCTTGAATAGCATAAAGAATTTTCATATCAACTCAAGATGCTTGAAATTTCATTTGATGTAACAGCTGATTCACATCTAGTTTAGCTTTTAAATCTTCCTCGTCTAATAAATCTTGGGGTATTTGCTCTGCAAATTCTGAAGGAACATAACGATAAACAGACCACACTCCATCTACAAATTCAAGTGCAGTCAAATTTTCTACCCAATCGCCTGAATTGAGATAAGAAACTTGACCTTTTTCAGATTGAATTGTTCTAATTTCAGGCTGATGAATGTGTCCGCAAATCACAAAATCGTAACCTTTCTCAATAGCCAGTTCAGCGGCAGTTTGTTCAAAGCTATTGATAAATTTTACCGCGTCTTTAAATTTAGCCTTTATCTTTTTGGAGAAGCTCATTTTCTCACGATTCATTTTACTAAGACACCAGTTTACAAAACTGTTTAATAGAATGAGGCTGTCGTACCCAATGGCACCTAATTTTGCAAGCCATTTAGAATATTGCATGGTTACGTCAAAAACATCACCGTGAAAAATCCACGCTTTTTGACCGTTTAGGTCTAATACGAGTTTATTACAGATCTTTAAACTACCCATTTCAAAATCAGCGAATTTGCGAAGCATCTCGTCGTGATTTCCTGTAAGGTAGTATACAGGTGTACCCTCTGCAACAAATTTCAAAATACAACGTATAACTTTCATATGGCCTTCAGGCCAATATGATTTTTTAAATTGCCAGATATCAATAATATCACCATTCATCACGAGTATCTTCGGATTGATACTTTTCAGATAGTTTAACAATTCCTTCGAATGACAACCGTATGTTCCGAGGTGAACGTCCGATATGACAACTACATCTACATTTCGTTTAATCATGGTTTCTACTTTGAAAAACAGACTTAATCTTCATCCTGTTGAAATTGCACTTCGTAAGGGCTGAACCAAAACCCAATTAAAAGCGCCACAGAAAGAAATGAAATGAGTTTGAATAAAATTGCTGGAAACATTTTTTTCTTTCTAAGGTCAACGTTTCAGATAAATAAATTGTTAACTGAAAATTAAGATTTCAACAATCTATGCTTCAGTAGTTTGATTGTAGTAAATTCAGCTAACTAAATCAGTAGCCTTGTGTGATATGAGAAAAATAAGTTGTTTAATCATGTTAATTTTATGCTGTTTTCAAGCGTTTTCACAAAAAAATACTTCTAAAATTGATTTTCAAGGACATCGTGGCTGCCGAGGGCTTTATCCTGAAAACACCATTACAGCCATGATTGAAGCTCTAAAAATGGGCGTAACTACACTAGAAATGGATGTGGTAATTACCAAAGATAAACAGGTTGTGCTATCTCATGAGCCCTTTATGGCTCACGAAATTTCTACTTCCCCTGATGGGATGTTTTTGAACGAAACAACTGAAATGCAGTTTAACATTTACAAGATGAACTATAACGAGCTTGAAAAATGGGACGTTGGACTAAAGCCTCATCCCAGATTTCCGAATCAGCAGAAAATCGCAGCTGCTAAACCGCGGTTAAGCGAAGTGATTGATTCTGTTGAATCGTATATCAAAATTCACAAGTTAAAGCCTATTCAATACAATATCGAAACTAAGAGTGACCCTGCTGGGGATGATGTATTTCATCCAAAACCTGATGAATTTGTTAGTTTACTATTGGGAGTCTTAAACGAAAAAAACATCCTTGAAAGGTGTATTATTCAGTCATTTGATGTTCGAACTTTACAAATCATCCATCGAGAAAACCCTGAGGTAAAACTGGCTTATTTATTGGAAAAAACTAATGCAAAAGATCTAAATAGGCAATTAACCAAACTCGGCTTTATACCTCATATTCTAAGCCCTGAATACCCTAGTGTAAACCAAGAGTTAGTAGCATTATGCAAAAAGAAGAAGATGAGCCTGATCGTGTGGACTGTGAACGACGTAGACAGTATACAAAAATTGATAAAACTAGGCGTGAACGGAATTATATCTGATTATCCAAATTTATATTTGGAAGCGGTGAACAGCCCTAACATAAATTAATACCTGATTCCGGCTTTTTTAAACAAAAAATGTAACAGCCAGATCGGTCCAATGAGCAAAAACTTCAAATCGTCGAAGAAAGAGGGTTTTTTTCCTTCGATTTTGTGCCCGATAAACTGACCAATCCAGGCCAGCACAAAAATACCCAGGCAAATTTGCCACATAGCCGGCCATCCGGCTTCAAGATTCATCTTTTCTAAGCCTACAATGCCTGCCGAAAAGGCGAACATGACCAAGAGCATCACGTAAGAAAGCACTGGAGATAATTTGTAGTAATAATAAATTGAAAAGCCAATCAGGAACGAAGCCCAGTTCACAAAACCGTTAAAACGGCCTAATAACTCTAGCTGAGGAAAGGGAATTGCCCAAATTAAACCAAACAGACTGAACACAATGGCTGGAACACAAATCCAGTGGATAGTTTTATTGGTGTGGTCTTGATGGCTTTCAGCATATTTATCAAAATACACATCAACCAAACGCTTTTCAACTTGCTTTTTCATAAGTCAATTTATTTTGCAAATGCAACAGAACGTGTTTCGCGAATTACGGTTACTTTAATTTGACCAGGATATGTCATCTCGGTTTGAATACGGTTTGAAATATCGGCAGCCAACACTTCAGCCTGGGCATCGGTTACACGTTCGCTTTCTACCACAACCCTTAACTCACGACCGGCCTGAATAGCAAAGGTTTTTTCTACGCCTGGGTATGACAAGGCTAAAGATTCTAATTCTTTCAAACGCTTGATATAGCTTTCTACCACTTCGCGACGAGCTCCTGGACGTGCACCAGAAATGGCATCGCAAGCTTGTACAATTGGTGAAATTAAGGAGGTCATCTCAATTTCGTCGTGGTGCGCACCAATGGCATTGCATACCTCAGGATGTTCTTTGTATTTCTCGGCCAATTGCATACCCAAAATAGCGTGTGGCAATTCCGGATTATCATCTGGTACTTTACCAATATCGTGTAACAAACCTGCACGTTTGGCCAGTTTTACATTCAGCCCTAATTCAGCGGCCATGGTGGCGCAGAAATTAGCTACTTCACGAGAGTGTTGTAACAAGTTTTGTCCGTAAGATGAACGGTAGCGCATACGACCGACCATACGGATCAACTCCGGATGTAAACCGTGAATACCCAAATCAATTACCGTACGCTCTCCAATCTCCACAATCTCGTCTTCAATTTGCTTCTTCGTTTTGGCCACCACTTCCTCAATTCGAGCCGGGTGAATACGACCATCCGTTACCAAGCGGTGCAAGGCCAAACGAGCAATCTCTCTACGTACCGGATCAAATCCTGATAAAATGATTGCTTCAGGAGTATCGTCTACAATAATTTCTACACCGGTAGCGGCTTCTAAAGCACGGATGTTTCTACCTTCTCTACCAATTACTCTACCTTTTACCTCATCGTTTTCAATGTTAAAAATGGAAACGGTATTTTCAATGGCGCTTTCAGTTGCAGTACGTTGAATGGTTTGAATAACTACTTTTTTAGCTTCCTTAGCCGCAGTCATCTTAGCCTCATCCACAATGTCTTTGATTTGCATCATCGCCTGCGTGCGGGCTTCTTCACGCAAAGCATCTACCAATTGGTTTTTTGCTTCTTCGGCAGATAGGTTTGCCAAGGTTTCGAGCTTATTTACCTGTTGATTTTTCAACTGATCAAGTTCCTCTTGTTTCTTACGAGCCAAATCGATCTGTTTCTCTAAGTTCTGACGAACCTGATCCAGTTCCTGCTCTTTACGACCCATATTTTCGAGCTTCTGGTTTACAGATTGCTCTTTTTGGCGTAAAGCATTTTCGCGTTGATTAGCCTGGTTATTCCGATTGTTGATTTCCTGCTCATGTTCTGATTTCATTTGCAGAAACTTCTCTTTAGCTTCTAATAACTTATTTTTTCGTAAGATTTCCGCATTTTCTTCGGCATCCTTCAAAATTTTCTTAGCCTTGTTTTGTGCCGCAATTTCCTCGCTTTTGTAAACCCCCTTCAACAGGAAGCGTCCTCCCCCAAATCCGGCAATCAAGCCTCCTAGTACATATAGTATAATTTCCATGATCTTAAATAAAATAAAAAACCGTTTTCAATTTTCAAGTATCGGGTTGCCCATGGAATTCCATGTTCAGTGAAACTTAAAAAACCGAAAACGGTCTTAAAATCTGCTCAATGCTATAAATTACTTCGTAGCAAAAAATTCCGTGAGCAATTGATCTAGCTGAAAAACCTTTTCAGCAACTTCCGTATCCGTAGTACTTACCTTCGATTCTGCCTTTAACGTAGCAGTGGCGAAATGCAATACACTCATGGATAACAGATCTTGTTTATCCCGGACAGCATACGCATCCTGAAATTCCTTGATCCTGTCGTTAATCAATTTAGCTGCCCTCCGTATCACTTCCTCCTCTTCCTGGTTAATCTTTAATGGATAAACCCGGTCAGCAATATTTATTTTTATGGAGATTTCTCCCATTTGAGCTTGTTTCACTAGGTGTTATTTTTTAAGCAACACCATACACTTGTCAATTTCGGTTACAAATTCGCTAATTTTTTGCTTGATGTCAAGAGTTTTTTCGTTATCCCCTTCTAATGAACGAGCCAACTTCAATGCCTTAACACGCTCCTCGAGGTCCTGATTCAACTTTTTGCTCGTTTCAACAGCTACCTTAAGAGTTTCATTTTCTAGTTTTAAGGAGTCGTTCTCTTCCTGCAAAACTGCACAAAGCTCAATAAGCCTGGCTGTTTTATCAAGAACTTGTGTTAATTGATCGGCGACTCTCGACATGTTTAATCCGTTGCAGAAACAGTTTTACTTGCGAACCACCGCACCTGCTTCTTTTTCTAAATTTAACATTAATTTTTGCATGATGGCATCAATTTGTTTGTCAGTCAAGGTTTTTTCCTCGTCCTGCAGAACAAAGCTTAAAGCATACGACTTTTTATCGGCGGGTAGTTTATCACCTTGATACACATCAAACACATTTACTTCTTTTAATAAGCTTCGCTCGGTTTTTAAGCTAATTTGTTTCAACTTTTCGAAACTTACTGAACGATCAATAAGTAGGGAAAGATCGCGTTTTACTGCCGGGAATTTAGACACCTCCCGGTAAGTGATTTTGTTATTTCTGATACTTTTCAGCACCAAATCCCAATCGAATTCAGCATAAAAAACATCTCCATCAATGTCCAATTGTTTTAGAACCTTAGACGATACGGAGCCGAATTGAACTAATGACTTTTCTCCTTTAACATATGCTAAACCATAAGCCAAGGTATTCAAATCACTTTCTTTAGTTGTCAAATTAGCTATATTCAATTTTTTCACCACAGCATCTACCGCCGCTTTCAATTGGTAAAAGTTTACCGCTGTGGCGAGATGATTCCATTGTGGATTCAGTTTCTTGCCACACATGAAAACCGATAAGCGCTGATGCTCCTGGTAACCTCCGTCCTGGTCTTTCAAGAAATAGATTTTCCCAAATTCATACAATTTCAGATCCGGATTTTTACGGTTTTGATTGTAAATCACAGCCTCCAAACCTGAAAAAAGTAAGGTTTGACGCATCGTATCCAAATCGCTACTCAATGGGTTTAACAAGCGAACGGCACGCTCCGGATTGGTTGTATAAGCTGAACTCGTTAATGAGTTAGCCAGGATCTCCTGAAACCCATTGGCGCTTAACCAATCGGCTACTTGATTTTGAACAGCCTCCTTATCCGGTTTTACCGCATAATTTAACGAAGCCCGAATTTGGCTCGGGATTTCGACATTATTATAGCCGTAAATACGCAAAATTTCCTCAATTACATCTACTTCGCGGGTAACATCAACACGATATGCCGGCACGTTGAGTTCCAGACCCTCTGCAGTTTCTTTAGTAATCTCGATTTGCAGTGCAGTAATTATCGATTTAATGGTTTCAGACCCAATCTGTTTCCCAATTAAACGGTTAACATGTTGATAGCTCAAGCTGATCTCGAATGGCGCTACCGGATTAGGATAGAAATCAGCAACCTCAGAAGATATCTCGCCTCCGGCAACTTCTTTAATCAATAAAGCAGCTCTTTTAAGCGCTAAAAGGGTCATTTCGGGATCAGTTCCACGCTCAAAACGGAAAGAGGCATCGGTTTTTAAACCGTGTCTTTTGCTGGTTTTACGCACACTTACGGAGTTGAAATAGGCGCTTTCTAAAAATACTGTTTTAGTAGCTGCACTTACTCCGGATTTGATTCCGCCAAACACACCGGCCAAACACATTGGGCCTTCAGCATCGCAAATCATCAAATCTTGAGCTGATAATTTACGCTCAACTTCATCCAAGGTTGTGAAAGAAGTGCCCTCAGCACATTTCTTAACCAGCACTTTTCCTCCCCTAATTTGTTCGGCATCAAAAGCATGTAAAGGTTGCCCTAATTCGTGCAAAACGTAATTGGTTACGTCTACTACATTATTGATTGGTCGAACACCAATTACATTCAATTTATTTTTTAGCCAATCTGGCGATTCTGTAACCCGCACACCGCTAATGGATACCGATGTATAACGTGGACAAGCCACAACATCTTCTACGCTTACCGGAATGTTGAGTTTTTCTGAATCCTTTTTGAAAGCCGAAACATCGGGCAAGGTATAACTGGTGCGTAAATAAGCCGCTAAATCGCGGGCTACGCCTAAATGTGAGGCAGCATCCGCTCGATTTGGGGTTAACCCAATCTCAAACACGTAATCATCCTCCAATTTAAAATAGTCTTTTGCTAATGATCCAATCTCAGCAGTGGCATCCAAGACCATAATCCCATCGTGATTGGTTCCTAAGCCAATCTCATCCTCGGCACAAATCATTCCTTGAGAAAGCTCACCTCTGATTTTTGAATTCTTTATGGTAAACGGCTCGCCATTGCTTGGATATATTTGGGTACCATCCAACGCTACAACCACTTTTTGCCCCGCAGCTACGTTATTTGCCCCGCAAACAATTTTCAGCTCTTCGCCCGTACCAACATCTACTTTGGTTATTTTCAGTCGGTCTGCATTTGGATGTGGCGTACAATCTTTCACCAAACCAATCACTAAACCCTCCAAACCACCGGGCACAGCCAACATTTTTTCCAAACTCTCTACTTCCAAACCAATATCGGTCAGGATCAATGAAATTTCATCGGGAGTTTTATCGGTAGCAATGAATTGTTTTAACCAGGTGTACGATATCTTCATGACTGCAAAACGGGTAAACAGCAAAGATATAAATTTTGCAGGCTTAGCCTAGTGCAAATTTAGGCTCAAACCCATCAAATCAAGCCTTGATCGGCAAAACTCAGGTATCCATGATCGGTAAAAATCAAATGATCCAATACCTGTAAATCGAGCAATTGTGCTCCGGATACGATTTTTTGGGTGAGTTCTACATCAGCTTTACTGGGCTTTAAATTACCTGAGGGATGATTGTGAGCCAGTAAAATAGCCGCTGCATGGTGCAACAAAGCAATATTGAAAATGATTTTCGGATCGGCGATGGTGCCCGATTGACCACCCTTGCTGATCAAATGCTTAGACAGCACTGCATGTGATCGATTGAGCAAAATAAGCCAGAATTCTTCGTGTGGTAAATCGGAAAAATAAGGATACAAAAGCTCAAAAGCGTCTCTACTATGCCCAATTTTAGGCTTTTGAGCACTCTGCTGCTCTTTTCTACGTCTGCCAAGTTCCAAAGCTGCGATGATGCTAATGGCTTTTGCTTCACCAATGCCTTTAAATTTAGAAAGCTCCTGAACGCTTAATTTACCCAGCTGATTGAGGTCGTTAGCTTGAGCACTCAAAATCCGCTTGCTTAACTCAACCGCCGACTCTTGTTTGGTTCCTGAGCCAATAAGTATGGCAATCAATTCGGCATCAGTTAAACTACGCCGACCTTGCTGCATCAATTTTTCCCGAGGTCTGTCTTCCTCTTTCCAGGATTTGATACTGATGTTGGCAGCCTCATAGTTCATATTCTAAACTACGAAAAAGCACTAAAAAAAGAAAAGGTGTTAATTAAAAATTAACACCTTTTCGTATAAATTTATAACAAAGCTTATTTTAAACCGTTTACGAATTTGGTCAGTTTAGATTTGTTGTTAGCTGCTTTGTTTTTGTGAATCACATTCTTTTTAGCTAATCTATCGAGCATAGAAATTACTTTACTCAACAATGGAGTAGCTGCTTTTTTAGAAGTAGTTTCACGTAATTTCTTGATCGCGTTTCTGGTAGTTTTTGCCTGATAGCGATTGCGTAAACGCTTAGCTGCGTTTGCTCTAATTCTCTTGATGGACGATTTATGATTTGCCATTATTCTTTAGCTGTTCTTTTTAAGGACTGCAAATATAGGCTGATGTTTTTTAAAATACAAACGTTTATAAAATTAATCTTGCTTTAAACATGAATCGAAAGGTATTAAGAAGTGGAATATTGCTTTGCTACCTGCTCATTTGCGGCTCCTGGGGCTTTTTTGCGCATCAAAAAATCAATCATTTAGCTGTTTTTACATTACCAAGGGGGATGATTAAATTTTACAAATCAAATATCGATTTTCTTACTGCTCATGCTGTAGACCCCGATAAAAGGCGTTATTCAGATTCTTTAGAGGCACCGCGTCACTTCCTAGATGCAGATCGATACGGCGACAGGCCTTTTGAAACTATTCCGGAAAAATGGAACGAGGCGGTGGCGAAATTTGGCGAAGATAGTTTATTGGCCAACGGGACAGTACCTTGGGTAATAGAACGAAATTATTACGCTTTGGTGAAGGCTTTCAAGGAGCGTGATTCACTTAAAATAGTTCATTATTCTGCGGATTTAGGGCACTATATCGGAGATGCACATGTCCCTTTACACACTACCGAAAATTACAATGGCCAGTTGAGCGGACAAACCGGCATCCATGGATTCTGGGAAAGTCGTTTACCGGAACTTTTTTCTACAGAATACGATTTTGTAGTAGGCAAAGCAGTTTACATTGAAAATCCTTTGCATAAAGCATGGGAAATTGTAAAAAACAGTTACAGCTACAAAGATTCTGTTTTAATAATTGAGGCCCGGTTAACAAAACAGTTTCCTCAAGATCAGAAATACGGGTTTAGCCAACGTAATGGCAAACTTGAGCGAAATTACTCAGAAACCTTTTCCAAAGCCTACCATCGAGCCTTAAACGGAATGGTGGAAAAACAAATGCGTGCTGCAATTTTGACTATTGGGAGTTTTTGGTATTCGGCTTGGGTAGATGCAGGCCAGCCTAATCTTAGCCATTTAGTTCGAAAAGAGCCAGGTGCTGAGGAAAAGAAAAAGATTGCAGCTGAAGAACAACAGTACCTGAAAGGGAAAGCCAAGGGCAGACCAGAAAATGAATAAACTAGGATTTACTAAACTTTGGCTTTAGCGCAGCATAAACTGCCGGCAATAGAGAAACGATAATTATTCCAAGCACAACCAATGAAAAATGTTGCTTAACCACTGGTAAATTACCGAAGAAGTAGCCCAAAACGAGGAAGCTCACAATCCAGCTCAATCCACCTATAAAATTATACAGTGAATATTTTTTTAGTGGCATATGCCCTACTCCGGCTACGAAAGGTGCTACGGTTCTGAAAATGGGCAAAAACCTGGAAAATATGACGGCTTTGGCTCCGTGTTGTTCAAAAAAAGCTTGTGTTTTTTGGTAGTATTCCAGTTTTAAAATTCGATTTTCTGGCTTAAATACTTTTTTACCAAAATGAGATCCGAGGTAATAATTAAGCGTATTTCCCAAAACGGCAGCAATCAATAACAATAAGGCCAGCAAATACAGATTTAGGCCTGTATCGCCCTTGGCAACAAGTGCCCCAGCCGCAAATAACAAAGAATCACCGGGAAGAAAAGGGGTTACTACGAAACCAGTTTCTGCAAAAATGATCAAAAACAGGATCAAGTAGGTCCAGGTTTGGTATTCACTAACAATACTTACCAAATGCTGGTCGATATGCAGTATAAAATCAAAAATGAAGGAGATGATTTCCAAAATCAGGGCTTTAAAAACGTCCAAAAATAAAAATATCACAGGGATTAACTGTGATATTTTTAGAAAACTATCTTAAATCTGTAATTGTAGTGAAGTAGTCTATAGACAGCCTGTCACCAAATTAGGCATAGCTGTTCAGCATAACAGGCATAACCAACATCAACACATTCTCGTTTTCATTGTTGGTTTGTGGAACCAATAAACCGGCACGGTTCGGAGTACTCATTTCTAAAGAAACCTCATCTCCTTCCAAATTGCTCAACATTTCAATCAAGAATTTGGCATTAAAGCCGATTTCCATGTCTTCTCCTTGATACTGGCAACTTAAACGCTCATGTGCTTCGTTTGAAAAATCAACATCTTCAGAGGAAATATTTAATTCGCTGCCGTTAATTTTTAAGCGAACCTGATGCGTGGTTTTATTCGCAAAAATCACTACCCGACGCAACGAATTCAAGAACAAACCACGATCTATGGTCAATTTATTTGGATTAGTTTGCGGAATGACTGCATCGTAATCCGGATAACGCTCATCAATTAAGCGACAGATAAGGTTGATGTTTCCAAAACGGAAAAATGCGCTAGTGCTGTTATATTCAATACTAACGGCCACATCTTCTGTAGGCAGCGATGATTTTAAGAGATTTAATGCTTTTTTAGGCAAGATAAAGGCTGCACTAGCTTCTGATTTGGTATCCATTCTGCGGTAACGCACCAATTTGTGCGCATCAGTAGCTACAAAAGTGATATTTTGAGGACTCAACTGACAGTAAACACCGGTCATGGCTGGACGCAAATCGTCATTGCTAACCGCAAAAATGGTTTTGTTGATGGCTTCAGCCAATACCGAAGCAGGCATCATTACCGATGAAGCATTTTCAACCATCGGAATTTTCGGAAAATCTTCACCGTTCTCCCCACTCAATTTGTACTTTCCATCGCCAGCAGAAATTTCAATGGCATAAGTCTGCGTATCCACACTAAACGCCACTGGCTGATCGGGCAATGTTTTCAGCGTTTCCAATAGGATTTTAGATGGTATGGCTACTTTACCGTCTTCTTTGGACTCTACGGCCAAGGAAGTGGTCATGCTGGTTTGCAAATCAGTAGCAGAAATCGTCAATTGACCATCTTTGATTTCAAAAAGGAAATTCTCCAAAATGGGCAATACGGTACTGCTGCTGGAAGCACCATTTACAGCTTGAAGCTGCTTAAGTAAAGTTGATGTTGAAACAATGAATCTCATACCTAACAATCGCTAAATTAAATTCAAAAATAGAAAATTTAACTGGTATACCTTCTTTTGCGATACCAATGTTGAAAAAATCCAAAAATTGCTAACAATAGTAAGGGTAAGAGGATGTTAAAGGCTTGCCAAAATCGTTTTTCGGAACGAATTCGGGCCTTATCTAACAATCGGATTTTAATTTCTTTATTTCTTAGACTGATTAACTCTGGATCACCAGCCAAGTAATCTGCTATATTGAGCAAAAAAGCCTTATTTCCGTATTCCTGTTGGGTATATTTATCGTAACCTAAAGGATAAACCGAACCGTCGGCACCTATTTGATTTTTGAGGAAATCGCCATCCGAAAGCACAAGCATTTTTGCAGGTTTAGCACTACCCGATTTACGAAAACTTTCGTCGATACCATCAGGTAAGGGGCGATTTTTAAATACTGAAGGAAAAACACCTTCCAAAAACACACCAACGGGAAGCGCTTTTCCAGTAAAACTTTCCGAATTGGGCTGCTGTTCTACCATTTGAAGCGAGATAAGTGCTGGAACAGGCATTGGTTTACTGTAAGGAGAACTTGTTAAAAGAATCGATTTTCGGATTCCTTTTCTGGCAATGGTGTCGATAGAGCTGGTAAATTCCATCCGGATACCGTTCAGGTTTTTAACTAACGGATGGCTGGGCTGCGGCATGATGATGGGATAAAAAAGCCAAGGCACTAGTTGTATTTGATCCTGACCGCCCATATTGCCCACGTTCAAAGGAATTTGTGCACAATTCATATCGGCAATCAGGTCGTAGTTAATTCTGATTCCGTAAGTGAACAACATGTCATCCAGGTTGAGTTTTTTGGCAAAGGTCAATTGTTCGGCTTTGCCTTTTAAACTGTCCAGCTCTGCATTTACCTGATCAATTGCCCACAATACATGTCCGCCACCACTAATAAAATAATCCAGTTTGTACTTTTCAGTCTCCGTAAATTCCCGATCGGGTTTAGGAACAATCAACAAGTCTAGTTTATCCAATCCTGCAGATTGAATACTTTTCAGCTCTACCCGACCAACTTCATAGGCATCCTGCAGCGAATTCATGGCATCCTGTAATTGCAAATCGCTCAATTCACCATGGCCTTCTGTAAAACCGATACGCGGCTTTTTCGTTCTGTTCAATTTACTCAGTGCACTTGCAAAACTGTATTCCAGGTTCTGAATGGAATTATTCAATACTTCTTCAGGAGTGGCTCCCATCCGATTTTGCAATAACGAAAGGGCAATCTTTTTACCTTGATATTCAACCAATGCAGCTGGAAAGATGGTTTTTTGGGTCAGTCCATCCTCTGTTTTCACACTCAAATTTGTGGGCTCAATTCCCAGAGCATACAGCTCGGCCATTCTCTTTTCTTGATCGGCTTGACCACCTTCCATCGGGTTTTCTAAGGTGATTGCAATTCCATTATTGGCATAGGCATCAAAATCGCGTACTAAATCTTGAGTAGCCTTGCTGAGTTGTTTAAAACCTGAAGGCAAATCACCGGTTAAAAACAAGGTCACCCTGACTTCCTTCTTCAAATTGCCCAGTAAATTCTTGGTTGTTTGAGAAAGGGAATATCTTTTTTCGGCCGTAAAATCAAAGCGGAGGAAATAACGCGTGGATTCAATATTGACTGTAAGAAAGAAAATCAAAAACAATGCATAATGCAAGTTTTGCTTCCGGCTCAACCAGACGTTTTGACTGAATTTCGCAAAGGCGAAAAGGAGGAATAAGAGAATCAAATCAGCAAAGAAAACCAGATCTCGGGTATCCAGCACACCCCTGCTGAGGGACTGGTAATGTTGCTGAATACTCAGATTGGGCAGAAATCCTTCAACAAAAGAAAAACCCGGCCAGGTGCTGATCAGATCAAATCCATCGAAACACAAAAAGGAAAGTAAGGCAGCCCAAATAAAAGCAATAACTTGGTTTTTAGTCAACGAAGAACTGAAAATCCCGATTGCAGTAAATACGGCAGCCAGCAAGAGTAAACCAAGATACGAACCCAAAGTAGCGCCTAGATCCAAATTACCCTTTGGGAGCCCCAATTGATAAATGGTAAAGCAATAGAATAAAGTGGGCAGAATGCTTAGCCAAACCATGCTTAAGGCTGCTAAATATTTAGCGCCTATAATTTTTACCAAGCCTATTGGACGGGTAATTAATAATTCTAGCGTTCCATCTTTGAGCTCCTCGGCAATGGAACGCATGCATATTGCCGGAATAAGGAGCAAAAAAAGGTAAGGACTGAGCCTGAACAGTGGCTCCAGACTGGCATAGCCGGAACTTAAAATGCTCGAATCGGGTAAAATCCAAAGAAAAATACCCGTAAGCACCAGATACACCGCCACTACCAAATAGGCAATTTGCGAACTAAAAAAAGCGGCTAATTCTTTTCGAAATAAAGCAAACACGGAGGTAATTTTGTTCCGAAAATAACTATTTATTTACAACAAAAAGGCCTCTCCAAAAATGGAAAGGCCTAAATTTTAGTCGGGATACGGCTTATTTACCTAAATACCATTTAACGCCTAAATTGGGGCTATTAATTACCGCCGTGTGATCGTTATCATTAAATAAATCTAAACCAAATGAATTCCTTTTATAATCGCCCGTTTTCGATGAATCAAAATAGAGGCTACCTATGGTCATCTCAATACTAATTTTATTACTCGGGAAAAAAGCAAATGCCGGTATAACCTGCACCCCGAAGTGGGTTGACTTTACATCCACCTCATTACCATTTTGAAGAGTAGACTTAATCGATCCGACAGGTACTTGAAGTTTTCCTAAAAATTTAAATTTGGAGGCGATGGGCACGTAATAACGTGCAGTTGGTAGGACATAAAGTATAGACGCTTTACCATCATCCACTCCATCAACTTTACTTTTTTCCATTCCAAATGCTACGCTTAAACCAAGAGATAAATCGTCGGCAATAAAATAACCAATTTCAGACTGAAAGCCCATATTAGTATCTTTTGTAGTAGTAGTTCCGTCATCATCGCTATCAGAACTAATACTCAACGCCGGACCTAATAGCCATTTGCCTTTAGCAGTAGGCGAACTCATGTCCATAGAACTCATTTGAGCGGTTTTCAAAGGCATTGCCTTTTTAGTTTGTGCCGTAGCCGACATCAGCACAGCGGTTAAAATCACCGCACTAAGTACTACTTTTTTCATAATCATTTTTTTTGGTTGATAATTTAGTTGTTTAATCAATTATCACCTTAAACGACTTTGGCTACGACTTATTGTATAGGCCGAACAAACAAAAAGCCTTCCAGATTGCTGGAAGGCTTTTTGTTTGATAACTTTCTATGATTACTTTTTAAAGTGGATCTGGAAACCTACACCAAGGCCAAATACACCAGGCATATCTCCCATCTTGTCGTAATTGGCACCAAATTCCAGGGCAACTGATTTGTTCAAGAAGGCAGCGTAACCTAACGAGCCACCCCAAGTGAATTCAGAGTCCATAGAACCTAACATGGCCTTAGCAAACATCTTACCATTTTCTTGTTTACCGAAATATGGTTTTAAGTAAGCTCCCAAATTAGTTACACTACCCCCACCATTATCGCTAATGCCCAAAAAGGCGCCCATGGCAAAATTGTCTTTAACAAATGTGCCTAAGCTTGGACTGATATTCCAAGTGGTTGTACCATCGCTAGAACTAAAGCCAGCACCACCACCAAGTAACATCGTTCCTTTTTGAGTTTGTGCAGAGGCAGCGAAAGCCATTACTGCGAATACGAAAGTAGAAAGCAAAAACTTTTTCATGTTTTGTTTTTTTGGTTAATAATTGGTTGAATTAACAACATAAAATTACCCAGCATGACTATTTATAATTAATAGTTATTGCTTGGTACTTATTAACAATCGTTGAAAAAGTCTGCTTTTATTGAAATTTTAATTTTAAGATTTAAAAAAGTCTATTTCATTTTTCCTGGTAAATAAATTTGGAAGCCAAAAGCCAAGCCTAAGCCCGAGTCGCCGCTGGATGAAGAAATATCTGCTCTGGTGAACGTATAACCCAAGGTACCTTCTATGGCCACATTTCGAGCAATAAAGTGTGCGTAACCTCCTCTTAAACCCAACATCAGTGAAACCGGAAGATCTTCTTCGCTATTTTTTTTATGGCTACCGTTAATACCTAAACTACCTTCACCAAACCATCTGCCGGTTCTGGTAGCCGTTTCAGGAAAGTAATAACGGATGAACGGTGCTAATCCGTAACTCACGGTAGAGCCTCCTTTATAAAAGCTAAGCCCGATAGTCCCTTGACCACCAATGGCAATATTATCTCTAAAAAAATAACCCAATTTAGGATCTACATTAAACTGGAACGTTTCGGTAGAAAAATTATACCCAGTAGATCCGATACTACCCCCTACCAACCATCTTCCCTGCCGAATTGGCGCATCCCCAACATTAGCTGAGGTTCGCGGTGTGGTTATCTGAGCATGGATTGAGGCACATGTGCCCATAAAAAAGAAAAAGCATAAACAAATAGTTTTCATAGGTGTGTGTTTTAGTGAAACATAATCAAACAGCCGACTAAGGCTATCTTATGTTGTATTAACACGACCCCTGAGTAAATGTTTAAGCTAATTGATCAGCTTGTAAGTTGAGTAAAGATCTGCTCCAGGCTCTTTCCTTGATTACTTTTAAGCAGATCTGCTTTCGATTGATTTGCCTTGAGTCGCCCCTTTGAAATGATCACCAATTGCTCACAAATGGCTTCTGCCTCTTGCATAATATGCGTAGAAAGCAAAACAGTTTTGGTTTTGCCCAATTCTTGGATAAGATGGCGGATATCGATGATTTGGTTAGGATCCAAACCGGAAGTAGGCTCATCTAAAATAAGTACTTGCGGATCGTGGATAATGGCCTGAGCCAAACCAAGCCGTTGACGGTAACCTTTAGAAAGGGAGCCAATACGTTTGTGTTGCTCATCGCCCAATCCGGTTTGCTCAATTACTTGGGCAATTCGTGAGTTTTTATTTTCTATGCGATACACATCAGCCATAAAAGCCAGGGCTTCTTTCACGTACAGATCCAAATAAAGAGGGTTGTGCTCCGGCAGATACCCCAGACACCTTTTCGCTTCCATGTCTTGTTTAACCGTATCGTAGCCACAGATACTAGCTGTGCCCCAATCCGGAAGCAAAAAACCTGTCAGCATTTTCATCGTAGTAGATTTTCCAGCCCCATTTGGGCCCAAAAAACCCACCACCTTGCCCGGTGAGGCATTGAATGAAAGTTGATCTACAGCTTGTTGTTGCCCGTAGCTTTTTGAAAGGTTTTCGACGCTAATCAATTCTACTTGTTATTGAATTCCAAAGTTAAAGGATTTCGGCAAAAACCTAAGCAGAGCATTGATTACATTACAGCTAATTCAAAAATCGGTTTATCTTTGCAAAACCATGAGCAAGAGTAAAGACGAACTTTTCAAACAAGTGATTTCCCATGCCAAAGAGTATGGCTTTGTATTCCCATCTAGCGAGATTTACGACGGATTAAGTGCCGTATACGACTATGGGCAATTGGGTGCAGAACTAAAAAATAACCTAAAAACCTATTGGTGGAAAAGCATGGTGCAAATGCACGAAAACATTGTAGGTATTGATTCTGCTATTTTCATGCATCCCAAAGTTTGGAAAGCCTCCGGCCACGTAGACGGGTTTAACGATCCGATGATCGATAACAAAGATTCTAAAAAACGCTACCGTGCCGATCAGCTCATCGAAGACAAAATTGCTCGCTATCAGAAGGATGGCAAAACAGATAAAGCCGAAGCCTTACAACAGGAAATGGATGCTGCATTAGAGGCTGATAACCTTGCAGCATTAAAAGATATAATTGAAAAACATGAGATAGTTTGTCCGGTATCGGGCACACGTAACTGGACTGATGTTCGCCAGTTCAACCTGATGTTTGCTACGCGAATGGGCGCCATGGCCGAAGGCTCGGATGAAGTTTACCTGCGTCCGGAGACTGCCCAAGGTATTTTTGTAAACTTCTTGAATGTACAGAAGAGCGGCAGAATGAAAATTCCTTTCGGGATTGCCCAAATTGGTAAGGCTTTCCGTAATGAGGTGATCGCACGTCAGTTCATCATGCGTATGCGGGAGTTTGAACAAATGGAAATGCAATTCTTCGTAAAACCAGGTACCGAAATGCAATGGTATACCTATTGGAAAGAAGCTCGATTGAAATGGCACAAAGCCATGGGTATTCCTGCCGAAAAATACCGCTACCACGACCATACCAAACTGGCACATTATGCCAACGCAGCAGTAGATATTGAGTTTGAATTCCCATTCGGATTCAAAGAAGTGGAAGGAATTCACAGTCGGACCGATTTCGACTTGAGCCAACACCAAGAATTCTCGGGTAAAAAAATGCAGTATTTCGATACCGAGATGAATCAGAATTACGTGCCATACGTGATTGAGACGTCCATTGGTTTAGATCGTTTGTTCTTATTGACTTTGTGCAGCGCTTTTGAGGAACAAGACCTTAGCACCGACGAAAAACAAGACAGCCGCACCGTGCTTCACATCCACCCGGCTTTGGCTCCGGTAAAAGCAGCCATTTTGCCATTAACAAAGAAAGACGGCTTGCCAGAAAAAGCACGTGAAATTATGGATCGCTTGAAACTGGATTATTACCTGCATTACGACGAAAAAGACTCTATTGGAAAGCGTTACCGTCGTCAGGATGCGATTGGTACACCCTTCTGCATCACCATCGATCACCAAAGTTTAGAGGACAATACCGTAACCATTCGCCATCGCGACAGCATGGAACAAGAACGTGTTTCGGCAAACGATCTTGAAAAAATTATTGGCGATTTGGTAAGCTGGAAAAACCTGCTTAATTAAAAATCCTGATGCAAACGGCTCTATTTTTTCTGTTTGCACTCATTTGTGAAATCTTAGGTACGCTGGCGGGCTTTGGTTCCTCGGTGATTTTTGTACCACTGGCAGAATTCTTCTATTCGGCAAGTTTGGTACTATCGCTCACTTCCATCCTGCATGTATTTAGCAATACGTCTAAGGTTTGGTTGTTTTGGAAGCACATCGACCGGAGATTATTTCTACTCTACGGAATTCCGAGCTTGATTTTAACGATAATTGGCGCTTACTTGACCGGCATTTACGCGTTTGAATACATCGAATGGGGCTTGGCCATATTTCTCATCATTTTTAGCATGCTCTTTCTGCTATACCCGCATCTCAAACTGAAAGCATCCAATACGAATGCCATCATCAGTGGCGGAGTTGCTGGTTTTCTAGCAGGCTTTATGGGCACCGGCGGTGCAATTAGAGGAATGAGTTTAGTAGCCTTCGACTTGGGCAAAAGTGCTTTTGTAGGTACATCTGCAGCCATTGATTTTGGTGTAGATTTAAGCAGAATGCTGATCTATTTTCAGAATGGTTTTTTTGAAACCAGCTACCTCGTCTACATTCCACTATTGTTCATAGCGTCTTTTCTTGGCTCTTATTTAGGCAAGCAACTACTACACCGAATCTCTCAGGAAAGCTTTAAAAAACTAGTTCTGTTATTGCTTTTAGCCATCGGCATTGCCATGCTTGTTAAATTAAATTCGGTTTCCTAAACCCTACTAAGGACAGATTTAAGCTATATTTGTATCCAATTCCTAAACCAGATGGGCTTTACTAAACCCCTACAAACAAACGTTTATACAGCAGCTATCATCCGTTTTTTATTCATGATGGCCTTATTTTCCATCTGCCGGATTGCATTCTTTGCGCTTAATCACGATTTGTTTGCGCCTATCGGTTTGTCCAGATTTTTGGTGATGATGTTTGGCGGCTTACAATTTGATGTAGCTGCGCTGCTGTACCTCAATATTGTTTTTATCCTTTTACAAATTATACCATCACCCTTCCGCTACCGCGATGGCTACCAGTTGTTTTGCAAATGGATATTTATACTTACGAACAGCCTGGGCTTGATGCTCAATTTTATAGATTTTGCCTATTACCGATTTACCCTAAAACGAACAACCGCCACCGTTTTTAGTCAGTTTAGCAATGAGCAGAACAAATTTAAACTAGCCCTAGATTTCTTAACAGATTACTGGTACTTGCTAGTTATTTACCTGCTACTCATTTGGGGATTGATTAAACTTTACGATTGGATCAAAGTCAAAAAGCAAGATTTTAAGTGGGTTTTATTACTGAGAGATCTAGCTCTGATGGTATTATTTGCCGGTTTAACCGTGGTGGGCGTTCGGGGTGGATGGCGCCACAGCACTCGTCCAATCACCTTGAGCAATGCCGGCGAATTTGTTGAACAGCCCGAGGAGACAAGCATTGTACTCAATACGCCATTTTGCATTATCCGAACGCTACGCATTAGCACCTTAGAACAAGTCAACTATTTTGAAGAGCAGGAACTGGAAACAATCTATACGCCCATCCATCCGGCCAATAGCGGTCCTTTTAAACCTTTAAACGTAGTTTTTCTGATTGTAGAAAGTCTTGGGAAGGAACATATTGGCGCATTGAATCGAGAATTGGACAATGGAAAGTACAAAGGCTATACTCCATTTATTGATTCGCTGGTTGATCAAAGTTTAACTTTCAAGTATACCTTGGCCAATGGTCGTAAATCCATTGACGCCTTACCATCTATCTTATCGGGGATTCCATCCATCAACGAACCATTTGTATTAACACCCTATTCCAGCAACCGCACCAATGCTCTACCCAAATTATTGAAGGAAAAAGGATATTATACCGCCTTTTTCCACGGTGCGCCCAATGGTTCGATGGGCTTTTCCGCGTATACCAAACTCGCAGGAATTGATCATTATTACGGCAAAACCGAGTACAATAACGATGCAGATTTCGACGGCATGTGGGGAATTTGGGATGAGCCCTTTATGCAGTACATGGCCAAAAGCCTAAATACTTTTAAACAACCGTTTTTTAGCGCTTTCTTTTCTACCTCATCACACCATCCGTTTAAAGTGCCTGAGCAGTATACCGGAAAATTTCCTAAAGGACCACTGGAAGTTCAAGAATCTATTGGCTATACCGATATGGCTATTAAAAAGTTTTTTCAAACTGCTTCTAAAATGCCTTGGTTTAAGCATACGCTCTTTGTACTAACCGCAGATCATGCAACGGTTTCCCATTTCACCGAGTATCAAAATGCCGTCGGGTATTACTCAATACCAATTTTATTTTATTATCCCGGAGGAAATCTAAAAGGCAAACTGGATAAAACCGTTCAACAGATCGATATCATGCCCACGGTGTTAAACTACCTGAATTACGATAAGCCCTATTTTTCGTATGGTTTTGATGCTTTTGATCAGCAGAATAATAATTTTGCACTGAACAATAACGAAGGTTCGTACCGTTTGTACTGGAAAGATTATGTGTTGTTTAGTGATGGTCAAAAATCGAGTGGACTTTATGCCTTTAAGAAAGATCGATTATTACAACACAATTTGCTTGGCAAATTGCCCGCACAATTAGAAATGGAAAAACGCTTAAAAGCATTCATTCAACAGTACAATAACCGGATGATCAACAATCAATTGACCGCAAACTAATCCCATGCGAAAAGCAGCCCTGGCCTTCATCGATTTTTTTCATTATCCGTTCTCCAGATGGATACCTCAATCTACATTCAGGTACTTAGTAACCGGAAGTACCACAGCAGGAATGGGCGTGGTGGTCTACTTTATCGTTTACAATTTCATTCTCAGAAAACAAGGATTTCACCTACCCTTCGTCTTTGTAAGTGGACCAATTGCCGCACTACTTCTGGAACTGTGCATTACGTTTCCGATGGGTTTTTTACTCAACAAATACTTGGTTTTTACAGAATCTACCCTGAGAGGTCGTATTCAATTGTTCAGGTATGGAATGATTGTAAGTATCAATATTTTACTCAACTATGTCTTAATTAAATTCATGGTTGAACTTTTGAATTTCTATCCTACCGTATCCAAATTTATCACTACGGTTTTCATCGCCATTTTTAGCTATTTCACGCAGAAAAACTTCAGTTTCGGGAAGAAAACGAAATAAATACCCGGCGTTTTTGTTGTGGATTTGGGCATCGAAGTGTAATTTAGTACCATCAAAAAATAGCTTCAATGAGCGACTTTAACGACTTTAATAATCCGCAAGTTGCCAATCTACCTAAGCATTTAAAACAGTTTATTGTAGAGCAACACTACGAACATTATACACCCGTAGATCATGCCGTTTGGCGCTATGTAATGCGTCAGAATTACAGTTATTTAAAAGATGCTGCCTACTATCCCTATATCCCGGGTTTAGAAAAAGCCGGTCTCACAATCGAGAAGATCCCGTCTTTACAAGAAATGAATGATGCCCTGGGTAAAATTGGCTGGGGAGCAGTTACGGTAGATGGATTTATCCCTCCGGTAGCTTTTATGGAATACCAGGCCTACCGGGTTTTGGTGATAGCAGCAGATATCCGTCAGCTAAACCACATTGAATACACCCCGGCTCCTGATATTATTCACGAATCAGCTGGGCATGCACCCATTATTGGCGATACCGATTACAACCAATACCTGAGTTATTTTGGTTCAATTGGGGCAAAAGCTATTTTTTCCTATCGGGATTTTGAATTGTACGAAGCCATCCGTCACTTGTCCATATTAAAGGAAATGCCAGATGCAGATCCGGCCGAAATTAGTAAAGCGGAGAAAAAAGTGGCCTATTGTCAAGAAAATTTAGGTGAACCTTCTGAAATGGCCTTATTGAGTCGTTTGCATTGGTGGACGGTTGAATACGGATTAATTGGCAGTTTGGACGATCCGAAAATTTACGGCGCCGGATTACTTTCATCTATTGGTGAAAGTTCATCGTGCATGAAACCGGAGGTTAAAAAGCTACCCTACACCATTGATGCGGTAAATTACTCCTACGATATTACGAAGCCACAACCTCAGTTATTTGTAACGCCAACCTTCCAAAATCTGATTGATGTCTTGGAGCAGTTTGCAGATACGATGTCTTTCCGCAAAGGTGAAACCGAGAGTGTTTTGAAAGCAATAGAATGCAAAAATCCATGTACAGTGGTTTACAGTTCGGGCTTGCAAGTTAGTGGGGTGTTTACCGATGTGGGCTTTGATCCACAAAACCAAACAACATTTATCAAAACTACCGGACCAAGTGCCTTGGCGTTTAACCAGAAAGAACTGCCTGGCCATGGTAAAAATTACCATCAGCACGGTTTTTCATCGCCGGTAGGCAAATTAAAACACAGCCAAAAAGCTTTAGAAAACTTTAGCGATGCGGATCTGACTGCAACGGGTATTGAAAAAAATAAGCATGCTCAACTTCATTTTGAAAGTGGCATTACGGTTTCTGGAAAAGTAGAAAGCTGGCTTCATCGGGAGGATAAACTCCTCTTAGTTACATTTAGCGATTGCACCGTGAAAGATGCTGACGGTAGAATTTATTTTGAGCCAAGCTGGGGAATTTACGACATGGCCGTCGGCGAAAAGATCACATCTGTATTTAATGGTGCAGCAGACAAAGATGCTTTTGAAGAAATTGCCTTGGTGTCTAAAACCGGTACTTATCATCCGGAATACGATACTAAAACCAAGAATTATCAAACCTTATTCCAAAACGTTCGGGATTGCCGGGAAAAAGGAGGCGACACTACACAATTGAAAGAGATCTGGAAAGCCTTGAGAACAGACCATCGCGAAGATTGGTTATGTGCCATGGAGATCCTTGAAATTTTAGAGCACGAGCAAGCTTTACCTGAATTGGCAAAAGAGATCAGCATTTACTTAGAGCTGAAAGCTGCTAGCGAACCCGAATTCACCAAATTAATTAACGATGGTTTTTACCTGATTAAGTATCCGGTTGGCCAATTACAGAAGACATGAACATCATCATAACCGGAGCCAGCAGTGGCGTAGGCTTTGAGGCCGTACTCGATCTCATTTTAAAGACTGAAAACAAAGTATTGGCTTTGGCTCGTTCTGCCGACAAGCTTAAGCGTTTACTCGAAATTGCAAAAGGTCTAAATCCCGACTGCCAACTTTATCCGGTACAATTTGATTTGGTAAATGACGATATCCAGAACGGATTGGTTCCCTTTATCCAACAAAATTTTGGCAAAATCGATGTACTCATTAACAATGCCGGCGCTCTAGAGGTAAAAGCCTTTGAGCAAACTAATGAACTGGATTTTGTAGACATGCTGCAAAGCAATTTCTTGAGTCATGTGCGTATGATTCAAGGTTTACTCCCCGAGATGAACTCTCCTGCCCACATCCTTAATATTGGCAGTATGGGAGGTTTTCAGGGTAGCGTAAAATTTCCCGGACTTTCTGCCTACTCAGCCAGTAAAGCAGCCTTGCATACGCTTACAGAATGTTTGGCTTTAGAGTTAGCTGATCGGAAAATTAAAGTGAATTGCCTGGCTTTGGGCTCAGCACAGACTGAAATGCTCGAAAAAGCCTTTCCGGGCTATGAATCGCCTGTTATGGCTTTTGAGATGGGTAAATACATTGCTGATTTTGCCCTAACCGGACATCAATTTTTTAACGGGAAAGTATTACCCGTGGCTGTAACAACTCCCTAGATTAATAAAATTTTCCAAGCGGTAATTACATCTCCCTGGTCTAAATACTGCTTAGCCAACTGCTCCAGTTGTAGTGATCTGGTTTGAGAATCGCCTAATGTTGCATCGAGTACCTCTTTCACTTCAGGAACAAGCTGAATTGCTTCGATAGCTTCTGAAGAAGGCATATTCTCCTCATTAGCCAGGGCGGCAATATTATTGGCAGTAAGAATGTTTGAATTTCGGATAGCCGGGGGCAAAGCATCCATTCCCATACCCAATTGAGCAATTGGCTTAGCTACACGAAACAGATTCTCTTCCTGAACACGGCAATACCAATCGCCTCCTAAACGAGCTACCAAATCGATCTTAGCTTGGTCAATTTTGCCTTGATCATCTAAAATTTCTTCTTGAATATGAATCAGTTTAACCTCAGCCAACACCAGGTTTCCTGCTCCAGGACCATCTCCTAAAGGGATTACCTGATTAACTATACATTCCAATTGAACAGGCGCTTCAGCTACCCTTGGCGGGCGAACCAATTCGGATTTTAGCTCGGTAAATCCTGCCTTAACAAACTCGTTTACACCTTTTGGATATTCGGTACTAGCCAGTGAAGTTTGCTGAACCATATCGTAATTTACGATGTTGATTACACACTCGGGCACTTCCAGAATATTCTCTAGGGTATGCTTGGTGGTATTATCGCGAACCCGACGAGCCGGGGAAAAAACACATATTGGAGGGTTAGAACTGAATAAATTGAAAAAGCTATACGGACTCAAGTTCACATTGCCGGCCTTGTCAACCGTTGATGCAAAACAGATTGGACGCGGCGCAATGGCGTACTGCAAGTAATTTTGCAGTTCGGCTGGTTTGAGATCGGCAGTGTTTAAGGTAAGCATTCCGCTGTTATTTCTTTTTTAGTTTCAAAATAGACCAATCAGTATCTACTTTACGAATCGTATTACTCAATCGACCCAATCCGGTAATTTCCATTTCCACCACATCACCCGGCTGCAACCACTGCACTTTATAATTCGGATCGTTTAGTAAGCCCGTGCCATTTAATTCCAAGAAACAACCTGTACCTACCGTTCCAGAACCAATAACATCACCAGGTAAAATATCTGCGCCATAGGCACAACGCTCAATAATTTCAGCAAATGTCCAGTCCATATCACCCATTGAGCCCGTTGAAACTTCTACGCCATTTACCCAACATTTCATTTTCAAATCGTAGTTAGCACCAGTATGACCTGGTTTAGCTGGAATTTTATAAGCTTCTAATTCATCAGGCGTTACCAACCAGGGACCAATAACGGTTGAGAAATCTTTCCCTTTAGCCGGACCCAAATTCAGTAGCATTTCTTCCATCTGTAAAGTACGGGCACTCATATCGTTCATAATCATGTAACCGGCAATGTACTCATCAGCCTCTGCTGCAGTAATGTTACGACCTTTTTTACCGATTACTACCGCCGCCTCTAACTCAAAATCAAGTTTTTCAAAATGATCGGGCATGCATTCAATTTCACCAGGACCTTGAATGGCGTTGTGGTTGGTAAAATAGAAGATGGGGTATTGATCAAATTCAGGAATCATGTCTACTTTACGATTTCGCCGAGCCGCAGCCACATGCTGGCGGAAGGCATAACCGTCTCTACAAGAGGTAGGATGAGGCACAGGAGCTACTAATTCAAAAAAGATTTCTTCCTTAGCTTCTCGCTTCCCCGTTTTAATTTCTTCATCAACCTTTTTGGCACGATCCATCAACTCGGCCCCTCCCCACAAGAACTCATTCATCGAATCAGGAATCAGCTTATCGCATGAGTTCAGATTATAAATATGACCGTTTATAAAAACGCCTAAATGCTCTCTGTTTTCGGTTTTATACGACACTAACTTCATAGATCAAGTATTGCTTTGGTAGAGTCCAAAACTAAAAAAAATATGGCGCATAAGTGGTACCGTGATTTTTTAATTTGATAAGCCTTCAAAGTCCCGATTTATATTTAATTTTAACTCGGATTTTCTAACCAATTATCTTTAAAAAATATGCCTATTTACCATAGTTTAGGACAAATTCCACAAAAAAGACATACCGTTTTCCGCAAACCAAACGGAGAATTGTATGCCGAGGAATTGGTTTCAACCGAAGGTTTCTCAAGCCTATATTCATTGGTATACCACACTCATCCACCCACCATCGTCAAAGAATTGGGTGAACCTTATTCTGTGGAGCCAAAAATTGCTAGAGAAAAGCACTTAAGACACACCAGTTTGATCGGTTTTAATATTAAACCGGAAGACGACTATCTGAAAAGCAGAAAACCAGTTTTGGTAAACAGCGATCTTCACATCTCGCTAGCTGCTCCACGTAAATCGATGACTGATTATTTCTATAAAAACAGTCAGGCGGATGAAGTAATTTTTATTCACGAAGGGACAGGTACGCTCAAAACCGGCTTTGGTAAAATCAAATTTGAATACGGCGATTATTTGGTGGTTCCAAGAGGCACCATCTATCAAATGGAGTTCGACACAGAAAAGAACCGTTTATTCATTGTAGAAAGTTTTAGCCCAATTCGCACACCAAAACGTTACCGCAACGAATGGGGGCAATTGATGGAACATTCTCCATTTTGCGAACGCGATATCAAACGACCAAGCGATTTAGAAACCTTTGATGAGGAAGGAAATTTTAAAGTATTGATCAAGAAACAAGGCTTAATTTATCCATACGTTTATGGAACGCATCCTTTCGATTTTATTGGTTGGGATGGCTTCCATTACCCATGGGCTTTCTCTATCCATAATTTCGAACCCATTACAGGTCGTGTGCATCAGCCACCTCCAGTACACCAAACTTTTGAGGGGCACAATTTTGTGATCTGCTCGTTCGTTCCTCGTAAATACGATTACCATCCTCAAGCCATACCAGCACCGTATAACCACAGCAATGTAGATAGCGATGAGGTATTGTATTATGTTGATGGCGATTTCATGAGCCGTAAAAGTGTGGTTAAAGGACAAATTACTTTGCATCCGGGCGGCATCCCGCACGGACCACATCCGGGTACGGTAGAAAAATCGATTGGTAAAGAAAAAACCGAAGAGTTAGCCGTAATGATTGATCCATTTAAGCCCTTGATGCTTACCGAAGATGCAGTAAACATTGAAGACGAGAGTTACCACAAAAGCTGGCAACACAATATTGAATAATTACTATGGAAACACAAACCCTAAGTCCACAAACACAAACCACAGATTTTTTACCGCTTAACGGTACCGATTATGTGGAAATGTATGTAGGTAATGCCAAACAAGCAGCCCACTATTATAAAACCGCTTTCGGCTTTCAAAGCCTAGCTTACGCCGGACCTGAAACCGGGGTGAAAGATCGGGCTTCCTATGTGTTGGTACAAAATAAAATGCGTCTGGTACTCACCACTGCCCTTCATCCAGATCATCCGGTTTCTGAGCATGTAAAAAAACACGGCGACGGGGTGAAAATCTTAGCGCTTTGGGTAGATGATGCCTACAAAGCCTTTGACGAAACCACCAAAAGAGGTGCAAAGCCTTTTATGGAACCCGAAACGATGAGCGATGAATTTGGTGAGATCCGCCGCAGCGGAATTTATACCTATGGCGAAACTGTGCATCTCTTCATTGAACGCAAAAACTATAGCGGACCATTCATGCCTGGGTATCAGAAATGGGAAAGTAATTACAACCCAGAACCTACCGGATTGCTTTATGTAGACCATTGCGTGGGTAATGTGGGCTGGAACCAGATGAATAAATGGGTGAAGTTTTACGAAGACGTAATGGGCTTCAAAAACATTTTGACATTTGACGATAAGCAGATTTCTACCGAATATTCGGCATTAATGAGTAAGGTAATGAGTAATGGTAATGGATACGTGAAGTTTCCGATCAACGAACCCGCGGAAGGAAAAAAGAAATCACAAGTGGAAGAATACTTGGATTTTTACCACGATGAAGGTGTGCAACACGTGGCCATTGCTACCAGCGATATTGTGAAAACAGTAACCGCCCTTCGCGACCGCGGTGTAGAATTTTTGCAAGTTCCTGCTACGTATTACGACGATTTGCTAAATCGTGTGGGTCACATTGATGAGGATATCGAGCCACTTAAAAAATTAGGTATTCTGGTTGACCGCGATGATGAGGGTTATTTATTGCAAATTTTTACCAAACCGGTAGAAGACCGCCCTACACTATTCTACGAAATTATTCAAAGAAAAGGAGCAAAATCTTTTGGCGCTGGTAACTTTAAAGCCCTTTTTGAAGCTTTAGAACGCGAACAAGCTGCCCGAGGTAACTTGTAAGTAGTTATACGCATTTTTTAAAATAGCCGGTTCTTTTCAATCGGCTATTTTTATATTGACGCAATTATGACAAAAAGATATCTTTGGACCCGGAAATATTAGAACGCTTTGAAAAAACGCATTGCCATATTCGCTTCAGGCTCGGGCTCTAATGCCCAAAAAATCTTGGAGCATTTCAAGAAGCATACCGATGCAGAGGTGGCGCTTATCCTGACTAATAATCCGGATGCATACGTTTTGCAACGTGCCGATAATTTCGAGGTTCCAACCCATATTTTCGATAAACACGAGTTTTATCAAACTGAAGATGTGATTGATTTGTTGAAAAACCTCAAAATAGATTTCATTGTGCTTGCTGGATTCTTGTGGTTAGTTCCAGAAAACCTCATTCAAGCATTTCCACGTAGAATCGTAAACATTCATCCTGCTTTGCTACCCAATTATGGTGGCAAAGGTATGTATGGCGATAAAATTCATAAACTCATTCTTGCAAATGGTGATGAAGAATCAGGAATCACCATTCACTATGCCGATGAGCACTTCGATGCCGGAGAAATCATTTATCAGGCTCGATTTAAAATTGAAAAAGGCGACGACCTAGAGATGATCAAATTTAAAGGTCAACAATTGGAACACCAGTACTATCCAAAAATCATCGAGCAATTGCTTAAAAAAATAAAATCTGCTTAATCCGGGCTTCCAAAACTGGCCTTAAAAAACTATCTTAGCGACTCAATATTTTCCCCCAATGAGTCAGCCCATTAAGATCAAAAACGCCTTAATTTCAGTTTATTACAAAGATGGCTTGGAGCCATTAATCAGACAGCTGCAGGAAGATGGCGTTCAATTTTACTCTACCGGGGGTACCGAAAAATTTATTCGTGATCTGGGGTTTGATGTTCATGCAGTTGAGGATCTGACCAGCTACCCTTCCATTTTGGGCGGAAGAGTTAAAACCCTGCATCCAAAAGTATTTGGCGGCATTTTAGCCCGCAGGGATTTGAAAGAAGACCAAACGCAGTTAACCGAATTTGAAATTCCTGAATTCGATTTGGTCATTGTAGACCTTTATCCGTTTGAAGAAACGCTGAAATCTGGAGCATCCGAAGCAGAAATTATTGAAAAGATAGACATTGGTGGAATTTCACTGATTCGAGCAGGTGCAAAAAACTTTAAGGATGTGGTAATCATCTCCTCTAAAGATGACTATCCGGTATTAACCGATATACTAAAAGAACATCAAGGTGCCACTCATTTAAATCATCGTAAAGCATTTGCAAAAAAGGCGTTTCACGTTTCCTCAAATTACGATACCGCCATTTTCCACTACTTCAACCAAGAAGAGCCCTTGGAAGTATTAAAACTAAGTGAGGACAAAGCAAAGGTGTTACGCTATGGCGAAAACCCGCACCAAAAAGGTGTTTTCTATGGCGATTTAGATGCCTTATTTGAACAGCTGAATGGCAAAGAACTTTCTTATAACAACTTGGTAGATGTGGATGCTGCTGTTGCTTTAATTGACGAGTTTGAAGCGCCAACCTTTGCCATACTCAAACATACCAATGCTTGCGGGGTAGCCAGCAAAGCTAATTTAACTGAAGCCTGGGCAGCCGCCTTGGCCTGCGATCCGGTTTCGGCCTTTGGCGGGGTGCTTATTTGCAATGGTAAAATGGATGCAGTCACTGCAGATGAGATCAATAAATTGTTCTTCGAAGTGCTAATCGCTCCAGATTATGATGCTAAAGCATTAGAGATCTTACAAAGCAAAAAGAACCGCATAGTACTGAAAAGAAAATCGATTGATTTGCCTAAAAAGCAGTTCAAAACACTATTGAATGGCGTTATTGAACAAGACAAAGATTTACAAATTGAAGGACCTGCTCAGATGACCGCTGTTACCCAGCTCAAACCAAGTCAGTCTGAATTAGAAGACCTTCATTTTGCAAATAAATTGGTAAAACACACCAAATCGAACACCATTGTGTTGGCTAAGAATCAGACTTTACTGGCTAGTGGTGTAGGTCAAACATCAAGAGTAGATGCACTCAAACAAGCCATTTTAAAAGCCAAAACGTTTGGTTTTAGCTTGCAGGGAGCAGTAATGGCTTCAGATGCCTTTTTCCCTTTCCCGGATTGCGTTGAAATAGCCGCTGATGCCGGGATTGGTGCAGTTTTACAACCCGGCGGATCAATTAAGGACCAGGATTCTATAGATATGGCCAATGAGAAAAAAATCTGCATGGTTACTACCGGCGTCAGACATTTTAAACACTAAGAAAAAAGAATAAAAAAATATAACTTTACAGGAATTAATATTTAGACAGAATGGGATTATTCAACTGGTTCACGCAAGAAATTGCCATCGATTTGGGAACTGCCAATACCTTGATCATTCACAATGACAAAGTAGTGGTCGATGAGCCTTCTATTGTTGCGTTTGACCGTCAAACCAATAAATTAATTGCTATTGGCAAACAAGCCATGCAAATGGAAGGTAAAACCCACGAAAACATACAAACTGTTCGTCCGTTAAAAGATGGTGTAATTGCTGATTTTAACGCTGCCGAACACATGATTCGTGGCATGATCAAGATGCTGAACAACGGTAAAGGTTGGTTCTTCCCTTCGCTGCGAATGGTGATTTGTATTCCTTCTGGTATTACCGAGGTAGAGAAAAGAGCCGTTCGCGACTCCGCAGAAATTGCCGGCGCTAAAGAAGTATACCTCATTCACGAACCCATGGCTGCTGCAGTAGGTATTGGAATTGATGTGGAAGAACCGATGGGTAACATGATTATCGATATCGGTGGGGGTACCACTGAAATTGCCGTAATTGCCCTTTCTGGTATTGTTTGCGATCAATCTATTCGTGTGGCGGGTGATAACTTCGATAGTGACATCGTTCAATACATTCGTCGTCAGCACAACATCATGATTGGTGAGCGTACTGCCGAAAAAATTAAAATTGAAGTGGGTTCGGCATTGCCTGAATTGCAAGATCCACCACCAGATTTAGCTGTACAAGGTAGAGATTTGATGACTGGTGTACCGATGCAGATCACCGTTTCGTATACTGAAATCGCACACTGTTTAGATAAATCTATCTCAAAAATTGAAGAAGCGATTTTGAAAGCTTTAGAGATTACTCCACCAGAATTATCTGCAGATATTTACCAAACCGGTATTTATTTAACCGGAGGTGGTGCCTTACTGCGTGGCTTGGATAAACGTATCTCATCCAAAACCAAATTACCGGTGCATGTTGCAGAAGATCCACTTCGTGCGGTAGTTCGTGGAACCGGGATTGCGCTTAAAAACATCGAAAACTTTAAATTCTTAATGCAATAGCAAGTTTGCTTTATCAGTCGGGAGATTCAAAAATCAGATTCCCGATTGGTAAAGTGAAACTGATGACCTGAATCATGCGTAATCTCTGGATTTTCATCAGCAAGTACAACGCAGTCATCCTGTTTATCATTTTCTTTCTCATCTCTTTTGGTTTATTGATTAGTAATAATTCTTACCAAAGAGCTAGTACCTGGAACTCATCTAATGAGTGGATTGGTAAACAATACCAAAAAATCAATAATGTAAAAGATTATCTCCGCCTGAGGGATATTAACGATAGCTTGGCCGCTGAAAATATGCGCTTGAGAAATCTGATTCCTCAAACAGACAGTCTTAAAACAACGGTCACTACAGTTACAGATACGCTTGGCCGTAAGCAATACTCCTACATCACTGCCAAAGTGATCAATAATTCCATTCGTCAGAAAAACAATTACATCACCATAAACCGCGGTTACAAAGATGGTATACGCAAGGGCATGGGTGTAATTGACCCAAATGGTGTTGTAGGCATTGTACTCAATGTATCTCCAACCTTTGCAACTATTCAATCCTTACTTCACAGCGACACCAGAATTAGTGCCACCCTCAGTAAAACGAATGCCTTTGGCTCCTTGGTTTGGGGAAATGGCAATTTCGATGCTAAATATGCCATTTTACAAGACATTCCAAATCACATAAAGGTGAAAAAAGGTGAAAATGTAATCACCTCTGGCTATTCTCTATTCCCTGCCGGAATTCCGATCGGGAAAGTGGTAGAAACCGGCTTAAAAGGCGGCGACAGTTTCTTGAACATCAAGGTTGAATTGGCTACCAATTTTGCAGCATTGAGTTATGTGTACGTGGTAACCAACAACGCAGAGGCTGAGCAGCGTAAATTAGAATCAAGTAATAAAACAGAATAATGGAAAGGATACCTATTCACCTACTTCGGTTTATCCTGCTGGCATTTGTTCAGATTTTTCTACTGAAAAACATGGGCTATTATAATTTGTCTACGCCATTTTTGTATGTCCTCTTCATCTTGGTCTTACCCTTTAAAACACCAAATTGGTTAGTTTACCTGGCTGCTTTCTGTATGGGACTAACAATTGATGCCTTTTACGATACGCTAGGCCTGCATGCATTGGCCTGTACAGTTATGGCTTGGACAAGGATCATCTTTATTAGCCTGACGGTATCAACCGAAGATCGCGAAACTGAACCAGAACCCGGAATGAGTGAAATGGGCTTTCGCTGGTTTTTGATTTACAGCTTCACCCTTATTTTTGTTCATCATTTTGCCTTATTTTTATTCGAGATTTTCAGATTATCGGGCTTTGGTGAAGCGCTTTTAAGTACCTTGTTAAGTACGATTTTTACTTTATTTCTGGTAGTTCTCAGCCAATTCATTTTTTATCGTAAAAAATCGCGTTAATGAATCCTTTCTTTGCACGGAGATACGTTATTCAGGGAATTTTCATTGCCGCAGCGATCATTATTATCGTTCGATTGTTTTATTTACAGGTAATCAATGACAAGTATCTGCTTTCGGCCAATAACAACGTATTACGCAGAATAACCATTTATCCCGCTAGAGGTGTAATCTTGGACAGAAACAACAAGATTTTGGTGCAGAATGAACCCGTGTACGATTTAATGGTAATTCCACGTGAGGTAAAACCCTTTGACACACTCGAATTCTGTCGATTATTGGAAATCACGAAAGCTCGATTCGATAAACAATTCAAAAAAGCCAGAAATCAAAGTATTTACAGGGCATCGGTATTTGAGAAACAATTATCGGCTAGGGTTTTCGCTGCTTTTCAGGAAAAACTTTACCAATTTCCGGGCTTTTATGCACAAAACCGTACTGTACGGTATTATCCGGATAGTTTAGCTGCACAATTTTTGGGCTATATCGGCGAAGTGAATGATAAAATCATCGAAAAATCGAATGGCTTTTACTCCAAAGGAGATTATATCGGAATTAGTGGCGTAGAGCGATCGTACGAAGATCTATTACGTGGCCAACGCGGCGTACAAAACCTCATGGTCGATGCCTTTAGCCGTCCGAAGGGCCATTTTGCAGATGGCAAATACGATACCCTGGCCGTTTCCGGTGAAGGCTTACAGTCTTCACTCGATCTAGAATTACAACGATTGGGTGAAGAACTCATGAGAAATAAAATTGGAAGTATTGTAGCCATTGAACCGTCTAGCGGTGAGATTTTAGCTTTTGTAAGCAGCCCAAGCTACGATCCAAATTTGATGGTTGGCCGACAACGCGGCAACAACTACATGAAATTGCTAAACAACCCGTATAAACCCATGTTTATTCGCCCTATCCAGGCAGAATATCCTCCGGGATCTATTTTTAAGGTAATTAACGCTTTAGTTGCTCAGCAATTTGGACTGATTACTAATTCAACCACTTATGTATGCGGTGGAGGCTACCGCTACGGTAACAGGGTGATGGGTTGTACCCACGTTCACGGACCGATGAACCTTACGCAATCCATCCAATACTCTTGCAATACCTATTACGGCTATACTTTCAACAAAATGATCGATCATGCGGGCATGAAAACCGTAAAGGCCTATCAACGTTGGCAGGAAGCTGTAGCCCAATTCGGCATCGGCTCTAAACTTAATATCGATTTACCGAATGAACGCAAAGGTTTATTGCCTACTGCCGATTACTACACCAAACGCTGGGGTGGCGAAACCTGGAGTTCTGGGTTCAATATTTCGCTCTCTATCGGTCAGGGAGAATTAGGCATTACACCACTGCAAATGGCCAATGTAATGGCAATAGTTGCCAATCGGGGATATTATTACAACCCACACTTGATTAAAGCCATTGGCACCAAAAAAATCATCAAACCTGAATATACCAAACGAAACAATGTGGGTATTGATCGGAAATATTTTGACGCCGTGATTGAAGGGATGAGCCGGGTGGTGAATCAACCCGGTGGAACAGCCGTTTACTCTAAAATACCCGATATTGAAATGTGTGGAAAAACAGGGACTGTACAAAATCCACATGGAGCAGATCACTCCGTGTTTGTGGCTTTTGCGCCAAGAGTGAATCCGAAAATTGCCATCGCAGTAGTGGTAGAAAATTCTGGATTTGGAGCAACCTGGTCGGCACCTATTGCGAGTTTACTGGTCGAAAAATACCTTAAAGACTCTATTAGCCGCCCCCCAGCCTATAAAACCCGAATTACCCAAGCAAGCTTATTGCCTGCCGTGAAACAGAAACTTCAGCCTAAACCAACAGGCAAAGTTGATTCGGGAAAAATAAAAACAACAGTTAAACCTTGATCTAGCACATGTCGAACGTAAGACCCAGAAATATTTTCTTTAACGTAGACCGTGTAAGCCTGTATATCTTTTTGGCTTTATGCCTTATTGGCTGGATCAATATTTATGCTGCAGTTTACGATCCGGAAAAAGCAAATGCCTTTGATTTGGGTACCAATTACGGCAAACAACTCATCTTTATCATTACCGCTTGTCTGCTTGGCACCTTCATTTTACTGCTGGATGTCAAAATCTTCAGCACCTTCAGTCCGCTTTTTTACCTCGTCAGTCTGTTTTTGTTGATGCTCGTTTTGGTTATCGGGCGAAATGTAGGCGGTAATCAGGCCTGGATCCCGATAGGTAGTTTTAGATTACAGCCCTCCGAGTTTGCCAAATTTTCTACCTGTTTGGTACTGGCACAATACTTATCTACTTCTACCATTAAAAACAAAAGCTGGAAAACCACACTTCAGGCCGGTGCCATTATAGGAATACCCGTAGTGCTTATTTTAATGCAACCAGATGTCGGATCTGCCTTAACCTTTGCCTCCCTCATTTTTGTATTATACAGAGAAGGTCTATCGGGTTACTTTCTGATTTTTGGCTTTCTGGGTATCGTGCTGTTTATTCTTTCCTTACTTTTAAGTAAACTCATCTTAATTTCCGGAATAGTACTCCTAATTGGATTAATCCTCACCCAGCTACGAAACAGGAAGCAATGGATACGTCCCATTATATTAAGTACCATAGGATCTATTCTATTCATTTTTTCAGTAGATTTTACCTATAATAACATCCTAAAACCCCATCACCGGAACCGAATTGATGTATTATTGGGTAAAGTTGAAGATTTACGTGGCGAAGGGTACAATGTAAATCAATCTAAAATCGCCATTGGTTCTGGTCGAATATTTGGAAAAGGATTTTTACAGGGAACCCAAACGAAATACGATTTTGTACCCGAACAGAGTACTGACTTTATCTTTTGTACTGTGGGCGAAGAATGGGGATTTATTGGAAGTATCGTGGTGGTTGGATTGTACTTGTTTTTATTACTCAGAATTATTTTCATTGCCGAAAGACAGCGGTCCACTTTTTCTCGAGTTTATGGCTATGGGGTTGCCTCCATTCTGTTCTGCCATTTTGCCTTAAATTTAGGGATGACTATGGGCTTGGTGCCCGTAATTGGCATACCCCTGCCATTTATCAGCTACGGTGGCTCTTCTCTATGGGGCTTTACGGTATTGCTGTTTATCCTGCTTCGTTTAGATGCGAACAGAATGGGTATTATTTAGCAAAACGACGGCCTAACAAGACATAGAAACGATCGGCAGTAGCCTGCTTTTCTGCCCATTTATGCTGTTCTACATAATTGCTTTGCAAGTACTGATCAGCAGCAGCAAAATCTTCCAGTTTGTTAAGCGTATCAAGTGCTTCCTGATAAGCCAAACTATAACCACTAAACAAGTCTTTAATAAACACTAATTTGTCATTCAGACTAATGCTACTTTTTAGATCAGCAATGGGTTCCTGGCTAAATTTAGCGGCCAAATTCTGCTCGTTTCTTCCACCCATTAAATCATTGAGTGTAGGCTTTACTTCCGGCTGAGTCGGAGTTGGGATTGGTTCAGACTGCGTAACAATGGGTTCAGCAGGCAATTGAGGAGGAGGAGCTGGAGTTACTGCTGGCTGAACAGGCACCGAATCTATCAATTCGCTAGTTTCCTCGTCTAATTCAGGTAAATCATCCAAAACACCTACCACAACTTTTTCGGTTTCCATGGGTGTTTCTACAGCAGGTAGCTCCGCATCTAGCTTTTGCAATATCAGCGTATGATCTGCCAAAAATTTGGCATTAGCAGCAAAAAGTTCCATTTCCAACTGCCCAAATTGATCGGGGTGTTGTTCCAGCTGTTGGTATTGTTCGTTCAAATCGGCAATGATCTCACCTATTCGTTGAAGTATCGCTTTCCTGTCCATTTAAAATTGCTTTAAATTGCGCTCATCCTTTCAAAAATAGCATTAAATTCTGATATTAGCCGGGCAATCAAAAATCTACACAAGCACCATCATGCTCTATAACGAACACAAATTTAAACGCAAGCAGGAACCCGGAGGGAGTATCGAAGTAATTTGTGGTTCGATGTTTTCTGGTAAAACAGAAGAATTGATTAGACGTTTAAAAAGAGCAAAAATTGCACAACTTAACGTAGAGATTTTCAAACCCAAAACGGATGTGCGCTATGACGAAACTGCGGTTGTTTCTCACGATTCAAACTCCATACCCTCTACACCTGTAGAAAATTCATCAGCTATTTTACTCTTGGGCACCAATACCCAAGTGGTAGGTATAGATGAAGCACAATTTTTTGACGATGAATTGCCTGAAGTTTGCACCCAATTGGCCAATCGCGGAATTCGAGTCATTGTTGCGGGTTTAGATATGGATTTTCAGGGTATCCCTTTTGGGCCTATGCCAGCTTTAATGGCCATTGCAGAAGATGTAACCAAAGTACATGCCATCTGCCTGCAATGTGGTGCACCGGCCAACCACTCTTACCGAACCGTGGCTAATGAGAATACCATTTTATTGGGGGAGAAAGACAGCTACGAACCTCGCTGCCGCGATTGTTTCACTAACGGAAATTAAATTTAGCTCTTCAACCAGTTCTTGATAATTTTTTCACCGAAAGGAGTAAGTATACTTTCAGGATGAAACTGTACGCCCTGAACGGCGTAATTTACATGTTGCAAAGCCATAATGCAACCCCGGCTATCTCTGGCAGTAACTTGCAAGTCGGTAGGGAAATCTTCATCAGCCAAAGTCCAACTGTGATACCTGCCAACCTCAAAAGTTTCGGGCAAACCTTCAAACAACCGCGATTGGTGATCAGTCAACGTGATTGGATGAGCCACTCCATGATGAACGGTATCCAGATTAACAAGTTTCGCTCCAAAAGCTTCCCCAATAGCCTGATGACCCAAACACACCCCAAGTATAGACTTAGTGGGCGCATATTCTTGAATGACTGGTAGTAATAAACCCGCTTCCGATGGAATACCCGGGCCTGGTGAAAGAATGATCTTATCAAATTTTTGAATTTCCTCAAGAGAAATCTCGTCATTACGATAAACGGCAACCCGATTGTGACTTAGCTTTTCAACCGCATGAACAAGGTTATACGTAAAGGAATCGTAGTTATCGAGAAGAAGGATATTCATGACAGCACTTGGAAATTACTGCAAAACTACACTATACATTTAGAAATGGTGCGAAATACATCATTTTATCCTACAAACGGTACAAACAAAAACGTCGATTACTTACTAAAAGTAATCGACGTTTTTTAAACCAATAGTTATGGTATTAATTCTTACTTGCCTTACGGTTCAACAAAGTCTTAAGTCCGATTTCAAAGGTTCCGTTGGCCACTGTACTTATTGGATTCTGTGTGGTATTGTAAAAACCTACAAACTCGTATTTTCCTTGGTGTAAATAGCTCAAACCGAATGAGGCACTCTTATTCGAATGGTAAATACCAGTGAAAGCCAGTTTTTCATTTCTGGTTCTAAACTCCATGGCAAGGTCTACTAAATTGGTGTAGTTTTTTACACCACGGTAAGCAAGCTTGGTGGTTAAGCCCCAATTTTCCATCGGAATACGGTAACTAGCAGCAAGGAAGAATAAATTAAAATCAGCAGTATTGCTAATCGAAGCATTGGTTTGCTCCTTCAATAATTGTTCAAAAAGGTTATAAGAAGCAAATTCTAAAGTCAAACGCTCAGTACTAAAACCCATACCGAAATCACCATCAAAAATTAGCCCTCTGTCATTAAAACGTGCCAATGCCTGATCAGCAGCATTACCTTCCAGACCGGCCAAATTGTACTGTAATTTCTGAGCACTAACATTTAAACCCAGGTGGATCTGATTGTTGGGGTTATTTAAAGGCAAATGTATGGCGAAGGTTCCTAAAAATTTATTGTCAGTAACCATACCTTCACGGTTATTAATAATTGAAAGGCCCCAACCAATCTTATTTTGTTTCGTTTCATAACTAACGTACTGCATTCTGGGCGAACCCGGAACACTACTCCATTGGTTTCTATAACCCAAATTAATACGGGAACCTTCTTGACTGCCCGCCATAGCCGAATTAGCCAAATAAGCATTTTGAAAATAGAGTGCATCAAATGGGTTAATCTGCGCAGAACTTTGCTTACAAATAAGTAGAAAAACTGCTGCAATTAGGTATCTTTTCATGTATGTACTGTTTTTAGCCTTTTGATTTAGTGTGTTTATCATTCTCTAATGATGTTGATGAATCCCTTCTTGATGAAGCCTTTATTGCCTATACGGATCACATAGTAATATGCACCCTCTTGCAACAGGTTTCCATTCAGCATACCCGCCCAGTCGTTCTGGTAACCTTTTACCTGATACAACATGCGGCCTGCTTTGTCAAATAGCTGTACGGTGTTGTCTGGGTAGGTGTTCAAGTTGCCTATCACCCAGGTGTCGTTTACTCCATCGCCATTTGGTGTTATCACATTGTTTGGCGTAAGGTTGTAATCTTCAATTACATTTACCGTTACGTATACCACCGTGCTTAAGCCTAGGTTGTTGGTTACCGTTACGGTATAACGGGTGGTTTCACTCGGACTGGCAATTGGGTTGGCAATGTTGGTAGCGCTCAAACCAATGGCTGGGCTCCATCTGTAACTTACCAGGTCTTTACCAGTAACATCCAGGTTAGAACTGTATCCCTTACTAATGGTTACATCGTTGCTGGCTGCTGTAATTTGTTGACTGCCTGGTAAATTTCCAGTTCCTGTAGCAAATGGCGATTCCAGTACCGTGATGCTAAACACCTTCTCGAAGCTTAAGCCACCTGCATCAGTAGTTCTAATGCGGATGCTATAGCTATTCTTGGTCTTGAAGTTGAGTACTGCCGCTGCTTTTAACTGATTACCAGAGATGCTGAATGAGGCATTGTCTGTACTACCTGCACCACTAACCAAGGTATAGTTATGCGTATCGCCGGCATCCGGATCGGTTGAGCTTAAATTACCTACCGTAGCGCCTGTAGCATTGCCTTCAAAAATGGCTGTCTGGCTTGAAGTAATGTTAGTCGGTGTTTCGTTTACATTCGTTACACTCACCGTAAACACTTTATCGAAAGTTAGTCCACCTGCATCAGTAGTTCTGATGCGGATGCTGTAGCTCGATTTGGTCTCAAAGTCTAAGGCTGCAGTGGCTCGCAAATTGTTGCCGCTAATGTTAAATGCAGCGTTATCTGTGCTGCCTGCACCACTTACTAGCGTGTAGGTATGCGTATCGCCGGTATCCGGATCGGTACTGCTTAAGGTACCTATCGTAGCATTCGCCGCATTGTTCTCGGCGATGCTGCTTGAACTTAGAGCAATGTCGGTTGGTGCACTGTTAAATACTAAGGTAATGGTGGCCGTTGCAGAACCACCGGTATTTGTAGCTGTTACCGAGTAGGTTTGTGAGCCTGTTTGGGTACTGGTTAAGGTACCCGATACAATACCTGTTGTAGCATTAATGGTAATTCCTGATGGTAAAGATGGGGCAATCGTATAGGTTATGACCGCTCCTCCGCCAACTGTTGGTACCATGTTGGTAATGGCAGTACCCTGAGGCACGTCTTCCAAAGAACAGTGCCATACTAATGACCACCATTTTCAACTCATCACCTACTATTAAATGGAGCATCCCCTAAGAACTAACTTATTAGAGTATCTAATCTCAAACGTTATATCAACAAGAGTTCACCTCTAACTAATTTAAGTGCCCTAATACGGGGTAGCAATACACTTTCCACTTGGACTCTTGGCGCAATAGGATCCTACAGTAGAACCACCGCAATAACTACATTTCCCAGCTTTAGGAACTACGCATTTAGATATTGGACTCTTGGCACAATATGAGCCTGCATTCTGACCATGTCCACAATAACTACATCTACCCTCATTAATAACTACACATTTCGAAATGGGACTCTTGGCGCAGTATGATCCTGCATTTTGGCCATATCCACAATAGATACATTTTGACATTTAATTTATTGATTAACTATAAGATAGGGTTTATTCATTTTTACACAAAAATCAATCGAACTTTTGGTTCCCCTTGAAATACCATCCCAAAATGCTATGCAGTAGTCACATGATTCGATGATCTTCTTGTTTCTTAAGATTCCAGCCGACTTACCATACTTTCCCCATTCAGGTTTAAATATTTTCGTGGCTATATTATTCTCTTCAGCCCATTTTTGTGCCAGTAAATCAGCTCCCTTAGCACCTCCAGATACCAGTAATTCTACTTCATCCTTCAACTCATCAAGCTTTTTAATTACTAATTCTCTGTTTGTTAATGATCTGCTTCCAATTACGGCTAGTTTCATTGTGTGTATGATGTAAAGTTATCAAATGCTCAATTTTATGCAGTTCTTCCCACAGCTCTAAATTATTCACCTTTATACCTAGTTTGCAGTAAGCATCCGGTTCTCTTCTGGATTTTTGTTTTTTATTCAAATTTTTATCTTCAATCCTAGAAATAAAAATGGTTCTGTATCTGTTCCATAAAATTGAAAGCCACTCTTCGATGGTATAAGCCCTGTAATTACTGTCTTCATAATCAAATAATAATTTTTGGTCTAGCCGATCGATGTACTTAACCCAAATAAGATCTCTAAAAAACGACATTGGGGTATAATGCTCATATACACCTTTTTTATTGATTAACCATGACTCTGAGTGAAAATTAAGGTAATCTTTGAAAGGGAAGTTTCTCAGAATATGCTGCCCTAAATAGGCTGAAAGGCTGTGTTTATGGCCATAAACTAGTGCATCTAATTCACCCATTAGTTTTCCTTTTAAATCAATTTTGATCTTGGCTTGCTGATAATCCCTTACTTGAATCTTATCCAAATGGTGGCAAATTTCAGCCAGTAGTAAAAATCTATGGTATTTGTGCTTGAGTATGGTTTCTTTCTCTTCAGATCTAGAGTAATCTATCAAAACAGATGTCCATTTAACCCTATTATTCGTTGTATCCAGGACATTTTTCAACCATTTGCTAAAGTCTTCATCAGGTAATGTATCAAAAGCTTGAGTTGTGAATTCTTTGAAAGGGTATGAACCAATCAAATCCCTTTTAAGGTATTTATAAAATGCATTGAAGTCCTCTTTATCACTTTTAAAATAATCAGGTTGAAAAATTTGGTAATTATAGATTATTCCTAGTAACTCTATTAAGTCCTTTTTTCTACTGTTCAATTTGGATAGATCAAAATTTACCAATTCTACATCAGGTAAACTTGAATAGCCCTTGGGATTAGTTTGAGGATGATTGGATTTAAACCAGAAGTTCTGGAGATCCATTACCATGTTCTCGGTTAGAAAATAACCCATTTTGTTTTGTTGAATGATGTGTTATCAACCAATCATAAGCTAATATAACTATTTGTCATATCAAAGTGATCAATTTTGTTCACTTTTACAGCTTTTAAAATTTTTAAGGGTAATTTTTAAATAGGATTAGTAACCCAGTTTTGCTTTAATTCTCACATTACCGCCGGTGTCTCATTAAACATCACTTACAATCGTTTTTTTGTTTGATAAAACAGAAGGTGTATCTTCAATACACTTCACCAAAGTGTATTGATAAATTAGCTATGAAAATTGACAGGGCTTTGTTAGAGGAATACATGAAAACCTTCTATGGTTACGGTAATTTAAAGGGCAAATATTGGTTCATAGGCATGGAAGAGGGTGGTGGGAATAGCATTGAAGAAATAATTTCAAGGTTAGACATTTGGAAAAACGCAGGAAAACCTACACTCTTAGATAATTATCAATTCCACTCATTAATAAGAGGAGCCGGTGACTCAACATTTGATAGATTCTTTAAAGGAGACAAAAGTACATATCAGAAGACATGGGGAGGTCTAATCAAGTTATTACTATGCTATAAGGGCGAGAATGAGTTGAATTTGAAAGATATAAAATGCTATCAGTCTGATGAACTCGGGAGACATGACTCAGAAAATTGTTTAATAGAACTTTTTCCATTACCATCACCCGGGATAACTGCATTTAACTATTCAAAATGGACAGATATAGAATATTTAAAGTCGCGTGAGACCTACAAACAACAGCTAGCAGAAATCCGAGTCCAGCAATTGAAGACTTTGATTTCAACACACAAACCTGAACTTGTTGTATTTTATAGCTTTAGCAATGATTACATCAAGTCTTGGTCTGAAATAAGTGGGATAAATTTCGAGAGCATTCGGATGGAAAGTCTGGATTTAAACGCAAATACTGGCGCAAAGATTGCCTTTTCTGGTATGACATGCTTTACGGTTATTTACCATCCAACTTACAGAGGTATTGGCAACAACTATTACAGGAATATCGGATCCTTGTTAAAAAAATACAAACAAGAGCAAGAGAATGTGTTTAATCAATCAGGTTTAAAGTAATACAACCGAAGTGCCTTTTTGATGTAAAATCAACTAGAATTTAAAACAAAATATCAAAGAGGCAGCAGCACTATTAGACATTGAATTACTGGATCATTTGATAGTCTCTCCTGAAGGCTATTACAGCTTCACACAAGAAGGCAAACTCGATTTGACTCATGCGCCAGTAGATGAGTCAGTAGATGCGCCAAAAGTTTGAAAAATCAAGAAAAAATAACTTAACTTTAATCGTTCGCACAAAACCTAAGACCAGTCTAAAAACAGGCTTAAAACCTTCGTAAAAACACCCTCAGAAACAAAAAAAGAGACCTTATTGCTAAGATCTCTTTCTGGTGGTACCAGCTGGAATCGAACCAGCGACACAAGGATTTTCAGTCCTTTGCTCTACCAACTGAGCTATGGTACCAGCTCCCTTTGAGGACTGCAAATGTAGTTTCTTTTTTCATTTCAGAAAATATTTTTTGAAATTATTGTGAATAAAGTGGCGAAAAAACAAGCCATCAAGCCGATTAGACTTAGAAGCATTCTAAATTATTTTTTATGCATGCATAGTAAATGAGATT
>CANHRG010000008.1 GCA_947463785.1 Sphingobacteriaceae bacterium | reverse complement strand
TTGTCTTTGATAATTTGAAGGCAGTTGTCCCATACTTCGGTACAAGTTTTTTCCATATACGTATCTTAATCTATTGAGTTACAAGCATTAAAAACAAAGGGAGGTAGTGGCCCATTGGAACCTCGAATATTCTAAAAATATTTTAGATATAAAACTAAATTTTAAAATTATTGTTAACCGATTGCAATTCAGCAAAATAGCTGACTTTTTTACCGTCCAATTTGCTGAAAATAAAGTCAATTCTTCCCAAATTTATTCCGGCAAAACCCACCTGATTGACCAAAGTTTCTTTACCGCTCAAATTTTTAAGAGATTCTGGTTCATTTAAGAAGGTATGCGTATGCCCTCCAATAATCAAATCAATATGGTGAGTATTCTGTGCAATCACTCGGTCTGATACCTTATTGTCATTATACTTATAACCTAAATGAGATAGACACACAATTAGATCGCACTTGTGCTCTTGCTTCAATTCTGCCTCTATTTTTAAGGCATTTTCAATCGGATCGAGGTAGCGGGTATTCCCATATTGTACTTTATTCACCAATCCTTCCAATTCAATACCCAAACCAAAAACGCCAATTTTCAGTCCATCTTTTTTGAAAATTTGGTACGGTTTTGTACTGGCGTGTAATAAGGTATCCGACAAATCGTAATTGGCATTTAGTATCGGGAAGTTGGCATGAGGCAGTTGTTTGTAGAACCCTTCCACCCCGTTATCAAAATCGTGATTGCCCATAATACCGGCATCGTAACCCATCATGCTCATCATTTTAATTTCCAATTCGCCACCGTATAAATTAAAATAGGGCGTACCCTGAAAAATGTCACCAGCATCAAAAAGAAGCACATTTTTCTCTTCCGAACGAATCTTGTTAATTAAAGCAGCACGAGGAGCAACTCCGCCACGTCCTTCATATTTCGAACCGTCCATCGGGAATGGGTCAATGCGGCTATGCACATCGTTTGTGTGCAGAATAGTCAGTTTTACCAGGTCGTCTTTGGCGTAAACTGAATCTGGTTTTATTCCCAAAGCTAATAGCGCCGTACCGGCCAGGGTATTTCTTAAAAAGCTCCTTCTAGTCCAGTGTAATTCTTCCATCGAGTTGTGGGTTTATGGTTTTACCAGCTTGGGTTTGTTGTTTTAAATAGTCCAGAATGGTATCTCTTAATTTAATCTGATACTCCTGTCTGTTATATGCCTTAGCGAAAATATAAGCACCATCTCCCTGATTAGCCATATAATCAGAAGTTAATACAACATATTCCTTATTGTTATTAAATGGTTCGCCATTTATGAAAATGTCTATTGCTTTTTTATCCTTGATTTTGAAGCGAATTCCGGAAACCGGATCACCTCCCATTTCGGCAATGTAATCGAGGAAAAGTTGCATGTCGCTACCTTTAAAAGTAACCGACACTAAACGGTTCTCAAAGGGCATCAATTCGTAAATTTTATAGAGTGGTATTTTGCCTTGTGGAATGGCTAATCGGAGCCCCCCATAATTGGTATACGCCATGTCAAATTTGATCTGATTTTGACGTGCAATTTCGGCCATGGCGTCGGCCATCAAATTGTTCAACTTACCCTCGGGCTTTGCACGGGCAATTTCAGTTTCAGCTACCGCGATGACATCGTTCATACTAGAATCCAGACGCTGCTTGTAGGGCTTGTAAAAAGCCAACATCGCCGAATCCATGGGTAAGTCTTTAGAAATGGCATACTGCTGCTTCAGCGAATTGTTCAACTGTAGCTTGGGGCTGCAGGACATTAGGCCCAGCATCAGCAGGCAAAAGATCAGAAAATGTTTGGTGTGCTTCATGTTAGTATTCTCCAAATTCGTTACGCAAAGTATCTGCAATTTCACCTAAGGTAGCGTAAACTTCAACCGCATTTAAAATATAGGGCATGAGGTTTTCTGTGCCGGCAGCTGCCTTGGCTAAATCACTCAAAGCTGAGGAAACCGCTTCCGCATTTCGTTCTGCTTTCAATTTAATCAGTTTTTCTGTCTGCACTTTCCGAATAGAATCATCGATTCTGAACACCTCCGTATTGCTACTCTCCTGTTCCGTAAAGGTATTAACGCCCACTAAAATGCGGTTGACTTCTTCCAAATCGAGTTGATATTGATACGCCGAATTGCCTATTTCTTGCTGCATGTATCCAGATTCAATGGCATTCACCGACCCGCCCATAGCATCAATAGTGTCAATATATTTCCAAGCGGCAGCTTCCAACTCATCCGTTAGTGATTCTACGAAATAAGAACCGGCAAGTGGGTCAACGGTTTCAGTCACGCCACTTTCAAAGGCAATGATTTGCTGGGTGCGCAAAGCGATTTTAGCAGCAGCTTCGGTGGGTAGCGACAAGGCTTCATCGTAACCATTGGTATGTAAAGATTGCGTGCCTCCCAATACCGCAGCCAAGGCCTGATTGCTAACCCGAACAATATTGTTCAGAGGTTGTTGTGCCGTTAACGTTGATCCACCTGTTTGCGTATGAAAACGTAGTTTTTGTGCACTCGAATCGGTGGCTCCTAAGTCTTTGGTAATCTTGGCCCACATGCGGCGTGCTGCCCTAAACTTGGCAATTTCTTCAAAGAAATTATTGTGGCAATTGAAAAAGAACGACAAACGTTTGGCAAATACATTGATGTCTAAGCCTTTCTCAATAGCAGCTGTTAAATAAGCCTTGCCATTGGCTAGCGTAAAGGCCAACTCCTGAACCGCTGTAGAGCCCGCTTCACGAATATGGTAACCGGAAATTGAAATGGTATTCCATTTAGGCACTTCTTTGCTGCAATACTCAAACACATCGGTCACCAAACGCATGGAAGGTTTGGGCGGATAGATATAGGTCCCTCGGGCGGCGTATTCTTTTAAAATATCGTTTTGTATCGTACCAGAAATCTGGCTAATATCTGCACCTTGTTTTTTCGCTACCGCGATGTACATGGCTAAAAGTATTGACGCAGTTGCATTGATAGTCATGGATGTGGTGATTTTTTGAAGCTCAATACCTTCGAATAAAATCTCCATATCCCGTAAAGAGTCGATAGCCACACCTACCTTACCTACTTCACCATCAGCCATATCGTGGTCAGAATCGTAACCAATTTGGGTAGGTAAATCGAAAGCTACCGAGAGGCCCATAGTTCCCTGGCTCAGTAAATAGTGGTAGCGTTTATTCGATTCTTCTGCCGTTGAAAATCCTGCATACTGACGCATGGTCCAGGTTTTGCCACGGTACATGTCTTTCTGAATGCCTCGGGTAAAAGGAAACTCTCCAGGCAATTCCTTAGCTGTTTGATGCTCGGTGTAAACCTCTCTAATTTCAATCCCCGAAGTTGTGGTAAATTTTTTCTCAGCCATTTTTCAAAATGATCCACAATATCGGGTTTTTACAGAAAAAATTAGGTACGTCTATGGGTATTTTACATTGTTAACTCAGCGTAAAAACGAAGTTCGAGCCTAAAATGCAGGCCGAATTAACGTATATTTGTTTAATATTTGACTAGAATATGAGTACAGCAACTATAAATCAGGCTCCAGTTAGTTTTACCGAAGGAGCTAAAGCCGAAATCAAAAAGCTGATTGACCAACAAGAAATCGGACCAGATTTTGCTCTGCGAGTGGGTGTTGAAGGCGGCGGCTGCGCCGGGATGAATTACGTGTTAGGATTCGATCAGCAGAAAGAAGGTGACCAGGAATATGAAGTAGATGGCATCCGCATTTTCATGAATAAGGCACATGGATTGTACCTAGCCGGCATGGAAATCGATTTCCAGCACGGTTTAAATGCCCGCGGTTTTACCTTTAACAATCCGAACGCTAGCAGCACCTGTGGCTGTGGCACTTCTTTTTCGGTTTAATCTAAGAACTTGTAACATTTCATAAGGTCTCGCTGTCCAATAGGCGGGACTTTATTATTTAAAGCACAGGCATGAACTATTCAGAGAACGTCAAGGTTGCCATGCAATCGGTAAAAAGCAATAAGCTGCGCACCTTTTTAACGGCGTTGATTATTGCATTCGGATTAATGGCTTTGGTTGGAATTTTAACCTCTATTGATGCCATCAAGAGTTCTCTAAACAATACCTTTTCTAGCATGGGTTCCAATTCCTTTACCATCCGCAACCGCGGTATTGGTATTCGAATAGGTGGTGGCGGTACACGCCCGAAACGTTTTAAAGCCATTTCTTATCAGGAGGCTGTAGCCTTTAAAAGCCGATTTGATTTTCCGGCAATTGTTTCTGTAAACACCTTTGCTTCTTTTGCCGGAACCGCAAAATACGGCAATGAAAAAACCAATCCGAACATTTCCATTTTAGGCGCAGATGATAACTACTTGTTTACCGGTGGTTATAAACTAGCTTCAGGAAGAAATTTCTCTCAAAGTGAATTGGAATACGGCAACTCGGTTACCATTATTGGTCACGAGGTGAAAACGAAATTATTCAAAGATGCCGACCCCATTAACCGCATCATTACGGTGGGGAATAACAAATATCGAGTGATTGGTGTTTTTGCCGAAAAAGGATCGAGTATGGGTTTTGGCGGAGATAAAGTTTGTGTGATTCCCCTGCTGCGAGCCAAACAAATCATGGCCATTAACAATCCTTCTTATACCATTTCGGTGATGGTGAACGACCCCGGAAAGATGGATGGTGCAGTTGGCGAAGCAACGGGTTTGTTTAGAAACGTGAGAAAACTGAGGGTTCAAGACGAAAATAATTTCGAGGTTACCAAAAGTGATGCCATTGCTCAAACCTTACTGGATAACATCAAATACGTTACGCTTGCAGCCATTGTTATTGGATTTATTACGCTAGTGGGTGCTTCAATAGGTTTAATGAACATTATGCTAGTATCGGTTACCGAGCGTACACGTGAAATTGGTATTCGGAAAGCGATTGGCGCTACCCCGGCTGTGATTCGTCGTCAGTTTTTAATGGAAGCGGTTGTGATTTGCCTTTTGGGCGGCATGAGCGGAATCATCTTGGGTATCGTGATCGGAAACCTGGTGGCGCTTGCCCTGGGTGGAAGTTTCATCATTCCTTGGATATGGATTACTTTAGGCCTGATTATTTGTGTGAGTGTGGGTATTGTCTCAGGCTTTTACCCGGCTTCGAAAGCTTCTAACCTCGATCCAGTTGAGGCTCTTCGTTACGAATAAACCTTACTTCAACTCGTCGAGCACCTTGAACATTTTTTGGCGTATAGCCGAAGTGCTTCCGTTGTAATTATTAATAATGAAGGAAAACACCAGCTGTTTTCCAGACCTGTTTTTATGATACCCGGCGTAAGCCAATACATCGGCAATACTGCCACTCTTCATTTTCATATCGTTATACACTGGTAAGCTCTCATAAAACGGGGCATACCACGATTCTTTTTGAGCAGATTGAAGAATTTTAGCCATTGTTAAGGTGGTAATCCGATTAGCAGGTGACAGACCGCTTCCGTCGCCAATATTCATGGAGTTAGGATCGATGCCTAATCTTTCTTTCCAAAAATTCTTTAAAACTGCAGCGCCATCGGTAGTGGCAATAGACTTACCCTGCTTCCAGGCAAACGTTTTTAAGAAATTTTCACCGTAAAGGTTGATACTTTTCCGGTTAAACCAATACACCAGTTCGCTAAGCTTTGGAGAAGCTTGGGAGTAAATAATTAGGTGTTTTGGAATTGACCATGGCCTTTCCAGGTTAATTCTTCTCCAGGTTGTGATGCCTTGCTTTAGTGAAATGCTCGAATCTTTCAAGGTATCGGCCAAACGGTAAGCTACATCGAATGCAGGATCTGGGATGGCAGGTGCAACTGGCTTGGTTAGGTCTAGTGCATACGTGCCTCTGAGATACAACAGATCGGAGTAGGGCGCAGCATACACAAAAACTTTATCTCCAGTGCCCGCAGCGCCGGTCTTTACTTCATTAATTAATTTGAGATAAGGCATGTCAGGAACCACTTGTTTCATCGTCACCGGATCGCCTACTTTTGCTCCCGGTTTGAAGTAAACATCAAACTGGTTCTCGTACCAGCTAAGCGAAGTGGCACCACCTCCATAATAATTACCAATATCTTGCCAAATCCAGCCATCTGGCGTAATCTGTGTGCCGAAAAGATGATCGTCAGCAATAATACTGCCTTTAATTTCCTTTATTCCTAATTTTTGTAGTGCTTCTAACCACTTGCTTAACACCACTTTGGTTTGAGTAGCATCGTAACGCCAGCTTCCCAAGCTCGGATCTCCCCCACCAATAATCAATACATCACCATCCAGAATTCCATTGGCTGATAAAGTTCCAGTATAGGCTAAGCTTGTCTCGTATTTAAATTCAGTACCAAGTAAGTGAAAGGCAGTAGCGGCGGTTACGGTTTTTAAGGTTGAAGCTGGTGCCAAACCCACATTCCCATTTTTAGAAAAAATAACTTGTCCATTTTCTGCATTCAAAACAGTTAGTGATGCCGATGCATAATTCATCTGCGGATCGGCCAATAAACGTTCGTAAGCCCATTGAATTTTTTGACTCAACGAAGTCTGAGCCTGCATCGTAAAACTACTCAAGCCCAAAAGAAGTATGAACACGTATCTCATGCCTAAAAGTACTAAAAATAGGCTAAAAAGTAGATCATAGCTGATGGGGCAGGAATACTTAAATAAAATTTTAGCTACAATGATTCAGCGAAAAGGAAAAAGGAATATCTTTAATTTCCATTAACTGAAACAATTCCATGAAACGATTAGTAATTTATGCCTTTCTAACTTGCCTGTGTTTAGGTGTTAGCCAGGCCCAAGACAAAAAACCAATCAGCCACGAAAGCATGTGGATGATGAAGCGTGTAGGTGCACCTGAAGTAAGCCCCGATGGCAAATGGGTAGTATTTAGTGTTCAGGAACCTGCATACGATGAAAAAGAGGTGGTGAACGACTTATGGTTGGCCCCTACCGATGGCAGCACCAAGCCTCGTAAAATTACTTCAGGAAAAGCTGGAGAGTCTGGATACAAGTGGAGCCCGGATAGCAAAACGCTTGCATTCGTAGCTCGACGTGATGGAGAAGAAGCTTCTCAAATCTATTTATTAAACATCAAAAACGGTGGTGAAGCGCAACGTTTTACCAATCTTTCCACCGGAGCTAGTGCCCCGAATTGGAGCCCTGATGGTAAAAGCATTGCGTTTAGCAGTAGCGTTTATCCAGGTGCATTTACAGAAGCCTTAAGCAAGAAAATTGCAGAAGAGAAAAAGAAGATCAAATACAGGGCCCGTGTGTATACCGGTTTCCCTATTCGTGATTTTGATCGTTGGCGTGACGAGAAACAAACACACATTTTTGTGCAAAGCCTAGACAGCACAGCTGCAACCAATGTTTTCACAAAAGTTGCTATGGTAACCGAAGCGGGATTTCAGCTGGGCGGCTATTCCTGGACACCAGATAGCAAAGGTTTTGTGTTTTCTGCTACTTTAGATAATCAGGTATTGGCTTCTCAAGAGAGTCGCTACAGATTGTATCAAGTGGAATTGGGTAAAGATGCACAACTGCTTTTGGAGGATGCCACACACGTATATTATGCCCCAAGCTTTAGTACAGATGGCAAAACCTTGCTTACAACCGAGAGTGCCTACGGCAATTACAAGGTATATGATTTAGGGAAATTAGCTCGCTTTGATTGGCCAAGCCTCAAAAACAAAGCGTATATCGCCGCAGAATTGGATCGACCAATTAATAGTTATGTGGCAACGAACACTGGTGTTTTCATGAGTGTGGAAGATCAGGGTCACGATAAAATTTACCAATACAATTTCAGCAACAAACAATTAAGCTTATTCAGCAAGGGCAAAAAGGGTTGTTATAACGGTGTTTCTGTTTCTGACGATAGCAAGGTGGTTTTAGCGTTGTATGACCATGCGAACCTTCCTCCAGAAGTGGTGCGTGTTAACCCAAGCAACCCTGAACCTCAATTTATCAGTCAGTTTAACCTGGCAGCATTGGGCAAATTGGATATGCCCGAAATTGAAGAATTTTGGTTTACTAGTTCTAGAGGAAAACAAATTCATAACATCCTGGTTCGCCCGGCAGGTTTTGATCCGACTAAAAAATACCCATTATTCGTAGTAATGCATGGCGGTCCGGCTAGTGCTTACAAAGACAACTGGGGTTACCGTTGGAATTACCATTTACTGGCAAAACCGGGTTATATTTTGGTGTTGACCAATTATACCGGCTCTACCGGCTTTGGTGAAAAGTTTGGACAAGATATTCAGTTTGATCCATTCAAAGGTCCGGCTGATGAGATTAATGAGGCAGCTGCCTTTGCGATAAAAAAATGGTCCTTTATTGATGGCAGCAAACAAGCCGTTGGCGGAGCAAGCTATGGCGGCCACCTGGCAAACTGGATGCAGGCTACAACTAGTCATTACAAATGCATCATTGCACATGCCGGCTTGGTAAACAGTGAAGTGCAATGGGGAACGAGTGATGGTATCTACAACCGTGAAGTAATGAACGGCGGTTTACCATGGGAAAAGACCAAAACCTTTACTGAGCAAAATCCGATTCGCTTTGCAGCTAATTTCAAAACACCAATGTTGATTACCATTGGCGAACGCGATTTCCGGGTGCCAATAAACAATTCCTTAGAAAATTATGCTGTACACCAGCGTTTAAAAGTTCCGGTAAAAATGATCGTATTCCCTGATGAAAACCACTGGATTTTAAATGCTGAAAACGGTCGGTTTTTCTACCAGCAGGTGCACGAATGGCTGGGTACTTATTTGAAATAAAAAATAACACGTAAACAAAAAGGCCTCCATATCGGAGGCCTTTTTGTTTTTAGACAAGTTGATGAGCGATCAGGTACTCCGCAATTTGTACCGCATTTGTTGCGGCTCCTTTACGCAAATTGTCTGACACGATCCACATATTTAGCGTATTAGGCTGGGATTCATCTCGACGAATACGGCCAACAAATATTTCATCCCGGTTATGTGCATCTTTTGGCATCGGATATTTCAGGTTAGCCGGATCATCCACTACTAATACCCCTTCCTGAGCCTCCAGCAATTTTCGCACCTCAGCAAGGTCAAAATCTTTTACGAATTCAATGTTTACCGATTCGGAATGGCCGCCCATTACCGGAATACGAACGGTAGTAGCGGTTACTTTAATCGAATAATCCCCCATAATTTTCTGAGTTTCTAAAATCATTTTCATTTCCTCTTTGGTATAGCCATTATCTAGGAAAGCATCAATTTGAGGAATAACATTGAGGTCGATGGTGTGCGGATAGGCCATTTCACCCTGAATTCCCTTACGTTCATTCATCAACTGGTCTACCGCTTTAACCCCGGTACCAGTTACCGATTGGTAGGTAGAAACTACCACCCGTTTAATTTTGTATTTTTCGTGAAGCGGTTTTAATACCACCACCATTTGAATGGTAGAACAATTAGGGTTAGCAATGATCTTATCCCCCTTGGTCAACACTGAAGCATTCACTTCCGGAACCACTAACTTCTTATCAGGATCCATGCGCCAGGCCGAGGAGTTATCAATCACGGTGGTGCCCACAGCGGCAAATTTCGGCGCCTGCTCTAAAGAAGTGCTTCCTCCTGCCGAAAACAGGGCAATATCCGGTTTTGCTGCAATGGCTTCATCAACCGTAACCACTCTAAATGCCTTACCCCTAAATTGAATTTCTTTACCGGCACTCTTGGCTGAGGCTACAGGAATTAATTCGGTAAGCGGGAAATTACGCTCTTCCAACACTTTAAGCATCATGGTACCCACTAAACCGGTGGCACCAACCACTGCAACTTTCATACTTTATAGTTAACTATTTTAATTTTTTGTAAATTGAATGACTTTAGCTAACAAATATGAAGAATTGTTTGTTCTTTTTGGCATTTCTGCTGGCAAAAACAGCTCTGAGTCAGGTAAATGACAATTTTGGTGATGGAGATTTTAGTCAAAATCCGGTGTGGACGGGAAGCAATTCGGGAGCTGATTTTGTAATTATTAACGATGCAGGTGTAAATCGGTTGCGTTCCAATTTGCTTACACCAAGTAGTAATTTTTACTTAAGTACACCTAATACTTTGGCAAGTGGCGCCGTATGGGAATTTTGGTGTAATCTGCTATTCAACACATCGGGATCAAATTATGTAGATATTTATTTAGTATCAGATCAACAAAATTTACAAAGCGCCAGCATCAATGGCTATTTTATCCGAATTGGTGGCACGGATGATGAAATCTCTTTGTTTAAACGAACTGGTGCAGCAAATACCAGTGTTAAACTTATTGATGGTATAAACGGAATCCTAAACTCGAGCAATTCAGCCTTTAAAATACGAGTAACTAGAACCGATGCAAATGTATTCATACTCGAGCGAGACCTAACTGGGGTTGGCTTCGATTATTTTACTGAAGGAAGTATGAGCGATAACACCATTAACAACACCAACTATTTTGGAATTTATATCGTACAATCAACCGCATCATTTGTACAAAAACACTTTTTTGCAGATTTCAAGATTACACCTTATGTACCCGATACCACTCCGCCAAGTTTAATTTCTGCAACAGCAATTGATTCGAACTTAGTTCAAATCGAATTCAATGAACCTATGGATAGTGTACTGGCAAAGTCAGCCTTAAATTATGTTTTGAATAACGGGATAGGGAATCCTGTTTCCATCAGTACGAATGGCAATTCGGCAAAGTATAAATTGAAGTTTACGACGAGTTTAACAACCGGAAACTATGCTCTGGCGGTTTCAAACGTAACAGACAAAGCCGGGAATGTGATACTCAATAATAATACAGCCTCATTCGACTATGTGAAACCCTATATCGCAAAGCCCAATGATGTAGTGATCAATGAAGTATTCGCCGATACTTCGCCGCAAATAGACCTACCAGCCTTAGAGTTCATCGAATTATGGAACACAACCGAATTTACCATTTCTTTGGATAAATGGACTTACAGCGATGGCAGTACCACGTATACCTTTGGTAATCAAACTCTGCAAGCCAATGAATTCGCTATCCTTTGTGCTTCGGCAGATGTAGCAAATTTCACGAGTTATGGTAAAGTAGTCGGAATTTCGCCCTGGCCAAGCCTCAACAACAGCGGCGACCAACTCAGCTTAAAGAACAGCAACGGGATTCTGATTAATCAAGTGGCTTATACGGATACCTGGTACAAAGACGCCATTAAAAAACAAGGGGGCTGGTCGTTAGAACTCATTAATCCAACGGCACTTTGCTCGGGCATACAAAACTGGTCGGCAAGTAACGATCCAAGTGGGGGAACGCCAGGTAAACTAAACTCCATCTACCAAGCAAATGCAGTGCTGGAGCCACTCAAATTGGTGGCTACTAGCATGATAGACAGCGTAAGTCTGCTGATTCATTACAATCGAAGTGCTGATAGCACATCTGCTGCAACGATTAGTCATTATGATTTAAACAATGGTGTTGGCCAGCCCATTTCGGCTACCGCTATTGGCCCTTACTTTGAACAGGTACAAATTAAGTTCGCTAATCCACCTGTCTTGGGAAAAAATTACACCCTCACTGCCAATCAGGTTAGTGATTGTGTCGGCAATCTGCTATTAGCGCCATATAATACGGCTTCATTTTTTCTGGCAGAAAAAATTCAGAAAAACGACATTCTCATCAACGAAGTACTGTTCAACCCCCGTGTGGGCGGCGTTGATTTTGTAGAAATTTATAACCAAAGCGATTATCCACTAGATCTAAAAGAACTACGCATAGCCAGCCTAAATGAAAAAGATAGCCTGATCAGCGTAAAAAGTATAGGCGATACACAGCTGCTCATCCAGCCAAAGGAATACCGTGTATTAACCACCAATCCTGATAATATTCAGGCAGAGTACACGGTAACTCATCCAGAAAGGTTATATCAAATGGTTGCTATGCCCAGTTTTAACGACGATGCCGGAGCGGTGGTTTTAATCCGTAACGACTCCCTCCTGATAGATCAATTTAATTACACCGAGAAAATGCATTTTCCGCTCATAAAGAATCCTGAAGGGGTTTCTCTGGAAAGAACAAGCTTCACCACACCTTCAAACGAACCGGGAAATTTTCGCTCTGCAGCGGCCTCAGTTGGCTTTGCCACACCAGGCGAACAAAATTCACAATACATTAGCGATCATGCAGTAAATGAAAACATCAGTCTGGAATCATCCACTTTTTCGCCAGATAACGATGGCTTTGAAGATGTGCTAATTATGCATTACAATTTTAACCAACCGGGAATGGTTGCCAATTTGACTATTTACGCCGATAATGTATTAGCCGTTCGAAAAGTACTAAGAAACACTACGCTGGCCAGCAGCGGATCATTGGTATGGGATGGATTAAATGATCAAAATGAAAAACTCCCCGTCGGCATCTACCTCATTCGACTGGAAGCATTTGACCTTTCAGGTAAAGTAAAGAATTATACCAAAGTCTGTGTATTAGCCACAAAACTGAATTGAACGTATTGTTCATTTAAGGTTGGTGGTAATTTTTTACCTTTGCTCCAAACCGAAGAAAAAACATGGCTGAAACGATTTTGGTATTGGGTTCAAACGGACAAATTGGAACCGAATTGGTTAGTGCCTTGAGGCAAGTTCATGGTACAAACCAGGTAATTGCCTGCGACATTAAAGAGCCTCTAAATGCAAGCAGCCCCTTCGAACTTTCGGATGTATTAGACAAAGATGGTCTGCTGCAACTATTCAAAAAATATCAGCCTACTCAGGTTTATTTATTAGCCGCATTACTATCCGCCATAGGCGAACAAAAACCTAAAAAAGCCTGGGAATTAAACATGGATGGGCTTTTGAATGTGCTGGATCTGTGTGTAGATTTTAAAGTTAAACGAGTATTCTGGCCCAGCTCTATCGCTGTTTTTGGCCCACATTCGCCAAGAGAAAATACACCTCAATACTGCGTAATGGATCCGAACACGGTGTACGGGTTTAGTAAACTTGCCGGCGAGCGTTGGTGCGAGTACTATTTCCAAAAATACGGGTTGGATGTGCGCAGTATCCGTTACCCGGGTTTAATTGGCTGGAAAGCGGCACCCGGTGGCGGTACCACCGACTATGCAGTACATATTTTCCATGAAGCCTTATCGAAGGGTAGCTATGCTTGCTTCTTATCTGCACAAACAGCTTTACCAATGATGTACATGGAGGATGCCATTCGTGCTACTCTTGAACTAATGGATGCACAGGCAGAGAAAATCACTGTTCGTTCAAGTTACAACTTGGGCGGCATCAGTTTTACACCCGAAATGCTGGCTGCCGAAATCCGCAAACACATTCCAGAATTTACCATCTCCTATGTTGATAAAGATCCACGTCAGGCTATTGCAGACAGCTGGCCAAAATCAATAGACGATAGCTTTGCACAAAAAGACTGGAGCTGGAAATTAAAATACGACCTGGCCGAAATGACCAGCGACATGATAAAAAACATTAAGAAATAAAATTTATGGGAAGAGCCTTCGAATTTAGAAAAGAGCGAAAATTTAAACGCTGGGCCAAAATGGCCGTTCAGTTTACCCGTTTGGGTAAAGAGATTGTAATGGCTGTAAAGGCCGGCGGACCAAACCCGGATGCCAACTCACGTTTACGTACGGCGATACAAAACGCCAAAGCCGTAAACATGCCCAAAGACCGGGTGGAAGCGGCTATTAAGCGTGCCAGTAACAAAGATGAAAGCAATTACGAAGAATTAGTTTACGAGGGTTATGGCCCTCACGGCGTGGCGGTTTTAGTAGAAACTGCTACTGATAATACCAACCGGACAGTAGCCAATGTTCGCAGCTACTTCAATAAATGCGATGGTACTCTGGGTAAAACCGGATCATTAGATTTTATTTTTAACCGCCAATCGGTTTTTCGATTTGACCCCGGAGAACTAGACTTAGAAGAATTAGAGTTTGATTTAATTGATGCCGGCCTTACCGAAATTTATGTTGAAGAAAGTGAAGAAGGAAAAGACATAGCCGTAATCCATACTGCTTTTGAAGACTTTGGCAAGATGCAGAAAGCGTTGGAAGAAAAAAATATTGAGGTGCTTAGCGCCAAACTGGAGCGGGTAGCCTTATCTACTACCGAAGTTTCTGAAGCACAAGCAGCTGATGTATTGAAATTGATCGATAAACTGGAAGAAGACGATGACGTGCAGGCGGTTTACCACAATATGGGATAAACAAAAAAGCCTCCGAAATTCGGGGGCTTTTTTTTGTGCTAATACGATTCTAAAACGTCTTTTACCTCCTCCATTAACCACATTGGGGTAGATGTTGCTCCACACACCCCCACCTTATCTCCTGGATTGAACATCGAGGAATTCAGTTCTTGGATATTTGAAACGAAGTAGGTATTTGGATTATGCTGACGGCAAACTTCATACAAGACCTTACCGTTTGAAGATTTTTTTCCGGATACAAACACTACTTTATCGAAATTTTTAACAAAAGCAGGAAGTTCCTTGTCGCGGTTAGAAACCTGACGACAAATGGTATCGTGTGCTTTCACCTCGTAACCTCTGTTTATCAGTTCCGCTTTAATCTGATAAAATTTTTCTGTGCTTTTAGTGGTTTGGCTGTACAATGTAAAAGACGATGGTAAGTCCACATTATCGAGTTCACTCAGATCTTGAAAAACCAAGGCATTGTTCTGCGTTTGACCTTGCAATCCAATTACTTCCGCATGTCCATGTTTTCCGAAAATGAGAATCGGTTCCTGTTCATCATACGAACCTTTGATCCGATTTTGCAATTTCAATACTACCGGACAAGAAGCATCAATAAGCGTGATGTTATTTTCTAAGGCTGTGCGGTAAGTTTCAGGAGCTTCTCCATGTGCACGAATCAATACTTTTTCATTTTTTAATGATTTTAAAGCATCGTGTTCAATAATCCGAAGACCTTTTACTTTTAAGCGTTCTACCTCTTCATCGTTGTGCACAATATCCCCCAGGCAGTATAAGTATCCTTGATCTTCAAGAATTTCTTCCGCCATTTCTATGGCATAAACTACTCCGAAACAAAAACCGGAATCGCCATCAATACTTACCTGTAGCTTATAACTCATCTTACATCAAAATTACGAAATGTATTTGTTTATGCTGTTATGTTTAAAGCGATGAAGAACACAAACTGTGCAAGTACTAAAACTACAGCTACCGGGTTTACTTTTGCAAATTTGAGTCGATTGAACAACAACAAACAAGCAAATGAAAATACAAACCAGGCAATATAATTTTGTGTCGGGATACTTCCATTCGCCCACGACCAATAGTCAAATCGAATAGCCACTGGCTCAATTAAGAGATCTAAAATCACTAGAATGAGCGCCCCAATACCGGCTCTTAATGTATCATTTTTCACCCCAAATTGGTGCATGCTTACGCCAACGCTATATACCAGAATAACCCAGTTCAGCCCAATCAGTAGCGGTATATCCGCCAACTTTAAGCCCAAGGTTTCACCATACTTATAATTTCCAAAAATAAGCCCAGTATGCACACCCAAAAACTCTATCCCGAAACCGGCTACATAAACTATTGTTAAGAAAATTAGAAAATCACGCTCAAAATTTCGGTGACTAATCAGCATCAGCACAAACATCAATAAGAGATGAAAAGGGACCAAAGTCGTAAATTTTTCATGCCATTCGGCATTTAAAAAACCATACAAACCAACGGCATGAAACAGCAAAACAAATACAGCGGTAATAACCCTTGTTTTGTCTAAGTTGATGGTATAGTTCTTCCCTTCCATGAAACGGTTTTTGTTAAATATTTTTGCATAGATAGTACTGCTACCAACACCAATACCAGCATTTGGATGGGGTGGAGAATCAGATTCCAGAAAACCGATTGCCCAGATAGAAGCGCTATCATTACCCGGCTAAGCAGAATAAGTGCAAAAGCCAGCAAAGCTAAATTTAAACCTAAATACCAAGCCATTGCTAGAGGCCCAAGTACCACTAAAAACAGGTATAAAAATAAACCGAAAATACTGTAACCGAAACCGGCCAGCAAATTTTTACTAAAGCCTGATAACGCTTCGGTAAAACTCGTGTACATCCTGCACTGAATAAGACCGTTGGCCAGTAAGGTTTCACCCCTTCCTTGCTCAAGCTTTATCAATTTCATGATCTCCACATCTTCAACAACCTTTGTTTTTACCTGCTCATGCCATTGGTAATGCCGGTAACTCTCGGCCTCAAACAGCATAAACTGCCCACTTGCCGCTGCAAATGAAGGGTTGGTTGAAAGGCGTACCAGACGTAAAGGCAATAAATTGAGCAATAAATAATGCATTAACGGTACAACCAGCTTTTCTCCCAGACTCGGCATAAGTTGGTTGGTAAATAGACTGAGTAAATCTAATTTTTGCATTTTCATGCGATGTACAGCAGCATGTATCAACCCCGAATGCACAATCTCATCGGCATCTAAAAACAATAAATACCTCCCTTTGGCCTGCTCTGCCAATTGATAACAGGCGTAATTCTTACCCAACCAATCTGCCGGAAGTGCTTTTCCTTTTACTACTTTGAAACGATTGTCTGAGAAAGAAAACTGTTCACCAATAGCAAAGGTTTCGTCTGTTGAAGCGTCATCTAAAACGATGACTTCAATATTTTGATAATCTTGAGTTCGAATAGACTCCAGCAATAGACCAATACAGGCTGCTTCGTTCCTTGCAGGTATCAAAACCGAAACCAAATCCTGATAATGTTTTGGACTTCGAGGTAATAATGGGCGAGAAATATAATTGAATAAGGTAACCGAGAAGCGTAAAACCAGAAAAAAGAAAACGAGGTAAAATACAATCATTTTAAATACTTACTTGATTTTGTTGCTTTCTAGATTCAACGTAATGCTTATTAAACTCACTTTTGATGAGTTGCAAACTGGTAAATTCTGCACCTTCCCAGCTTTGCAAATAGCAAGTCAGCGTGGGTTTGCGATGCTGAAAATAATCGCTTAGCATGACTACAAAAAGGTATTGGAAAGTTTTGTCCGAGGAATTTATCAGATTGATTAATCCTTTTTCAAAATGAATTTCATCGGTTTGACTGGAGTGGAGTTTCCCTTGCGGGAAAATAACCACGACATTATTTGGATCGTTCAATAATTTACCGGCATATTCGAGTGTTTCAATCACACTCCTGGAATTTTTCCGCAAAGAGAATGCACCTAAGTATTTCAAAAACCACAAACGCTTGTAATTCTCTTCGATAGCCATAATGTAAAAGCGTTTTCTGAGAAAAATTCGGTTGAGGTAAAACAAGAAAAAGCCATCCCACCACGAAAAATGATTCGCTAAAAGTAAAATGGATCGATTGGGATCGAGCTCAATGGGATTGTACTCAAAACGCTCAAAATCGGAACGAATAATACGCTTGATATACCAAGAGAAAAAAGCATAAACCATTTTATTTTGGCGTGGAAGGTACATGCGTTAAAGATACATATTTAAGCCAAGTAATTCGCTTTCAGGCAACTAAGTCGTCTACAATTTTAGCGGAGAGTAAGGCCAGAGGAATGCCTCCACCTGGATGTACGCTCCCACCTACGAAATACAATCCGTTGAGCTTTGATGAAAAATTAGCATGCCGCAAAAAGGCAGCAAACTGATTATTCGAACTCGTTCCGTACAATGCACCTTGGTATGAAGCCGTTTTCTGTTCTATTTTCCGTGGATCAAGCACCTCTTCACACACAATTAGTGGCTCAATGGCTCTTCCCAAATTCCGAGATAACTTATCAAGAATATGTTTTCTGGCTTCCGTGATAAGCTGATCCCAATCTTGTCCAGAGTTTGCAGGCACATTAATCATCACGAACCAATTCTCCGCACCTTTTGGAGCGTCGTCGGGCTGGCATTTAGAACTGATGTTTATATAAACTGTTGGATCCGCATCAAGTGTTTGATCTTCCCAAATCGCCTTAAATTCTTTTTGATAATCTTCGGTGAAGAAAATATTATGCACATCCAATTCTGGAAATTGAGCGTTGATACCCCAATAAAAAATCAATGCCGAGCTACTTCTTTCCTGATTTAAAATAGCTTTGGGCGCCTTTTCATTTTTGAGCAAGTGCTTATAGGTAAACCACACATCCATGTTGGATATAATCCGATCAGCTGCAAAATCTTGTCCGTTAACTCGAATTCCCCTTACCTGCTCATCCTCCACTAAAATCTCTTCTACTTTTTCGCCAAAATGGAAATTAACCCCCAATTCTTTAGCCAATGTTACTAAGGATGTAGTGATGGCATACATTCCGCCAATCGGGAAATAGGCGCCAAAATGTTGTTCCAAATGCGGAATTACATTCAAAGTTGCCGGAGCCTGATAAGGGTTTGAACCGTTGTAGGTAGCGTATCGGTTGAAAAAGCGAATGGTCTTATCGTCTGTAAAGAAACTTGAGTTTGCCCGATTCATGCTTCTGAATGCATCAATTTGCGGAAAGCGGAGCAAGGATTTCAGGGTTTGCCAGTTGAGATAGGATTTGAGCCGATGTAAACTTTTTTCGAGAAAAATACGGTGCGTAATGTCGTAAATACGGGAACTATAGTCGAGATACCGATGGACCGATGCGCTGGAATCTTCGGTTTTCTCTGCAATTTCTTGAGCTAATTTAGCCCGATCTGCCCAGGCTTTAATCCGAGTACCATCCTCGTAAAAATAATGGCAAACCGTATCTAGTTTTTGATAATTGAAATAATCACGAGGATTTTTACCCGCTAGTTGGAAAAGCTCATCCACGTACTGAGGCATGGTGAATAAGCTCGGTCCTGCATCAAAACGGTAACCATTTACTCTAAAATCGGAAAGTTTGCCACCGGGATAAGTATTGGCCTCAAAAACTTCAACCTGATGCCCTTTCACAGCCATACGAATGGCTGAAGCAATACCGGCAATTCCGGCACCGATGACACTAACTTTTGCCAAAATTATACTCTTGAGTTATCAAACTTCATAACCAAACGTTCAACAATGCGATTGTTTTCCAAATGCTCTTTAACAATCTCCTCAACATCGCTCAACTGCACTTTACCATAAAAGATCCCTTCTGGATAAACCACCACACTTGGGCCACGCTCACACGCGTCAAAACAACCTGCTCGCTGCGCTCTTATCTCTGTATTCAGGCCTCTGTCCTTGATGGCTTTCTTGAAAGCAGCCACCAATGCCAAGCCATGTTGTTCGCCACAGCATACTCTTGAACCTTCGGGGCGTTGATTGGTGCAAATAAAAATGTGTTTTTGATAAAGCATGATCAGCGATTTTGTCGTTGGGGTGTTAAATTATTCAGAATGAATGAATAATTGCTTAAAAATAGCAATTTTTGAATGCACCATGACGAATAAAACAGTTCTCGTTACCGGAGGTACAGGCCTCATCGGCAAACATTTGTGTCGGCAATTGCTTGATATGGGTTATCGTATCCACTTGCTTAGTCGCCAGGCAAAACCAGCAGCTGACCCACGAATAAAAACGTTTAGATGGGATATAGGTCAAAAAAGTATTGATCATGCTTGTATTGCAGATGTGGACACGGTGATTCACCTAGCAGGTGAAGGAATTGTAGACAAACGTTGGTCCCCACAGAGAAAGAAAGACATTATTGATAGTCGAACTGAATCTATCCGTCTGATTTATGAACTGATCAAGAATACACCCAATACCACCGTTAAAAACATCATCTCTGCAGCTGCTATTGGCTTTTATGCCGACCGCGGCGACGAAATGCTGACGGAAGAAAGTACTGCCGGAAATGGATTTTTAGCAGAATCTTGTATAGCTTGGGAAAAAGCTGTTGATGAGGGTGAAAGCTTGGGATTACGCATCGTAAAATTCAGAACGGGGATTGTGTTGGATACCGAAGGAGGTGCCTTGGCTGAAATTGCCCGACCTGTGAAATTCGGCTTAGGTGCTGCTTTGGGCAGCGGGAAACAATGGGTTTCCTGGATTCACTGGAAAGATGTGGTGAAGATGTACCTCTTCGCCCTCGAAAATTGTAATCTCAAAGGTACATTCAACATGGTTGGCCCTCATCCGGTTACGAATTTAGAATTAACAAAGGCCATTGCACGGCAACTCAAGAAACCATTGTGGCTGCCGGCAGTACCGGGATTTGTGTTGAGTTTGGCTATGGGAGAAATGAGTGCAGCAGTATTAGGAAGCACTCGGGTTACTGCGCAAAAAATTCAAGAAACGGGCTTTGAATTTGATTTTCCTGAGCTGGAATTGGCCTTAAAAGATTTGTATGCCTAAACCTACCGTCAATATATTTTGGTTCCGTCGCGATTTACGGCTAAACGATAATACCGGACTTTATGATGCCCTAAATGCAGGTTTCCCGGTGGTGCCGCTGTTCATATTCGACCGCAATATTCTCGATAAATTAGAAGACAAGGATGATGCTCGGGTAAGCTTTATTCATCAGGAGCTGACCAGCATTCAGCAAAAATTAAATGCAAACGGATCTTCTTTATTGGTTAAATACGCTAGTCCAGATCAAGCCTGGAATGAAATTCTGGAAAATTTTGAGGTGAAAAACGTATTTACCAATCAAGATTATGAACCTTATGCCCGTGAGCGTGATGAACAACTAAATACCTTCTTCCAAAGCAAGAATATCGGTTTCCAACGGTTTAAAGACCAGGTAATTTTTGAAAAAGCTGAAGTAGTGAAAGATGATGGAAAACCGTATACGGTATTTACCCCTTACAGCCGGAAGTGGTTGCAAAAATTTGAAAATTCGGAGCTATCCACTCACCCGAGTGAGCAACTGGTAGCGAATTTCGAAAAAGATGATACCCGTGAAATCCCTTCGCTAGAAAGTATGGGATTTCAACAAACCAAGCTCGAATTACCCGCCAAATGGTACGAGCACATTGTAGCAGATTATGCGCAAAAACGTAACATCCCGGCAATAGCAGGAACCTCCAGAATCGGGGTTCACCTGCGATTCGGAACGGTAAGTATTCGTGAATTGGTGAAAGTAGGTTACGAGGCTAAGGAAAAAACGTGGTTGAATGAATTGATTTGGCGTGAATTTTACTTCATGATTTTATGGCATTTTCCGCATACAGTTAACAATGCTTTTAAGCCTGAATACGACCGCTTGCAATGGCGCAACGATGAAACGGAATTCAAAGCCTGGTGCGAAGGGCGTACCGGCTATCCAATTGTTGATGCCGGCATGCGTGAGCTTAACGCCACCGGATTTATGCACAACCGCGTGAGAATGATTACCGCTAGTTTTTTAACCAAACACTTACTCATAGATTGGCGCTGGGGCGAGGCTTATTTTGCTAAAAAACTACTCGATTACGAACAGGCTAGCAATGTGGGTGGTTGGCAATGGGCAGCAAGTTGTGGTAATGATGCTGCACCTTATTTCAGAGTGTTTAATCCCGCATTACAGACTCAAAAATTTGATCCGCAATTGAGCTATGTGAAAAAGTGGGTACCCGAATTCAGTGACCCTTTTAAGTACCCAAAACCAATTGTAGATCACAGCTTTGCCAGGAACCGGGTATTGGAAGCGTTTAAAAAGGCGTTAGAGAAATGATTAATTGGCGACATCGGTCACCTTAATATCGAAGTCTAAGCAAGAAAATGGCGGAATGGCTTGATTTCCTGACATGCCATAAGCCAGAGAGGAAGGAATAATCACCCTTACAGATCCACCCTTTTTTATCAGAGGCAACACTTCTCGCCAACCTTTAATTAAATCTCCTAACAATCTGGTAAAAGAAGTTCCACTGGCACTTTGTTCGAAAATTTTGCCAGTTAAAAATCTACCGGTATACTGTACACTAATCGTACTCTCGTCGCTAATAACGGCTGAACCATCACCTACTTCAGCAATCTTATAGTATACACCATTGACTGATTTTGAAAAGCCCGTCAAGTTTTGGGAGGCTAAGTATTTGGTTATAGCCAAATCATCATAATTAGCAATTTGATCAGCAGTTAATGCGGTAATGCTATAATCTAAAGAGGCATTGCCAGGAATTGAACCCGAACCTTTTTTTCCGTAAGCAAAACGAGAAGGCAAGATAACGCGTACAATTCCTCCTTGGTTAGCACCCGCCTGCTTAAGTACCTGCCTGAGCGAATCTGGCTTCAAATAACCAAAAAAGTTATAGAAACGATTCGAAAAGGCAAAAGTATCTAAAGATGAATAGCTTCCATCTAGGCTTTTGACGGTATATATAAAGGGTGTTTCCCTATTAAACGCTAAAGCTGGGCCTGTACCCTGCCTTACTACTTGATAATAAATACCGGTTTGGCCGTACTGTTGCATGGTCAAATTATTTTTTTGGATATACTCCTGAACCAGCTGTGTGTCTAGTTCTTCTATACCCGGGTACTCTTTGGTACAAGAAATGACCAAAATAATTATGCCAACTAAGGAAAAAATACCGGTTTTTAGTCTGTTCATTTTAAATATTAAGCTACAAATTTATCTATTTAAACGTAAAAAACGACGACTTAACATTAATTAACAAAAAAGCCGCCCCATGTAGGAGCGGCTACGATTATTACCAGTAATCCGAATATTAATAACAGTATTGGTTGGCATCTATCAGTTTTTTGGCAATACGCTGACGAGCATCTTTGATATTAAACGGCTGAACTTTCGTGAATCGGCGTAAGCCTACCAACATCATGCTCAATTCATCGCCTTCAGCAAAAGAATTCAATGCTTCTTTACCCGCTAAATACACTTTATCAACTGCTTCATGCAAATAGATGCGCATAATGTCCAACTGGCCCTGAACTGCTTCTTCTCCACGACTCTGAACCAATTTTTCTACTCTTAACAGTGTAGATTCGGCTACGTACACATAACCAATAATGTCTGCGATGTTCATTAAGATTTCCTGCTCCTTGGCCAAACTCATCATGAGTTTCTGCACCGCTGATCCGGCAACCATCAAACCTGCTTTTTTCAGGTTTTTCAGAATTTTCTTCTCCGCTGCAAATAAACTTTCGTCTTCCTCACCAAAATCAGGAATCGACATGAGCTCTGCAGCTACGGCCTGGGCAGGACCCATCAAATCAAGTTCACCTTTCATGGCACGCTTCAAAAGCATATCCACAATTAGCAAGCGGTTAATTTCGTTGGTTCCTTCAAAAATCCGGTTGATACGGCTATCGCGATAAGCACGATCCATTGGTGCCTCGGCCGAATAACCCATACCACCATAAATTTGAACACCTTCATCTACCACATAATCCAACATTTCTGAACCCCAAACCTTCAAAATGGCGCACTCAACGGCAAATTCCTCCGTAGATTTCAATTTGGCTTTACCCGCTTCCATACCTCCGGCTACCAAGGCATCGTAGGCATCATCAATGTTCTGGCCGGCACGGTAAGCAGCACTCTCAATGGCAAAATTACGTACGGCCATCTCGGCAAATTTGTAACGTATGGCTCCAAATTTCGAAATCGGCAATTTGAATTGCACCCGTTCGTTGGCATAATTGATAGCGTGGTCAATGACCTTACGGGATGAACCAATGGCCGCGGCACCTAGCTTGATCCGGCCGATGTTCAGGATGTTTACGGCAATTTTAAAGCCGTTTTGACGCTCAGAAAGCATGTTTTCTACCGGTACAGGGCAATCGTTGAAGAACACTTGGCGGGTAGAAGATCCCTTGATACCCATTTTATGTTCTTCAGGGTTCATGGTAATTCCGCCAAAATCTTTCTCTACAATAAATGCAGTCAGATTTTCGTCGTCTTCAATTTTGGCAAACACGATAAACACATCGGCAAAACCTCCATTGGTAATCCACATTTTCTGCCCGGTAATCAAATAGTGAGTTCCCTCCTTATTGAGTACCGCTTTAGTACGTCCGGAATTGGCATCAGAACCCGAGTTTGGCTCGGTTAAACAATAGGATGCTTTCCACTCTCCACTTGCCAGTTTAGGAATATATTTTGCCTTTTGGGCTTCGTTTCCGTAATACAAAATAGGCAGCGTACCGATACCGGTATGTGCAGAAATGGCTACCGCGAAAGAATGACCTGCACCTAAAATATCGGCAACCAACATAGAGGTGTTGAAATTCTTGCCAAAGCCTCCATATTCTTCCGGAATAGATACCGCCAATAAACCCAATTCACCAGCTTTGTCCAATAAGTTGGGCATTAAGCCTTCTTCCAGCTTATCAATGCGGTCTAAATTGGGATAAACCTCTGCTTCTAAAAAATCTTCACAGGTTTTTTTGATCATTAATTGCTCTTCATCAAACTCTTCAGGAATAAATACATCGGCTGCTTCCGTTTCTTTGATGATGAATTCGCCACCTTTTATGGCATTTTTTGTTGCTTCCATTGCCTTAAAATCTTATGATTAAGTCTTATTAAACTTGATAATTTCTAATTATAGGAGTTCAAAAATTCCTGCTGCTCCCTGGCCAGTTCCCACACACATGGTTACCATGCCGTATTTTTTATGTTGTCGTTTTAATTCATGCATTAGTTGAACGGTAAGCTTAGCACCGGTACAACCCAGCGGGTGACCCAATGCAATGGCTCCTCCATTCACGTTGACGAACTCTTTGTTCAATCCGAGTTTATTGATAATCGCCAGCGATTGTGAGGCAAAAGCTTCGTTCAACTCGATCAAATCCAATTGATACTGTTTCATACCGGCGTTTTTCAACGCCAAAGGAATGGCTTCTACCGGACCAATACCCATAATTCGCGGCGGAACGCCAGCTACACCATAACTTACCAAACGGGCAATTGGCTGAACATTCAATTTTTTGAGCATTTCTTCAGAAACAATCAAAACAAATGCCGCACCGTCTGAAGTTTGTGAGGAATTCCCGGCAGTAATAGAACCATTAGCAGCAAAAACCGGTTTTAGTTTAGCCAATTTTTCGATACTGGTATCGGCTCGTGGGCCTTCATCGGTATCTACCACATATTCGCGGGTTTTCTTTTTCAGATTTTCATCCAGGTAATTTTCCTTTACGGTTATGGGCAGAACGCCATCTTTCAAATGACCATTTTGAATGGCTTTAATAGCTTTTTGATGCGAATGATAGGCAAATTCATCTTGCGCTTCACGGCTTACTTCAAATTCTTTGGCCACGGCCTCTGCCGTTAAACCCATACCCCAATACCAATCGGAATGATTCTTTGCTACTTCCGGGTTAGGGACGAGTTTCCATCCGCCAAAAGGCATGCCCGACATCACTTCCACCCCACCGGCAATGATACAATTTGCCATGCCGGAACGAATTTTAGCGACTGCTGTGGCAATTGTCTCCAATCCGGATGCACAGTAACGGTTAACGGTTACCCCCGGAACTTTATCGGTATCAAGCCCCATCAAAGAAATCATCCGGGCAATATTCAAGCCCTGCTCCGCTTCTGGTGTGGCATTACCTACAATCACATCGTCGATTTGATCCTTATCCAAATTAGGAACCGAGGCAACCAATCCTCTCACTACCTCAGCGGCCAAATCATCGGCACGCATAAAGCGAAAAACACCTTTTGGGGCCTTCCCCACCGCCGTGCGGTATCCTGCTATGATATATGCTTCTTGCATGGTTTCAATATTAATTTCTCAAAGGCTTCCCTTTGGTTAAAATACTTTGTATACGTTCTAAAGTTTTCTTTTCTCCGCAAAGCGATAAAAAGGCTTCACGCTCAAGGTCGAGCAAGTATTGCTCCGACACAATAGTCGGTGCCGACAAATCGCCTCCACACATTACATAACCTAACTTTTCGGAGATCTTTTTATCGTGCTCAGAAATGTAGTTACCGGCATACATGGAATTGGCTCCGGCGTAAACAATACCCAAACCAGATTTACCCAAAACTTTGATGTCTTTACGGCGAACCGGCTGCGTGTAACCGGCTTCAGCCAATTCAAGTGCTTTTGCTTTGGCATCGGCCAATAAACGGCTTCGGTTCATCGTGATGTCGTATTTACCTGCTTGCAAATAGCCTAAGTCTGCAGCTTCGGCTCCCGAAGTAGAAACTTTTGCCATAGCAATGGTTAAGAAACGATCTTTCAAGACATTTTGATCTATTTGACCGTCTTTTAATTCATCGGAAACACGCAAAGCGAATTCTTTGGTACCGCCACCTCCCGGAATTAATCCAACACCAAACTCTACCAAGCCCATATAGGTTTCGGCATTAATTTGCACATGATCGGCATGTAAGGAAAATTCACAACCACCGCCTAAGGTTAGGTTGTGTGGAGCAAGTACAACCGGAATGGATGAGTAACGTAAACGCATAGAGGTATTCTGGAACGTACGGATGGCTAAGTTAATTTCATCCCATTCTTGCTCTATAGCGGCCATGAATATCATGCCGATATTGGCTCCGGCAGAGAAATTGGCTCCATCGTTTCCAATAACCAAACCTCGATAATCTTTTTCAGCAAGATCGATGGCTTTGTTAATTCCTTGAATCACGTCACCACCAATGGTATTCATCTTGGTATGAAACTCCAGGTTGATGATACCATCACCTAGGTCGGTGATGGTAGTTCCGGCGTTTTTCCAAATGGTAGAAGTAGGGCGGATGTTGTCTAAAATGATAAAGGCATCAGTTCCAGGAACGGTTTTATAGGTTTTTGTAGGGATGTCGTAATATTTTTTAACCCCATTTACAATTTGGTAGAATGAGGTGTGGCCAGCCGCCAACATTTCGTGTACCCAAGGAGCGGCTTCGTTTCCAAGGGCTTTCATTCCCTCTACAGCCTCTTTTACGCCAATGGCATCCCAAACTTCGAAGGGACCTAGCTCCCAACCAAAACCGGCACGCATGGCATCGTCAATGCGGTAGAGTTCATCTGAAATTTCAGGGATTCGATCAGACACGTATTCAAAAAGGCCAAAGAAAGATGTGCGGAAAAATTCTCCTGCACGATCTGTTCCTTTGGCGTAGGCTTTCATTCGGTCACGCAGGTTTTCAATCGGTTTGAGCATTTCTAGCGTAGCCGATTTTATTTTTTCCTGCGGACGGTATTCCATCGTTTTAAGGTCGAGAGCTAAAATTTCGCTCTTGCCATTTTCGCCTTTTACCTTTTTATAGAACCCTTGTTTGGTTTTATCGCCCAACCAATTGTTCTCTTTCATTTTTTTAACGTAGCCCGGCAACTGGAAAAGTTCATGTGCTTTGTCGTTGGGTAAGTTCTGATATAAACCACCTGCAACATTAATCATGGTATCTAAACCAACCACATCGGTAGTTCGGAACGTTGCTGATTTTGGACGGCCTAATACCGGACCAGTATATTTATCTACCTCCTCAACTTTCAAATCCATTTTCTCCACCAAATGCAATAGAGCCATGATGGAATACACTCCCACGCGGTTTGCAATAAATGCCGGTGTATCTTTACACATAACGGTAGTTTTACCCAGAAACTGATCGCCATAATGCATCAGAAAATCTACAATCTCCGGATCGGTATCTGGAGTTGGAATAATTTCCAATAAACGCAAATAGCGTGGGGGATTGAAAAAGTGCGTTCCGCAGAAATGCTTTTTAAATTCTTCAGAACGGCCTTCGGCCATCAAATGAATAGGAATACCCGAAGTATTGGATGTAATCAGTGTGCCCGGTTTACGGAATTGTTCTACCTGATCGTAAACCTTTTTCTTGATATCCAGATTTTCTACTACCACTTCGATGGTCCAATCGCATGTGGCAATATCTTTCATATTATCCTCAAAATTGCCGGTACTGATCCGCGAGAGCGAACGCTTGGTAAAAATGGGCGAAGGATTGGATTTAATGGCTGTATCTAAAGCTGCATTCACAATACGGTTACGTACTGCAGCATGCTCTAAACTAAGGGCTTTGGCTTGCTCGTCGGCAGTTACCTCTTTCGGGGCAATATCAAGCAACAATACCTCAACGCCAATGTTGGCAAAGTGGCAAGCAATGCGTGAGCCCATAATCCCTGAACCCAAAACGGCTACTTTTCTGATGGTTCTTTTCATAGTTATGTGGCGGGTTGATAACCCAATGTTAATTCGTTAATTTTTTGCAAAGCAGCAATCAACTGCTGTTTTTCTTTAGCGTCGAGGTGCTCATTCAAATATTCATTGAAATTCCGCACCACCTTCTTGGCCAGTTTCTTCTTCTCTTTACCAAAATCGGTAAGATAGATTTTGACAGAACGTTTATCTTTTTCATCCACTTTACGGTAAATCAAACCCAGAGTCTCCATGTTATTCAACATTCGTGAAAGACTAGTTGATTTAACTCCCAACAAGTTGGCAATTTGTGTAACCGCGGTTCCATCTTCTTGCACATTAATGAGTGCATAACCCAAAGCCTGAGTAATTCCAAAAGCAGACGCTAATTGGTTGTACGTATTAGCAATGTTTTGCCAAACTACTTTTAGATGAAAATCAATGGTTTCTTCGGGCTTCATGAATATTATGCAAGCATAACAAATTTAAGTAAGAGTTTTTTATTATGCAAGCATAGTAAATGAATTTTATGAAAGTGATGCTTTGAAATGATAACTTTGGGTAATAATCTGAAGAATATGAATGAAATAACGGTGCAAGAGTTAAAGCAAAAAATAGATGCCGGCGAGGATTTTCAATTGATTGATGTGCGTGAGGAATTTGAATTTGAACTATCCAACCTGAATGGATTACTCATACCGCTAGGTGGAATTTTAATTGAAGCTGATAAAATTGCGAAAGATAAACCTGTGATTGTACATTGCCGTAGTGGTGCACGTAGTGCAGCAGCCATTATGCAATTAGAAACGCAGGGCTTTACGAATTTATACAATTTGAAAGGCGGAATTATAGCTTGGGCTACCGAAATTGAGCCTGGCATGCAAGTGTATTAATTATGTGGTTAAAGATTATTTTAAATGTATTACTCAACCTGGGCATTTTTACGATGGGCCTTTGTATTTATTGGGCCTTGAGCAACCAGCATTATACATTAACAGCAGGCGCAGCATTTGCCCTAACTTTATTAATTGTATTAAAAATCAGACTGGTAAAAAATGTCCGGGAGGTTTTTAAAGAAAACAAAACCAACTAAAAATAAAAAACTATGGTATTACTTTTTATGGGTGTTTTATCCCTGATTTTAGGTCTACAATTTAGTCGTTCTGAAAGTCCTGTTCAAAAATTCGGCGGACCACTACGCATTGTAGGAATTATTTTATTGGTTATTGGGGCATCTACTTCTATGTTCAAAGTAATTGATGCAGGCCAGGTTGGTGTAAAGACACTCTTCGGAAAAGTAGAAAACGATGTATTGTACAGTGGCCTTAACGCTATCAATCCACTGGTTGAAGTAACCACATTTGATACAAAAACGCAGAATTACACCATGTCTGGCGTTCATGATGAAGGTGATAAAGCTGGCGATGATGCAATACGTGTTTTATCTGCAGATGGCTTGGAAGTGATTATCGATTTATCGGTACTCTACAAAGTTCAGGCAACTGAAGCCCCACGCATCCTAAAAGAAATTGGTAAAGACTATACCGATAAAATTGTTCGTCCGGTGAGTCGCACAGCCATCCGCGACAATGCAGTTTATTACGATGCCGTAGCACTGTATTCGACCAAGCGTCAGGAATTTCAAGATAAAATATATAAAAGCATTAGTGAAAGTTTTGCCAAACGTGGTTTGGTGCTAGAACAATTACTTGTACGAAACATCACGCTTCCAGAATCGGTGAAAAAGACCATCGAATCGAAGATTAATGCCGAACAAGAAGCTCAGAAAATGACTTTCGTTTTGCAGAAAGAACGCCAGGAAGCTGAACGTAAACGAGTAGAAGCACAAGGTATTGCCGATTATCAGCGAATCCTTTCAACAGGTTTAAGCGATAAGCAGTTGCAATACGAAGCTATTAAGGCACAAAAAGAATTGGCACAATCGCCAAATGCCAAAATTATCATCATGGGCAACGGCAAATCGGCTCCCATTTTAATTGGCGGAAATTAAGCTAAGCCTAAACCCGAACGATCGGCTAAGACCCATTTCCCATCCTTAAAGTCCGGATTGGGGAATGGGTTATTTTTTGTCAGAAAAGGACCATCAAGATCGGCCCAATCGCAAAGCGGAGCTAGGGCAGCTCCGGCGAGTGTGGCACAAGAAGTTTCGCTCATACATCCGATCAATATTTTCAAGTCTAATTCACGAGCTCGCTGTATCATTTGATAAGCCTCGTACATTCCCGCACTTTTCATCAATTTGATATTGATTCCTTGATAGACTCCCTTTGCTTTCTCTACATCGGCTAATCGTTGGATAGATTCGTCACCTAAAATTGGGATCGGACTCTGCTCGCTTACCCAGGCATTATCATCCCAATTGTTTTTATCCATGGGCTGCTCAATCAGTACCACATCTTGCTCATGCAACCAATGAATCATTTCTGAAGCTTGAATACGATCTTTCCAGCCCTGATTTGCATCTACAAATAAGGGTTTGTTAGAAACCGAACGAATGGTTTCTATGAGCAGTTTATCGGCTTCGCCACCCAGTTTTACTTTCAAAATTTTAGCTAATTCGGCATCTTTTACTTTTTGCAAAATCACTTCGGGCGTGTCCATCCCTATGGTGATGGACGTTGCTGGCATTTGTTCGGGATCTGATCCGAAATAGGTGTAACAAGGTTTTCCTTCCAACTTTTCCTGCAAATCGTGAAGCGCAATGTCAATTGCGGCTTTGATATTCGGATTTCCGGGAGCAAGCTCATCTAGGTAGGCTATAAGTTCGTCAAAATCAAAAGGCAATTTGAGCCAGTCTAGTTTTACTTTCGAAAGAAATGCTGTCGCGGTAGCTACACTTTCACCATGGTAAGGCACCATTGACGCTTCTCCATAACCAATTTGCCCTTCGCACTCAATTTCGAGCAGCATAAGCGGGGTTGATGTACGCGTAAACCCTGAAATGCTGAAAGGATATTTCAACAAAAGTTCAAAGGGTTTGTAACGTAATTGCATAAAGTGGTTTGGAATAAATGACTAACGAATTAAGTGAAAAAATCCGGCAAGCCAACATATTTTTTACCTTTGGCGCATGCTTTCAGCTTTGTATGAACCATTCAAACGCATGCAGTTCGATGCTCGGCATTGTTTTTTAAGTGGGCATGAATTGCAATCACCCGAAGAAACAATTAACGTTTTTTCATTGTGGTTCATACAGCGTTTCAACTTGGAAGATAAAGCTTTTAAACTCCTCGACGAGAGCATCAGCACCTACAAAGACATTAAGATACCTTGTTCGGCCCAAATTTATCAGCAGTTTCTTGAACCCTTAGAGCGTGAGGTGGAACAGGCTTTCGCCGGAGGCTATGATGCACTAAAAGATCTACCCGAAGAACGACTATTTCAGTGGATTGGCAAAATGGTGTATGGTATCATTTTCCACGAAATTCGTCAAGGTATTCGACAACAACAGGCACAAGGTGAGCTGTTTAATCTTTCTCAAGCCATGGCGCACAAGTTTGGCAACTTGCACCTCATGCTACAATCCATAATTCGGCCTGTGGTTTTTGAAGAACGAAATCCTTGGAGTATTGAGTTGTTTAGGGTGAACCAAGAAGCCGATTTTTTCAGCTACCGCGATGAGATCAATACCTTAAGCTTTAGTTTGCGAGCTGGCGATTTTGGAATAATTGCCTGCCTGCAGGATAATGGCGCTAACGGTCAGTACCACCGTGAAATGCTAGAAAAAGTAAAAACAGAAAATCTACATCCCATTCAGTTTGAGGAAATTTGTGCCCGATTCTTCTATTCGGCATACCTCTTTAATCGTTTGCCTGAATACACCTTAATGCCTACCGAAGAAACGGTTTATATTGAACCGATGCCATTGCAAGGTATAAGCGCTAAACCCATTTTTGATCATTGGGATAATAAAACCTATGGCCAAGTGCTCGAAAATTTCTGGAAACCTTGGGGCTTTGTATTACTAGAAATCATTAAAAATCCAGAGGAGCCAATGAGCTTCTTACTCAACCAGGACGGAAGCTTTAAAAAAGCGGAGGGTATCCTTCTTTAAATCCTAGTTCCCATCAATTGCCCCAGAAAGTAAGGCACAATATCCGGATGTAAAATAACCGTAAGTAGTACTCCGGTTAATGCACCATAAAAGTGTGCATCGTGGTTGATGTGATCACTAGCATGACGTGCTGCATACCAACAATAGCCCAAAAATAAAAATCCATATAAAACTGCCGGAATAGGAATTGGTATGGGCAGAATAAGCATTTTAGTTAATGGATAGAATAAAATATAGCTGAACACCACAGCACAAACTGCCCCCGAAGCTCCCAAACTATTGTACCAGAAATGATCTTTGTGTTTGGTAATTGAACTAACATCACTCAAAACCAAACTCAACACATAGATTAGGCCGAAGTGAACATGCCCCCAAGCACTGATAGATGCCAAAGTCCGCTCAAGCGGAAAAGCAAAAAAGTAAAAAGAGAGCATATTGAACAGCAAATGCGTCCAATCTTTGTGTATCAATCCGCTGGTAATTAGGGTATATAGTTTTTGACCACGACTAACACTGTAGGGGTGCAACATGAATTTCCCATAAACTTCGTAGTTTGAAAAAGCATAGATGCTGGTCACTACAGTGAACAAGAAAATAATGCTGGCAACGGGAGTCTGAGTGATGAATTCTTGCATTTATTGAGTAATTAGTAGTTAGTTGCTCGTCAACCTTCCAATCGGATAACGCATAAAAGTCTTCTCTAGATAATCGGAATGACGATATACCCAATCTAATTGTGCTGCACCACTTTTGTTCAGCTGCTCATTTTTAGACTTCTCCTCTTCCAATTGTTTTCTCAATTCCGGATTATTCTTCAGGATTTCTGCACCGGTATCCTCAAATACGTAATTCGAAAAGTATTCCTTCTGCCCTAAAATGGAATCGAAAAAATTCCAAGCAAAGAAAGAATCTACCCCTTGAGGTTCCAGGGTTTCTACGATGTATCGATTTTGAGTTTGATTAACTCGAACCATGTAATCACCCTCATGAAACTGAACGGTCTGCTTAACGGATTTTACAGCAACCTGGGTATGTAAATAATGTCCTTCGTAAGGTTTAGCCGGACTCTTGTAATCGGTTATGTAGTACATTTCGAGATTCATGAGTGTATCCTTTTTCAATCGTTCCAGCTGCACCCCATTCAATCGCAATAGGTCGATAACCTCTTGCCAAGCCTGTGGAATCACATAAGCCAGAGGCGCTTGAACAGTCAATGTAGGTTTAAAGTGTTTAAACCAGGGAATATTTTTCTGGAAAGGTTTCGTGCGATCGTAAAATAATCGGGGCTGCCCGCTGATATCACTAGGTTTTCGGCCAGCCTCAAAACCTTTGAAATGAAAACTATCCACCTTGGTTTCGTCCAATTTCCAATTCAGAGCAAACTCTTTTTGCAGCTTGGCTTGATTTAGAGCTTGTTTCCTCACTTCAGCAAGTTGACCGCTGTGCCTTTTCGAGAAATCGATAAAACACTCCATCAAGGCGTAAGTTGCTTTCACACGCTGTTGAAAGGATTTGAGCATGTGTGTTTCGGGCACATAACCAATGGTTTGGTGCAAGGTGGTATAACCGGTACTAAAACGAGGAGTTTCCAAAAAAGCCTCAATACCCGAATCGGGGGTTTCACCAACATGGTCTACATAAGGTGTCATGTCCCAGCCTTTGGCTTTCATTTGGCTGAAAAGTGATGGGGTCAATTGCTCGGTCATGAACTTAGACAATACTGGACTCAGTTTATCGGCCTGGGTTTCGATCAAAGTCATGACGTACTGGTAATCTGCCCCGTTGCTAGTGTGGTTATCGATAAAAATGTCGGGTTTCCAGGTATTGAAAATTTCTTGAAAGGATCTCGAGTTTTTCGAATCGGTTTTAATGAAATCGCGGTTCAAATCTAAATTCCTGGAATTCCCTCTAAAACCATAGGCTTGCGGACCATTCTGATTGGCTCTGGAAGTGGATGATCGATTCAAACTTCCGTCGATATTGTAGATAGGAATAAAACAAAGTACCACATTATCAGGGATTATATTGTTCTTTAACAAGTCTCGAACCAACATCATGCTGGCATCAATACCTTCAGGCTCCCCAGGGTGTATTCCGTTATTAATTAAAATAATGTGTTTATTTTGCTGCCTAAGGAGTACCGGATCGAAGACCTTGTTTTTCGATAAAACGGCCAAATGCAAAGGCTTACCACTGTCTGTTGGTCCACAACTAATTAGTTTTAATTGATCGAATATTTTATCCAATTGCTGATAATACGCTATCGTTTCAGTATACGTGGCCGTTGTGTTTTTAGTGGGGTCACGCTCAAAGGGGGTAATTTGTGCAATAAGGCTTACACAGAAAATCATCAGTAATTGAACTAGGAAAAGCTTTTTCATAGTGGAAAAATAAGATTTTATCCGCATTAATTGAATGAATAGGTACTAAAAACAAATGCTACCCAAAAGCATCTTAGAAAATATTATTTTTAGCTTTCAGGATTTGGAATACGCATGGAAGCACTAAAAAATTATCAATACACGGCATTGAATCGATTTTTAAACTATGTAAAAATCGACACTCAATCGGATCCTAATTCACCAACTTGCCCCTCTACAGAAAAACAAAAAGACTTAGGACGTGTATTGGTGAATGAGCTCTTGGAATTGGGTTTGAGTGATGCTCACCTGGATGAGCATGGCTATGTGTATGCCACGCTTCCGGCAACTACCGATAAAAAGGTCCCTGTAATTTGCTTCTGCTCACACATGGATACTTCTCCAGATTGTAGCGGAGCAGGAGTGAAACCCATTATTCATTACAATTATCAGGGTGAGGATTTGGTATTGCCCGATGACCCGAATCAGGTCATTCGTTTAGTTGATCATCCGGACCTAGAAAATCAAATCGGAAATGACATTGTAAGCGCCAGCGGAACTACCTTATTGGGTGCAGATAATAAAGCGGGTTTGGCAGAGATTATGGATGTAGTCCATTTTTTTGTGAAACATCCGGAAGTTAAACACGGAACATTAAAAATTTTATTTACCCCCGACGAGGAAATTGGCAGAGGTGTAAATAAGGTAGATCTTAAAAAGTTAGGAGCCGATTTTGCCTATACCGTTGATGGTGAAACACTTGGTTCAATCGAAAATGAAACTTTTTCTGCCGATGGCATAACCCTCACAATTCATGGCGTAAGCTCACATCCCGGCTTTGCCAAAGGAAACATGGAAAGTGCCATTAAAATCGCTTCTGAAATTGTTGCGGAATTACCCAAAGAAAAACTGAGTCCGGAGAGTACAGCGGGTAATGAAGGATTTATCCACCCGGTTGCCATACAAGGTAGCGTAGAAGAAGCCCGTTTAGAATTTATCATTCGTGATTTTACAGACGAAGCTTTAGTAGAACACGAAAAACTAGTGGAAGCTATTACCCAAAAAGTACTGCTCCAGTATCCAAAATCTAGCTATTCTTTCACAGTAACTGAGCAGTACCGAAATATGAAAAAAGTGCTGGACCAACATCCACAACTCATTGATTTTGGAATAGAGGCACTACATAGGTCCGGACTTCAGCCTAAGCTTCAAAGCATTCGGGGAGGCACCGATGGCTCCAGACTTTCATTTATGGGATTACCGTGCCCTAATTTTTTTGCCGGCGAACATGCATTCCATAGTAAAGTGGAGTGGGTTTCTGTGCAGGATATGCAAAAGGCAGTCGAAACCTTGATTAATCTAGCGCTGATCTGGGAAGAAAAATCCTAAAAAGAGCATGGGCAAGCCTATCCGGTAAAAAATATATAGCCCCCATTTTTTGTAGTAAAAGTAGATATCGTATTTGCATCGGTTGACTGGGATCAACCGCTTACCCAAGCAGAATAAACCTGATAATCAGTGATTTTGATTTCAATAGTGGAACTCCACAACTAAGGGTTCTCTCTAAATTAGTCCAGAAATTACCTCATAACGAACTGCCCTGTCATCCAATTTTGGCTCAAACTTGGTGTTTATGGAGAATTCTGTTTTTAGAAAATATTTCTACTAATTCATCGTTAAAACCCTTAGAAATCATAAGCAAGAATTGGACGATTGTGAAAACATCGGTCCGAATTTGCGAGCACAGAAAGCTATTGATTATCCATCAATAAGGTAAGACAGAAGTAGATATAAGCGATATGGAAGATTGGTACATTTCGGGTTCTGCAATTGCCGGCAGAGGATTGTTTACTGCTAAAACCATTGAACCGGCTGAATGCATACTGCGTTTTGAGGGAGAGCGAATCAGCCACGAATACACCCCCGAATTCGCAAAAATTGGTTCAAATTGGATTGGGGTTGCAGATCGAGAATGGATCATTCCTGCTTCAGAAAGCCCGGTATTGTTTTTAAATCATTGCTGTGAACCCAATGTTTTTATCAATGAACACCAGGAGGTCATTGCAGCGCAAGTGATAAGTGCACATTCAGAACTATTGCTAGACTATTCCAGCACCGAACTGGATCCATATTGGTCTATGAAGTGTACTTGCAATCATCCAAATTGCCGAAAACTGATCAAAAGTTTTGTTTACCTATCTGCCGTAAAGCAATTAAAATACAAGCCATACATTAGTCCGGTTTATTGGCAGTCCATCAACCATCATTTTATCCCTTAAACACAAAAAGGCCATCTCCATGGATGACCTAATTTCTTGAGCACAGAAAAGCTTAATTCTCCTCTTCTCGTGCATCCTCATTTATATGACTCTCCGCCAATTGGGTTAGCTTTTGGTCTACTTCTTTCTCCTCTTCCAGTGTTTCAGTGAGTAAATCAATGATCTGATCATCCAAATCCAGAACAGCAGCAATGGTTTTTAAGGTGCCATAGGTAGCAATTTCGTAATGTTCTATTTTCTGAGCAGAAGCAATCAAACCCACATCTCGGGTTAATGTCCCATCCTCCGTTTTATCGATAATGGTTCTGCTTTCCTCAATCAAACCATCCATGCCATCACAACGTTTACCCACGGCTCGCTTGTCAATTAGCTGAAAAATTTCTTCTAAACGCTCTACCTGATTTTGAGTTTCGTCCAAATGTGCATTCAATAGCTCTTTCAAATCTTCGGAAGTGGCAGCCTCAGCCATTTTTGGCAAATTTTTCACGATGTACTTTTCAGCCCAATACACGTCTTTGAGTTCGGTTACAAACAAGTCAAACAAAGCTGAATCGTGGTAATCTATAGTGACTTTTTGGGGAGTTGGTGTAGTAGTTTTCATATCTGTAGATTTAATTCTTACTAGCATTAAAACAGCCCCGCTTGGACTTGGTTTCAATTTTTAAAAATTTGGTGATTAAAAATTGCGTGGGGAAGTACACCAGGGGAATAGGTACTGCGACTACCCACGAACAAAGCATACGCCCACGCAATTGGTGCAGCAGAGCAGATTTTTTGTTCAGTTATAAATCGCAGTTTCCCCAAAAAGCTGATGCAGTACGATGGAGATTTAATACAATCTCTGGCAATTCAGTGAGAAACAAATATACTAAATTATCAGCAACTTTATTGCTTAAAAATTATATAATAAGAATTTTTAGTTGATTGAGGTAGGTGAAAATAAACTTGGGATTAAACTCAAGATTTTGAAGGTACGGCCACTAAATTACTTGTGGCCATAGCTAATAATTTACCCTGCTTATTGAAAAGTTCTCCCTGCAGGTAAACTACGGTTCTACCATTTCGAATTACTTTCGCTCGGGCAATAACTTCATCGCTTACGCGGGCTGCCTGAACAAAATCTACCGAAAGATTTATGGAAACAAAAGCTTGTTCTTTACCCAAGCTGGCCACACAGGTGCCAATCACGTCATCCAATATTCCTGCAATAACCCCACCGTGTAATAATCCATGAGGATTGGTCATATCTGGTCTTACAGTATAACGAATAGATAGATCGCCAAACTCAACAGTTTCTACAATTCCATCTAGCCAGTGCGCAAAGGGGGAAGGACTTTTTTTAGTCGATTCGCCAATATGAGCCCTTAACCAAGCCAATTTCGGATTATCCATAGTATCTTATTCAGATTTTTTAGCCCAATTGTCTTTTAAGGTAACCGTGCGGTTGAACACTAAATTATCCGCTGTAGAATCGGAATCTAAAGTAAAATAGCCTTTTCTGATAAACTGATAACCCTTGCCTTTCTGAGCTTGCAGTAAATCGGGCTCAATGTAGGCCTGCTTAATTATTTGCAAACTATCCGGATTGATGTACTCCTTAAAATCTCCTTCTTCATTGGAAGGATCTTCTACCTGGAATAAACGGTCATACAATCTGATTTCAGCGGTTTTGGCGTGTGCCACGCTCACCCAATGGATCGTCCCTTTTACATGTATGCCACTCGTATCGTTACCCGATTTGGATTCAGGAATATAGGTACAATGAATTTCGGTCACTTTACCGCTTGCGTCTTTCACAAAATCAAGACACTCTACTATGTAAGCATGCTTTAAACGAACCATCAAGCCCGGACCTAAACGGAAGAACTTTTTAGGTGGTTCTTCCATAAAATCTTCACGCTCAATCCACAATTCTTTGCTAAACGGAATCGCTCTGGCGCCTTCACCGCCTTCTACCTCAGGATTATTTTCACCATGTAGTAGTTCTTCTTGACCTTCCGGATAATTGGTAATCACCAATTTAATTGGATCCAATACCGCCATGCGGCGCCAAGCCGTTTTATTCAAATCTTCGCGAATACAAAACTCAAGTAAACTCATCTCGATCAGGTTTTCGCGTTTGGCTACACCAATACGATCGCAGAAATTACGGATACTTGCCGGCGTATAACCGCGACGTCGCAAACCACTAATAGTCAGCATGCGTGGATCGTCCCAACCGTTTACGTATTTCTCGTTTACCAATTGCAGCAATTTGCGTTTACTCATTACCGCATAATTGATGTTTAAGCGAGCAAATTCATACTGATGGCTAGGGAAAAGCTCCAGTTTTTCAATGAACCAATCGTATAATGGACGATGAGGAATAAATTCAAGTGTACAAATGGAGTGCGTAATTTCTTCAATGGCATCACTTTGTCCATGAGCAAAATCATACATCGGGTAGATGCACCATTTACCTCCCGTACGGTGATGATGCGCATGTTTAATGCGGTACATCAAAGGATCTCGAAGATGCATGTTTGGCGAAGCCAGATCAATTTTAGCCCGCAAAACCTTTGCGCCATCCGGGTATTTACCTGCTTTCATTTCTTCAAACAAACGCAGGTTTTCGTCTACACTTCTATCGCGGTAAACCGAGGGTTTTCCTGGCTCAGTTGGTGTTCCCTTACCAGCCGCAATTTCTTCGGCGGCACTGTCATCTACATAGGCCAAGCCCTTTTTAATCAGCTGAATGGCGAAATCATAGAGTTGATCGAAATAATCAGAAGTATAGAGTTCTTGTGCCCACTTAAATCCCAGCCACTCAATATCTTTTTTTATACTCTCTACATATTCGGTTTCTTCAGTTACCGGGTTGGTATCGTCAAAACGTAAATTCGTTTTGCCATTGTATTTTTCGCCAAGCGTAAAGTTTAGGCAAATGGATTTAGCATGACCAATATGCAGGTAGCCATTGGGCTCAGGCGGAAAACGGGTTAATACACGGCCACCGTGTTTGCCGGTTTTAATATCTTCCTCAATTAGCTCTTCTAAAAAATTTAACGACCGTTCTTCGCTCATATAGTTGATAAATTGTTGGGGCCTTACGCCCAAGGAGGTCAAAAATAATAAAATTACCGCTCTTTTTGAGTTTAGCACTACTGGTGGGCCACTGAATCCAGCAATTGAGTTTTTCTTAGTACTTTTACGCTCGCTAATTAATCAATAATACCTTGAAAAGACCGATTCGAGTTTTAATAGCAAAAGTTGGATTAGACGGACACGATCGTGGAGCCCGAATTATTGCTACCTCCTTACGGGATGCCGGCATGGAAGTAATTTATACCGGCTTACGTCAAACTCCAGAAATGGTGGTGAATACTGCCTTGCAGGAGGATGTGGATGCCATTGGAGTATCAATTCTTTCGGGAGCACACCTCACTGTTTTCCCGAAAATTATTGAACTGATGAAAGCCAAAGGATTAACCGATGTATTGCTTACCGGTGGAGGAATTATCCCGGAAAGTGATATGAAAGCCTTGCGTGAAATGGGCGTCGGTGAATTGTTTGCTCCAGGCACTTCAACCTCTGAAATTGTCGACTACATTACTACATGGGTGGCGCAAAACAGAAATTTTTAACCAATCTAACATGACCTACGAAAATCTTCTTCTCGAAATTAAAGACCGCGTTCTTTGGATCACCATTAATCGCGAAAGCAAATTAAACGCGTTGAATAAAGCCACCTTGGCCGAATTGCATTTTGCTTTGAGCGATGCTTTCCAAAATCCGGAAGTGGGTGGCATCATCATTACTGGTGCCGGGAGTAAAGCTTTTGTAGCTGGTGCAGATATTTCGGAATTTGCTGGTTTGAGTTTGGATGAAGGACGAGTTTTTGCCCAAGAAGGCCACCACAAGGTGATGGATATTATCCACAACAGCGAAAAACCAATTATCGCAGCCATAAATGGTTTCGCTTTGGGTGGCGGATTAGAGTTGGCCATGGCCTGCCATATTCGCATAGCTGCCGATAATGCCAAGCTGGGTTTGCCCGAGGTGACTTTAGGATTAATTCCTGGTTACGGCGGAACGCAACGTCTGGCACAATTGGTTGGCAGAGGCAGAGCCTTAGAACTTATATTAACCGCTGACATGATTGCTGCAGAACAGGCTTTACAAATTGGATTGGTAAATCAAGTGGTTAGCCAGGATGATCTGATGGCTACTGCAGCAGAAAAAATGCAAAAAATCTTAAGCCGGGCACCCGTAGCACTGGCCGCTGCCATTCAAGCCGTAAATGCATCTTTGGTGGATGGCGTAAACGGATTCGAAGTAGAGATTGATCAGTTTGGCCGTTGCTTTGATACCGAAGATTTTAAAGAAGGGGTTGCTGCATTCTTGGAAAAACGCAAAGCAAACTTTACCGGAAAATAATTGTTAGTTATAACTAATAAGATAATTCTAAAATTGCTTATATTTATTAAAAGCCGCTAGGCTGAGCTTTTAGAATAGTTCTATAAGCGAATTCTACCTAATTCGCAACACTATGAATCGAATCTTGATCATTGATGATGAAGTCAATATTGGCTCATTATTGTCCAAATTTTTAAGCAGAAATGGCTTTGAAGTTGAAACCAGCATGAGTGGCGCTCAAGCCAGAGAATTATTAAGTTCCGGAAAATTCAACCTTGTACTCTGTGACTTTAGGCTAAAAGATACCGATGGCCGTGAACTATTGAAGGAGATCAAAGCCAATTATCCGGAAACTGGTGTAATTATCATGACTGCCTATTCAGACATACGTTTGGCAGTTGAACTCATTAAAATGGGTGCTTACGATTACATCAGCAAGCCATTATACCCAAATGAAATTTTAAATACCATTACCAAAGCTTTGGCAACCCAAGAGGCCTTGGCACATAATCCCGTCACAGAAAGTCCGGCACAAACAAAGCCAGCGGTAAAGTTGAATACTGCATTACCAAACGATTTTATCGTTGGAATAAGTGCCGCATCACAAGAACTCATTCGTCAGGTTGATTTGGTAGCGCCAACCAATTACAGTGTTATTCTCTACGGCGAAAGTGGGACTGGAAAAGAAGCGGTGGCAAAAAGCATCCATCTCAAAAGTCAACGTAAAGACAAACCTTTTATCGCGTTGGATTGTGGCTCTTTGAACAAGGAACTGGCCATAAGCGAGTTCTTTGGGCATGAAAAAGGTTCGTTTACTGGGGCTTTAACCACCAAAATTGGGCATTTTGAACTAGCCAATGGAGGAACGTTGTTTTTAGATGAGATTGGCAATTTATCCTACGAAAGCCAAATGGCATTACTGAGAACGGTGCAAGAGCGAAAAGTAAAACGAATTGGCAGCACCAAAGAAATCGACCTCGATGTGCGGATCATTGTGGCTACCAATGAGAATTTACCTAAAGCCATAGCAGAAGGTCATTTCAGAGAAGATTTGTACTATCGTTTCAATGAATTTATGATTCAGCTACCGGCATTGAGAGAGCGTGGCGAAGATCTGATACTTTTTGCCAATCATTTTTTAGCCCTGGCAAACCAGGAATTGGGCAGAAAAGTAGATCGGTTCTCTGATGAAGTAATTCAGTGTTTCAAAACCTACCGCTGGCCTGGAAATATCCGAGAACTAAAAAATGTGGTCAGAAGAGCGGCACTGCTTAGCCAAGGTGGAGAGATTTCTTTGAAGGACTTGCCATTGGAAATCTCTATCCCTGTTTCTGCGGATGCTCCAATAAACGGAATTGCGCATCTTGCCCAAGCGGGTACAAGAAATGATTTGAAAAATATTGCACACGAGGCCGAGTACGAAACCATCATGAACGTACTCAAAGAAGTAAAGTACAACAAGAGTAAAGCCGCAGAGTTATTAAAGATCGACAGGAAAACACTTTACAACAAAATGAAGGTTTTGAGCATCAAATAAGCTGAGCGAATACTAAAATAGCCTGATTTTCGTATTGTATTAGTTGTAATCAAATTAATACTCATGAAAATACATCGATTCGTAATTGCAGTAATTGTGCTTGGTCTAGCTTATTCCAAAATTCAGGCACAAGATACTGCCGGGGGAGCTACCATCACTCGAACCAATCAGACGAAATTTCCCTTGTTCAAAGGCCGTTTGCCTTACCGCACCTGGTCGGTTAGTGCACATGCCGGTGCACTGTCACCTGTAGTTTATACAGGCGGCACTAACGATTTTTCAAAATGGGACGCAAACCTCGGATTTGGACTAAATGTTCGGAAACAGCTGGCTCATTCTTTTGGGCTAGAAGCAAGTTTTACCAGTGGACGGCTCTCGGGAAACAACAAAGATCAATTGGGCGGCATCGCCTACGGATTTAAATCGTTCGAAACACGCATCAGGTTAAGTAGCCTAATGGGCGTAGTAAACTTAGCAACTGTTGATTTTTTAAGAAAAGAGAACTGGATTAATTTCTTAATCAAAGCCGGCTATTCGGTGACCACCTATTCCAACAGTTTGGTTGATGCCAATGACCAAATCATCTACAATAGCAACCTTGGCTCTAAACATCAATTTACCGATAAACGATCAATACCTGCGGGGGTTGGCGTTAAATTTAAAATATCCGATCACCTGAATTTCGATCTGGGCTACAACATGTATTTTGTGAATAGCGATGATGTTGACGGTGCAGCGGTGAAAAGCACGTCTAAAGATAAATATTCGTATGCCTATAGCGGACTCGAATTTTCTATCGGGAAATACAAAAAGTCAACCTTAGACTGGGCGAATCCGGCAGCTATTATGTACGATGATTTAGTTTTGAGAAACGATTCGGCCGCCTTAATAGCCTTGCGTAAACGGGTTAACACACTAGAAAAAGAAGTGGATGACCTGAAATGCGACTCGGATAATGACGGTATTGGCGACCTGTTTGATAAATGCCCCGACACCCCACCAGGCATAACTGTTAGTGGATCTGGTTGCCCATTAGACACCGATCAGGATAGTGTTTACGATTATCTAGACAAATGCCCCTTGGTTAAAGGAACAAAAGCGAATAATGGTTGTCCGGAAGTTGAAAAAGTACAAACCATTACACGGCCTCCAATTCAATTGACTCCAGAAGAACAAAAAATATTACAAGATGTATTCGAAAATCTTGAGTTCGCAACTGGTAAATGGATCATTAAGGCAGTTTCATTCCCATCATTAAATAAACTAGCCACCTTACTAATTACCAAACCGAATTATAGCCTTAAAATTAGCGGGCATACCGATGCAGTTGGTTCAGAAAAGGCGAATCAAACGCTCTCTGTAAACAGAGCAAATGCAGTAAAAGCCTATCTGGTTAAACGAGGTGTATCGAAAAATAAAGTAGAAGCAAGAGGTTATGGCGAATCTCAACCGATTGCGGATAATGACACTGAAGAAGGCCGTCAGCGGAACAGACGGGTAGAGTTTAATATTTTCTAGTTTTTGATTTAATAAAATCCAGCCCTAATCGATGGGGCAGGATTTTATTATGCCGAAACCTTATGTAACTTTATGGTTAGAAGAAAATTTTTCCGATGCCTAAATACAATCCCGCACAAAACAACACAGTTGTCCTCATTATTCTCATCGCTTTGGGTGCATTTTTACTGTACTCAATGCGTATCATCGCCGGAACCTTGTTAAGCACACTGGTACTGTATACCATCTTCAGACCTATCTACCTGCATTTGACCCAAAAGTGGAATTGGAATAAATCATTGGCAGCAATTGGCATTATTTTCAGCTCATTAATCATTATTGTATTCCCTATTCTGTCATTAAGTTTGATGGTTATCAATAAGGTTTCTGAGTTTCAACAAAAACCAGAGGATATTCAAAAACTGATTGAGCGCTTCGAGACCTATGTGGGATCAACGTTCAATATCCCACATGCCTTAGAGAAGATTATTGCCCGATTAAATACGTATGCTACTGAGTTATTTCCGGCAATAATTGGTGGTGCAGCAAATATTTTCTTAGGGATACTGATTATGTATTTCCTATTGTATTTTATGTTTACCCAGTACCAAACATTCGAAAAAGGTTTACTGAAGTATGCCCCTTTTAAACAAGACGATGCCATTAAGTTTGCTTACGAATTACGAAATACCACCTACTCCAATGTGTTGGGGCAAGGCTTCATTGCTTTGGTACAGGGCAGCTTGGTTAGTTTAAGTTTTTACATTTTCGGAGTTCAGGACGCCATTTTTTGGGGAGTTATTTCAACGTTTTTATCATTTCTGCCTATTGTTGGAGCACCTTTTGTATTTATACCCGCAGCGCTTATCCAACTCTCAAATGGGAATACTACTGCTGGTTGGGGGATTTTACTTTGGGGCTTGATCATCGTAATCAATATCGATAACGTTATTCGACTGATTTTGGCAAGAAAAATAGCAGATACGCATCCTATTATCACCGTAATTGGAGTAATCATCGGCATTCCGGTTTTTGGTATCTTAGGTTTGGTATTCGGGCCATTGCTCCTATCCTATTTTATTTTAACATTTAAAATTTACGATCAGAACAAATCGGCCGATCCTAAAGTCTAAAACCTACAAGAGCAAACAATCTGTCATTTTGGTTTGTAATTAAACATAAACGATTACTCACCAATTGATAATTTGAAACACTATGAGCACTAACACGAAAATTGTAATAGCCCTGCTGGCGGGTGTTGCCGTGGGTGCCACTTTAGGTATTTTGTTTGCACCCGAAAGTGGATCTGAAACCAGAGAAAAATTAAACAATGCCTTGAAGGATTTGGGAGATAGCATTAAAGATTTAGCCGATAGCGGTTTGGAAGATTTAAATGAAACAGTAGAAGGCATGACCAATAGTTAACATCGAGTTAAACACCATATGGAAAACCAACAAACTGAGCAAGAGGGTCTGTTTGAACGAATCAAAGAGTACGTTCAAGTCAGAATTCGATTGGCTGTATTAGTCAGTACAGAAAAAGCCGCAGAAGGATACGCCTCACTCGTAAGCAATTTACTAATGGCCATTTTTCTGGTTATGGCTTTTTTATTTGGAAGTTTAGCTTTAGCTTTTTATCTGGCTGAGCGATTTAACAGCACCTGGTGCGGCTTTTTGTGTGTTGCTGGAATTTACCTGTTAATCGCTTTGATTTATCTGTTGCTGAAGAAAAAAATGGTTGAAAAACCTTTAATGGATCAAGCTGTACGAAAGTTTTTGGCGGAGAAAGGAGAGTTGGATGAATAAGCCTAAAATTACCAGCATTGGTGATTTACGATCAGAAATTGTACGATTAAGAGCCGAGGTTGAAGAACGCGAATTGAGCATTCAACGAGATGTTAACCATTTGGTTGAACAAGTGAGGATGCCACTTGATATGCTGAAAAAAATCAGTTCTTTGTTTACGGGTGAGAAAGGCAGCAAAGAAGCAATCTCAAGTGATTGGGTAACCACGCTTGCTCAGTTGGGATTCCCTTACTTACTCAACAGCATATTCTTTAAAAAATCGGGGATTGTAATGAAAGCACTTATTGCTTTTGTTTCACAACAAGCTGTAAAAAGCATCAATCTAGACACAATTACCTCCTGGATAGAAAAAATTAGCCATTGGATGAAAAAGGAAGGCAAGAAAAAAAAGCAAGAAACCGAACCAAAAACCGATGGTCAGGATCTAACCTGATTAGATTTTACCGTTTTCTAGATCAGCATAAATCTGTTCAATCAAAGGCAAATTACGCTCGTAAATTACTTTACGTTTCAAGCTCAATTTCGGAGTCATTTCACCGGCATCAATACTCCATTCCTTAGTTAATAGTTTAAATTTCTTAACCTGCTCCCAACGTCCGAAACTTGCATTGTAGCGATCCACCTCTCGTTGATATTTATCCAAAACTTCGGGGTTTTGAACCATTTGCTCCGGATTGGTGTAGGCAATTCCTTTCTTTTCGCACCAAGCTTCGAGTGCCGGAAAATTTGGAACAATAAGTGCCGACGGGAATTTTCGGTTCTCGCCAATAACCATTACCTGTTCTACTAATGGCGATTCTTTAAATTTATTTTCAAGCGTTTGCGGGGCAACGTATTTACCGCCGGCAGTTTTAAAAATCTCTTTCTTACGATCTGTGATTTTCAAGAAACCATTTCCTACAATCTCTCCAATATCGCCGGTATGGAACCAACCTTCCGCATCAATCACTTCGGCAGTTAAATCCGGACGGTTGTAATAACCCTTCATAATGTTGGGCCCCTTACACAAAATCTCTCCATCCTCCGCAATCTTCACCTGCACATTTGGAATAGGCTTACCTACCGTCCCGAATTCGGCCTGATATTTATCTAAACGATTCAAACTGATTACAGGAGAAGTTTCGGTGAGCCCATATCCTTCTAAAACAGGTATGCCGGCAGCCCAGAAAACACGAGCCAAACGCGGTTGTAATGCAGCTCCCCCAGACATCAGGGTTCTTACTTCTCCGCCTAGGGCCTCACGCCATTTTACAAAAATTAATTTATCGGCAATAGCTCGCTGAAACTCGTACCAAGCTCCATTTTTACCATACAGCTCATAGCGATTTGCTAATTCTAAAGCCCAGAAGAATAAATTGCGCTTAATGCCGGTTAAGGCTGATCCTTTCTCAACAATACGGTCGTAAATTTTTTCAAGCATACGAGGTACAGTTGTAAATCCGTAAGGTTTTACATCTTGGATATCGGCCATTACGGTTTCTAAACTTTCTGCATAGTATACGCTAACACAAGCGTAGCAATTCATATAAAAAACCATGCGCTCAAAAATGTGCGACAAAGGGAGAAAACTAATTACTCGCTCCAATCCTGAAGGGTATGCATGGAGTGTGTCCATCAAGTTACTTACCAAATTGTGGTGAGTTAACATCACTCCTTTAGGTGTTCCAGTTGTGCCTGAAGTGTAAATTAAGGTTACCAAATCTTCGGGGCTTACCTGATCGCGGTATGCACTTAAATCGATATCTGAATGGGAAGCACCCAGGCTTAAAATTGAACTCCAGTTAGTGCTGGTCTGGCTTTCATCAAAACAAAAAATAGCGAGTTCGAGCTTTTCTTTTTCTTTAATATCCTGCAACTTTTGTGCAAGCTCTTCGGTGCCAACAAAAACAGTTTTGATATTCGCATCGGTTAAGATGAAACGAATATCATTACCAGAAAGTGTTGGATACATAGGCACCTGTGTAGCACCAATTTGCATGATTGCGAAATCGCAGATATTCCACTCAGGTCGGTTGGCCGACATGATGGCCACTTTATCTCCCTTTTGAATACCCGATGCAATTAAACCCCTGCTGGTTTGATCAACCAATTGACTAAATTCTTTGGGGCTATACTTTATCCACTTGCCTTTACGTTTTCCTGCTACAAGAACTTCTCTCGGGAAATTCTCTAAAAGGTGAGGTAATAAGTCATGAACACGTCTTAAAGCAGTCATCAGGGTAGAAAAGGTGGTTTATTGTTACAAATGTGAATATTCATAATGCACGTAAAATCGAGCAGTACTTAAACTTACCCAGATTTTATTCCAGAATCATTGAATATGCAATTTTTTGACTAAAAATTAACAAAAAAATCCCAAAAATGAAAAAAACAATCCTTGCTCTCAGTCTAACATTAGTTTTAAGTACAACTTATGCACAGTACAAAAATGCCATCGGCGGACGTTTTGGCGTCGCGAATGGTATAAGTTTCAAAACCTTCGGAAAACAGAATCGGGCTTTTGATTTCATCCTAAATTTCCAATCTCGTAAAGATTATTCATATTTCAGATTTACCGGCTTGTACGAAATCCATCAAGCCATTAACAATGCAGACGGCCTGCGCTGGTATTACGGATTTGGTGGAGATATTGGATCTAGTAACTATAAGCCAACTGACACAAACGAAGTGCTGTTGGGACTGGATGGTGTTATTGGACTAGACTATAAATTTAACGGTGCGCCCATCAATCTGGCTTTAGATTGGAAGCCCATGCTAGAGATTAGCCCGAATACAGAATTTGTGGGTGATGGACTTGGCTTGTCTATCCGTTTTACCTTTTAGCACAAACAAAAAACGGCCTCTTGTAATGAAGAGGCCGTTTTGTATTGAATTAAAGCTTAAGCCATTTTTTACGAACAGCCAATTGTTCGGCACTAGGATTTTCGACCGAAACAATTCGGTATTTTACAGCAGGATTACGGCTTAGCGTCACTTGTAGGTTTTTAGCTAAACCATCGCGAATAATATCTACCTGAACAGTTGAACCTATTGGCTTGCTTGCAATTAGTCTATCCAATTCGCGTGGAGTCGGATCTAATTTCTGTCCATCCACACTTTTAATCTCATCATTTACATTGATGCCAAATTTCCAAGCCGGGCTATCTCTCAAAACTGATGTGACTAAAATTCGGCCATCTCTAACCACGGTTGTTGCACCCAAATACGATTCGTTACGTTGTGCAAAATCGTCTGAAATTGTGTAACCGGCGTAGGACAGATATTGAGTATAATCTGGTGCTTTAACCCCATCCACATAATCTTTGTAAAACTGATCGAACGATTTGCCTGCGATTTTTTCTGCCATGGCTTTGAACTCGGCATCGGTATAGCCGCGACCCAGTTTTTTATAATATTCATCGTAAACAGCCTTCATCACATCGTCAAGACCTTTTTTACCTCCTGTAGCTTTCAGTAACTCTAAATCCATCAGCATGGCAATGATAGCACCCTTGTCGTAGTACGATATGCTGGAGTTGCGTGAGTTTTCATTCGGACGGTACTGCTTGATCCAGGCATCGAAGCTGGCCTCGCTGGCCGACTGCACCAAACTACCCGGTTGATTGGCTACCAAACTCATTCCTGAAGACAGGATATCGAGGTATCGGTCTGGTGAAGTAAAGCCGGATCTACGCACAAACAAGTTATCGTAATAGGCGGTATAGCCCTCGGCAATCCAGAGATTCGTGGTGTAATTCTCCTCGTCATAGTTGAATGGACCCAAAGCAATTGGGCGCATGCGTTTCACATTCCACAAATGGAAATACTCATGGGCTACCAAACTCAAAAATCCTTCATAAGTGTTCGGGTTAGAATAGCCATTTCTAGAAGCACCCAAAACTGTGGAGTTCAAATGCTCTAATCCGCCGCCGCCATTTGCATAATTGTGCACAATAAATACATAATGCTTATTCGGATTTTCACCAAAAACCGCGGTTGTTTCTTCCACAATCTTGGCCATATCTGCCTTTAAACGCTCTTTGTCGTAATTGCCTCCTCCATACATCGCTACTTCATGACGTACGCCGGCTGCAGTAAATTCGAATACATCCTGGGTACCCACTTCAATTGGAGAATCGTAAAGCACATCAAAGTTGCTGGCGAAATACGTAAAGGCTTTCCCCATAACCGGCTCTAAACCTGTAGAAACTTGATTCCATCCCTGAAAAGGCTTGATAGTTACTGTTGATGATTTTTGTACCTGACCTGCCGGATACATGAAAATCCCGGTAGGAGATAAAAAGGCATGTGATGCATCAATAAAACTGGTTCTAACCGAAATTTCAAAGCCATAAACCCTATAATTGATTGTAATTTTATCTTTTTTAGCCGCCTGGATACGCCAGGTGTTTTTAGTCGTTTTTTGAAAACCCAATTGGTTACCTTTTGCATCGGTAGCAGAGAAAGCCTCCACATTTTTAGCAAATTCCCTCACGAGGTAAGATCCTGGTGCCCAAACCGGCATTTTCACTTCAAGCACTTCTTGATTGTTGCCTGAAATCTGCATTTGAACATCGGCATAATGGGCCTGAGGTTCGGTAAATGAAACTTCAAAGTGAATAGCACTTTGGGCGAATGCCGAACTGGTTAAAACTGTCATAAATAAGATCAGTAAATGGTATCGAATGGTAAAGATTTGTTTCATGATATGCTCTTTCAAACAAAAGTATAGTTTATAATGAAATCGTAAAACGATAAAAGTAGCAATCCTGTAAATTATTGGATACAGTCCCTAGCTATAAGATATAAAAGCCTATTTTTGTCAAAATTCTGCATTCATCTGCTCAAAAGCATCGCAATTTATTCTACATGAAACGTAAAAATATTATCTATTTAATTTTGGGTCTGGTATTGGCAAGTGGCATTATTTACCGGATTACTAAAAACCGACAACTGGGCAGCGAAGGTAAAGGGGGTAAAATGGGTGCTATGAAAGGCGGGAAGGGCGGTATGATGCCTCCAAGCAAAGTTAATGGAGTAGTAATTGCGCCACAAAACTTCGAAAGCAGCTTGTCCTTAAGTGGATCTATTGAAGGGAGCGAAATGGTTCAGATCCGCTCCGAAATTTCAGGCTTGGTGAAAGGAATTTATTTTCAGGAAGGAAGTACCGTAACTCAAGGCCAGCTTTTGGTCAAGTTGAACGATACCGAATTACAGGCTCAGTTGAAGCAAGCTTTGAGCAAAGAAAAGCTTGCTGCCGAAACCGAATCGAGAGCCAAACAATTACTCAAAAAAGAAGCAATTAGTCAGGAAGAATACGATGTGGCCCTTGCCGAATTGAATTCTTTGAAAGCGCAAACCGAACTTATTAGAGCACAATTATCTAAAACAGCCATAAAAGCTCCTTTCAGCGGACGAATTGGCTTGCGGAGTATTTCTGCAGGCGAATACCTAACGCCATCTGCCACGATTGCCCGTTTGGTAAACAGCAATCAGGTTAAAATTGCTTTCTCTGTTCCGGAGAAATATGCTGGTAAGATTGATAAGAATAGCCAAATTGAATTTACCATTGCCGGTTCTACCGAAACCTTTCAGGCTAAAATTTATGCCATTGAGCCGGGTATTGAAACAACTACCCGTACGCTTCAACTAAAAGCGCTTGCCAATAACCCAAAAGGAGTTTTACTGCCGGGATCTTTTGCTAAAATAAACTTACCGCTTCAACGCATTAAAGATGCTTTGCTAATTCCAACGCAATCCATTATCCCGGTATTGAGAGGTAAACAAGTGTACATCAGCGAAAACGGTTTGGCAAAACCCGTTATGATTGAAACCGGACCAAGAACTGATAAGGACGTTTTGGTACTCTCGGGTTTGAAGGTTGGCGACACCTTGCTAACCACCGGTATCATGTCGTTAAAACCAGAAACACCGGTTAAAGTAACCTTGAAAAACTAAGGTCATGAGTTTATCAAGCACCAGCATAAAACGTCCGGTTCTGGCTATTGTCATGAACCTAAGCTTAGTTTTGTTCGGAATAATCGGATTTCATTTCTTGGGTATTCGGGAATTCCCATCCATTGATCCACCGGTAGTTTCAGTTCGTACGGCTTATCCGGGAGCCAACGCTCAGGTAATTGAATCGCAAATTACCGAACCGCTCGAAAAAGCGATCAACAGTATCGATGGCGTAAAAAATATTTCTTCTTCCAGTAACCAAGGCTCCAGCAATATCAATGTGGAGTTCAATTTGAATAAAGATTTAGAAGAAGCGGCGAATGATGTGCGTGACCGGGTTTCGCAGGCGGTTCGCTCGCTCCCAAAAGACATCGACGGACTTCCGGTAGTTGCCAAAGCAGATGCAAATGCAGAGTCCATTTTATCCATGACCATCGAAAGCAGCAAAAGAACCCAATTGGAATTGAGTGACTATGCTGAAAATGTGATTGCTCAACGTATTCAAACCATTCCGGGGGTGAGTAATGTGCAAATCTGGGGGCAAAAAAGAATGGCCATGCGTATCTGGATTGATCCTGCTCGAATGGCCGCTTACCGGATTACAGCATTGGATATTAAAAACGCTCTTGATCGCGAAAACATTGAACTTCCTTCAGGTAAAATTACCGGAAATGCCACGGAGCTTTCGGTAAAAACCATGGGCAACCTCACCAGCGAAGATGATTTCAACAATCTAATCATTAGGGAAGATGGCGTAAATATTATTCGCTTACGCGATGTGGCAAATGTGGGTGTTGCGGCCGAAAACGAAGAAACCATGTTGCGCATTTCGGGTAAACCGATGATTGGTATGGCACTTGTACCACAACCGGGTGCTAACTTTCTGGATATTGCCGACGAATTTTATAAACGATTCGATCAGTTAAAGAAAGATTTACCGAAAGATTTCAAGATTGATATTGTTATAGATAACACCGTTTTCATTAAAAGATCTATCAATGAAGTAGCCGAAACTGTTGTGCTTTCGCTAATTCTGGTTATCCTGATCATTTATGTATTTTTTAGAGATTGGAGTATTGCCTTTAGGCCATTAATTGATATTCCGGTATCGTTGGTGGCTACTTTTTTCATCATGTACCTATTTGGGTTTTCCATTAATGTACTTACGCTTCTGGCAATTGTTTTAGCAACAGGTCTGGTGGTGGATGATGGTATTGTGGTAACCGAAAATATTTACAAAAAGGTGGAAGAAGGATATTCGCCATTTGAAGCGGCTATCAAAGGTTCGAACGAAATATTTTTTGCGGTTATTTCCATTTCCATAACGCTTGCAGCTGTTTTCCTTCCGGTGATTTTCTTAGAAGGATTCGTGGGGCGGCTTTTCCGAGAATTCGGTGTAGTAATTGGAGCTGCAGTGCTCATTTCGGCTTTTGTATCGTTAACCTTAACGCCGATGCTAAACGCCTATTTAATGCGTGGACATCAGAAAAAAAGTAAATTTTACGAAATCACTGAGCCGTATTTTGAGCAAATGAATCGCTCCTACAGAGAGTCCTTAGAGCGCTTTTTAGAAAAACCAAAACGATCTTTCTTGATAGTGATTGCCTGTATTGGCTTAATCGCACTGTTTTGGGTAATTATTCAAAAAGAAACTGCTCCATACGATGACAGAAGTGCCATCAATATGCAAATTAGTGCCCCTGAAGGTGCTTCGTATGAGTATACCGATAATTTCATTTTGAAATTATCGCAAATGGTAGAAGACTCCATACCAGAAAAACGAATTAACCTGACCGTGACAGCACCGGGTTTTGCGGGTAGTGGAGCAGCCAATACGGGTTTTGTAAGATTGCGTTTGGTGGATCCAGATAGCAGAGAACGTAGCCAGAGTGAAATTACCGATAAGCTCACCAAAATGACCAAGAGCTTTTCGGAGGCTAAAACTACCGTATTGCAACAACCCACAATTTCTGTTAACCGAAGAGGTGGCTTGCCGATCAACTACATTATTCAGGCCCCAAATTTTGAAAAGCTTCGAGAGAAACTTCCGCTGTTTATGGATGAGGTTGCCCAAGACCCAACCTTCTCCATGTCGGATGCAAATCTCAAGTTCAATAAACCTGAAATCAACTTGTCTATTGATCGGGAAAAAGCAAAAAATCTTGGAGTATCCGTGTTAGACATTGCTCAAACCCTACAGTTTGCACTAAGTGGCCAGCGTTTCGCTTATTTTATCATGAATGGCAAACAATACCAAGTTATTGGTCAGTATGATTTAAAAGACCGTAATGATCCAACCGATTTGACATCCATCTTTGTTCGAAATAACCAAGGTGAACTCATTCAGTTAGACAACCTGGTAACCATTGAAGAACAAAGTAGTCCGCCACAGCTGTACCATAATAACCGTTTTGTTTCTGCAAGTGTTTCGGCAGGTTTGGCTCCAGGCAAAAGTATTGGCGATGGTATCGACGCCATGGATCGTATTTCGAAAAAAGTATTAGACGATAGCTTTTCAACAGATTTGGGTGGAGAATCGAGAGACTTTAAAGAAAGCTCATCAAACACCTTGTTTGCCTTCGGACTGGCATTAATTTTGGTTTACCTGATTTTAGCTGCTCAATTTGAAAGCTTCGTAGATCCGGTAATTATCATCTTAACCGTACCTATGGCAGTTGCAGGTGCATTTTTCTCCTTATGGCTGTTTGGCCAAACTTGGAATATCTTCAGTCAAATCGGCACCATCATGCTCATCGGTTTGGTAACCAAAAACGGTATTCTAATTGTAGAATTCGCGAATCAGTTAAAAGAAAAAGGTGAAAGTGTACAGAATGCTATTCGTATTGCTGCCGAAGCCCGCTTACGCCCAATATTGATGACCAGTTTGGCCATCGCATTGGGTGCCCTACCAATTGCCCTGGCAATTGGCGCTGCTGCCAAGAGTAGAATGGGTATGGGTATTGTCATAATTGGTGGAACATTATTTTCACTTGCACTTACCCTCTATGTGATTCCGGCCATTTACCAACTTTGGTCGAAACCAGTAAAAAAACAAGCCCAGTGAAATGAATACGATGATGAAAAGCTATTATAATCGATATCTGTTAGTTTTTACTTTGCTACTTTTTGGGCTGAACACTATGGCTCAGCAAAAACTCGGATTGAAAGAGGCTGTTGAAATTGCTTTAAAGAACAATTACGATATCTTACTCAGTGCGAACCAAAAGGAAGTAGCCAAAAATAACCTGAGTTTGGCAGCAGCTGGCTTGGTGCCAAGCATAAACGGAAACTTCAGCAACAACAACACTATTCAAAATAGTAAGCAAACTCTGGCGAATGGTACCAAACAACAACAAGATGATGCGAAAAACACGAATACCAATTATGGTGTGAGTTTAAACTGGCGGATTTTTGATGGCTTGGCCATGTTTGCCAATTACGAACGCTTACAGCGTATACAAGCAAGTGGCGAACTGAATTTCAGAATGGCGGTTGAAAACACCATCGCTAATGTGCTAAACACCTATTACGATCTGGTAAGACAGAATCAGCAAATACAATCGTTAGAAACCGCATTGGAAATTTCACAAATGCGTTTAAAAAACGCAAATAATCGTTTCAAAATCGGAAAAGCATCCAAATTGGAGGTATTGGCTGCAAGAGTAGATTTGAATACCGATACCACAAATTTACTTCGTCAAAAAGACGTATTCAGAACTACCCAAATCCAGTTGAATGAACTTTTAGCTCGTGATATTCAAACTGTTTTTAGCGTGGTAGATAGCATTGATATACAGTCGGATTTAAGTTTTAGCGATTTGCAGAACTCTACAGACAGCAAAAATCCTGAAATCCAACAAGCCCGCATTAATCAGCAAATCGCCAGATTAAATCAAAAACAGGTGAGAGCCAACCGGCTACCAACCGTCAATGTAACTACCGGATACGTGTTTAACAACTCGACTTCGGCCCTCGGTTTTGCCAGAGAAGCAACTGGACGTGGTTTTAGTTACGGACTTACTGCAACTGTCCCTTTATTCAACGGATTTCTGCAAAGCCGAAACGAAAAAAACGCGGCAATTAATCTGGATAATTCATTAATCCAGTACAAACAAACCCAGCTACGCATTTCGTCTCAGCTTAATATCGCTTACCAAACCTATAAAACCAATCTAGAATTGGTTAAACTCGAATTACAAAATCAAGAGATCGCCAAACAAAATCTAGATATTTCTCTAGAAAAATTTCGTTTAGGAAGTTTAAGCCCCGTGGAATTTCGGGAGGCCCAGTTGAACTACCTGAATGCATTTGTTCGTTACAGCGATGCCAAATTCCAAGCTAAACAAGCAGAAACTGCACTTAAGCAAATTGCAGGCATAATTAACTTTTGATTTAAAAATATTATCTTAGAGGCATATTATTTTATAGTAAATATGCCTAAGGAGTATACATATGATCTGGCTCTGTTGGTTGACGATAATTATATTGACAACATTATCCATACACGTATACTGCAAGCCACTTGTTTCGCAAGGGAAATTCTAACTTTTGAGATCCCCGTAAAGGCAATTGAATATCTTGAGAACCAAGTTCATAACCCAAACAGAATCCCTCAAGTAATTTTTTTAGACTTAAGGATGCCAGAAATTGATGGGTTCGCCTTTTTAAATGCCATAGAGCGAATGTCAACGATACTACCACGTTCAATCAAAATTTACATTCTCTCCTCTTCTTTAGATCCTCAAGACCGAAAGCAGATAGAAAACAACCCCTCGGCCACTTATTTTATCAGCAAACCCCTTACTGCAGAAATCATCAATAAATTGTAAGTCATTTTTACTTTCATGTAACAGTTTCTGTATTAGCGAGAAAAGAAAAATGTTACAACATTTTTGTACTTTGCAATGTTCAATCTAACCACATATTTTCGCTAAAGAATTATTTACCAATAGAAATGTTAAGAACTACTAAAAAGGGGCTTTTATCACTTATGGTACTAGCTGTACTTCTACCGCTTTGCGGCTACGGTCAGGAATTTGGAACTAACCGGAAAAAACTAGAAGAACAAGCCAAGTTTTACAAACTAGACTACCAACGAAACTTTGAGAAAGCTTCAAAAGAAGCAAAAAAATGGGGCTGGACTACTTTCAAAGAATTAGCAGACGGGGGAGTTGTTTCTTTGCAGAGATTAGATGAAGCTGGCCAACCGCTATACTTAACAACCTACAATAATTCCTTTGCTGCAGCCACAACAAGAGCAGATCGGTTATACGAAGGAGGCGGCTTGGGCCTTTCGTTAAGTGGCTCATCTACTTTTTTAACCAACAAAGTTGGAATTTGGGACGGCGGATCTGTTTATGCATATCACCAAGAATTTGCAGATAACAGAATTGACAACAGAGAAACTTCAGGATCGGTAAGTCAGCATGCTACACACGTTGCTGGAACCATGATGGCTCGAGGAATCAACCCTGCCGCTAAAGGCATGGCCTTCAATTTGCCTAAGCTGATCAGCTATAATTTTAACTCCGACTTGGCAGAGATGGCAATTGAAGCTCCGGGTTTATTGCTTTCTAATCACTCATATGGATACATATCAGGATGGAATGTTAATACCAGCCAAAACAACCGCTGGGAATGGTATGGTGTTTGGACAGCTAATGCAACCACAGAGCGAGAGGATTATAAATTTGGGTTTTATGACGAAGAAACCCGTCGACTGGATGAGATCTGTTACTTAGCACCCGATTACCTACCGGTGAAATCTGCAGGAAATAACCGTAATCAAAACGGCCCTGCAGTTGGTGGAACCTATTTTCGTCTGGTTGGGAATACCTGGACGTCATTTGTAAGAGGAGAGGGAGAGATTAGCAACAACAATTCATACGATTGTATTTCGTTAACTGGAAATGCAAAAAACATTCTTACGGTTGGTGCAATTTTCGGTTTACCAAATGGGCCATTTACACCTTCTCAAATACAGAATGCTCCGTTCAGCAGTTGGGGGCCTACCGATGACGGTAGAATTAAACCGGACATCGTTGGGATGGGAGTAAGTTTAACTTCTACAATAAATACCGGAGTAAGTGCATATGGCACGTTGAGCGGTACATCGATGTCATCGCCCAATGTAAGTGGATCTTTGATTTTATTACAAGAAGCATATGCCCAGGCTAACAGTGGCAGATTCATGAAATCTGCTTCTTTAAAAGGCCTTGCAATACATACAGCGGATGAAGCCGGGAATGTCGGACCAGACTATATTTATGGCTGGGGGCTTCTGAATATGGAGAGAGCAGCCCAGGTTATTCTGAACAATGGAGGTAAAAGTCGTATTCTGGAAGAAACATTAAACCAGGGTGCTACAAAAACCTATACACTGGTTAGTTCAGGAAACGGCCCACTTAAAGCAACCATCTGCTGGACAGACCCTCCCGGAATGGCAAATACAGCAAATACGGTTGATGAACGGACACTAAAATTGGTAAATGACCTAGATATTCGTATCACGGGTGTGGGAGGCCCCTATCTTCCATGGGTTTTAGATCCCGAAATGCCTGCAAATCCTGCAACCATTGGAGATAATTTTAGAGACAATGTGGAGCAGATCGTCATTAACAACGCAACACCCGGACGAACCTATACACTTACAGTAACCCATAAAACGGGTACACTAATTGGTGCAAGTCAGGCTTTCTCGCTTATTTTGACCGGTGTTGGTGGTGGCACATATTGCAGTTCAGGTCCTACAAATTCTGCAGATTCAAAAATTACCGGTTTGACCTTAAGTAATGTTAACTACAGCGCTAACAATACTACCTGTACCACCTATACAGACAATACGAATCAAACAATTGAACTTGAAGCCGGTAGAACCTACCCTATCAATCTAAAATTGGGTACTTGCGGTGGCAACTTCGATAAAGCAGCCAAGGTATACCTGGATACTAACAGTGATGGAGACTTTACGGATGCAAATGAAGAACTTGTAACTACAGGTGTTATCAACGGAAACGGGGAATTTAATGGAAGCATTGTCATCCCCAACTCGGTAGTAATTGACGATTTCACGCTACTTAGAGTAGTTTTAGTTGAAGGAAACAATCCGGCATTGATTAGTTCTTGCGGAACGTATGCCAAAGGTGAAACCGCCGACTTTAAAGTTAAGTTCTTAAAACCGAGTATAGATGTAGGCATCAGCGGTATTACTGATCCAATTACTGGTGTGTGTGCAAATCCTGGTCAAACCGTTACAGTTAAGCTAAAAAACTTCGGTTCAGCCTCCGTTTCTAACATCCCAGTAAGTGTGGTAGTAAAAAATGGCAATACAATCGTTAAGACACTTACACAAACCTATACCAAAGCACTAACTGCTGGTGAAGAAGCAGCATTTACATTAAGTGGAAGTTTTAGTGCAGTAGCTGGGGTTAGCTACCAGTTTGAAGCTACTACTTCTTTGACTGGAGATTTAGATTCCAGAAATAATGCAAAAACAGCAAACGCAACCATTAGCTTGCCTCCAAGCTTAAGTAATGTAACCGTAAGCAATTGCTCAGAAGCTGGAACGGTAGCGCTTAACGCAACTGGTTCAGGAAATATTTTCTGGTATAAAGCTGCTAATGATCAATTACCTATTGCCTATACCATTGGATCAGGAACAACTAATTTTACCGGCACAGGCATTAACACCTACTTTGCCGGAATTAACGATTTCAGCGGCAAATTAGGTCCGGCAACAAATACTGTATTCAATGCAGGAGGTTATGTGAATGGCAACAACCCATCGGTTTTAGTAAACACCAAAGTGCCAATTGTTCTAGAAAGTGCGCAACTTTACATCGGTAACGCAGGAAAAATTACATTTACAGCAAGTAGAACAGACTCAGGTATTGAGGTATCTAAAGTAACATTAGACGTTAGCCCTCCCGGGGAAGTTTACAATCTTAACCTATTGCTTCCTGAAGCGGGAGATTATACCATATCCATTAGTTATGAGGGAGGTGCAAGCATCTGGAGAAATAATGGCGGTGTGAGTGGTTATCCGTTCACAATTGGCGGAATATTCAGTATCACAGGAAATACCGCCACTGCTGCTGCTCCGGCAACTTTCGCTGATTTCTATTATTATTTTTACGATTTAAAAGTGCGTTCAGCAGGATGTGCTGGTGATGGAACACGGGTTGCAGCAACTGCCGTAAGCATTAATCCCGTAATTACTAGAAATGGCAACACACTTACTTCTAACATTACCAATGGTGTACAATGGTTACTAAACGGACAGCCTATAACCAATGCAAGCGCTGCTACATATAGTCCTACAAGCCCTGGAAACTACAGCGTGAAGATTAGTGCAGGATCTTGTAATTTCTTTTCAAATAGCATCCTGTATGGTGTAGATTTCCCATTAGCTGCAACTAATTTCAGAGTTTCAACCACTTCGAAAAGCTGTAAAACTCAAAATGACGGCAAAATTAGCGTAACAGCTGCACTTGCATTAAATTACACCGCAACCTTAACTTTAAACACTACGAATACCACCTATAAATTTGTAAACACGCTAGACATTAGTAACCTAAATGCTGGAAACTATAAATTGTGTATTTCGGTGGATGGCAATTCAGATTACAAAGCTTGCTTTGATTTAGTGATAACCGAACCTAAAGATCTTTCTGTAAGCTCTGAAACTGATTTAGTAACTAATACGGTTAGTTTAGCATTAAACGGCGGCGATACCTATGAGGTGACTTTGAATGGCAATACCTTCAAAACGGCCAGCAACTTGCTGAGTTTACCACTCAAAAATGGTCCGAACAAACTTAGGGTTAGTACCGATAAAGAATGTCAGGGTATAATCGAAAAAACAATTTACGTTGCCGATGAGGTCATGATCTTCCCTAATCCGTTCGATAATCTGCTCAATGTTACTTTAGGTAGCAATGAATCGGGTAATCGCTTAGTTTCGATTGTAGACAGTTCAGGTCAACAGGTGTACAAACAAACCCATGAGGCTTTTAACGGCAATATGCAATTGAATTTATCCTACCTTAAGAATGGACTGTATTTTATCAAAATAGTTAACGGTAATACTGAAGTAATTAGTAAAATTTTAAAAAGATGAAAAGATTAATTTTTCTCCTGATTTGTTTAATAGGATTTTCTTGTGGTAAGGGCGGAGGATCAAGTCCCCAGCCTGCAATCAATCCACCAGCAAAAGCAATTTTAAGTTTACCCGCTCAAAATGAAGCATGTACAACAGGTACCGTAATTTCTGCTACGGAGAGCACGGTGAGTTTCACCTGGCAAACTGCTGCAAATGCCGATAGTTATGAACTTTCGATAAAGAATCTTAATACCAATGCGGTTATCAGCCGGACCACATCTTCAACCTCTGAAAATGTTATTTTGGCACGAAATACCCCTTACTCTTGGTATGTTACGTCTAAATCAACAAAAATTACAACTACAGCCCAAAGCGATACTTGGAAGTTTTACAACTCTGGGCCAGGAACAGTTGCTTACGCACCATTCCCTGCAGAAATACTTAGCCCAACCATGAACCAAGCTGTTACGGCATCGGCTGGTAAAATAACCTTAGATTGGAATGGCACAGATGTGGATAACGATATTACCACGTACGATATTTACCTTGGAACAACGTCTACTCCAGCGCTTTTACAAAGCAATGTTACTGCTAGCATTCTAAGCAACGTGAGTGTTAACAATGCAACGTCTTATTACTGGAAAGTAATTACGAAAGACTCAAAAGGTAATACGTCCGATTCTGGACTATACCGGTTCAGTGTAAACTAAAACAAAAAACCCTCACCGAAATCGGTGAGGGTTTTTTGTTGAAACGCTTCAATTACCAGAATTTGGCATACAATGCTACAACCAACATCAGAATCATGGTAATTAGCGCAATGGTAGATGGCTTTAGCTGGAACATACTCTTATCCAATTCAAAAGCCTTGGCATTCACTTTCGGACCAGCCAGACTCACTACAACCATAATTAAAACCGTAAAGGCAAAAGACCAACCCATATTTACCATGAACGGAATCTCGTATTGACCGGCACTGTTTTGATAAGCCGTGTAAAGCACAGTTTCATTGCCGAACCAAGCAGGAGCAAAGTTATTGAACACTATAACGATCAGCAGACCAGAAATTAAACCCGTTATGGCTGCTGCTCCGGTGGTTCTTTTCCAGAACATACCCAAGATGAACATGGCAAACACACCCGGACTAATGAATCCGGTATACTTCTGGATAAAGGTAAATCCGCCTTCGCGGCCAATACCCAATAAATCTTCCCAACAACAAGCTACCGCGATGATGATAGCCGCTAAGATGGTTAAACGGCCAACCCAAACCAATTTCTTTTCGTCAGCAGCTTTATCAAAATATTTCTCGTAAATATCCAGCGTGAAAATGGTAGAAATACTGTTTGCCTTACCTGCCAGGGAAGCTACAATAGCAGCCGTTAAAGCGGCAACCGAAAGGCCTTTTAACCCTACCGGAAGTAAACTCAAGATGGCAGCATAGGCTCCATCTTTTTGTCCATTGAATGTAGCGGTATCGAAATAGCCATGTTTAAACAAAACATAGGCCGCAATTCCGGGCAACATTACAATAACCGGCATAAAGATTTTTAGAAAACCAGCGAACAAAATGCCGTTACGAGCAGTCTGCAGATCAGCACCTAAAGCCCTTTGAGTGATGTACTGGTTACAACCCCAGTAGTTCAGGTTGGCTACCCATTGCCCGGCGAAATACATGGTAATTCCCGGAAGGGCTAAATATTTAGCAACGAAGTCGGCGCTACTGCGGGCGTTGGGCTTATCAAAAATCATGTGGAAATGATCCGGAGCCTCTGTCATCAATGTTCGAAAGCCGTTCCAGGCACTTTGACCCTGGTTCACTACTTCATCCACTTTTACCAGGGCTAGCCAAACGGCTACAAAGCCACCGATAATCAATACGGCTACTTGGATTACATCGGTGTACCCAATTACTTTCATCCCGCCAAGGGCAATAACCAGAGCAAAAAGTGAAAGTAAAATCAAAATGATATGAAAATACTCCTGCCCGGCCAAACCACTAATGGCTTTAGAACCGAGGTATAAAATTGAGGTCAGGTTAACAAAAACATATAAAAAGAGCCAAAAAACAGCCATAACAATAGCTACAGTTTCATTGTAACGCTCTTTTAAGAACTGTGGCATGGTAAAAATCTTGTTTTTAAGATAAACCGGCATGAACCAAACGGCAATAATGATGAGCGATATGGCCGCAATCCACTCGTAAGCCGCTACCGCGATACCGCTAAAAAACCCTTCTCCACTCATTCCAATAAATTGTTCGGCTGAAATGTTAGAGGCGATCAGTGAGGCCCCAATGGCTACCCAAGTCAGCGATCCTTCGGCTAGAAAATAATCTTTCGTACCCGTTTTTTCTGATTTTTTACGGGTGTAGATCCACCAGCCGTAGCCGGCAACAATCAGAAAATACACCAGAAAAACGATGTAATCTGTAGTTTGTAATAGCTTATTCATGTATAATTTAGATTTGGTTTTTGGTTACGATTTCAAAATGTGTTCAATTGTACTTAGTTCTTCATTTTCAAAATGCAGGTGGTGCAAACTGTTTACCGCATCGGTAATTTGTTCACTTCGACTAGCCCCAATCAGTACCGTAGTGATTCGAGAATCTTTGAGCACCCAAGCTAAAGCCATCTGCGCCAAGGTGGTGTTCCGTTTTTGAGCCAATGCATTCAACTTGTTGATCTTGTCCAGTCGCTCTGAGGTTAGGTGATTTTCAGTTAAAAAGCCTACACCTTTAGCCACTCTAGAATCGTTTGGAATGCCTTTCAAATAACGATCGGTCAATAATCCTTGCGCCAAAGGCGAGTATGGAATACAGCCAGTTCCAGTTTGTTCCAAAACATCGAGCAAACCATCTTCCACCCAACGCTCAAATAGAGAATATTTAGGCTGATGGATGAGGCAAGGTGTCCCTAATTCTTTAAGCATTTGGATTGCCTTCCGGGCTTCTTCGGCAGGATAATTGGAAATACCTACGTACAAAGCCTTACCACTTTTTACACAATCGTGCAGGGCCATCATACTTTCTTCCAAAGGCGTTTCCGGATCTGGTCGGTGGTGGTAAAAGATATCTACATAATCTAAACCCATACGTTTCAAACTCTGGTCGAGACTAGTAATGAGGTATTTTCTCGAACCCCATTCGCCGTAGGGTCCCGGCCACATACGATAACCCGCCTTGGTCGAAATAATGAGTTCATCGCGAAGAAAACCACCAAAATCCTGACTTAAGATCTTACCAAAAGTTTCTTCGGCACTACCTGGGGGAGGACCATAATTATTGGCAAGATCGAAATGGGTGATACCCAGATTAAAAGCCGTTTGTATCAATTTACGGGCATTCGCAAAATCGTCCACATGTCCGAAATTATGCCACAAGCCTAGCGAGATGGCAGACAATACTAATCCACTGTTGCCACAGCGGCGATAATGCATTTCTTCATAACGTTGTGGATTGGGTTGGTAAGTCATATCAATGCTGTTCCGTTTGAAGTAGTTACGATATAAGCGCTCAAGTCAAGTCCCATTTGTTTACGGTAAGATTCAGCCAGGCGTTCGCTCAAATTAGCAATAGCCTGGTCTTGTACAATGTTAATGGTACAACCACCAAAGCCTCCTCCCATCATACGAGCACCTAAAACACCGGACTCACTTTTCACTGCTTCCACTAAAAAATCCAACTCTTTACAGCTTACTTCATAAGCGCTACTCAAACCTTGATGGGTTTGATATAATTTTTGCCCAAGGGCAGTCAAATCACCTTGCTCCAGATCGTTACAGGCAGCTTGCAAACGGGAAATCTCATCAACTACATATCTGCAACGCTTGTAAACTAATGCATCTTTAGGGGCTACGTGAGTATCCAGCATTGCCGCACTCACATCCCGTAAGGAATTCACTTCCGGGCATGCAGCCTTCACCCAAGCTACACCTTGTTCGCATTCTTGTCGTCGGGTATTGTAGGCAGATGATGCCAGTGAATGTTTAACATTGGTATTGAATAAGACCAATTTATAGCCATCCAATTGCAAGGGTTCATAAGCATAATCCAAAGAACGGCAATCGAGACGGATGACTTGATCTTTTTTACCAAACATGCTGGCAAACATGTCCATTATTCCGCACAATACACCCGAATACGTATGCTCGGCTTTTTGGGCAATCTGCACCATCTCTAGCTTACTGATCCCCAAGCCAAACAATTCGTTGAGAGCAAAAACTACGGCACATTCTACCGCAGCAGAAGAGGACAATCCGGCACCGATGGGTACATCGCCATCCAATACTAGGTTAAATCCGCCTATCGCATAACCTCTTTTCAGCAATTGATCCACCACCCCCAATACATACGTAGGCCAATTTTTACTGGGTTGAATGTCGGTCAAAGCGAGCTCCATTTTCTCCTGATAACTGACCGAAAACAATCCAATTTGACCATCATTACGCTTGGCAACAGCGACCCAAACCGCTTTATCCACGGCAGCGGGTAACACAAATCCCTCGTTGTAATCGGTATGCTCACCGATGATATTCACCCTACCGGGAGAACGAACCACAAGCGGCTCACCCTCAAAATGGGTTTTAAAGTGTTTTTTGATTTCCTGTATCACGATTAGTGTTGCGAAATGTATTTCTTATTAAAAATGTCGTAGAGCTCTAGAAGTTGATTGGATTTTCCATCCTGATTAAAGATAGATTCCCAAGTATTTAATGGCTCCCAAATACAAGTGCCTTTACCCTTGCCGTCTGGGAGTTCGAAGGCAATTTTATTGACGGCCTCTTTTTCCTGTGAATATTCTACTACAATCACATCTTTGCCATAACGTTTTACCAAATCACTTAAATTTCGATTCAGATCGGCGAGGGTGCCGTGCCATTTCGGGTAATAGGACTCACCTATCACATCAAACTGAACGCCACGTGCCAGCATGTTATCGATAAAGAAAACCGATTCATCATGCTGTCCACCTAAGGCAACATGCAACATCGTCACAATTTTAGGATCTAATGTTTTAACAGCCGCATAGCCAGCACGCAGCAACTCAGAGAGGAAGGATAAATTGGCTACGCTACCCTCTGGCCAAACCATTCCGTGGTTAATCTCATTCCCTATTTGAACCATATCAGGCGTAGTGCCTTGGGCTTGCAGTTCGAGCAATACCTTGCGTGTGTACTCATACAAAGCCTCTTTCAATTGGTCGGGGGTTAAACCTTCCCACGCTTTTGGTTTAAACTGCTTACCAGGATCTGCCCAAAAATCGCTATAATGGAAATCGAGCAATAATTTCATTCCTGCAGCTTTTACCCGCTTAGCCATTTGCTTGGTATAGTTTAAGTCGCAAAAACCTTTTCCAGGGGCGTAACCCTTCTCATTAGCAGGTTCATTGAAAATACGTAAGCGCACATAGTTAAACCCATGCGCTTTTAAAATCTCAATGGCATCCTTTTCTACACCTTTATCCGAAAATTTAACTCCTCGGTTTTCCAATTCAGGCAGAAAAGAAATATCGGCACCCAACATTTTGGTGGCCGATCGGGTTTTGGCCGCTTCGCCTTTCAAGTCAAATTTTGGATCTCGGGTAAAGGAAATGGTCTGATTTGGAGCAACGGTAAGAATATCGGTTGAACCTTTCCAAAAGCCATCGGCGGTAGCCTCAAACTGAATCATTCCCGGATTTTTACCGGACTGAATGATTACCTGACATTTACCATTGAAGGCACTCCGTTGCCAGTTGCCGTCCAGACAAACATCTGCTTCGTGACTGCTAGGATCGCCGTTACCTACTCCTATAATTTTTGCGTCTCCCTTAAGCAAAAATTTCACCGGGTTATTCGCATTGGGAACTTCACGGCCCTCCTTATCAACAATGCTCACATTGATCACGGAAGCATCTTTACCATCGGCCAACATGGTAGTTTTATAAGGTGTAAGCACCACCTCTGCAGCCGGACCTGTTGTTTCCACCTTAGCCTTCAAGGTTTTGCCTTGTTTAAGAGCAATCGCTTCCAGTTTACCCGGTTCATACATAGTGCTCCACTCCAGGTGACCATTTCTCGGCATTGCTTTTTTGCCCAAGCTTTTGCCGTTTAGGAATAATTCTACTTCCTCGGCATTGCTGTTTACCCAAACTGTGATTGGCTTACCAATCTTGTCGGGCCAGTTCCAGTGCGGCGAAATGTGTAATACATCTTTATCTGTCCACCAACTTTGGTAATAGTAATAGATGTTTTTGGGGAAACCGCACATGTCCATCACCCCAAAATGCGAATTGATATTTGGCCATTTGAACGGAGTTGGTTCACCGCGGTAATCCATACCTGTCCAGATAAACCCACCGGCCCAATAGTCATTATCGGCTGCCAGTTTCCACCATTCTTCGGCACGACTTGCCCACCACGGTGCCGTAATATCCTGATCAGGCAAATACGCGTTCACGGTATCTTTTTCTAAAATGCCTCGGGTAGTTACCGTACTTCCCATTTCTGTTCCTAAAATGGGCTGGCTAGGATGATCGCGATGGTAATCTGCCACTGCAAACTGACGGTAATTGAATCCTCGAACCGGGATCACTTCATTCACTCCAGTAAACACATTAGGCACATCGGCAGCATAAGTGCTGGTTCGTGAAGGATCTAACTCCAGCTGCTTAGCCAACAAGGTCTGAGCTAAACGTTTACCCACACTATTGGTTTGTATCCAGCCTTCTTCGTTGCCAATAGACCATAAAAATACGGAAGCCCGGTTGCGATCGCGTTTGAGCAAACGTTCAAACTGATCCATATATTCCGGACTGCTGTTGAGCAGGCGCTGTTCGTCCAAAACCAGCATCCCTAGGCTATCACAAGCATCTAATAGCTCAGGTGTTGGCGCATGGTGACTGGTTCGGTACGCATTGGTACCCATATCTTTCAACAATTGGATGCGATAATAGTGAAGGTAATCGGGTAAAGCACTACCCACACCAGCATGATCTTGGTGGTTGTTTACCCCTTTAATCTTTACGTGTTTGCCATTTAAGAAAAATCCTTTTTCGCCATCAAAACGAAAAGTACGGATACCGATGCGTTGCTTTAGACTATCCGCCACATTACCATCGGCCTTTACTACCGTGATGATTTTATATAGATAAGGATCCTCCAAAGACCATAATCTGGGATTTCTTAAACTGAGCTCTTGGTTAACAAGCGTTGAACCATTGGCTTTGAGAACGATGGCTTGCTCAGGAGTTTTAGCCAATTTCTTACCGTTGCGGTCGGTCAAATAAGAAAAAACTATACCTTTTTTACCAAGCAGATCCTGATTTTGAATACTGGCTTCAACCAATATTCTAGCTTTGTTATCTCTTAATTCTGAACGGACATACACCCCATTTTCGGCCAGATGAAGGTTGTTGGATTTTTGGAACCAAACATGGCGATATATTCCGGCACCTTCATAGAACCAGCCTTCGTATTGGGTAGCATCCACCCGAACGGTGATTACATTATCCGTATCAAAATTCAAGTAATCAGTAAGATCGTGGCTTACGCCTACATAACCGCTTTGGTTATTGCCTAAATAAAATCCGTTAACCCAAACCTGGGCATTGCGAAAAATACCATCAAACTGTATTCGAAAACGACTGCCCGAATCGGCTTTGGCCACGGTAAAATGTTTTCGGTACCAACCAATGCTTGTTTCCGGATAAAGTCCACCAACCGGTTTATAACCGTGCGATTGCACATCAAAATTAGGTGAGTTTACAAAAGGCAGCTCTACAGCCCAGTCGTGAGGCAAATTGAGGGTACGCCAATTCGAATCATCAAATTTTAAGCCTAAAGCGGTATTATCGGTCTTGCCCGATTTAGAAAATACAGCAGCAATGCCATAATTGAAATCCTTTCCCGGATCTGCCGCATGACCCAAATGAAATTTCCATCCTTCATCAAAATTGATTTTGGTTTGTCCATGTAGCAGTAAACTGCTCAATATGAAAAGCAGTAACAGCAATCGTTGAAATAGAATATGCACGTTAGATTCAATTGGTTAAGAAAGCAATTTACAGAAAATCAGTTAAGGATGTAGCTATAAACAGAAAGGTTAGAAACAAAAAACCCTCACCGAAATCGGTGAGGGTTTTTTCGTAGCCCGTAGGGGAATCGAACCCCTGTTTCAAGAATGAAAATCTTGCGTCCTAACCCCTAGACGAACGGGCCATTATGTTAGTTAAGTTTTCTTCAACTCAACTTGGTAGCGGGGGCCAGACTCGAACTGACGACCTTCGGGTTATGAGCCCGACGAGCTACCAACTGCTCCACCCCGCACTCTCTACAATTTATTGGCTTTGGCTATAATATGCCTTGCTTTTAAATTGGACTGCAAAGATATATTTCGTTTCTTTGCAGTCCAAATCTTTTTCAAAAAAAATTCCATGTCGCATAGAGCCGGTTTTGTGAGTCTCATCGGGAAACCGAATGCGGGTAAATCTACCCTGATGAATGCTTTGGTGGGCGAGAAGATGTCTATCGTAACTTCTAAAGCTCAAACCACCCGACACCGTATTTTAGGAATTGTAAACGAACCGGAATATCAGATCATTTTTTCCGACACTCCGGGCGTCATCAAACCCCATTATGGGCTGCAGGAATCGATGATGAGTTTTGTAAACGGGTCATTGGTAGATGCCGACTTGATTTTATTTGTGACCGATATCAACGAGCGTTACGACGAAAATGACGTTTTGGAGCGCCTTCAAAAAACCTCTTCGCCGGTGGCAGTAATTATCAATAAAATCGATAAATCTGACGAAGAAAAAGTAAAAGAGAAAATCAGCTACTGGCAAGAAACCCTAAATCCGGAAGCTATTTTTGCAGTTTCGGCTCTTCATGAACACAACGTGGCTGCCGTAATGCAATTCATTTTAGACCGCCTACCGGAACATCCGGCCTATTACGATAAAGATACCCTCACCGACCGAACCGAACGTTTCTTTGTATCGGAAATGGTTAGGGAGAAAATATTCAAACTATACGACAAAGAAATTCCATATAGTACAGAAGTGATTGTGACCTCTTTCAAAGAAGAAGGAAAACTAATACGAATTGCAGCCGAAATTATCGTTGAACGCGATTCACAAAAAAACATCCTGATTGGGAAAAGTGGGGAGATGATCAAAAAGGTAGGCACCTATGCCCGACAGGACATCGAAGAATTTTTACAGAAAAAAGTATTCCTAGAGTTATTTGTAAAGGTGATTGCCGATTGGCGAAACCGGAAAAATTACCTGAAAACCTTTGGATACGAAAACTAATACACCATGAGCAATTTAGTAGCCATCGTAGGGCGCCCAAATGTGGGCAAATCAACCCTCTACAATCGTTTAACAGAAAGCCGTAAGGCCATTGTAGACGACATGAGTGGCGTTACCCGCGACCGCCACTATGGCGTGGCGGAATGGATAGGCAAACCTTTTACGGTGGTAGATACCGGCGGTTATGTAGCCCATTCTGAGGATGTTTTTGAAATAGCCATTCGCGAACAGGTTACGATAGCCATTGAGGAAGCGACCGTGATTATTTTCATGGTAGATGTAACTACCGGCGTTACGGACCTGGATGATGAGATCGCAAACATCCTTCGCCGAAGTAAAAAACCGGTGTTTGTGGTAGCCAATAAGGTCGACAACAATAACTTACGTAACGATGCAGCTGTTTTTTACAGCTTCGGGCTGGGCGAAATTTACTTGATTTCTTCCATGACTGGCTCCGGGACCGGCGAATTACTGGATGAGGTGGTTAAGCATTTCAACGAAGCAGAAGAATCCGAAAATACCTTGCCAAAATACGCCATCGTTGGACGCCCCAACGTTGGTAAATCTTCATTGATCAACGCCCTCATTGGTAAAGAAAGAAATATTGTAACGCCTATTGCCGGTACCACCCGCGACTCAATTCATATCCATTACAATCAGTTTGGGCATGAGTTTATGCTCATTGATACAGCGGGGCTGCGAAAAAAAACCAAGGTAAAAGAGAACATCGAATTTTATTCGGTGATGCGTACCATCAAAGCCCTGGAAGAAGCCGATGTGATTATTTTAATGATTGATGCCGTGGAAGGTATCGAGTCACAAGACATCAACATTTTTCATTTGGCCGAAAAGA
>CANHRG010000007.1 GCA_947463785.1 Sphingobacteriaceae bacterium | reverse complement strand
TAGGAATAAATGATGTTAGTTTCTTTAATCAACTCTGCGATTATATGATTACGAATTATTCAGTTGATGGAACTAAAATTTATGCTACTGGAATATCTAATGGTGGGTTTATGTCCTCACGTTTAGGTTGTGAATTGAGTAACAGAATTGCTGCCATTGCAGTAGATGCGGCCACAATAGAAGCATTAACAATTGCTCCCAATTGCAATCCTGGTCGTCCAGTCCCAGCTTTATATATACACGGTACAGCTGACCCTCTTGTGCCATTCACTGGTGGGCTAATGACCGCAGGGGGCACGGCAGGTGGAACGATTTTATCTCACTTCCAAACAATAGACAAATGGATAACCATAAATGGTTGTAGTGCCACTCCAACTATTACAGATTTACCTGACATTTCAAATGATGGAACAACTATAAAACAAAGAGTTTATTCAGGTGGAACAAATGGTAGTGAAGTGGTAAGTTATGTAGTCTTAAATGGTGGGCATACTTGGCCCCAAGGGTATCAGTATTTGAGCGAATCAATAATTGGTAAAACAAGTCAGGATATGAATGGCTGTGAAGTTATTTGGGCATTCTTTAAAAAGTTCAAAAGATAAAATGTAAGCATAAAGTTCCTGCAACTTTGCACGAAGTTCAACCCTTTAATTTCCTTATTGTCACATACTCGCTCATCCCATTATAACTGCATCTTTCGTCAATAAGGGGAGCCACACTGGACAAGCCATCAGCAATGATGGCTTTTTCTTTGTCCGTCAATGAGTTAGAGTGGTTGCATCTTTTTTAGTTTTTTTTTGTAACTTAAATTGACCATAAGCGTTATAATTAAAAAAATAGAATAATGAAACACATTGTTTTTATTACATTTTTACTCCTAAGTGTATTAACAAATACCTTTGCGCAAAAACACGGTGTTCAATATGACACTAATATTATTAATAATGATTTAGTCTTTAAATACCCTGACACCTTAAATAATTCTTATTTAAGACAGCTTAAAAATGACTATGATCTTTTAAAATTAACTGAAAATAAAATAGAGGACATTGATAAAGTCTTATCAGTCTTAAATTGGACTCATAATCAATGGGGGCATAATGGTTCAAACGAGCCAAGTAAAAACGACGCTCTTACAATTTTAAAAGAAGCAAGAGATGGTAAAAAATTTAGGTGTGTTGAATATGGTATCGTTTCATCAACTGCCCTTCAATCCTTAAATTTTAAAGCAAGGGTTTTAGGACTTAAGACAGCGGATGTTGAAACAAAGAAATATGGCGCAGGGCACGTATTGGCTGAGGTATGGATGCCACAATTTAATAAGTGGGTTTTGATAGACGGACAATTTAATCTAATGCCAATTTTAGAAAACGTACCCTTAAATGCAGTAGAATTTCAGCAGGCAATATCTGAAAATAAAAAATACAAACTAATTGATGTAAATGGAGAAGTAAGTATGAAAAGAAGAAAATCATATTTATCTTTTATATTCGATTACCTCTACTATATAGACACTCAATTTGATAATAGAAATGTACCTTCTAATGAAAGAATACTGTATGAAGGTAAACCAAGTTTGATGTTAGTTCCTCTTGGAGCAAAAAATCCATCAATTTTTCAAATTATATATCCATTAGATAATATGGTATATACAAATTCAATTAATGATTTTTACCAGAAACCAAAATAAAATTAAGTTTATTTACTACAAATTAATATCTAGTCTAACTCTTCAATTTCTTGATAGTGATAAACTCAATCATCCTATTTTTTTTGCAACCTTCGTTGAAAAGGGGGCAGATAAAAAAGTAAAAGGGTTATACTTGTAAAGTATAACCCTTTTTGATTTTATGAATATATTTTCCACTTGCCTTCTAATATTACTCTCTTTAAACTTGAGTGGGCAGTCAGTTCAAAATAAGAATTGGGAGTATTCTAAAGTTGTCTATAATTCTTCAGTCAAGAATAAAATAATTATTACCAATAGTTTACCTAAGGGAGGGGGAATCGTTTCCTATAAAGGAAAAGAGTACAATTATTTTATTTTTTGGACCAATGTACGTAATGAAGCATCATCGCCTCTGGATTTAAAAATTAAATTTCCCACAATCATTTCTTTTAAATCAAAAGAATCGTACGCTAAAGTTGCCTTTACAAGTTCAAATATGACACTTGACAAATTGCAAGAGTTTGATTATGGTCTTAGGGGCATACCGGCTCTTTTAACTAATGAATCATATCAATTAAGGGACTTGAGTAATAGAATTTCACCTTTCAAAAATTATTTATTTTACAGTGCAATTTTCATCCATAAAACAAAGTGGCCAGTTAGGGCAGAATATTTAGTAAAAGATAAAAAACTATTTTACAAGATTACAGCCGGTACAGAAGTTGTAATGGTTCCCTGTGGTAGCCTTGATTTTAAAAATTGATTATTGCGCTTTTTGCTAAAAGGAAATCAAGAAATGAATCTCCTGCAAAAATATACAAAGTTTAACCCTTTAATTTCCTGATTGTCACATACTCAATCATCGCATTATTTTGCATCTTTCGTTGAAAAGGGGAGCCACACTGGACAAGCCATCATAAATGATGGCTTTTTCTTTATCCATCAGTCAGTTAGGGTAGTTGCATCTTTTTAATATTTTTGAAAATAATTCTCGTAGCAAATGCATAGATTGTTTTACAGACTTTGCTTGTCTTCCCTGGTCTTAGTTTTTATTTTTTGCGGCTGTAAAAAAACCGGCAATATTCAGTCTTCAACTGATAAAACAATTATTGACAACTTTACAGCAGGTACAGATAACTGGGTAGGTGATTTTGCAGACTATCCGAATGACCCGCTAATGTTATCTCAGTATCAACTCCAATTTTCACATTCCGGACTGCCGCTACCGCTAAATACCTCCGACGGGGCAATCCGGCAATCTGGAGTTAATCGAAGCGATGACCTCTTTATGTTTATTAAAAAGAAAGTAACAGGGTTGACCCCTGACAGGAACTATATAGTTGATGTTAAAGTTGATTTTGCAACCAATGTCGCCAATAATATGGTTGGTGTTGGTGGGGCTCCGGGTGAAGGGGTAAAAATAAAGGCAGGCGCTGTGCCTTTCGAACCAATAAAAGTGCTGAATACATCTGAAAACTGGTATCGAATGAATATCGATAAGGGAAATCAATCAATTGGAGGCACTGATATGAAGGTAATTGGGGATTTCGCCAATGGAACAGACCAGAATGTCTACAAGATTAAACAACTTAACACAGCTACACCTTTAAATGTTAAGGCCAACCAACAAGGGGAAATCTGGTTAGTAATTGGTACAGACTCCGGATTTGAGGGTATTACCACGATATACTACAATTCTATCCAAGTGGTAATTAAGTAAAGCTTTTAATTATTACAGGAAATTAGTTCATTGCAAATTTTCAGAAGTTCAACTCTTCAATTTCCTGATAGTCACATACTCAATCATCGCATTATAGTTGCATCTTTCGTCTGTAAGGGGAGCAGTATCAAAGAAAAAGGGTTATACTTGTATAGTGTAACCCTTTTTTCGTTTTTGGAAAAGAAATATCATTTTCTGCTAAGTTTAAGTTAAGTAATTAAGAAACTTTTTGTTTTTTGGAATTTTAGGGATGGAAATGAACGTAAACGCTCAAAAATTGAAGCCAGTTGCTAAAGTTGAGTCTGTCATCATTGATTATAGTGACAGTAAGGTTAAAGCAAAAAAACTAACTGTCCATTCTGAGATTTTAATGGGGATTGATACTGCCTGGGAGAATGTAAAAACACCGGCTTTATTGGAATTTGTGGCAAAGGGAATGATAAAATTCAAATCAGTGAATGGAGATTTTCCAAAACAATGGGAGGTTGGTCAAACATATGGATTTGAGACGCGTGTATTTGGAATCATTCCTTTTGGAGGAATTCACTATCTCTTTGTAGATAAAATTGACAATAGTAATTATGTGTTATCAACCAAAGAATGGGATAGTGGCGCAAAAGTTTGGAATCACCTTATAACAATGAGAAAGTTGGGTGATGGTAAAATCTATTATGAAGACTCAATTACTATTTACGCGGGAATGATGACCGGATTTATAACCTCTTTTGCCAAGAGATTTTATAAACACCGTCAAAAACGATGGCAGATAGTCGCTCAAGAGAATCTTAAGTTTGGATAATAATCAGTAATAACTTTTTAAAATTCTCTAAAGGTAGATATGAAAATACATACAACAATGCCCCAGAAATTAAAGCCCTTCTTCCGTAGGGAGTTAGAAATTGCTGGTAAATGTTTTTCAAATAATGATTTTAGTACAAGCTGGTATCATCTTGAGCGAGCCCATATTCTTGGCCAACCCTATCCGTATCATCACACACTGGTTCATTGGAAAATGTTGTTATTTGGTATCAAGATTAAAGACCTTAAAGAGATCATTGGACAAATACCTCGCTTACTTGCCGGTGGTGTAAAGTCGTTTGTTGGCGAAATTCCTGTTGGCAATACGGGAGGTGCCAACGTACCTCCATTAAAACCAATGGAGATACCTTCCGATTTAAAAAAAATTATTGAAGAGAATAAATAACCAATTATTGCCTTTTCGACAGTAAAATGTCGTCTGAATGACGCCTATATGTCAATAATTTATTCATTTACCCCTATCATATTTGCAAATGGAATTTGGTGAAAGATTAAAAGCGCTTAGATCCAGTTTGAATTGTTCTCAAAAAGAACTTTCCGAACAAACTGGACTAACGCTTAGGACAATTCAACGGATTGAAAATAACGAGGTGAAACCGAGTCTTTACTCCTTAAAAGTGATTGGTGAAGCTTTGAAAACCGATCTTACAGAATTTGTCAAGAAACCCGAAACCAAACCCTATGAATTTAATTTAACCCTTAAAATCACAGATATGAACCACTTCTTAAACGACTTAAAAACTTTAGTAAAGACTCATTGGAAAACCATTCTCCTAATTGTTTTAGTGATTTGGCTTGTTACAGATTATACTGACATCAAATCAGGGATAATGGATGGTTGGAATAATCGTTAACTTGCTAAGTGTAACAATTTTATAGACAAAGTGTCTTAGTATAAAACTTAAAAATAAAACCATGAAAACTTTACTCACCAAAACATTTGCAGTACTTGCATTAAGCTTCGTTTCATTCCTTAGCTATGCCCAAAGCGCAGACGAAATTATCCAGAAATACGTGGATGCTATCGGCGGCAAAGAGAAATGGAAACAAATTAAATCCTTGAAAACGGATGGACACATTGAACTTCAAGGTATCCAGATTAATTTTACTCAACAAGCAATTAATGGTGTAGGTGTTAGGGTAGACGCAGAATTCCAGGGTCAGAAAATAGTTGATATTACTACGCCAACTAAAGGCTGGTCGCAAAATCCTTTTGGCGGCAGATCAACCTTAGAGCCTATTTCTGCTGAAGAATTACAGCAAAAATTAGATGATCTTGATATACAAGATGAATTTATAGACTATGCTCAAAAAGGCTCAACTGTTGAATTTTTAGGAAAAGATGAAGAAGATGGTAACGAATTCTACAAAATTAGATTAGTAACCAAAAACAAAAACGAAACCGTTTATTTTTTTGATGTGAACACCAACCTGATTTACAAAGAAGAAAAAACGGTTAAACAGCAGGGTCAGGAAATCAAGCTCGTTTCTAAATATCAAGATTATAAAACCGTTCCTTTTGGTATCAAAGTTCCTCATAAATGGGATCAAATGGGTCAGATTTTTGTAATTGATAAAATGGATGTTAATCCGGTTATCGATACCAAACTATTTGAAGGTAAATAAGCGCTAACTCATTTAAATTTTATGCAAAAGTTGTTTTTGAGCTTCTTAGCAAGCTTGTGTTTGGTTTTGCAACTGAACGCACAAAATCTTTCAAATAGCAGCATCAATTCTTCGTACTTTCAATCAATGACGGCCCGAAATTTAGGGCCATCAACCATGAGTGGAAGAATTTCGGCCATTGCTGGCGTTACCGTTGACCAACAAATCAATTTATACGTAGGTACAGCCGGTGGAGGTGTTTGGAAAAGTTTGAACGGTGGGGCCACCTTTTCCCCAGTTTTCGATAAGTACTGCCAGTCTATTGGTGCCTTGGCCATTGATCCCAAATCGAATAAAACCATTTATGTGGGTACGGGCGAAAGCAACATGAGAAACTCAGTTTCTATTGGCGATGGTATCTACAAATCGACCGATGGAGGAGCCAACTGGCAAAAAATTGGCTTGGATAGCACAGAGCATATCAGCAAAATTGTCATCGATCCCACAAACCCGAAATCTATTTTCGTAGCTGCGCCTGGTCCATTGTGGAGCTCAAGCAAACACAGAGGCTTGTACCAATCTGCTGATGGTGGCAAAACCTGGAAAAAGACTTTGTTTGTTGATGAGAACACCGGCTGTGCAGACATTGCCATGAGCCCCACTGACCCGAATGTGTTGTTGGCAAGTTTCTGGCAGTTCAGACGTCAACCATTTTCTTTCAATTCGGGAGGGAAATCAAGTGCCTTGTACAAATCAACAGATGGCGGGAAAACCTGGAAAAAAATAACTGCAGGACTACCTGAAGGCGATTTGGGAAGAATTGTTGTGAGCATTAATCCGTCTAAACCCAAAGAAGTATTAGCCATAGTAGAAGCCAAAGTACCGGGCTTGTACCAATCGCAAGATGAAGGTAATACCTGGACCAAATTAGCCAGCACCGATAACATTACGGCACGCCCATTCTATTTCAGCACACTCGAGTTTGATCCAAAAGATCCAAAAAGAGTGTACCGCCCAGCTTTTGACTTTCAATACTCCATTGATAGCGGTTATTCATGGTCTAATGCCCTAACTACCACTGTAGTTCCACACGCAGATCATCACGCTCTTTGGATTAATCCCGAACAGACAAACACACTTTATCTCGGAACAGATGGTGGGGTCTACGTGAGCCACAATAAAGGTGTTTCTTGGTCATTTCTAAACAACTTACCAGTTGGTCAGTTCTACCATGTAAGCGTTAGTAACGATGAGATTTTCAATGTATATGGTGGATTGCAAGATAACGGTTCTTGGATGGCTCCTAGCTCTTCAGCAGGTGGAGTTTCGAGTACCGACTGGAAATTCCTGAACGGTGGTGATGGATTCTGGGTTCAACCTTCTCCACTCAATTCAAACATCGTATTTGCTGAATCGCAAGGTGGAGAGATGAACCGTATCAACCTGACTACCGGTTTAAGCTATGGAATAAAACCACAACGTAAATTGGGCGAAGATTTACACCGATGGAACTGGAACACACCTATTGTAGTGGCAAAGAGTACACGAAGTAAAACCAGCTACAATCTCTACACGGGTAATCAATTTTTATACAAATCAACCGATGAAGGCACCAACTGGGTTAAAATTTCTCCAGATTTAACCACCAACGACCGTGCTAAACAAAATACCGAAAAAAGCGGCGGTATAACGGGCGATAATACCAGTGCTGAAAATCACTGTACCATATTTACCATAACCCAAGATCCTTCAAACGAAGATGTTATTTGGGTGGGTACTGATGACGGGTATCTTCAATACACCAATGATGCGGGTAAGACTTGGACAAATTTAGCTCCAAAAATTTGGGAAGCTGGTATACCCAAGTTTGCTTGGATCTCCAGCATCGAAGTTTCAGCTAAAAATCCCAATCGGGTTTATGTAACTTTTGATAACCACGCCTATGGCGATCATGCAACTTACTTGGCAATGACTACTGATGCCGGTAAAACCTGGCAACGCATAACATCTAAAGAATTTACCGGTTTTGCACACGTAATTCGAGAAGATCTGGAACAAGAAGAATTGTTGTTCTTAGGTACTGAAATGGGTTTATTCTTTTCAATTGATGGCGGCAAACAGTGGATGAGAAGTAAGTATCAAAATATTCCTTGGTATGCTTTGGTAAGAGACATTAAAGTGGTTCCTCATACCGGAGATCTCGCCATTGCTACACACGGGAGAGGTATTTATGTTTTAGATAATATTGCCTCTTTGCGTATGCTGGTTAAGTCAGATTTGAATAAAGATGTGATTTTTTATCCGGTAGGTAATTTCAAATATGATTTCGCTCCGCAAACACCAGCTGATGACGGCAACCTGGCCGGATGGATTGTGGGTAATAAAGCGAACCTGCCAACTTTCGAATATTACTTGAAGCAACGCTCTGAGCAATCTGTCAAAATTGCCATCTACGATGAACAAAATAACAAGGTAAAAGATCTCAATGCAACTGCAAATAAGGGTTTGAACAAGGTGTTTTGGGGACTTGATCAAAATCCATGTAAAGTAGCAGTTGGAGGTTTCACTGCCGGTTCGCCGGTGCTGTTTTCTTCAGTTATTGGGCCAAAAGTGAAAGTTGGTACCTACAAGGCAGTGTTAACCATTGGCGATAAAACAGTGGAGCAGACATTTGTTATTGAGCCAAACGCTGAAAAAGGATTTACTGCCGAAAACATGAGTTTGCTACATCAACAAACCATGCGTTTGTATACGCTACATGAAAAATTAGCCGTATTGGTTAATGACTTGGATGCAGCAATAGCCAATCTGAATAATTTATCATCTAAGACTGGCACTCAACAAAAGAAACTAAGTGCACTTGTTAATTTCAGAAAAGAAATTATTGAGACCAACAGAAAAACCGTGTTTTTCGACGAGTTTAAGTATAGAAGAAGGTTGAGCGATGTATATCTTGCGCTTTGCTTTGCACTAGAACCATTCTCGCCATCTAAAGTGGGTGCAATTGAGGTATTGGAAGATGAATTTGAGAAAATAACGCAACAATTTAGCAAGTTAAACAAGTAAACTAATTTCGGTCCCGCTTTTGGCGGGACCTTTTTTGTACTCTTAACCAAACAGCTATGAAATCACCATTTAACAAATTTCTCTACATTGGCTTTGTAGTATTAGGTTTATATCAAGCCCTTTTTTCTAAAGATTACATGCAAGCTGCGGCATCTTTAGGTATCGGTATGGCATTTGATCCTTTTAATCCTGACCAAAAGTGGGATCAAAGACCTACTTGGCAAAAAGCAGTTTTAGTACTTCATCTTGCTTTAGTAGCTGCAATGTTCGGATTTGGGATTGGTTTAAATGATAGATAAGCCTTGATTATTAAAATTGATGATTTTCAAGTATCTTAGAAGTACAATTACTTTACCAGTTGCAAAGGGTATTCAAACCTTATTTCATACACACATTTGACTAAATTGCAAAGATGATTCAATTCCTTAAAAAGTACCGAAACGAAGTTATTGTGGGGGTACTGGTATTTCTATTCTTGATTTTTAGAGACGTTATAAAGTCCTTGTTCTAGAATTGCAAGAAGTTCAACCCTTTTATTTCCGGATAGATACAATCCCAATTCATTACATGATTGCTGTATTTTTAGAGGAATAGGGGAACCCAAAAAGCCTCACAGGAATGTGGGGCTTTTGTTGTTTATCATTAAAAGCAATGACGCAATGGAGTAATCTGATTATAAAAAGCTATTAAACCTTATTCAATTTTATTATACTTATCTTCATAGTACGTAACCATAAACTTCAAATCATGAAAAAAATCATTTTATCTCTATGCGTACTTTCTGTGTTGGCCTCTTGTAAATCTGAAAACGATACAAAAGCTGAATTAAGCAAAAGCAATATAGCCTATTATTCCAATGTCTGGGAAGTGGCTATTAATGAAGGTCGAACTAACATTTTAGACACAGCCTATGTGGATGATGCAGTGTTACACACAGTTCCTGAAATTAAAGGTAAGGCAAATGCCAAAGCATACTACGATAATTTCGTGACTGGATTTAGTGAGCGTAAATTTGTAATAAAGCAGATTTTCGCTGATGGTGATCAGTTAGTTAAATATTGGCAATTTACCGGAAAACATACCGGACCATTCTTTGGAATTCCTGCAACCGGTAAATCTGTAGATGTTATTGGGTGTACCATCGTAAAAATGAAAGATGGTAAAATTGCTGAAGAACAAGATTTCATGGACAACTTGGAGTTTATGCAGCAATTGGGCATTATCCCACGAAATTAATCACTTCCTTTTTTTAAGTTTCGTTCAAAATATAAAAACCCCGCAGTCCTGCGGGGTTTTTATATGTCCTCAAATTTCTTTGGTGTGATTAAATAGGCCTTAAAAATTTGTTCTATTGATTTTTTTAATAACTTTGCAATTCAAAGTACTTTCAAATATGAAAAATCAACAAGAGCAATTGACAGAATTGAAAGAAATTCGAAATCTGATGGAGCGTTCTTCCAGGTTTTTATCCCTAAGTGGAATGGCGGGGGTGGTAGTTGGGCTATTTGCCATTATTGGTGTCGTTGCAGCCTATCTGTATTTAGGTATTACACCAAACACAGCAGCCTACTACCAGTGGATTACAAGTCCCGATGGTCAACTTAATCCAAATTTTTCCGACTTTTTAATTGCAGATGTGGCCTTGGTGTTGTTTTCTTCTTTGCTGGCAGGCTTTTGGTTTGCCAAACGTAAAGCAAAAAAACAGAATTTACCCTTTTGGAATGCTACTGCCAAACGGGCATTAAGCAATTTAGCCATCCCAATTGTAGCTGGTGCGGCTTATTGTTTTATCCTACTTTACCACGGTCAGGTAGCATTTATTGCTCCCGCAACCTTAATTTTTTATGGCTTGGCCTTGTTGAATACCAGTAAATACACCATTGATGATATTGGCTACCTGGGTGTTTGGCAGCTGGTCCTGGGTCTTCTGGCTTCCTTTTTCATAGACTTTGGTTTGTTATTCTGGGCATTCGGTTTTGGGGTACTCCACATGGTTTATGGAATCGTTATTTATTTCAAATACGAAAAGTGAAAAATTTCATCGGAAATTTAAACAAGGCCTTTGAAAGCAGAGTGCGGTTGGGCGTGATGTCAATCCTCCTGGTAAACGACCATGCAGACTTTGGCTCATTAAAAGAGCAGTTGCAAATTACCGACGGTAATTTGGCCAGTCATATATCAGCCCTAGAAAAATTCGGTTATATCGAGGTTAGAAAACAATTCATCGGGAAAAAACCCAACACCTCTTATTTAGTAACTGCTTTGGGTAAAACGGCCTTCTCCGAACATTTAGATGCCTTAGAAAAAATCATTAAACATTCAGTTTAACAGCTTTTAGATTAGATAAAATCAAATATGAATATGAAAGAAGAAATTATCCGGTATTTAGACCAACCAGCACAGCTGGAAAAATTGTACCGTGAAAACCGCAGTAATTTTCAACGGGAGTTCAATGCCCTATATCCCGAAATCAGCGCTAATCAGACCGCTCAAATTTGGAACCAGCGTCTTAATTTTGCCGACGATGATCTTCTGTTGATCAATAAAGCACAGTTGATTTTTGTAGTCATTGCAACCTTCATCGCCGGACTAATCGCTAAAATTCCTGATTTTGCAGGTTTAGATCCAGATTATTTTTTCCCGAGAAATATCGGTTTTGTGGTTTTCCCCATGCTGACCATTTTCTTCCTTTGGAAACAAAACTTAACTACTCGCCAATGGTTTGCACCTTTTTTAATCACCGTTTTGTCGGCAGTATACATCAACTTTCTTCCCAATAACCCCAAAAGTGATACACTCAACCTAGCTTGCATCCACTTGCCGCTGGTATTATGGGCCGTTCTGGCGTACTCGTATATGGGTAAGGATTTACAAAACATGCAAAAACGTATCGATTACCTGCGGTTCAACGGCAATTTGGTAGTAATGTGTGCCATTCTTGCACTTTCTGGAGCGCTGTTTACCGGAATTACCTTCGGTTTATTTCAGTTAATCGGTATCCTTATTGGTGAGTTTTACGCGAAATATGTAATTGTTTTCGGTGCACCGGCAATTCCAATTTTGGGAACCTACCTTGTGCAGAACAATCCGCAATTGGTTAATAAAATTTCACCAATTATAGCTCGTATTTTCACACCCATTGTTTTTGTGATGCTCCTCTTGTTTTTAGGCGCATTAACCACAGCTGCTAAAAATCCATATAGCGATCGTGAATTCTTAATGATATTCAATGCCTTACTGATTGGTGTAATGGCTTTGATCGTGTTTTCGGTAACCGAAGGCACTAAAAATGGTGTCGGTAAGGTAACACTTCTTTTCTTGTGTGGTTTAGCTTTGCTTACCATCGTTACCAATGGTATTGCACTTTCAGCCATAGCTTTACGAATTGCCGAATTTGGCCTAACCCCAAACCGCTTGGCCGTATTGGGCAGCAATGTTTTCATATTCATCAACTTAGTATGGGTGTGCTACAAACTACTTTTAGTGCTCAAGAATAAAGCTGTAATAGAGGATGTAGAACATGTAATAGCCGTCTATTTACCCATTTACGGCTTTTGGACAGCTCTTGTTACGTTTCTGTTGCCCTTTATTTTCAATTTTCGCTAAGTTTTTTAAGACAATTGTAAGGCAGTCACCCTCAGGCGACTGCCTTTTTTTTCTTCGTGTCATCCAATTCTCAAATCTTGAATTTGGTGTTACAACACTTATTTATCGCCTGATAAAACACTAAATTTACACCCTAATTCACGTGTAAATTATCATCATGGAAAATACAACAACTAACGAAGCTAAATGCCCTTTTGGTCATGGTGCAGCTCCACAACACACCACTGCTGGTGCGTTCTCAAATGCTGACTGGTGGCCAAATCAGTTAAATCTTAAAATTTTACATCAGAACTCTCCGGAAACCAACCCTTATGGTCCGGATTTCGATTACGCTAAAGAATTCAAAAGTTTGGATTTGGATGCCTTGAAAAAAGATTTAACGGATTTAATGACCAATTCACAGGATTGGTGGCCTGCAGATTACGGTCACTATGGTCCGTTTTTTATCCGTATGGCCTGGCACAGTGCAGGTACGTACCGTGTAACTGATGGTCGCGGAGGTGCATGTGCAGGCACATTGCGTTTTGCGCCACTCAACAGTTGGCCAGATAACGGTAACCTGGACAAAGCTCGTCGGTTGTTATTGCCCATTAAACAAAAATATGGTCGTAAAATTTCATGGGCCGATTTAATGATCTTAACCGGAAACGTGGCTTTGGAATCGATGGGTTTCAAAACTTTCGGTTTTGCCGGCGGTCGTGCCGATGTGTACGAACCAGAAGGAGATATTTATTGGGGACCTGAGACCGAATGGTTAGGCGATAAGCGTTACACTGGCGATCGCCAGTTGGAAGATCCACTAGGTGCCGTACAAATGGGCTTGATTTATGTGAACCCAGAAGGCCCTAATGGCAAGCCAGATCCATTGGCTTCTGCTCGTGATATCCGCGAAACCTTTGCCCGTATGGCCATGAACGACGAAGAAACCGTTGCTCTTGTTGCCGGTGGTCACACCTTTGGTAAGGCCCACGGTACTGGTGATCCGGCATTGGTTGGTCCGGAACCAGAAGGTGCCCGTATAGAAGATCAGGGATTTGGCTGGATTAACAGCTTTGGAACCGGTAAGGGTGAGCACACTACTACCAGCGGTATTGAAGGTGCCTGGACACCTACGCCGATTGAGTGGGATAATAGCTATTTCGATACTTTATTTGGTTACGAATGGGAATTGACCCATAGCCCGGCAGGAGCCCAACAGTGGCAACCTAAAGGTGGGGCAGGTATCAACGTTCCCGACGCACATGATCCGTCTAAAAAGCATGCGCCAATGATGACGACTGCAGATATGGCCTTAAGAGAAGATCCGATTTATAACAAAATCTCTAAACGATTCCACGAAAACCCAGCTGAGTTTGCAGATGCATTCGCCAAAGCATGGTTTAAGTTAACGCACCGTGATATGGGTCCGCTTAGCCGTTATTTAGGTAAAGATGTTCCTTCTGAAGTTTTGATTTGGCAAGATCCTGTTCCTGCAGTTGATCATTCATTAGTAAACGAGCAAGACATCGCGGCTTTAAAAACTCAAGTGTTGAACTCAGGATTAAGCATCAGTCAATTGGTGTCTGCGGCCTGGGCTTCAGCCTCTACCTTCCGCGGAAGCGATAAGCGTGGTGGTGCAAATGGTGCCCGTATTCGTTTAAGTCCACAAAAATATTGGGAAGTAAATCAGCCGGTGCAAAAAACAATTGAGGTATTGGAAGGTATTCAACAAAGCTTCAATTCAGGAGCTAAGAAAATTTCTTTAGCTGACCTTATTGTTTTAGCGGGTTGTACAGGTGTAGAAGCAGCTGCTAAAAAAGCAGGTTTCGATGTAACGGTTCCGTTTACGCCAGGTCGCACCGATGCTACACAGGAACAAACCGATGTAGAATCATTTGCAGTATTGGAGCCTAAAGCTGACGGCTTCCGCAACTTCGCGAAAAAAGGATACGACCGCAATGCCGAAGAATGGTTATTGGATAAAGCTCAGCTATTAACGCTTACCGCTCCAGAAATGACCACTTTGATTGGAGGAATGCGTGTATTAAATACCAATGCCGATGGCAGCAAACACGGTGTGTTTACGAAAAACCCAGAAGCTTTGACCAATGATTTCTTTGTGAACTTGTTGGATATGAGCACAGCTTGGGAAGCAGCCGGAACCAATGAATACATTGGCCGCGATCGTGCTACCGGTTCAACAAAATGGACCGCTACCCGTGCCGATCTAGCCTTCGGATCGAACTCTCAATTACGTGCTTTAGTTGAAGTATACGCTTCAGCAGACTATAAAGAACAATTTGTAAAAGACTTTGTAGCTGCATGGAACAATGTGATGAATTTAGATCGCTTTGATTTGGCGCTTTAAGCATTCTATTTTTATGTTTAGAAAGGCGACTTGTGAAAGTCGCCTTTTTTAATGCCCTTGCAATTTATTTTCCAATGCTCGGTAATGATGATTGGTGTGAATAAATGTAAAGCAAAGCATCTCTCTTAAAGTGATCCTCCCGATCAATGGATGAGGCAGTAAATAAGTATCGAGGTCTTTCTCAGAAATTTTGTTCAATCTTTTGATCAGGAGTTTGCCGTAGTATTCATGTTGTTGAAGCAACTCGTCCGCTTTAGCAAATCTCACTTTCTTAGGAATAAATGCAGCAGGGGCTTTACCGCCCTTAGCCAGATTTCCTTTATACTTTTCATAGAGCTCTTCAGGACTTCTACTTGGTCTGTTGGCTTCTCCATATAAAAGTTTCAATAAAACTTTGGGAAGGATAAATGCCAAACCGATGATTTTAAGTGTTTTTATTAAGTGAGCCAAATCTTGTCCGGCCGACCACTTGCCTTCTACCGATTTTTCGAATTGATCCGCATCCAATTCTTGTATCAGCTGATTAAATGTTTGAACTGATTCAATTATTTTGTTTGCGATATAGGGTCTATCTGCTATCATGATTGTTTCTCTAAACCAATTTTTTGTTGTTGTGTGGCTAAATTTATTTAAAATTTAGCTGAGATTAATAAGAAGATGTTTGGATTTGTGCTTGCTACCTATATATTTGTAATTAATGAAATTCCTAAATCTTACAAGTGCAAATTGGTGGCGCCCTGAGAACAATCAGGCGGTCACTTGTGCTAGGATACTATGGCGTTAATCGCCTAATAACTATTTCAGAAGGGTCTGCCAGAGCAAAGGGCGGACCCTTCGTCGTTTAACGACATTCTCACTCCGATTCCCTTGCTCAATAATCAGTTTACATTTTTAAAAATTAGCATCATGAAAATTTATTTGAACAAGGACGAAATGCCTACGCATTATTACAACATTACTGCAGACTTAATGAATAAACCCCTGCCACCACTGCATCCACAAACTAGGCAGCCGATTGGTCCAGATGATTTGAAAGTTCTCTTTCCGATGGAATTAATTAAACAAGAAGTGAGTGCCGAACCTTACATTGAGATCCCGGAACCTGTCCGTGAAGCCTATGCCATTTATAGGCCCAGCCCCTTAATCAGGGCAGAAAGGTTGGAAAAGGCTTTAGGCACCAAAGCCAAGATTTTTTATAAATACGAGGGTGGTAGCCCGAGTGGTTCGCACAAAACCAACACGGCCCTAGCTCAGGCCTATTACAACAAGCAGGAAGGCATCAAGAAGATTGTAACCGAAACCGGTGCCGGACAATGGGGGACTGCATTGAGCTTTGCTTGTGCTCAGTTTGGTATTGAGTGCGAAGTATTTATGGTTCGCGGAAGCTACGATCAAAAACCCTATCGTAAACTCATTATGGAAACTTTTGGAGCAAATGTTCATGCTTCGCCAAGTGAGCTTACAGAAGTTGGTAAATCGCAACTAGCAAAAGATCCGGCAAATATTGGTTCTCTGGGTATCGCCATCAGCGAGGCTGTTGAAGTAGCCGCTCAAGATGAAAAAGCCCATTACGCACTCGGTAGTGTTTTAAATCACGTGCTATTGCACCAAACCGTGATTGGTCTGGAAGCCCAAAAGCAGTTCGAAAAAGTGGATGCTTACCCAGACATAGTGATTGCCCCATTGGGTGGGGGATCTAATTTTGCAGGTATTGCCTTTCCTTTTGTGGGCGAGATGTTGAGAGGCGGACGCAAGGTGAGAGCCATAGCCGTTGAACCGGCCTCTTGCCCTAAACTTACCCGCGGTAAATTTGGCTATGATTTTGGAGATAGCGCCGGTTATACACCTTTATTACCGATGTACAGTTTAGGTCACGAGTTTATGCCGCCGGGCCTCCATGCCGGAGGATTGCGTTACCATGGAGCCAGTGCTTTGTGCAGTCAGTTGTTGAAAGATGGTTTGATAGAAGCCGTGGCTTTGCAACAACTGGAATGCTTTTCAGCCGGTTTACTGTTCTCCAAGACCGAAGGGATTTTGCCTGCTCCAGAGGCTAATCATGCCATAGCTCAGGTAATTCGTGAGGCTAAAGCAGCTGATGCAGCTGGAGAAGAACGTACCATTTTATTCAATTTATGCGGGCATGGTCATTTCGATTTGGCTGCATACGATGACTTTTTGCAGGGAAAATTAGAAGACCATGTATTAGACGAGGAACAACTTAAAATAAGTGCAGCTGGGGTTTTGGATCAGTTTTGATTCATGTTTTACTAAATATGGACAATTTTTTTGTGATTTGGAATGGCCGATAGTTAATCGGTCATTCCTAGTTTAATTGTAGTATCTTTAGATAGTACACCTTGTTGATACAAGCTTAATTATGAAAAAAATCCTGAATTCTATCCTTATATCATTCATCTTTTTGTGTTTGGCTGCTTGTAAGAAAGAAAGCTCCTCGCCTAAACTGGCTACCCTAATTACAACAGATGTCTATTCATTTGGCACCTATGTTGCCTATACTGGTGGCGAAGTGCTTAGTGATGGTGGCGAAGTCGTTAGTTCCAAGGGAGTGGTTTGGTCTACCAGTCCAAATCCAACAATTGTCTTAAATACAAAAACAAACGATGGTTCAGGTGTAGGTTCATTTGGTAGTGAATTGACAGGTTTGAATCCTAGTGTCACATATTATGTGAGGGCATATGCAACAAATAAAGGAGGAACCGCATATGGAAACGAAGTTTCATTCAAAACTTTGGGGATCGGTACAACAGTTGCAGGAGGAAACGATATGGGTAGTGCTGCTAATCAGTTAAAAAACCCGGTCGGGCTTTTTGTAGATGCGGCAGGTGCTATTTTTGTAGCAGATGGAGGCAACAATCGAATTCAAAAGTGGGCTCCGGGCGCTACTACGGGTACTACTGTCGCTGGCTCATTAACAGGTATTCCTAACGTTCTTACTGATCCTTTGAGCCCAAGAGCAGTATATGTACATACTAACGGTGATATTTACGTATTAGACTATGCTCGTGTATTGAAATATACCGCGAATACCTCTACGCCAGTTACGGTTGCAGGTAAAAATACTGGACAGGGCTCAAGTGCTTCAGAGTTGAGAGAACCTAGAGGTATGTACATTGATGCAAATGGTACAATTTACATTGCCGATACCGGAAATAATCGCATCCAGAAGTGGACTCCGGGTGCTAGCGTAGGTATAACTGTTGCAGGTACGGGCAATTCCGGCACCTCGGCAAGTGAATTTAGAATGCCAAATGATGTTTATGTGGCTGCCGATGGGGCGATTTATATTGCCGATACTGGAAATAATCGCATACAAAAGTGGCTAGCCGGCGCAACATCAGGAACAACCGTAATTCAAGATAATGATAATAATTTCTACGGGCCAATGGGAGTCTATGGAGATTCATCGGGTAATTTATACATCACCTTGAACGGTCCACCAAGTGTGGTGCGGAAATGGACTGCATCAACCAATAAGCTTTCGGTAGTTGCAGGTTATCAAAGCGGTAATACGGCTGATAAATTCAATAATCCGAAGGGTATTTTCCCAGATTCAAATGGTAATTGGTACATTGTTGATGCTGGAAATAATCGGGTCCAAAAATGGAGATTTTAATCCTCTTAGCTCGGTGATTCCTTTGATTTAAGTGTCAACAAGAGCGAACCAATCAAATAGATCAAGATGATGGCTATGATTGAAAATTTGAGTGTGGCTGCACTTGAAGTTGCGATTATCGAACCGGCTGAATAATGCCCCATGATGCTGGCGAGCATCAGCATATTCTCAATCACATCTAAAATTGCTGCTACATAAGCCAATACGATCAGTTTTTTCCCCAGCTGTTGTAGCCATTTAAAGCGATGATTAGCAAGTATTAATCGTATTGATTGAATAAAGAAAAAAGTATAGGCGATAATAAATAGAAAATCGATCCAGATATTTAAACGGATAACATCCTTATCCCAGTTTGCCAAAAGGGCATTTAATTCAGATGCAGTATCGGCTAATTCTAAGTCAACGATGCCAATTGGATTTAATGCTGTTTTTAAACTTCGGCCCTGAAATTGTATGATAGCGCCCGATAAAAGAACGAGCAACAGGCTCCAACGCCATTTGATTTTAGTTTCCATATCCATTAAAGGTAATGAAATTTAAAACCTCGTTTCAGTAATTAGAGTCAATAATCGTAGTTTAGTCTTAGCATCAAATTATTAATTCATGAAAAAATACCTGCTTTCTCTTGCCGTGATACTGTTGAGCTTAGTCGCGTTTAGTCAACCTAAACCCGCTTATGTATTGTACACTGCAGATGGTAAGAAAGCCAATTACGGTAAAATGATTCAATTGCTTTCCTCAAAAGATGTAGTGTTGATTGGCGAATATCACAACAACGCCATTAGCCATTGGATGGAGTTGGAAATCACCAATGATTGCCAGCAAAAACGAGAAGTAGTTTTAGGTGCTGAAATGTTTGAGCAGGATAATCAAAATGCGCTTAACCAATACTTAGCAGGAAAATTAACGGCAAAAGGTCTGGATACGGCTGCCCGCTTATGGAAAAATTACCCCACCGATTATGCTCCCTTGGTGAATTTTGCCAAAGAAAAAGGACTAGCTTTTGTGGCTACCAATGTACCCCGTAAATATGCTTCTATGGTTTCTAAAGGAGGTTTTGAAATACTTAACAATTTAACAGCTGAGGAGAAATCTTGGTTAGCTCCATTACCCATTGCTTACGATCCGGAATTGCCCGGCTATAAAAACATGATGGCTATGATGGCCGGTCATGGAACTCCCAATATGCCCAAAGCTCAAGCCTTGAAAGATGCAACGATGTCTTATTTTATTTTGAAGAATTGGGCACCAGGCAAGTTGTTTATCCATTACAACGGAAGTTACCATTCTGAAAATTACGATGGCATTGTTTGGTATTTAAAACAAGCCAATCCGGCCTTAAAAATAGCCACAGTAACCACCGTTTCTCAAAAAGACATCCATAAGCTTTTAGCGGAAAATAAAAACAAAGCAGACTTCATTATTTGCGTGGATGAAGACATGACTAACACCTATTAATGCTTTTATCTGCGAGAACTCTGATGAATTAATTAATTTTGCAGCTCAATTCAAAAAGATGGCTAAAGTAAACGTTGGATTGGTACAAATGAGCTGTACCGCAAACAAAGAAGAAAACCTGCAAAAAGCAATCGAAAAAACGCGTGAGGCAGCTGCTAAAGGTGCCCAGATTGTGTGTTTGCAAGAGTTATTTACTTCCTTGTACTTCTGTGATGAGGAGAATTACGATAATTTCTCTTTGGCCGAAACTATTCCCGGTCCATCTACCGACGCACTGAGTGCTGTAGCCAAAGAACTCGGCGTGGTCATCATTGCTTCGCTTTTTGAGAAACGCACACAGGGTTTATACCACAACACCACCGCTGTTTTAGATGCGGATGGAGCTTATCTTGGTAAATACCGAAAAATGCACATTCCGGACGATCCGGCTTATTACGAAAAATTTTATTTCACTCCCGGTGATTTGGGTTATAAAGTATTCAAAACCAAGTTTGCCACTATTGGAGTATTGATTTGTTGGGATCAGTGGTATCCAGAAGCTGCCCGAATTACGGCTTTAATGGGTGCCGAAATTTTGTTCTATCCAACTGCTATCGGTTGGGCTACTTCACAGGATGAAGCTACCAATACTGAACAATACAATGCCTGGCAAACCATTCAGCGTGGCCATGCTGTAGCTAACGGGGTACACGTAGTTAGTGTAAATCGCGTTGGTTTTGAGCAAAATGGTGCCATGAAATTCTGGGGTGGATCTTTTATCAGCAATCCATTCGGTACTTTGTTATATAAAGGTTCTCACGATGCAGAAGAAGTACATGTAGAGGAATTGGATCTGCAAAAAACAGATAATTACCGTACACACTGGCCGTTCTTGAGAGATCGCCGTATAGATTCGTATCAACCAATTACTCAACGTTTCATTGACGGCGAATAATGAGCAGTATGAAATCTCCTAAAGAGCTTGGCTACTATTTTCCGGCCGAATTTGCTCCCCATGAAGCTACTTGGCTAAGCTGGCCACATAAAGAAGCTAGTTGGCCCGGAAAGATCGATGCCATTTATCCGTATTATGCACAGTTTATTAAGGTACTTTCACAAAGCGAAAAGGTGCGTATTAACGTAGCCGATGAGGCTATGAAAGTCTTTGCTTTAAAATATATTGAGCAGGCTGGTGCCGATTTAAGTCAGGTGGAGTTTTATTTTCACCCTACCAACGATGCCTGGTGTCGTGATCATGGTCCGGCTTTTTTAATTAATCCAAACGCGGAACAGAAAAAAGTCATTGTGGATTGGGGGTACAATGCCTGGGGAGGCAAGTATCCGCCATTTGATTTGGATGATGTGATCCCGACTTTAATTGGTAAACAATTCAACATTCCGGTTTTTCATCCCGGTATTGTAATGGAAGGGGGTTCGGTAGAATTTAATGGGGCAGGTACTTTGCTTACCTCCACGGCTTGTTTGCTGAATCCAAACCGTAATCCACATTTAAATCAAGATCAGATCGAACAGTATTTGCGTGATTTTTATGGCGTTGAGCAGATCCTTTGGGTAGATGAAGGGGTGGTTGGTGATGATACTGATGGTCATATTGACGATACCGTTCGGTTTGTGAATGAAGATACCGTGCTCACGGTTGTTGAAGAAGATAAAACTGACGAAAATTACGCCTTATTACAGCATAACCTGAAACAATTAAAAGGCATGCGTTTGCTTAACGGCAAATCATTAAATATTGTGGAATTGCCCATGCCTGATGCTGTAATTTGGGAAGACCAGCGTTTGCCGGCTTCTTATGCCAATTTCTACATTTCGAACAAACACGTCATTGTGCCAACCTTCCGTTGTGCAAAGGATGATGTGGCTTTATCCATCATTCAGTCTTGCTTCAAAGATCGGGAGGTTATTGGCATTGATTCTACCGAGATTATTTGGGGGTTAGGTAGTTTCCATTGCCTGAGCCAGCAGGAGCCTGCGGTTTAATCTTTTAGCTTTTCCAATACTTCGTTTAGCGTTATCACCGAGGGCATTGTATTGGGTTTATCGCTATTTTTTGCCGGTTTAAAACGGATTAATTTTTCTTCACCAGCTAAGAGATCAAAATAGTTCTGGTCCGCAATCCAGCCTTCTCGTGCTAAAAATACTCCCTTAGTCAGCTGATCAGTTTTGATCAGAAAACTTTCATTCGAAAGCTTCTTAATGCTGATTTGACCCGCCGGTAGTTCCAATTCCTTATCCTTCACAAAATAAAAATGCTGCTTGGCCAACACTTCCTGATTGTTGATTAGCTCACAATATAAAACCGATCTTTTCGGATCAAAATTCCCAAGATCTTGCTTCCCGAGGGTAGCGTAAATCTGAGCGCTATTTTTATCAACTTCAACGGGTAATGTTTGCTGAAAATGGATTTGGCCATTCCCATCGATCAGTTGTATTTTCAATTGTCCTTTGAAAACTTTTTGTAGATCAGAAACGATATGGATTTGGTAACCCTCCTTATTTGGAACCACACTAATGAGCAAATCTTGGTACAAAGAACTTAATGCATAATGAGCTGCCTTGGGCATTCCGTAATAATCGATGGTGCTCCAAGAAGTTACCGGCCAGCAATCGTTCAATTGCCAGTATAGAGTGCCCATGCAATAGGGTTTGGCCCTGCGGTGAGCCTCTATGGCTGTTTTCATTCCCTTGGCCTGCACCAATTGGGAAAGGTAGGCATAGTCATCCAGCTTTTTAGGCATCGGAAATTCCCGTTCCATGTAAGAGCTGATGGTCTCAAAGCCTTTAGCATGCTTTTGGTGATTTTTGAGCCCGCTTGAAAACAATGCTAGATCTGCTTCTGCGAGATGCTTTTTTAGGCTATTGACCTCAGGCATCCCTTGGAAACCATACTCTGAAACAAACCGGCCTACTTTTTTCTCGTAGCTTTCAAAAGGCTCCATACCCCACCAAACGCCCCAATAATGTACATCGGCTTCGTGGTAGCTTTTTTCACGGCCCCAGCCATTGGCCGGAGAGGAGGGATGATAAAAACGATCCGGATCTACTTCTTTTAAAACCGAAGGAATAAATTGCTCGAAAGTTGTATCGTAGTCTTGTTTGATTTTTGCAGAATCGGTTTTAGAATAGTTGTATTGTTTTTGCCAGCCCCAATTGAACCAGCCTTCGCTAATTTCATTATTACCGCACCATAAGGCTAAGCTGGGATGATTCCGTAAACGAACTGCCTGATCTTTAATTTCTTCACCAATACTTTTCAAGAAATTGGCATCAGCAGGATAGGGGCTTCCGGCAAACATCAGATCTTGCCATACCAACAGCCCATTTTTGTCGCAAAGTTCGTAAAAATCATCATCGGCATAAATGCCACCGCCCCAAACCCTTAGCATGTTCATGTGCTGGTTTTTGGCTTCCAAAACCAAATTTTCGTAATCTGCGTAGCTGGTCCTTGGGGTAAAACTATCAGTAGGGATACTGTTGGCTCCTTTTATAAATACCGGCTGGCCATTCAATTTAAAATAGAAACCACTGCCGATGCTGTCTTTCTGTTGCACCAGTTCAATGGTTCGTAAACCAATTGAAGTTTGGTAGCTGTCCAATACTTGCTTCACATCGTTTAAGTTTAGCCTAAGCTGATACAAATGGGCTTCTCCCAATCCATTGCTCCACCATTTTTTTGGATTTTTAATGAATAGCTGTAATGATCCCGAACGTTCACCGGCTTTGATTTGTCCTTCAACTTTTATCCGGGTATCTTGGTCACTAAACGAGCCCGAAACATTCAATGCTTTTGTGGGAGCTTGAGCCAGTTTATAGTTAATCTCAAGCTCAGCCAAATCAGTATTGAGACTTTTTTGCCTAACCTGTACTTCTTCTAATTTGTTCTGGTTCCAGCAAATCAGTTTTATCGGTTTCCAGATGCCGAAAGTTACCAGTCTGGGTCCCCAGTCCCACCCAAATTGGTATTGCGCCTTGCGTACAAACACTTTTTCTTCTCCCGGAAGGGTATACGGCAATTGAACAGCCAGGGCTCTGGCTTTAGCAACAACGGGTTCAAAAACAATACGCAACTGATTATTCTTACCTTTCAATAATTGTTTAACCGGAATTTTCCAGGTCCTAAACATGTTATCTGCTTCCAGGATTACTTGTTCGTTCAGGTAGACCTTGGCATAGGTGTCGAGTCCTTCAAATACCAGTTCTTGATGTTCATTAGCCAATACAGCTGAAGATAGATCGAAGCTAGTTTGGTAGACCCAGGTTTGATCTTCAACCCAGCGAACCTTATGCTCGTTTTCGCCATAAAATGGATCCGGGATGAGTTGGTTTTGGAGCAAATCGGTATGAACAGTGCCCGGAATTTTTGCAGGGTAGGTTTTGTTCTGACCCTGTTGATTAAATTGCCAGCCTTTATCCAAATTGAGGATGCTGGTTTGCGCCATCAGGCGGATGCTTAGGCCAAAAAGAAACAGAATCAGCAAGCTTCTTTTCATGGATTCATTGCTGCTTTAAGTTCTAGGATCTCTGTGGCACTGGCAATTTCAGACCCATCGATTATCCCCGATGAATGGAAAAACCCAGCCGTTACTTTATCAGCCAATTCGGCAATATTGGTAGAGCGTATACCTCCTCCTGGTAGAATTTGGATGCGCCCTTGCGACCTCTCAAGAAGTTTGCCCAGTTTGGCTGTACCTGCCAAGGCCGATGTGCTGCCGCCAGAAGTCAGTACAGTTTTAAATCCCCAATCAATTAATTGTTCCAAGGAGTTAAAAAGATCCGGCGTTTTGTCGAAAGCCCGGTGAAAGGTGCAGGGTGTATCGCCGGCTAGTTTCCCCAGTTCCTGATTTGTTTCAGCTAAGGTGTTATCGGTATTCAGCAGTCCAAAAACAAAGCCATCAGCACCAGCCTTTTTGAAATCAGCAATGCAAGTTTTCATCGTTTCAATTTCAGATTCGCTATACACGAAGTCTCCACCGCGGGGTCTGATCATGATATAGACCGGAATACTGGTAAATGCCTTTAATTTTTTAAAATCTTCGATGCTTGGTGTAATTCCGCCAGAAGCATAATCGGCACAAAACTCAATACGGTCTGCACCTGATTGTGCAGCAATCAGTGCCGATTCTAAATTAAAACAGGCAATTTCTAATTGGTTCATTTTAGAAAATAATCCGAATCAATTAGGCGGTTACCTTCGTTTTGATCGTAAACGGCATAATTGAATCCGCTTTGCAAGCAGTAAGCACCGTATTCGCCGGCTTTATTTAAAGCGATGAATCCAATTTGTATATCTTTTAAGCTTTTTTCTCTGCGTTCTACCAATTTCACAATGCGATCCACGGCTTCTTTGCAGGCCGCTTTCGGCGATTTGCCTTGTCGCATCAATTCCACTACCAAGTGCGATCCGGCAGTGCGTATTACTTCTTCTCCATGCCCGGTTGCCGTTGCGGCACCAATTTCATTATCTACATATAATCCTGCACCGATAATGGGCGAATCGCCCACACGCCCATGCATTTTAAAGGCCATACCGCTGGTAGTACAGGCTCCCGACAGGTTGCCATTTGCATCCAGAGCTATCATGCCAATGGTATCGTGATTCTCGATATTTGCAATAGGTTGATATTTGCTGGTTTTTAGCCATTCTTTCCATTCTTTCTCCGATTCTTCCAACAGCAGATTTTCTTTTTGAAATCCTTGCGATAAGGCAAATTGCAAAGCTCCATCGCCAACCAGCATCACATGTGGTGTTTTTTCCATCACAGCACGGGCTACCGAAATGGGATGTTTAATGTATTCCAGGCAGGCTACCGAACCAATATTGGCGAATTCATCCATGATGCAAGCATCAAGAGTTACTCGTCCATCTCTGTCGGGGCGACCGCCATACCCAACGCTACGTTCCTTTGGATCACCCTCGGGTACCCGCACGCCTGCTTCTACAGCATCGAGTGCTCGACCTCCATTTTTTAAAACCTCCCAAGCTGCCTGATTGGCCTCAATACCAAACCGCCAGGTAGAAAGTACAATGGGTTTAGTGCCTTTGCCTAGCGGGATAGCAGGTACAGTTTTAGCAAATAATTTATCAGGCAAAATTGTTATGGCAGCAGCAAGTGCCGAAAATCGGACGAACGTTCTTCTGGAAGTCATTCAGATTGAAAAGTTTTATTTTTTGTTGTCTTGTAGCTTGTGAAAGTATACATAAGAAACGCTTAGCAATGTAAATGCCAATGCCGGCCCCCAAGTGCTGGTATAACCGTCTACAACTAAGTGCGCAATGAAAGCTGAAATATAGGTTATTCCAAAACCAACATATGCCCATTCTTTAAACCTGTTTGGAATAGCAGGGAAAAGCAGCACAAGCATACCCACAAGCTTAGCGGTTCCTAGCTCAATTCGTATAAAATCCGGGAATCCTAGGTGTTTAAATCCTTCGGCTGCCTGTGGCATGGTGAAATAGCTAATAGCCGGTAATGCGCCTAGCAAGCAAACTAGAGCGGTACTTGTCCAATAAATTATTTTTTCTTTCTTCATAATTCTTTGTTGATCTATGAAGTTAGAAAAATTTAATTACTTAATCAGGAAGTTGGCATTGATTACAGCCGTAATTTCTTTACGGATAGAACTCACATCATTTACGCCATAATCGGATGTAAGGTTGGAGTTCTCTGGGGTAATTTGCAATACTCCCATTCTGGCATTTGTTAAAACGCCTAATTTTCTACCGGTAGCCTCAGCTATTCGCTTTCCTCTTACCATCGCGTCTTTTGCGGCATCGGCCTGAATGTCTATTTTAATGGAAGAAAGCTTGGTATAATAGTATTCTGGTGGACTAATCGATACATTGAGTCCTTTTTCAACCAAAGCAACTGCGTCCAGGGAGGTCTCTTTGATGAGGTTTACATCGGATGAAGAAACTTCTAAGGTTTGGGTTCCGGTGTAGGAACGAACTCCGGTTTGCTGTCCGGTTTCGTTGTAAAAATAATTCGGATAGATTTGAATAACCTGATAGGTGACTTTATTTTTCGGAAAACCTTTAGCTTCCAAATACTGAATTAAAGAAGGAATTTGCGCTTTCAGATTTTTGAATGTAAGTGATTTGCTCTCTTCTTCTGTGTTTAAGCTAATCCGTAGTATGCCCAGATCTGAATTGATGGTTCTTTTAGCCGATCCGGTTACATTGATGGTTTGGCTTTCGGATTTCACGCCACTCCATGTAAATGCCAAAATCGCCATCGCAATAATGAGCGAAAGGCCTGTGATACTTGCCGGTACAATAAATCGATTGTGCTGTAGTGGTTCTCTGTTCATAACTGGTTTAACGAAAATTTGGTGGGGCTAGTATATTACTAACACCAATCGCTTTTTTTGGTTTGACGCAGATTTCCTACTTTAGCACCTCAATTGCTATTCGCATATGGATACTTCATTTGATTTTGAAAAACCAATTGCCGATTTACAACAGGAAATCGAAAAGGTTACTCAAATTGCACAAAAAACGTCAGTAGACATGTCTGCAACGGTTAAAGAGTTGGAATCTAAACTCGAGAAAACTCGTGCCGAGCTGTATAAAAACCTGACTCGTTGGCAAAAAGTCCAAATTTCCCGCCATCCGGAACGTCCGTATACACTACAGTTTATCGAATTGATGTGTGATGACTTTATTGAGCTTCATGGTGATCGAACGGTAAAAGACGATAAAGCAATTGTAGGTGGTTTTGCTACCATAAATGGCGAAACGGTGATGGTGATTGGTCATCAAAAAGGAACCAATACCAAATTGAGGCAGTACCGTAATTTCGGTATGGCGAACCCTGAAGGTTACCGTAAGGCTTTGCGTTTGATGAAATTGGCCGAAAAGTTTAATAAGCCGGTTGTTACTTTCATCGATACCCCCGGTGCTTTTCCGGGATTGGAAGCCGAAGAACGCGGACAGGGTGAAGCCATTGCTCGTAATTTATTAGAGATGTCGGTGTTGAAAGTACCTATTCTGTGTTTTGTGGTAGGAGAGGGTGCTTCGGGAGGTGCTTTGGGAATTGGAATTGGCGATAAAGTTTACATGCTGGAGCACACTTGGTATTCGGTAATCTCTCCTGAATCGTGTTCATCCATTTTATGGAGAAGTTGGGAATTTAAAGAGAAAGCGGCAGAGTGTTTGAAACTTACTGCCGAAGATATGCTAGCCAATAAATTGATTGATGGAATCATTCCTGAACCTTTGGGTGGTGCACACCATGATCCGGCGCTAATGGCACAAACAATTAAAAATCAAATCTTGAAAGACCTATCCAAACTGAAAAAAGTTGCTATCGACAAATTGGTCGATCAGCGAATAGAGAAGTTTTGCAGTATGGGTGTTGTTCAAGAATAAAGTGAAAAGATATTCAACAAAAAAGGCTCCGAATTTCGGAGCCTTTTTTGTTATTGAATGCCACTCAGGTTCGATTGGACTTCTTTAAATCGTTTCTCCAAATCGGTGCTGAGGCCGGTTTGCCCGTTAGCTTTAGTTGTGTTAACCAATTCATTCAGTATTGAAAGGTTTAACTGAATATCATTAGAGTTAATGCTCGATTTGGTTTTAGCTACATCAGTCAAATAGTTGAGTTGATCAATGGCATAATCGGCCGTTGCTTTGGCCAAAGTGTTCGCTTTTTGTGTTTCTTTAACCTGATACAGTAATTCAGCTAAATAGTATTCACGAATGGCAAAACTCAGGGAATTGATCTTAGAAGGAATCACCTCTAGGCATTTATTTAATAAATTCTTCGCTTCAGTAACCTTTCCCTCCTTAATCAGCTCTTCAGCTGTCATGTTTATGGTATTCATTAAGATGACAGCCATTCTGCCGGATTCAGGATCCAGGTAAGATGCGTTTCTCATATTGCCATAACGGAACTTATTCATCAAGTTGTTGTACATTTCCTGAGCGTTCAGGTGCGTATCTGACTCTTCGGTTTTCGGAGTTAATGGTTGTAAACGATAAGCGAAACCTTCTTGATAAAGGTATTTGTCAAGTCCCATGTAATTATCAGATGGAACGGTAATGGCGAAATAAATCGGCCTTTTCCATTCATTATTCACTAAAATATCAATCAGTCCGAGTTCAGCTTTGGTAACATAATTTTTGTTGTAGGTCCACTCCAAGGCCGGAGTAATCTGATCTTTTTGTTCTGGACGAACAGTTTGGGTAGCCAAAACTTGTTCTGGATTAACGCTTAGCTTGAAATTTTTAGTTGGCAGGAAATTATCTCGACTACCATCTTCATAACTAATCTTATCTTGGTCATTATCTGAAGTCAAGATATCGAGAATATTTTTCAGCTCAATGGATTCTTTGATGCCGTAATCCTGAAAACGGATGATATCTCGTACACCCTGAACGAATTTATCATCAGCCATACTTATGGGTAAACCATCGGCTTGGTTTACCTTTTCTTTCATCTGACGCAAGTACCAATCTGTACCCAGCAAGCTTAAATTCACAACCCGTACATCAGGGCGAATGTTTTCTACTTCCTGAACGTACCAAATCGGATAGGTATCGTTATCGCCGTAGGTAAACAAAATGGCATTCGGTGCACAAGATTCCAAATAATCGATGGCAAAATCTCTGGCGGTATATTTGCTAGAGCGATCGTGATCGTCCCAGCCTTCTTTTGCCATGATTCCCGGTGCCATTAGTAAGCCAAGTACAGTGGCTGCTAATCCGGCTGTTTGCGCATTTATTTTTTTCTGAAGGAATTCGGCTATAGCGGCTACACCCAAGCCAATCCAAATTGCAAAAGCGTAAAAAGATCCCGTGTAGGCATAATCGCGTTCACGTGGTTGCAACGGGGTTTGGTTAAGGTATAAAACAATAGCAATACCAGTAAAGAAGAATAACAAACCCACAATTCCGGCATCTCTTTCTCTACGTTTAAAGTGCCAAAAAGCACCAATCAAACCAAGAATGAGTGGTAAAGCATAGAATTTATTGTACGAAATATTGTCGATTTGACTTTTTGGTAGTTTATCCTGCCCGCCCACATGAAGATTATCTACAGCTTTAATGCCGCTAATCCAGTTACCGTCGGTTAGGTTTCCATGTCCTTGTTCATCATTCTGCCGGCCTACAAAGTTCCAGGCAAAATAACGCATGTACATAAAACCGGTTTGATAGCTGAATAAAAAGCCCAAATTATCGGTAAAAGTTGGAGAGCCACTTTCACCTAGTTTCATCCAATCGCGGTAAAAGCCAACGTGGCTAGGATCAGAGCTATACATTCTGGGTAGTAAAGTATTTCGGTCGTAAATCTGTTCAAATTTCTTTCCGGCAACTTCGTATTTTTCTTTTCCCTTACGGTAGATTTCACTACCTTCTTTGTAGTCGATCGGTTTTGAATCAAAGTATTCGCCGTATAACAATGGGCGATCGCCGTATTGTTCACGGTTCAGGTAACTCAATAAAGCAAATACATTATCAGGGTCAGAATTGTTTAAGGTAGGGTTTGCTTTTGCTCGGATAACCAGCATGGCAAAAGATCCATAACCAATAATGATAAAGCTTAGGCAAATCAAAGCGAAGTTTAAGCGTGCTTTATTCTTTTTGATCGAATAGAAAATTCCGTAGGCGATTCCCCCAACGAGTAGGGTAGCGAAAAACAATACGCCACTACCAAAGCCCATTCCCAAGGTATTCACAAAGAATAAATCAAAACCTGCAGCCAATTTGATCAGGTATTGAATGATGCCGTATTGAATAAATCCGAGAATAGCAATACCAATCAGCAGTGCTAAAAAAGTGCCTTTAGGCGTAACTTCTTTCGCTCTGCGGAAATAATACACCAATGCAATTGCAGGAATAACCAAGAGGTTCAATAAATGCACACCGATAGAAAGCCCCATGATGTACGCAATAAAGATCAACCAACGATCAGCTTGTGGTTCGTCGGCATGTGCTTCCCATTTTAAAATGGCCCAAAATACAATGGCTGTACAGAATGAAGACATGGCGTAAACCTCTGATTCAACCGCTGAGAACCAGAATGAATCTGAAAAAGTATAGGCTAAAGCACCAACTAAGGCACTTCCAAAGATGACAATCTGCTGGTAAGTACTTGGAGTTTCATCCGGCTTAACCAGAATTTTCTTAGTCAATGCCGTTATCGTCCAGAATAAAAACAAAATGGTAGCTGCACTGAAAATGGCCGATCCCATGTTCATGAAATAGGCAATTTTAGAAGTATCGTTGCCAGCGAATAATGAAAATACTTTTTGTATCATCAAAAAAAGTGGCGCACCAGGCTGATGCACAATTTGTAACTTGTAAGCCGCAGCAATAAACTCACCTGCATCCCAGAAACTTACAGTAGGTTCCAGAGTTAATGTGTAAACACTTGCAGCAACAAGAAAAGTTAGCCAGCCAAGTAGGTTATTCAGTTTAGAATACTTCATAAAATCGATTTTCGGGTACAAATATTTATAGAAGCCGAAAATAAGGATTTGCATTTAATAATATCGAAGCTAAAATTGCGATTAACAGAATTTAACAATCCACATCGAATACGCTAAAAAATACCAAATTCATTTGCAGGTTTCTTTTTATCCCTCTATATTTGCAATCCCTAAACAGAAAGCAATTTCTGAATACGGAGATTGTCCCATAGTATAATGGTAGTACAACTGATTTTGGTTCAGTTTGTCTAGGTTCGAATCCTGGTGGGACAACAGCAGAAGAGGTTCGGATTGTGAGTGAAACGCAATCCGAATTTTTTTAGCCACTACAATTTATCAGCAATGCCTTTACAATTCAATCCCGTAAAATTGTTTGCCGGCTCTGGAACTACGGTTCTGGCCGAAAAAATTGCGGATGCATATGGAAAAGGCTTAGGCGATTTAACCGTCTCTCGTTTTAGCGATGGTGAGTTTCAGCCTCACTTCAACGAATCTGTTCGTGGCTGCGATATTTTCCTGATCCAATCAACAAATCCCCCAACCGAAAATTTGATGGAATTGTTGTTGATGACCGATGCATCGAAGCGAGCTTCAGCGCATTACATCACGGTAGTAATTCCTTATTTTGGTTTTGCTCGTCAGGACAGAAAAGACAAACCACGGGTTGCCATTGGTGCTAAACTAATTGCCAACCTGATTACTGCTGCAGGTGCTCACCGTATTATGACGATGGATTTGCATGCTGCACAGATACAAGGGTTCTTTGACATTCCGGTAGATCACTTAGATGCTTCGGTTATTTTTGTGCCGTACATCAAAAGTTTAAATCTGCCGAATTTAACCATCGCTTCGCCCGATATGGGCGGATCGTACCGGGCACGAACTTTTGCAAAATACTTTAATGCAGAAGTGGTGATTTGCGACAAACGTCGTAAACGTGCCAATGAAATTGAGTCGATGTCGATTATTGGTGATGTAACCGGCCAAGATATTGTTTTGATAGACGATATCTGTGATACCGCCGGAACCTTATCCAAAGCTGCGTCGCTCATTATGGAAAACGGAGCCAATAGCGTAAGAGCGGTATGTACCCATGCCGTGCTTTCGGGTAAGGCTTACGAAACCATAGAAAACTCTGTTTTATCGGAATTAATCGTTACCGATACGATTCCATTAAAACAGGAAAGCAGTAAAATAAAGGTCTTATCTACTGCCGATTTGTTTGCGAAGGCTATCGCCAATGTAAACGAACACGGTTCGATATCAGACCTGTTTAAAGTAGAATAACAATTCAGTTAGATATATAAATAAGTAAACATGAAATCAATTGCTATTAGCGGTTCTCGTAGAGAGAACGTAGGGAAAAGAGACGCTAAAGAATTGCGTTACGAAGGCAAAGTGCCTGCAGTTCTTTATGGTGGAGCAGATCAAATCCACTTTGCAGTGTCCGCAGCTGATTTGAAAGGTCTGGTTTATACACCAGATGTTCATTTCGTTGACATTGATGTTGAAGGAACTAAAGCGCAAGCTATTCTTCAAGACATCCAATTCCACCCATTAACCGAGCAAATTTTGCACGTCGATTTCCTTCGTTTGAATGACAGTAAGCCATTCGTGATGGAAATTCCTGTAAAGTTAACCGGTACATCACCTGGTGTTAAAATGGGGGGTAAGTTGATCCAAAAATTACGTAAACTACGTGTTAAAGCATTCCCTAAAGACATGCCTCAGTACGTAGAAGTAGCTATGGAAACTCTTGAGTTAGGAAAATCAGTACGTATAGGCGAATTGAACTTCCCTAACTTCCAAATTACCAATAATGCAGACGATACCATCGTTTCTGTAGTAATGTCACGTGCTTTGAAACAAGCCGAGCAAGAAGCTGCTAAAGGTTAATAATAGCAGTCATCCGCATACTAAAAGCCTCCGAATTTCCGGGGGCTTTTTTTATATATTTGTTCAGCATGAAATTCCTTATTGTAGGCCTTGGCAATATTGGTCCGGAGTATGCCGATACCCGGCATAATATCGGTTTTATGGTTTTAGATCAGCTAGCTAAAGAAGCTGGTGCGAACTTTACCACCATGCGTTTAGCCGGCTACACGGAGATCAATTACAAAGGCAAGAAACTGCATCTGATTAAGCCAACCACCTACATGAACTTGAGCGGTAAAGCCCTCAACTATTGGATGCAAGAACTAAAAATTCCTGTTGAGAATATACTGGTGATTGTAGATGATTTGGCTTTGCCTTTCGGCACCATTCGTTTAAAGCCCAAAGGCAGTAGTGCCGGACACAATGGCTTAAAAAATATCGAAGCCGTGCTTGGCCATTCGAATTATCCACGCATTCGTTTTGGTATAGGTGATGATTTCCCCAAAGGCCGCCAGGTTGAGTATGTATTAAGTGGCTTTGAACCCGAAGAACAATTGGAGCTTCCGGCGTTGATAGCCAAAAGTATTGAAATGATTCAGAGTTTTGCTACAGTAGGTGCAGAACTTACCATGACCCGATTAAATAAATAACTATGTTAGTTTACGGAATCCCGAATTGCAATACCGTTAAAAAAGCCTTGGATTGGTTAAAGGCGAATCAAATCGAGTTTGAATTTCACGATTACAAAAAGAAAGGTATTTCTAAAGCAAAATTGGAAGCATGGGCAGCTGAATTGGGTTGGGAAGCCCTTCTCAATAAAAAGGGAACCACTTGGCGTATGCTTCCGCAGGATGTACAGGCCGGTATCACCTCCAAAGAGCGTGCTTTTGAATTGATGATCGAAAAGCCGAGCCTTATTAAACGACCTGTAGTAGAGTCCAAACCCTTACTTTTAGGTTTCGACGAGCAGCTGTATGCCAAAAATTTGAACAAATAAGCAAAAAGAATTTCAACGCTGAAACGTTTGTTTCGTTTTAGCGTCTTACAATTAAATCAATTATAAAATGAAAAAAATCAATTCACTGCTAATCGCCCTTTTGCTCTTAGTAATTGGCGTAGATCAAGTTAAAGCCCAGCAAAGTGCTGCAACAAGCACTCCTGCTGCTACGCAAAGCAAATACAATTATAACGATGCTTTTGCGCCCATTTTTTACACAAGAACAGGAAACGAGTACCGCACGGCCAGTGGTCAGCCTGGACCTAAATATTGGCAAAATCGTGCCGATTATCAGCTTTCTGTTCGATTGAACGAGCCTGCCAATGAGCTTATTGGCTCTGCGGTTGTTACTTACACTAACAACAGCCCAGAAAGTTTAGGCTTTTTGTGGATGCAATTGGATCAAAACTTGTTTAAATCTGACTCAAGAGGAAATGCATTAATTCCATTAAATGGAAGCCGTAACGGAGCACGTGGTGAGCAATTTGATGGTGGTTACAAAATCAAATCGGTTAAAGTTATAAGCACTATTCAGGGTAAAACCACCGAAACTGAGCTGAAATACCTGATCACTGATAGCCGTATGCAAATTTTCTTGCCAAATGCTGTAAAAGCAGCAGGTGGCCAAGTGAAGTTAAAAGTAGATTATTCGTTTATTTCTCCTTTATATGGATCAGATCGTATGGGTATACAGGAAACCAAAAACGGTAAAATCTTTACCATGGCCCAGTGGTATCCACGCATGTGTGTGTTTGATGAAGTTAGAGGTTGGAATGTGGATCCTTATTTAGGAGCCAGTGAGTTTTATTTAGAATATGGTGATTTCGATTTGGCAATTACCGTGCCTGCCTCTCATATCGTGGTAGCTTCCGGAGAGTTAACCAATCCGCAGGAAGTATACACAGCAGAGCAGCAAAAGCGCTGGGCAGAAGCTAATAAAAGTGATAAAACGGTTACTATTCGTGGTGAAGCTGAAGTAAGCGATTCGAAATCCCGCCCAAGCGGAAAAACAGAATTGACCTGGAAGTTTAAAATTAAAAATTCTCGAGATGCTGCATGGGCTTCTTCGGCTTCATTTATTATAGATGCGGCTAAAATTAACCTGCCAAGTGGTAAAAAAACCATGGCTATTTCTGCTTATCCAGTTGAAAGTGCCGGAGTTGAAGCCTGGGGCCGTTCAACCGAATACACTAAAGCATCTATCGAACATTATTCGGCTAAATGGTTTGAATTTCCTTATCCCGCAGCAACCAACGTGGCAGGTAATGAGGGTGGAATGGAGTATCCAGGTATTGTGTTCTGTAGCTGGAAAGATAAAAAAGATGGTTTATGGGGCGTAACTGACCATGAATTTGGTCACACCTGGTTCCCAATGATTGTGGGATCCAATGAGCGTATGTTTGGTTGGATGGATGAAGGTTTCAATACGTTTATCAATAGCTTGAGTACAGAGGCGTTCAATAATGGCGAATACAAAGAACCTAAAATGGATATGCACCGCATGGCAACCATTTTAACCGATCCGAAATTAGAGCCTGTGTTGAGTAGCCCAGATAATATGAAAGAAAGAAACATCGGCTTGTTATGTTACTTGAAGCCGGGAGCCGGTTTAACTTTATTGCGTGAACAAATTTTAGGTCCGGAGCGCTTTGACAGAGCTTTCCGTGCGTACATAGAACGTTGGGCTTACAAACACCCAACCCCTGACGATTTCTTCAGAACAATGGAAAATGTATCGGGAGAGAATTTATCATGGTTCTGGAGAAGCTGGTTTGTGAATAACTGGCGTTTAGATCAGGCGGTTTCTTCGGTTAAGTACGATAAGAATGACCCGAAACAAGGAGCCTTAATTACGGTAGATAATTTGGAAAAAATGCCGATGCCGATCATTTTAGAGGTAAAAACTAAGAGTGGTAAAAAAGATCGGTTAACTATTCCAGTGGAGATTTGGCAACGCAATACCAGCTGGACTTTCAAATATCCATCTACTGAGGAGTTAGAGTCGGTAAGTTTGGATCCAGATCATGTATTACCTGATCACAATTCTTCAAACGATGTTTGGAAAGCGGCTACTACCGATGCTTCAGCTGCCAAGGTTAATAATCAAGCATATTTGGGTACGTATTCTAATGCCAGTATTCCGGTTAAAATTACCGTTAAAGAGCAAAATGGTGAATTGATTATTGAGGCTACCGGCCAGCCCGAAATGCCTTTGACTGCCAATGGTACCGATAAATTTACCATTGATGGTGCAGGTGTTGATTTTGAATTCAATACGACAAAGGGCGAACTTACGGTTAATCAGGGTGGTCAAAAAATGACTTTTAACAAAGAAGTTAAAGCCGAAGCTCCTCCGGTATCATCTCCGGCACCAGAGCCTGCAAAAAAGAAGAAAAAATAATTAGTCCAAAAAAAGAGCGGCCATGGCCGCTCTTTTTTTTGTTACCAAGGTGCATTAAACCATAGTTTAGTATCAAGAAATTTCCGCTTGCCAGATTCGTAGAGCCCAATGGCAAAAAGGATGTTCTTAATTATGTTGTTTACATTGTGGAATCCCCAAACAATCATGGCATCCTCTTTAAACATGTTTTTTAAAATATAATTGCTGATACTGAATAGGTACAAGTTAAAGAAGAAGTAAAACAATACTCCCATATTGATCCAAAGCAGTAATAAATCAGATTTTTTATCAGGATCAGGCTTATTGTGTAAACTGATGTAACAGCTAATGGCATAGCAAGACAATACAATTGCTTCAAAAACGCGTATCCAACCCTGAAATTCATCTATTTTCTGGATAAACAGGATGTCGGCCAATAGCAGTATACCATACAGTATGCTCAGTCTAACCAGCCATATTTTATTCTTCAGCATAGCGTAGTACAAAAGACTAAGTAGCAGGAATTGTATGATGAAGAACGCATTGGTAATTACATATCCGCTTTGGCCAGATCTGCTAAAGAATTCATTCCCGACATCAGCTACTAATGATAGAAGTGCAAGAAGACATATCAAGTGCGCATTTCGGTAATTGCTTCGAAAAAGTAAATACGCAAGAATGGGTAATAGCGCAGAAAATATGGACAAGTAAGATAACTGATTGGCAAATTGTTCCATAATCCTGAGTTTTTAGTTTTCGTTCAAAGGGCAATACGGCGGGCAGGGTCTGGAGGCATCTTCATAAACTAGCGGATCTGAAATTCCAGCATCTGCTAGCAAAAGTTGATCTTTACCCATATCGTCGATTGCAAAAGAAACTCTAATTACTTTGCACTCGCTATTCTTTGTTAAGCGCTCAAACGTGTTTCTCCCAAAAAAGCGGGCTTTTATCTCTCCTTTGTACTTGCTAATCCACTCTTGGGCGCTTGTCCAGTTAATTGGTCCATCTTCAGTATCAATGAAGTCGTTTTTTAGGAGGATTCCTTTTTCCGTTAATCCAATGGGTAAAACGATAAGTTCGTCTCTATTATTTTTGGCATAATACATGCAAATTCCAATACAGTTTTCCTGATTAAGTATTTTTTGCAGGTCTCTAACTAAAATAAAATACTCCAAACGGCCTTCAGATGTCGCATTTACAAAATTAGTTATCCATCGTTTACCCAATGATCCCTCAATAGGCGCACCGACCGAAGCGTTGAAAATCGGCTCATTGAGTGCGGTTGATAAGGATTCGCCCGTTCTGGATTGTTTATTTAGTATTGCGGCTGATTCATCTACCCGATTTTCGTTTTTTGTACAGGCATAGAACAAACAAGCGGTAAAGCCAAAGGCAATCATGGCGAAAAAAGTAAGTAACAGTAATTTAATTTTCATGATAAATTAATTTAAAAGTAAATAATTTGTTTATTTCATGATGTTATACGGATTTATTGAACATCAGGTTACAAAAAATTTAAATTTTTTATAATTAAATTATTTTATAATAAAATTTTTTGTGTAAAAATTAGATGATTTTGAGCTTACCGTACAATGCGTAAGAATCAGCAAATCTAAGTGCCTACTACTTAGGCTAATTATTTTTAGCTAATAGCTTGAAAATCAAAAAATGAAATACTACCTTTGCAGTCCTTAAAAATTAGGACAAGTATATTTTAAAACTAAAAGCAACAAATGCCAACCATTCAACAATTAGTTAGGAAAGGTAGAGTAGCTCTGGTGGATAAGAGTAAATCACCAGCGTTGGACAGCTGTCCACAGCGAAGAGGCGTGTGTACCCGTGTATACACTACTACCCCTAAAAAACCAAACTCAGCCATGCGTAAAGTAGCCCGTGTACGTTTAACCAACGGTAAGGAGGTGAACGCTTACATCCCGGGTGAAGGTCATAACCTGCAGGAACACTCAATCGTGTTAATTCGCGGTGGACGTGTGAAAGACTTGCCGGGTGTACGTTACCACATCATTCGTGGTGCGTTGGACACTTCAGGTGTAGATGGTCGTAACCAGCGTCGTTCTAAGTACGGAACTAAGAAACCAAAAGCTAAAGCATAAACGGAGGAAATCAACATGAGAAAGTCGAAACCAAAAAAACGAATTATCCTGCCTGATCCAAAGTTTAACGACGTAATGGTAACCAGGTTTGTAAACAACATGATGTACGATGGTAAAAAATCTATCGCTTACGATATCTTTTACGATGCTGTAGAATTGGTAGAGAAAAAAACCAGCGAAAACGGTTTAGAAGCTTGGAAAAAAGCTTTGAACAACGTCATGCCAGCTGTTGAAGTGAAATCACGCCGTGTGGGTGGTGCTAACTTCCAGGTACCAACCGAGGTTCGTCCGGAGCGTAAAATTGCTTTGGGTATGAAGTGGTTGATCTTATATTCACGCAAGCGTGGTGAAAAAACCATGAAAGAGAAATTAGCCGGCGAGATTATCGCAGCTGCTAAAGGTGAAGGTGCCGCAGTGAAGAAAAAAGAGGATACACATAAAATGGCAGAAGCTAACAAAGCATTCTCTCACTTCAGATTTTAATTAGAAAAAGATGTCAAGAGATCTTAAATACACAAGAAATATTGGTATTGCCGCTCACATCGATGCTGGTAAAACCACCACCACCGAGCGTATCCTGTATTATGCCGGTGTAAGCCACAAGATTGGTGAAGTGCACGAAGGTGCTGCAACCATGGACTGGATGGCACAGGAGCAGGAGCGTGGTATCACCATTACTTCAGCTGCAACCACTGTATTCTGGAATTACAGAAACAACAAATATCAAGTAAACGTTATTGATACTCCCGGACACGTAGATTTTACCGTAGAGGTAAACCGTTCACTCCGTGTATTAGACGGATTGGTATTCTTGTTCTCTGCGGTTGACGGGGTAGAGCCGCAGTCAGAAACCAACTGGCGTCTGGCTAACAACTACAACGTACCACGTATCGGTTTCGTCAACAAAATGGACCGTTCCGGTGCCGACTTCTTGAAAGTAGTGAAGCAGGTTCGCGATATGCTGGGTTCGCATGCGGTGCCTTTGCAATTGCCTATTGGTGCTGAAGATGCTTTTAAAGGAGTTGTTGACTTGGTAAACAACCGTGGTATTGTTTGGAATGAGCACGATAAAGGGATGACCTTTACCGAAGTACCTATTCCTGATGACATGAAAGCAGAAGTAGCCGAGTGGAGAGAGAAATTACTAGAATCGGTTGCTGAGTTTGATGAATCCTTAATGGAGAAATTCTTTGACAATCCGGATTCGATTACCGAACGTGAAGTATTAGACGCCTTACGTCAGGCAGTATTGGCTGGTAAAATCGTTCCGATGACTTGCGGTTCATCTTTCAAAAACAAAGGAGTTCAAACCATGCTGGATTACGTGATGGAATTATTGCCTTCACCACTTGATTCAGAAGGTGTAAAAGGAACCAACCCGGATACTGGTGCAGAAATGATATTGAAACCAGATGTGAAAGAGCCGTTTGCAGCATTGGCATTTAAAATTGCTACCGACCCGTTCGTAGGTCGTTTATGCTTCATTCGCGTCTATTCTGGTAACCTGGAAGCAGGCTCTTATGTGTACAACACCCGCTCAGAGAACAAAGAGCGTATTTCACGTATTTTCCAAATGCATGCCAATAAGCAAAATCCAATCCCTAACGTAGGAGCTGGTGATATTGCTGCGGTAGTTGGGTTTAAAGACATCAAAACAGGAGATACCCTGTGCGATGAGAAAAAACCAATCGTATTGGAATCTATGCAATTCCCTGAGCCGGTTATCGGTTTGGCTATTGAGCCTAAAACTCAGGCCGATGTAGATAAATTGGGTATGGCTTTAGGTAAATTAGCCGAAGAAGATCCAACTTTCCGCGTTCAAACCGACGAAGAAACAGGTCAGACTGTAATTTCAGGGATGGGCGAGTTGCACTTGGATATTTTGATCGACCGTTTGAAGCGTGAGTTCAAAGTAGAAGTAAACCAGGGTGCACCTCAGGTAGCTTACAAAGAAACCATTACTGGCGAAACCGCTCACCGCGAAACGTACAAGAAACAAACCGGTGGTCGTGGTAAATTTGCTGATATTCAAGTGGTTGTTTCACCAGTTGATGCCGATTTCGAAAAAGGTGGCTTGCAATTCGTTAACGAAATTGTGGGTGGTGCTATTCCACGTGAATTCATCCCTTCAGTAGAAAAAGGTTTTGCTGCCGCAATGTCAAACGGTGTATTGGCCGGATACGAAGTACAGAATTTAAAAGTTCGCTTGGTTGACGGTTCCTTCCACGCAGTCGATTCAGATGCTTTATCATTCGAGATTGCTGCCCGTTCAGCTTTCCGCGAAGCATTGCCAAAATGTAAGCCGGTATTGCTGGAGCCAATCATGAAAATTGAAGTATTGACTCCTGAAGAAAACATGGGAGATGTAATGGGTGACTTGAACCGTCGTCGTGGTCAGTTGCAAGGTATGGACACTCGTGCTGGTGCACAAGTTATCAAAGCCTTGGTGCCACTTTCTGAGATGTTCGGTTATGTAACTCAGTTACGTACCATTACTTCAGGTCGTGCAACTTCAACCATGGAGTTTGATCACTACGAGCCAGCGCCTAAAAACGTTCAGGACGAAGTGATTGCAAAATCTAAAGGAAAATCAGTAAACGCATAATTTTAACCGCAGGATACTAATAAATAGCTCTTAGTATCCTGCTTAATTTTAAAAAAATGAGCCAAAGAATCAGAATCAAATTAAAATCTTACGATTACAACTTGGTTGATAAATCAGCCGAGAAAATCGTAAAAACTGTAAAACCTACAGGTGCAGTAGTAAGTGGTCCAATTCCATTGCCTACCGAGAAAAAAATCTACACCGTGTTGCGTTCACCACACGTGAACAAAAAAGCACGTGAGCAGTTCCAATTGTGCGCTTACAAGCGTTTGTTAGACATCTACAGCTCTAATGCTAAAACTGTAGATGCATTAATGAAATTGGAATTACCTAGTGGGGTTGAAGTAGAAATCAAAGTCTGATTTTCTACTCTGATCAATGCTTTACAAAAACCCTGTTTGAGAATATCGGGCAGGGTTTTTTGTTTAAATGGACTTTTTTTAGTTGATGACAAAGTGCAGGAGTTAAAGCAGTCCATCAGATTTTGAAATAAAATTTTAAAAAATAGCTAGTTAGGTGTTTGATTATTGATAAGCATTGCCTATCTTTGCCGTCCCTTTAGAGGGGTTTACTATGCCTTGAACGAAGCCCTACTGCTTCGATGGGCACAAATGAATTAAGAAAATGTCAGGAATTATTGGAAAAAAAGTAGGAATGACCAGTATTTTCGATGCAGAAGGAAAAAACATCCCCTGCACCGTAATCGAAGCTGGTCCTTGCGTAGTAACCCAACTACGTACCGTTGAACGTGATGGCTACACTGCTATTCAATTAGCGTTCGACGAGAAAAAAGAGAAAAACACTACTGCTGCGTTGAAAGGTCATTTTGCAAAAGCAAAAACCACTCCAATGCGTAAACTGGTTGAATTCAAAACTTTTGAAGACGAGAAAAATCTAGGCGACACCGTTACTGTAGACATTTTTGCAGAAGGTGATTTCGTAGATGTTGTTGGTACTTCAAAAGGTAAAGGTTTCCAAGGTGTTGTAAAGCGTCATGGTTTTAGCGGGGTGGGTGGTCAAACTCACGGTCAGCATAACCGTATGCGTGCTCCAGGTTCATTAGGAGCATCATCATGGCCATCTAAAGTATTCAAAGGCATGCGCATGGCAGGTCGTACCGGCGGTGACAGAGTGAAGGTTCAAAACTTACAAGTGTTGAAAGTTTATCCTGAGCAAAACCTATTGGTAATTAGCGGTTCTGTTCCAGGAGCAAAAGGTTCATACGTAATCGTTGATAAATAAGATGGAAGTTAAAGTAGTAAATATTTCAGGTAAAGAAACAGGTGCCAAGGTGCAACTTCCTGATTCGATCTTTGCGGTTGAACCAAACGATCACGCCATTTATTTAGATGTTAAGCAATACTTAGCCAATCAGCGCCAAGGAACGCATAAATCTAAACAGCGTAACGAAATTGCCGGGTCGACCCGTAAATTATACAAGCAAAAAGGTACAGGCGGTGCTCGTGCCGGTAACATCAAATCGCCATTATTCAATGGTGGTGGTCGTGTTTTCGGTCCTCAGCCACGTGACTATAGCTTCAAGCTGAACAAAAAATTGAAGTCATTGGCTCGTAAATCAGCCTTGACTTACAAAGCAAAAGACAATAACATCGTGGTTTTAGAAGATTTTAGTTTCGATACCATCAAAACTAAAAACTACATCCAAATGGTAAGCAACTTAAATGTTGCCGATCAAAAAACCTTATTGGTATTGCCTGCTGCAAATAACAATGTGTATTTATCAAGCAGAAATCTGAAAAAAGCAAAAGTTGTAACTGCTGCAGACATCAATACTTACGATGTATTGAATGCAACCAAACTTTTGTTGACAACAGAAACTGTTAAAAAATTGGAGGAGGCATTTGCCAAATAAGATGGAAATTTTAAAGAAACCAATTTTAACAGAAAAAGCGACTGGCTTAACTGAGAAGTTAAACCGTTACGTTTTCCAGGTTGATCCTAAAGCCAACAAATTGCAGATCAAATCTGCTATTGAAAAAATGTATGGCGTAACTATTGATGCGGTTAACACTGCAGTAGTTTCTGGTAAAACCAAAACTCGTGGTACGAAAGCAGGTTTTGTAACCGGAAGAACTCCGAAATACAAAAAAGCAATCGTAACGCTTAAAGAAGGTGAAGTTATTGACTTTTATAGCAATATTTAATTAGATCATGGCAGTAAAAAGATTTAAACCGGTTACCCCGGGCACCCGCTTCAGAGTAGGTGCAGACTATTCTGACGTGACCACTAACGTACCTGAAAAATCGTTGGTAGTTTCGATCAAAAAGTCTGGTGGTAGAAATAATACCGGTAAAATGACTATGCGTTACATCGGTGGGGGGCACAAAAAAGCATACCGATTAATTGATTTTAAACGCGATAAACAAAATATCCCCGCAACTGTTGCCACAATTGAGTACGATCCAAACCGTACTGCTCGTATCGCCTTGGTTCAATATGCCGATGGTGAGAAGCGCTACATCATTGCTCCTGAAGGCCTACAAGTAGGTCAGCAAATTTTATCAGGAGAAGCTGTAGCTCCAGAAGTTGGCAATGCGCTGCCATTAAAAAACATTCCGTTGGGTTCTATTATCCACAACATTGAGTTAAACCCAGGTCAGGGTGCATCTATTGCACGTTCCGCCGGAGCTTATGCTCAGTTGTCTGCCCGCGACGGAAAATACGCCATCATTAAATTGCCTTCAGGCGAAACTCGCATGATCTTGGCAACTTGTATGGCTACTATCGGTTCGGTATCTAATGCTGAGAAAGCAAACGAAGTATTAGGTAAAGCAGGTAGAAAACGTTGGTTAGGACGTCGTCCACGTGTAAGAGGTGTAGCAATGAACCCGGTAGATCACCCTATGGGTGGTGGTGAAGGTCGTTCATCAGGAGGTCACCCACGTTCACGTAAAGGTTTATTAGCTAAGGGCTACAAAACCCGCAACAAGAAAAAAGCATCTGATCGTTACATCATTGAAAGAAGGAAGAAATAATGGCTCGTTCAATTAAAAAAGGTCCGTATATCGATCATAATCTGGAAAGAAAAGTTCTTTCTCAGAATGAGACTAACAACAAAACCGTGATCAAAACTTGGTCACGTCGTTCAATGATTTCTCCGGATTTCGTTGGTCATACATTCGCAGTACATAACGGAAACAAATTTATTCCGGTTTATGTAACCGAGAACATGGTTGGTCATAAATTAGGCGAATTTGCCCCAACACGTACATTTAGAGGTCACGCTGAAAAGAAAAAATAAGCAATGGAAGCAGTAGCAAAATTAAATAATTGCCCTACCTCACCACGTAAAATGAGATTAGTTGTTGATCTTATTCGTGGCGAGCGTGTAGAGAAAGCCTTGTACATTTTGAAGTACACCAATAAAGAAGCCGCCATTCGCGTGGAGAAACTTCTTTTATCGGCTATCAAAAACTGGGAAGCCAAAAATGAAGGCCAACGTCCGGAAGAGAGCGAATTGTATGTAAAATCAGTGATGGTTGACGGTGGACGTCAATTGAAACGTTTAAGACCAGCTCCGCAAGGACGTGGTTACCGCATTCGTAAACGCTCTAACCACGTTACATTAGTGGTAGACAGTAATAAATCTAATAACTAATTAAGGAAATGGGACAAAAAGCACATCCAATAGGTAACCGTTTAGGAATCATCAAAGGTTGGGATTCTAACTGGTTCGGTGGCAACAACTACTCCGACAAATTAGTTGAGGACGAAAAAATCCGTAAGTACATCGCTGCCCGTATTAACAAAGGTGGTGTAGCGAAAGTAGTTATCGAGCGTACTTTGAAACGCATTACTGTTACCATTCACACGGCTCGTCCGGGTATCGTAATTGGTAAAGGTGGTGCCGAGGTTGATAAACTGAAAGAAGAATTAAAGAAATTGACTAAAAAAGACGTTCAAATCAACATTTTCGAGATTAAACGTCCTGAATTAGATGCTCAATTAGTAGGCGAAGGTATCGCTAAGCAATTAGAGGCTCGTATTTCATTCCGTCGTGCTATGAAATCATCTATCGCATCAACCATGCGTATGGGTGCCGAAGGAATTAAAGTAATGTGCTCTGGTCGTTTAGGTGGAGCCGAGATGGCCCGTACTGAGCAATACAAAGAAGGAAGAATTCCTTTGCACACCTTCCGTGCAGATATCGATTACGCTTTATCAGAAGCACTAACCACTTATGGTAAAATCGGTATTAAAGTATGGATCTGTAAAGGTGAAGTTTACGGTAAACGTGATCTTTCTCCAAACATCGGCCAAACTGCTGGCTTGCGTACCCGTACTGAAGGCGCTCCTGCTTTCGGTGGTAACGATCGTCGCGGTGGTGCTGATAACAGAAGAGGTGGTAATGACAGACGCGGTGGTGGTAACAACCGCGGAGGTTTTAAAGGAAAGAAATAATTAGATTTTAAAGCATCGTTTTACGATAATAAAATAGACAGCAATGTTACAGCCAAAAAGAACGAAGTTCAGAAAGATGCAGAAGGGTAGAATGAAAGGAAACACCGGTCGCGGTGCAGAACTTGCATTCGGTTCTTTCGGAATCAAAACTTTAGAAGCGGCCTGGATTACCAGCCGTCAGATTGAAGCAGCCCGTATTGCGGTAACCCGTTATATGAAACGTGAAGGTCAGGTTTGGATCCGTATTTTCCCTGATAAACCAGTTACTAAAAAACCTGCAGAGGTACGTATGGGTAAAGGTAAGGGTGCTCCAGAATACTGGGTAGCCGTTGTACGTCCGGGAAGAATGATTTTTGAAGCAGAAGGTGTGCCATTGGCTGTAGCCAAAGAAGCGTTGCGTTTGGCTGCTCAAAAATTGCCAGTACAAACCCGCTTTGTTACACGTAGAGATTACGTTGAAGAATAATAGTAGGTTGATTTAAAGAATAAGACAATGAAAAATTCAGAAATATTAGAACTGTCAACCGAGGAGATTGTAGCCCGTATCGCTGAAGAGAAGGCCAATCTTACCAAATTGAAATTCGCCCATGCGGTTTCTGCTATTGAAAATCCGTTACGGATTAACAAAGTGAGAAAAGATATCGCACGTTTAAATACAGAACTGACTAAGCGTAAAGCTGCTGAAGTAGCCGCTACTCAGGCTGCTGAATAAGTTTAATAAGAGTCGAAATGGAAAGAAAATTAAGAAAAACAAGAATCGGGTTGGTGGTTAGCAACAAGATGGATAAATCTATCGTGGTTGCTGTTGAGCGTAAAGTGAAACACCCGATCTATGGTAAGTTCGTAAAAACAACTACCAAATTTATGGCTCATGACGAAGCAAACACATGCGGTATTGGCGATACTGTATTGATTATGGAAACTCGTCCGCTGAGCAAATCCAAAAACTGGAGATTAGTTGAAATTTTAGAAAGAGCTAAGTAATGGTACAACAGGAATCAAGACTGAATGTTGCTGATAACAGCGGCGCTAAAGAAGTTTTAGTGATCCGTGTGTTAGGTGGTACCGGAAAGCGTTACGCTTCATTGGGCGACAAAATTGTCGTAACCGTGAAGAGTGCTTTGCCATCAGGTAACATCAAAAAAGGAACGGTATCTAAAGCCGTTGTGGTGAGAACCAAAAAAGAAGTAAGACGTAAAGATGGATCGTATATCCGTTTCGACGATAATGCAGCCGTTTTACTAAATGCTCAGGACGAACCACGTGGTACACGTATCTTCGGTCCTGTTGCCAGAGAGTTGCGTGAAAAACAATTCATGAAAATTGTATCATTAGCACCGGAGGTATTGTAAGATCATGGAAAAGAAAAATAACAAACAGCCTAAATTAAAAATCCGTAAAGGAGACCTGGTTCAAGTAATTGCCGGTGATTCTAAAGGAAAACAAGGCCGTGTTTTAGAAGTACTGTTGTCAGAGAACAGAGCAATTGTTGAGGGAGCTAATTTGGTATCTAAGCATACTAAACCTAACGCTGCTAATCCAAACGGAGGTATAGTTAAGAAAGAAGCACCTATCCATGTGTCAAACCTGATGGTAGTAGATGCCAAAACCGGTAAACCAAGCCGTGTAGGTATTCAAAAGAATACTGCAGGTAAAAATATTCGTATCGCTAAAAAATCTGGGGAGGAAATTAAGTAATGGCTTACGTACCAAGATTAAAATCAAAATACAAAGACGAGATTCGTGCGTCGCTGAAAGAGAAATTTCAGTACAAAAGCGTAATGCAGGTTCCTAAATTGCAAAAAATCGCTATTAACCAAGGTATTGGTGGTGCTACTACCGATAAAAAGTTAATTGAGAACGCAATTAAGGAGTTAACCACCATTACCGGTCAGCAAGCAGTTGCGGCTAACTCTAAGAAAGATATCTCGAACTTTAAATTACGTAAAGGTATGCCAATTGGTGTGCGTGTTACTTTGCGTGACAACCACATGTATGAATTCCTAGATCGTTTGATCGCTGTGGCTTTGCCTCGTATCCGCGATTTCAAAGGTATTAATGACAAAGGGTTTGACGGCCGTGGTAACTATACCTTAGGTATTTCAGAACAAATCATTTTCCCTGAGATCAATATTGATCAAATCAATAAGATCATGGGTATGGATATTACTTTCGTGACTTCTGCTCAAACTGACGTAGAAGCATTAGAGTTATTAAAACAATTCGGTTTACCATTTAAGAATCAAAATAATGGCTAAAGAAGGTTTAAAAGCACGCGAATTAAAACGTGCCAAATTAGTAGCGAAATACGCTGAGAAAAGAGCAGCTTTAAAAGCAGCCGGCGATTATGAAGCTTTAGATAAATTACCTAAAAATGCTTCTCCAGTACGTTTGCACAACCGTTGTAAATTAACTGGTCGTCCTCGTGGATACATGCGTCAGTTTGGTATTTCACGTGTTACTTTCCGTGAAATGGCTTTAGAAGGCAAGATCCCGGGAGTAAAAAAAGCAAGCTGGTAAAAACAGTCCTGAGTTTTGAGTTTTTAGTTGGGAGTTTTCTCCAAACTAGCTATTTCCAACTCCAAATTAGAATTTTTAACCGGTAGCAGGTCTGGAAGGAAACCACTACCATAACTAAATAAAATGAATACAGATCCAATAGCAGATTATCTTACAAGAGTAAGGAATGCCATTAAGGCCAACCATAGGGTTGTTGAAATTCCTGCATCAAACCTCAAAAAGGAAATTACTAAAGTACTTTTTGATAAAGGTTACATCACGAACTACAAGTTTGAGGATACTACCGTTCAAGGTATCATTAAAATTGCTTTGAAATACCATCCAATTACTAAAGTTCCTGCTATTCGCACCCTATCTCGTGTGAGTAAACCAGGTTTGAGAAAATACGCAGGTGTTGAGAAAATGCCACGAGTGTTAAACGGTTTAGGGATTGCGATCCTCTCTACTTCAAAAGGTGTAATGACTGATAAAGAAGCTAGAAACCTGAACATCGGTGGTGAAGTTTTGTGTTACGTATATTAATCAGGAGGAATCACGATGTCAAGAATAGGAAAAGCTCCAATTGCTGTACCAGCGGGTGTAACCGTAACGGTATCTGCAGATAACTTGGTAACTGTTTCAGGACCTAAAGGTACTTTAACCCAACAGGTTGATTCAGATATTAAAGTAGTACAAGAAGGCGAAACGTTGTTAGTTCAACGTCCTTCTGAACAAAAACGTCATAAAGCATTGCACGGTTTATACCGTTCTTTGATCTTCAATATGGTTAAAGGTGTAACCGAAGGATACAAGATTGAGCAAGAATTAGTGGGTGTAGGTTACCGTGCTACCAACCAGGGTAATACCTTAGATTTAGTTTTGGGTTATTCTCACCACTATGTGTTTGAGTTACCTAAAGAAATTAAAGTAGCTACAACAGCTGAAAAAGGTAAAAACCCAACCATCATTTTAGAAAGTATCGACAAACAATTATTAGGTCAAGTTGCCGCAAAGATCCGTTCATTACGTGCACCAGAGCCTTATAAAGGTAAAGGTATCAAGTTTGTTGGTGAAGAATTACGTAAAAAAGCAGGTAAGTCTGCAGCTAAAAAATAATCATCATGGCAGGAATTAAATTATCTCGCAGAGAGCGAATCAAAAGAGGAATCAGAAAGAGATTATCCGGTTCTGCAGAGCGCCCACGTTTATCTGTTTACAGATCTAACAAAGGAATTTATGCTCAAATTATCGATGACAATAGCGGCAAAACTTTGGTTTCAGCATCTTCAATCTCTAAAGATTTTAGTGCAAAAGGAAACAAAGTGGAGCAATCAAAAGCTGTAGGTAAAGCCGTAGCTGAAAAAGCATTGGCTGCCGGAATCAAACAAGTTGTTTTCGATAGAAATGGTTACTTATACCATGGTCGTGTAAAATCATTGGCTGAAGGTGCACGCGAAGCTGGTTTAAACTTTTAATCCGAAGAAAGATGTCAACTATCAATATAAAAAGAGTAAAATCAAGCGAAATCGAATTAAAAGATCGCTTAGTGAGCATCCAGCGTGTTGCTAAAGTTACCAAAGGTGGACGTACCTTCAGTTTCTCAGCTATCGTAGTAGTAGGTGATGAAAACGGTGTGGTAGGTTACGGTTTAGGTAAAGCGAAAGAAGTAACGGAAGCTATTGCTAAAGGCGTAGACGATGCTAAGAAAAACTTGGTAAAAGTTCCAATTATCAATGGAACCGTTCCACACGAACAATACGGTAAATTTTCAGGTGGTTTTGTATTCATCAAACCAGCTGCAAACGGTACCGGTGTTATTGCCGGTGGTGCAATGCGTGCAGTATTAGAAAGTGCAGGTATCCACAACGTATTGGCAAAATCTAAAGGATCATCTAACCCTCATAACGTGGTTAAAGCTACAGTTTCTGCTTTAGCGCAAATGCGTGATGCTTACACAGTAGCTCAGCAACGTGGTGTGGATTTAAACAAAGTATTTAACGGATAATGATCATGGCGAAGATTAAAATCACTCAGATTAAAAGCGTAATCGACAGAAGCGAACGCCAGAAAAAAACCATGCAGGCTTTAGGTTTGTCTAAAATCAATCAGTCTGTAGAAGTAGAAGCTACCCCGGCTATCATCGGGATGGTAAGAAAAGTTAATCATTTAGTAGCCGTAGAAAGCATTTAATTATGAACTTAAGTAATTTAAAACCTGCAGAAGGTTCAACAAAAAATAGAAAACGTATTGGTCGTGGTACCGGTTCTGGCCGTGGTGGAACTTCAACCCGTGGTCACAAGGGTGCCGGCTCACGTTCTGGCTACACCAGCAAAGTTGGTTTTGAAGGTGGTCAAATGCCATTGCAACGTCGCTTACCTAAAGTAGGCTTCAAAAACATCAATCGTGTAGAGTATGTGGGTATCAACTTGGATACCTTGCAAACTTTGGCCGATAAATTCAAATTATCGAGCATCGATTTTGAAACCTTAAAAGCACACGGTTTGGCTTCTAAAAACGACTTAATCAAAATTCTAGGTCGTGGTGAAGTAAAATCAAAATTAGAAGTTAAAGCACACGCATTTACTGCTACTGCTCAAAAAGCAATTGAAGCAGCAGGCGGAACCAGCGTTAAATTGTAAGCATGAAAAAGCTGTTTTCAACTTTATCAAACATTTGGAAAATTGAAGATCTAAGAGCGAGAATTTTATTCACGCTCTTATGTCTTTTAATATACCGTATCGGTTCGTTCATTGTTTTGCCAGGTGTAAACCCGGCATCATTGGCCACTGAAAACAAAGAAGGTCTATTGGGTCTTTTAAACATGTTTGCGGGAGGTTCATTTTCTAGAGCATCAATTTTTGCATTGGGTGTAATGCCTTACATTTCTGCCTCTATCGTTGTGCAGTTATTAGGTATTGTGGTTCCTTATTTCCAAAAATTACAGAAAGACGGTGAGAGTGGTCGTAAAACCATGAACCAAATTACGCGTTATTTAACCATTCTGATTACTACCTTACAGGCTGTGGCGTATGTGCGTTCGCAAATTTCGCCTGAGGCCAAAATGATGGCAGAGCCATTATTCAGTATTTCGTCAATGTTTGTCCTTACTGCAGGTACATTATTTGTAATGTGGTTAGGAGAGAAAATTACAGACAAAGGTATTGGAAACGGTATCTCATTAATCATCATGGTGGGGATTATTGCCCAATTACCTTACGGGATTTTTGCAGAATTTGCTACCCGTATGGAAGGTAATGGTGGGTTAATTCCATTTATCATTGAGATTGCTGCCTTGTTCCTAGTTGTGATGTTTACCATCCTAATTGTTCAGGGAGTTCGTAAAATTCCTGTACAATATGCCAAGAAACAAGTTGGTAGCCGTCAGGTAGGAGGTGTGCGTCAGTACATTCCATTAAAAGTGAATGCAGTAGGTGTAATGCCAATCATCTTTGCTCAGGCAATTATGTTTGTGCCAGCTACCATTGCTCAGTTTTTCCCAGCTGCACAATCTTCATTCTTGACGTCATTTAGCGATTATACTTCCATTGCTTACAATGTAACCTTCGCTTTATTGATCATCACATTCACCTTTTTCTATACAGCCATTACCGTTAATCCGGTTCAAATGTCTGACGATATGAAAAAGAACGGTGGTTTTATTCCGGGTATAAAACCTGGTAAAACTACTGGTGACTATATTGATGCAGTAGTTTCTAAAATTACCTTGCCTGGAGCGGTATTTTTGGCAATCATCGCCATCCTGCCATCCTTTGCCAATAAACTTGGAGTAAATAGTCAGTTTGCTCACTTCTACGGAGGTACATCCCTGTTGATTTTGGTAGGTGTGGTTTTAGATACCTTACAGCAAATTGAAAGTTATTTACTGATGCGTCATTACGATGGCTTAATGCAATCGGGTCGTATTAAGGGGCGTAATCCGGTTTCAACTGGAACCATGTAATTTTTGATGCCAAAAATCTATTATAAGTCTGTCGAAGAGATAGAGCTCATAAGAGAAAGTTCTTTGCTTCTTTCAAAAACCCTGGGGGAAATTGCTAAAGTGATTGCTCCCGGAGTTCAAACCAAAGCCCTTGATCAATTGGCTGAAACCTTTATCAAGGATCATGGCGGAGTTCCTGCTTTTTTAAATTACAGCGGATTTCCCTATTCACTGTGTATATCTGTAAACGATCAAATCGTTCATGGATTTCCAAGTGAGTATGTGATGCAAGAAGGCGATTTGGTTTCTGTAGATTGTGGAGTAATCCTCAATAACTATTATTCTGATTCTGCATATACCTTTCCAATTGGAGAAATAGATGAATCTAGAAAGAAATTGCTGCAGGTAACCAAAGAATGTCTGAATTTAGGAATCCAAAAAGCGGTTGCAGGTATGCGAGTTGGTGATATTGGATTTGCCGTTCAAGAACATGCCGAAAAAAATGGCTTTGGAGTAGTCAAAGAGTTAGTTGGCCATGGGGTGGGAGTGCAACTTCACGAAAAGCCTGAAGTTCCCAATTACGGCAAGAGGGGTTCTGGGATAAAGTTGGAAGAAGGAATGGTGCTGGCAATAGAGCCGATGATTAATATGGGGAAAGCGGGCGTGAAGTTTTGGGATGATGGTTGGACTGTAAGTACGATTGATGCAAAGCCATCTGCTCATTACGAGCATACGGTGGCGGTCAAAAAGGGTAAAGCAGATGTATTATCAACATTTGATTACATCGAAGAAGTTTTAAGACAAAAAAATTAAAATATAGAATTATTTTATTTAATTTTGCGTCCCCGTTAATACGGGTATAATTGAGTAAAAATCAATAAAATATGGCCAAACAGGCTTCAATTGAACAAGACGGCATAATTAAAGAAGCGTTATCAAACGCAATGTTTCGTGTTGAATTAGAAAACGGACACGAAATTATTGCACATATTTCGGGTAAAATGCGGATGCATTACATCAAAATTTTACCTGGTGATAAAGTGAAACTGGAAATGTCGCCTTATGATTTGACCAAAGGCAGAATAACTTATAGATACAAATAAAGATGAAAGTTAGAGCATCCATCAAAAAGCGTAGCGCTGATTGTAAGATCATCCGCCGTAAGGGTAAACTTTTCGTGATTAACAAAAAGAATCCGAAGTATAAACAACGTCAAGGATAATATTTTAATATATGGCAAGGATAGCAGGTATTGACTTACCAAGAAACAAAAGAGGAGAAATTGGACTGACCTACATTTACGGTATCGGCAAATCTACCGCACAGCGGATTTTAGATAAGTCGGGTATCGGCTATGATGTAAAGGTTCAGGATTGGACTGACGCCCAACTGGCGGCCATTCGTGGTTTTATCAACGATGAGCTGAAAGTTGAAGGTGCTTTACGTTCTGAGGTTCAGTTAAATATTAAGCGCTTGATGGATATCGGTTGCTACCGTGGTTTGCGTCACCGTAAAGGTTTACCAACCCGTGGTCAGCGTACCAAAAACAACTCACGTACCCGTAAAGGAAAACGTAAAACAGTTGCTAACAAGAAAAAAGCTACTAAATAATAATTAGATGTGAACTGCTTTAGTAGTTCATGGATTAAGAAAGATAAATAAAGATTAGAGGTACCGGGTAGTAGACACTTACAGTTTCCAATCCCAACATCTCCATTCTAAAATCTCAAACAAAAAATGGCTAAAACTAAAAAAGTAACCAAAAAACGTATTGTTGTAATTGAACCTGTAGGTCAGGCACACATCAATGCTACTTTCAACAATATCATTGTAACCCTTACCAATAACCAAGGTCAAACCATTTCTTGGTCTTCTGCCGGTAAAATGGGTTTCAAAGGTTCTAAAAAGAATACTCCCTACGCTGCCGGTCAGGCTGCTTCCGATTGCGGTAAAGTAGCTTTTGATTTAGGTTTGCGTAAAGTAGAAGTATTTGTAAAAGGTCCGGGTTCTGGTCGCGAATCAGCTATCCGTACGTTACAAACCGTAGGAATTGAAGTAACATCGATTAAAGATATTACTCCGCTGCCACATAACGGCTGTCGTCCTCCAAAACGTAGAAGAGTTTAATTCACTAATTTTTTAAAGCTAAGATTCGGCAACTATAGGTTGCACGATACTTTAAAACAACACAACATGGCAAGATACACCGGACCTAAGTCCAAAATCGCCCGTAGATTCAGAGAGCCAATTTTTGGTCCTGATAAGGCATTAGAAAGAAAAAATTACGGACCAGGTATGCACGGTCCTTCAAAGCGTAGAGGTAAACAATCCGAATACGCTGTTCAGTTGCAAGAGAAGCAAAAAGTTAAATACACTTACGGTGTATTAGAGCGTCAATTCGAAAACTTATTTCATAAAGCTTCTGCTAAAGAAGGTATCACTGGCGAGAACTTATTAAAGTTCTTAGAAGCTCGTTTAGATAATGTGGTTTACCGCTTAGGTATTGCACCCACCCGTTCAGCTGCCCGTCAGTTGGTAGGTCACAAACACATTACCGTAAACGGCGAAGTGGTAAATATTGCTTCATTTGCAGTTCGTTCAGGTGACGTAATTGCAGTTCGTGAGCGTTCTAAAACGTTAGAAGCCATTACCAATTCGGTAGCTGGAAGAAAAATCAATAAATACAGCTGGTTAGCTTGGGATGCCGATCAATTGAGCGGTACATTCTTAAACTATCCAAACCGCGATGAGATTCCTGAAAACATTAAGGAAAACTTAATCGTCGAGTTGTACTCTAAATAATATGAATTTCCTGGGTTTAGTACCCGGGATTTTCAGTTTAACATTTACATTAAAATTAACACGATATAATGGCAATTTTAGCATTTCAGAAACCCGATAAAGTAATCATGCAGAAATCAACTGATTTCGATGGTACTTTCGAATTTCGTCCATTAGAACCTGGTTTTGGTGTTACCATTGGTAATGCTTTGCGCAGAATCTTGTTATCTTCTTTAGAAGGTTATGCAATCACTTCTGTACGTTTTTCAGGTGTATCTCATGAGTTTTCGACCATCAAAGGTGTGGTTGAAGATGTTACCGAGATCATTTTGAATTTAAAACAGGTTCGTTTTAAGAAAACCGGCGAGTCTGGCGATTCTGAAAAAATCTTCGTGATCATCAATGGCCAAGATCAGTTCAAAGCCGGAGACATCACTAAATTCTCTAACAACTTTACCGTGTTGAACCCTGATTTAGTGGTTTGTAACATGGAAAGCAATGTGACATTAGAAATCGAATTGACGGTTAATAAAGGCCGTGGATACATTTCTGCAGAAGAGAATAAAAATCAAGATGCTGTGGTAGGTGTAATCGCTATCGATTCTATCTATACGCCAATCAAGAACGTAAAATATACCATCGAAAACTATCGTGTTGAGCAAAAAACCGACTACGAGAAATTGGTATTAGATATTTCTACCGACGGATCTATCCACCCGGAAGATGCCTTGAAAGAAGCTGCTAAAATTTTGATTCACCACTTCATGTTATTCTCTGATGAGAACATCATGTTGGAATCACAAGCTAAAGAAGAAACTAAAGAGGTGGACGAAGAAATCTTGCACATGCGTAAGATCTTGAAAACCGAATTGGTTGATTTGGATCTATCTGTACGTGCTTTGAACTGCTTAAAAGCAGCTGATATCCGTACGCTGGCTGAGTTGGTATCCTACGACGTAGCCGACATGTTGAAATTCAGAAACTTTGGTAAAAAGTCATTAACCGAAATTCAGGACTTAGTAAAATCAAAAGGCCTTTCTTTCGGCATGAACTTGTCTAAATTTAAATTAGACGAAGAATAATTAATACAATTAATAAGCGACGTGTTCATAATTCCTTCGCCGATGAGCTGAACGGTATGATCACGAAAATTTAAACGAAAATGAGACACGGAAAAAAAATCAATCACTTAGGCCGTACCGATTCACATCGTAAGGCTATGTTGGCCAATATGGCCTCTTCGCTTATCTTGCACAAGCGCATTACCACTACATTGGCTAAAGCAAAAGCTTTACGTACCTATGTAGAACCCTTAATTACCAAATCTAAAAACGATACTACGCATTCTCGTCGTACCGTATTTAGTTATTTGAAAGATAAAGAAACCGTAACTATTTTGTTCCGCGAAGTTGCTGAGAAAGTAGCTAACCGTCCAGGTGGTTATACCCGTATTATTAAATTGGGTAATCGATTAGGTGATAACGCCGAAATGGCATTGATTGAATTAGTAGATTACAATACTGCATTTTCACAAAACGATGGCTCTAAAGTAGGTAAGAAAGCTACTCGCCGTCGTGGTTCAGGTGCTTCTAAAGCAAAAGCTGAAACTGCTGCACCTGCAGCAACAGCTAAAGCAGAAGAAGTAGTGGAAGCTCCAGTTGAAGAAGCCATCCCGGTAGTGGAAGAAGCTGCCCCAGCTGTTGAAGAAACACCTGCTGCTAAAGAAAATTCAGCTGACGAAAAAACGGAAGAATAATACATCCAATAGTATTTATGACGAAAGCCCCGAACAACTGTTCGGGGCTTTTTTTTGTTTACTTATCGTCTTAAACCGTCATTTTATCAGTATTTGATGGTTTTATAAAGAAGCTTTAATGACATTTGACTACGTATTTAATTAAATGTCGAAAATTATGAAAAAGCTATTTTTTATTCTCTCGTTCTTTCTGTTGGTGTTTGCAATGGGTTCTTGCAAGAAAAGTGAACCCACCCCTAGTTTAAAAACCAAACTTTTGGGTAAGTGGACTTTAACTAAATTCGAAGACTATCAGATTCCAGCTGATCCGCAAACCGATTATTCTGCAAATTTTCCTCCAGGAGCTTTTATGGAATTTAAGGATGGTAATGCAGATAACTTTATTTCTGATGAAAGTGGATCTGGAGCCACTACAGCAGAATGGCTCGTAATTGATGATTCGCACATCAGCATTCCATCTTTGAATGCCAATAATTTTGAGGTTCTATTTGGGGCAAATTCCCTAACACTGACAGCGCTTGAAACCGTAGGTGGAATTCAGCACATTGTTAAATATACGCTCTCCAAACCTTGATACAATTAATTAATTTCTGCCATCCTGTCACCTGATGGGATGGCTTTTTTATGCAATTTGTATCAATACTGCCAAATTGTTTTCCTTTTTAGCTTGGCATCATGCTTGATTAAGCCATTGTGATTCTATTTTGAACGAATCATTTTAAAAGGAAAATAACATGTCAAAAATTATTGGTATCGACTTAGGAACAACCAACTCTTGCGTTTCGGTTATGGAAGGCAATGAGCCAGTGGTTATTGCAAACAGTGAAGGTAAACGTACAACCCCTTCAGTAGTAGCTTTTGTAGAAAATGGAGAACGTAAGGTTGGTGACCCGGCGAAACGTCAGGCCATCACGAACCCTCAAAAAACCATTTCTTCTATCAAACGCTTCATGGGTAATAGTTTTGATGAGGTGAAGAAAGAAATTTCAAGAGTGCCCTACAAAGTAGTGAAGGGAGACAATAATACGCCTCGTGTTGAGATCGATGACCGCAAATATACCCCACAAGAAATTTCTGCGATGATTTTGCAGAAGATGAAAAAAACGGCTGAAGATTTTTTGGGTCAGGAAGTAACCGAAGCGGTAATTACCGTACCCGCTTATTTTAATGATGCTCAGCGTCAGGCTACCAAAGAAGCTGGTGAAATTGCCGGATTGAACGTAAAACGTATCATCAACGAGCCAACTGCTGCAGCCTTAGCTTATGGTTTAGACAAAGCTGGTAAGGAAATGAAAATTGTGGTGTTTGACTGCGGTGGTGGTACTCACGACGTTTCAGTTTTGGAATTGGGTGATGGTGTGTTTGAAGTAAAAGCTACTGACGGTGACACACACCTGGGTGGTGACGACTTTGACCATGTTATTATTGAGTGGCTGGCTGAAGAGTTCAAAGCCGAAAACGGTATGGACCTTCATCAGGACCCAATGGCTTTACAGCGTTTGAAAGAAGCTGCTGAAAAAGCTAAAATCGAGTTATCAAGCTCAACGCAAACAGAAATTAACCTACCTTATATTACTGCCGATCAAAGCGGTCCGAAACACTTGGTGCGTACGTTAAGCCGTGCCAAATTCGAGCAATTGGCCGAAAGTTTGATCAAGAGAACCATTGACCCATGTAAATCAGCATTGAAAAATGCTGGATTAAAAACTACAGATATCGATGAGATAATCCTGGTGGGTGGTTCAACCCGTATTCCGGCAATCCAAGATGCAGTAAAAGCATTCTTTGGTAAAGAGCCTTCAAAAGGAGTAAATCCAGATGAGGTAGTAGCAATTGGTGCGGCTATTCAGGGTGGTGTATTAACCGGAGAAGTGAAGGATGTATTGTTGTTAGATGTTACGCCACTTTCTTTAGGTATTGAAACCATGGGTGGTGTAATGACTAAATTGATTGAAGCCAATACCACCATCCCAACTAAAAAATCAGAAATTTTCTCTACAGCTTCTGATAATCAGCCTTCGGTAGAGATTCACATTTTGCAAGGTGAGCGCCCAATGGCGAATCAGAACCGCACGATCGGTCGTTTCCACTTAGATGGATTGCCACCAGCACCTCGTGGAGTTCCTCAAATTGAAGTTACTTTCGATATTGATGCCAACGGTATTCTGCACGTAAGTGCTCAGGATAAAGCAACTGGTAAAGAGCAAAAAATCCGTATTGAGGCTTCATCTGGCTTGACCGAAGAAGAGATCAAGAAAATGAAAGACGAGGCGGAAGCAAATGCTGAAGCTGATAAAAAAGCAAAAGAAGAAATCGATAAGTTAAATGCAGCCGATGCACTGATTTTCTCTACCGAGAAACAGTTGAAAGAGTATGGTGATAAGATTTCTGCAGATAAGAAAACCCCGATTGAGGATGGTTTGAAAAAGCTGAAAGATGCCTATGCTGCTAAAAACTTTGCTGATATCGAAACTGCACAAAACGAGCTTCAAGAAGCTTGGAATGCCGCTTCGGAAGAAATGTACAAAGCTACTCAGGAAGCGGGTGCCCAAGGTGCTCCAGCCGACGGTGCTACCGGAGGCGATGAAGTAACCGATGTAGATTTCGAAGAAGTAAAAGAAGACGATAAGAAGTAATAGATTAGCTTCATTAAAAAAAAGCCCCCGGAAATGCCGGGGGCTTTTTTTATGTCGTGCTTTTTAATACTGGACGCGAATTTCGCCTTTCGAATTAGTTGTTAATACAGTCTGATTCCCTTCAGCATCTAAATTTAATTTAGCGCTTTTACCATTCAATTTAAGTGATTTTAGTGTTTTTGGAAATCCGTGTAACACGAGTCTGATCTGCTGGAAGCGAGAGCTGTAACTGCCTTTAACTACCTCAAAGTTGATCTGCTTTTGTACAGGGTTAAAGCGAATGGCTCTTTGATAATATATTCCTTTTTCATTCTGATAAGTACTGCCATCATCTTCATAATAAGTAAAACTGTTGCCTATTTCACCATTCCAAATATGCACTGTAAGAATACCATCACCTTTTTCACTGGTATTTTGAATCACGTTTTGCATTGGGATGATAGCACCTGCTTTGATAAATACCGGTAGATCGGTTAATGGAGCAGCAGCCTGAATGCTTTGTTTACCGCCGAAAGCTTCGTCGGTGCTCAAACGATACCATTTTCCTTCTGGTAGGTAAACCTCAACGGTGGTTTTATTGCTTTCAACCGGTGCCACTAAGATATTGTCGCCAAATAGGAATTGATTCTGGTATTTTTCCTGATAAATTGCCTCATCAGTTGCATAGCTAATCGCCAATGAACGAGATATAGGCATGCCGGTTTGTGTAGCCTGGTAGAAGGTGGAGTAGATATACGGCAATAAACGGTAGCGTTGCTCAATATCTTTCTTCATGATCTGCTCAATTTCAGGTCCGAAACGCCAAGGTTCACGCATAGGGGCATTAATTTCCGCATGGTTGCGGAACATCGGAGTGTAAACGCCCAATGAATTCCAGCGAGCCATCAATTCACCCGATGGATTGCCGATGAATCCACCAATATCTACACCGATGTTTTGTACACCGCTTAAGCCTAAACTATTTACCAAACGTTGCCCCAGCAACATGTGTGCATCGCTGGATGCATTGTCTCCCGTCCAAACTGCTGAATACCGCTGAATACCGGCATAAGCCGCTCTGGTAAGCACAAATGGCCGACGGGCCAGCAAGTCGCGGGTGCCTTCGAAAGTAGCTCTAGACATTTGCAAGCCGTAGGCATTACGAGCTTCTTTCAAGGTCATTTCTTTGCCTTTGTCACCGAATTGGATCAGATCAGGGATGTTTTGATCCCAGGCGGAAGGTTCGTTCATGTCGTTCCAAAATCCTTCTACACCCTTATCGGTGAGCGAACTGAAAGATTTACCCCACCAATTGCGAACTTCCGGACGGTAAAAATCTGGGAAATGACAACGCCCGGGCCATACACTGCCCGTATAAAAATCGCCCGAAGGGTATTTTGCAAAATAATCCTTCTGTACGCCTTCATCGTATTGCTTATACCCTTTTTCGATTTTGATGCCCGGATCAACGATAGTCACCACATGGAAACCCCAGCTCTTCAGCTGGTCGATGGTTCCTTTAGGATTAGGAAAATTCTTCGGACTCCAAGTAAATATTTTATAGGCGTCCATGTAATCAATATCCAGGTAAATAGCATCTGCAGGGATTTGTTTATCCCGGAAGGTTTTTGCAATCTCCAAAACTTGTGTATCGGGTTTATAGCTCCACCGGCATTGCTGGTAACCTAAACTCCAAAGCGGCGGCATTTCCATACGACCGGTAAGCCAAGTATAGTCTTTAATCAAGCCGCTAACCGAAGAAGCCCCAAAGAAATAATAATTTAGTTCGCCGTCCTCAGCACCGAAAGAACTCATGGTATTATCAGTAGAAGCCCCAAAGTTGAAAAATGTTTTGTGCGTATTGTCGAAGAAAATTCCGTAACTATTTTTTGCGTGTAAGCCAATGTAAAAAGGAATGGTTTTGTATAATGGATCAGCATTGAGGCTGTAAGCCGGAACATCACTGTTCCAATTCACATAACTGCTGCCTCTTCGGTTTAGGTTTCCGGTTTTTTCACCAAGTCCGATAAAGCGTTCATCTGGCAGCAGTTTCTTAAAATTGGTAACCTGAGTACCACTCCATGAAATGCCTAAGCGCTCATCGTCGCCATTTAAGAACTGGCCATCTGCTAATCGATAAAAATTAAGCCTTAGCGGATTTTTGCTAATGCTAATCTTCAAGGAGTCGGTCTTTAAGATAATTTCTTCACCTTTTTCTTCAAGACTTTTCAAAAGTCCCTTGCCAGCTTGTTGAATGACGGCAAAAGATGAATCGCGATTAAATTGGTTTTGAACCGCTCGTATCCGAACCACATTAGCTTGATAGATCTGAATAGCTAGCTGTCCGTTTTCGGCAGTAATTACGACACCCTGATCGGTTTGATTTAGGGTTTTGAAATTGCCTAATTGGCTGCTTAAATGTCCGGTTTGCGAATAGGAGGAGACGCTGCTTGTTAGCACTAACAGGCAGGCGATCAAGAATTTTGGTTTCAACATGGTGAGTAAATATGGTTCAATTTAAGCATTCGGAAACAATCTCTTCCAGAATTTTTTCTTTTTCGTAGAGTTGACCCAACAAGTGGAATTGGTTCATAGACCGATCCAAATTGTGTTTAGGGTAAGCTATTGGGTAGTAGATGCTGCCTTCTAAATAATCGCTTAGAAAGCGCAAGGCTTGCATGTAGATCATGTATTTCCCAGAAAACAAGATCAGAGTCTTTTCAGTTGCATTCAGGATATGTCCCATTTCAGACAAATATCCTTTTAGCATGGCGCTGAAGTATTCTTCACGGATCGTGATTTTTGCCAAATCGGCTTCATTTTCGTCATAAGCACACAAATAGGTGCGCATCATGTCTCCTAAATCCGAGATGAAATAACCGGGCATCAAGGTGTCTAAGTCAATTACACATTTGCCTTCAAAAGTTTGTTTATCCAATAAGGCATTGCTGATTTTGGTATCGTGGTGTAGGATCCGTATCGGGAGATTATGTTTTACTGAACTAAAATCTTTAACAATGCTATTGAATTGATTTGCCAGTTCAATAGCTACCGAAGCATTCATTTTTAGTTCTTCATCAGCACTAGATAAAGCCTGATCAAATTGTTCTTTACGCCATTCTAAATCGTGGAAACGGGGAATGGTAGCTTGAAATCCTTCTGGATTTATACCATCCAAATTGCGACTCAGTTTGCCGAATTGTTTGGCTGCTTCGTAAGCTTGTAAGGGTTGCTGTAAAACATCAAGTGCGATGGTATTAGTTACATAGGGCAATAATCGCCAATAATGACCATCAATAATGGAAAATAATTCTCCATTTCGATTCGGAATCGGGGCAATAAACAGGTAATCGGCGTGGTGTTTCTTTAAATGGTTATCAGCCAATTTGATGTTTTGCGCAATAGCTCCGGGATTGGTAAATACCTGAGTATTGATGCGCTGTACTACCCAAGATAATTGCTCTAAACTTTTGCCGAGCACTATAAACGTTTGATTGATGTGGCCAGAGGCTGCCCGACTAACTTGATAATTAGCCGGATTTAACCCGTAGTATTCCCAGACTTGCTGAGGAATACTTATTTCCATAATTGCTTAGGATAAACACCAGAATTGACTAATTCATCAATACTTTGTTGTACGATGGGTTTATCTTCTTTGTAAGTAACTCCAAACCATTTGCTTTCTGTTGGAATCACTTTGAAGGATGCTTTACCAGATTCAATTAGTTTTTCGGCAACCAATGGAATAAAAAATTCTGCTTTTGGATTTTCTTGATTTGCCAAAGCGAATTCGACAAACATGTCTTTGCTATCTGTAAATACCTGAGGAGTAAATCCCCAGAAATTCATAGAAGCTTTGCTCGATTCGCTAAGTGGGGTTTCAATGCCATTCTCTTCGTAAACAGCTATTCCGTCTTTAAAATAAACCTGCGTACGTTCATGGATTTCTTTCAGTTGACCATGTTCATCCACTTCGCACACTCCACGCGAAACTGATCCGTAATCGGATAAAGTCTTTTTGATTTCGAAGCCCATCAAGGCATACTGCTTATCCGTTACTTCTGAAGTCAAAAATTTGGCCATTTGTTCGTACGAATCGCGTCCGTAAAAATCGTCGGCATTGATTACACAGAAAGGTTCCTTAACGGCATCTGCAGCAGCCAATACGGCATGGGCGGTTCCCCATGGTTTCGCTCTCTCAATGGGTGTTTGAATCCCGTAAGGTGTTAAATCGTACGATTGAAAAACATAATCCGTTTCGATTTTCCCTTTTAATTTGGGTTCAAAGATGGCCTTGAAATTATCGGCAAACTCTTCTCTGATAATGAAAACTACTTTGCCAAAACCTGCCTGAATTGCGTCGTAAATAGAATAATCAATAATGGTTTCACCATTTGGGCCAAAACCATCGGTTTGTTTCATGCTCCCATAACGACTCGCCATACCGGCGGCTAAGATTAGTAAAGTAGGTTTCATTGGCTGTGTATATTTTAGATAGATGAATAAAATTTTCTATTTTTTTATAATTAATGCGAAATTAATCATTGTTTAGTGAAACTGATATTAAAAACACCAATTTAAACCTGAATCACATCATGCAACGTAGAAAATTTATTCAGCAAACGCTTACTGCAGGTGCTGCTGCAACTTTATTAAACCCCACCATTTTATTTGCAGCAAAGCAGCCCAAAGTCCGTGTAGGGCTTATTGGTGTCGGTCTACGGGGCCGTAATCACCTAGATTTGTGCTTGCAACGCGACGATGTAGAATTGATTGCGATTGCTGATCCGGATACAAAAAGTGCGATTCCTGAATCGCAAGCTATGATTGCCAAGTATGGACGTAAGCGTGCAGTTGAGTATACCAAGGGTGATGAGGATTTTTTGAATCTGTTAAAGCGAGACGATATTGATGCCGTAATTATTTCTACGCCTTGGGAATGGCACATTCCACAGGCTATTGCCGCTATGAAAGCTGGTAAAATCCCGGCAGTTGAAGTTTGCGGCGCTACTGATCTGCAAGAGTGTTGGGATATCGTGAACGCTGCAGAAAGTACCGGTATATCCTTATACATGATGGAAAATGTGTGCTACCGTAGAGATGTGATGGCAGTTCTTAATATGGTACGACAAGGCGTTTTTGGTGAATTGTTGCATTTGCAAGGTGGGTACCAACACGATTTGCGTGAGGTAAAATTTAACAATGGAAAGCAGCCTTATGGCGGCGGAGTGGAGTATGGAGAGAAGGGTTTCTCTGAGGCAAAATGGAGAACCAATCATTCGGTTTACCGCAATGGTGATTTGTACCCAACTCACGGCTTGGGTCCGGTAGCCATGATGACGAATATTAATCGTGGTAACCGATTAACTGCTTTATCATCTGTAGCTACCAAATCTCGTGGACTACATAATTATGTAGTGAGCAAGGGGGGTGCTAACCATCCAAATGCACAAGTAGATTTTAAATTAGGCGATATTGTAACCACGTCTATTCAGACTACAAATGGAGAGACCATTGTTCTATCGCACGATACCAACTCTCCTCGACCTTATTCGTTGAATTTCCGGGTACAGGGAACCAAGGGCTTGTGGATGGACGATTTCAATTCGATTTATGTTGAAGGTAGAAGCCCCAAAGCGCATAGTTGGGAAAAAGATGAAGCTTACATGAAAGAGTACGATCATGTGCTTTGGAAAAATTACGAAAGTCAGGCCACGGGAGCAGGACACGGTGGTATGGACTTCTTTGTGATCAACTCCTTCATCGAATCGATTAAGCGTCAGGCTCCGTTTGCCATGGACGTGTACGATTTGGCAACCTGGTATGCCATTACGCCAATTTCTGAACGTTCGGTAGCAGAAGGGGGGGCTTTACAGCAAATCCCAGATTTTACCCGAGGTAAATGGATGAATCGAAAGCCGATATTTGCATTGGATGAATTAGGCTATTAACAAAAAGCCCCTCGAATTTCGAGGGGCTTTTTTGTTACTTGATGGCTCTAAAATCCTGTCCAGCCTTGATGTCTAAAAGTGCTTCGTAAATTAAGCGAATTACGTTGTCTACATCTTCTTTATGCACCATTTCTACGGTGGTGTGCATGTAGCGTAAAGGCAAAGAAATCAATGCAGATACTACACCGTCGTTCGAATAGGCAAAAGCATCGGTATCGGTTCCTGTAGATCTGGAAGATGCTTGACGTTGGAACGGAATATGATTGTCTTCAGCAGCTTTAATCAATAATTTGTTGAGGTTGGTTTGTACTGCCGGAGCGTAAGAAACCACTGGTCCTTTTCCGCAGGCCAAATCGCCTTGCGTAATTTTATTGATCATTGGCGTTTGGGTATCGTGGGTTACATCGGTCACAATGGCCACATTGGGTTTAATGCGGTGAGCAATCATTTCGGCACCTCGTAAACCAATTTCCTCTTGTACAGAATTTACAATGTATAAGCCGAAAGGCAGTTTTATCTTGTTTTCTTTGAGTAAACGGGCAACTTCAGCAATCATAAATCCACCGGCACGGTTATCCAAAGCCCGACCTACATAATAACGGTCGTTTAAAACCATAAACTCATCTTCGTAGGTAATTACACATCCCACATGAATGCCTAGGGCTTCCACTTCCTCTTTGCTGGTACAGCCACAATCTAAAAAGATGTTTTTTAGCGTTGGTGCTTCTTCCTTTTCGCCGCTACGGGTATGAATGGCCGGCCAACCGAATACGGCTTTTACGATTCCTTTTTCGGTGTGGATGTTTACGCGTTTTGATGGCGCAATTTGATGGTCGGAGCCACCATTTCGGATCACGTAAATCAAGCCGTCTTTGGTAATGTAATTCACATACCAAGAAATTTCATCGGCATGAGCTTCGATAACTACTTTGTAGTCCGCCTTGGGATTAATCACACCCACGGCTGTTCCGTAATTATCTACGTAATGCTCATCGATAAACGGTTTGATGTAATCGAGCCATAATTTTTGGCCTTCCCACTCAAAGCCGGTTGGAGAGGCATTGTTAATGTATTTCTCAAAAAAATCCAGCGATTTTTTGGTTACTACCGAGATGTGTTTTGGTTTGTCTTTCTTAGCCATAGCGCTTATAAATATACTTCCATTATTACGAAATCGTATCCGTCTTTAAAAAAGGTTTGTTCTGTTTTTTTGAAACCGTAGCGTTCGTATAAAGCCGAAACGTTGGTCCGGGCATTCATCCAAATTCGTTTTATCGGTTTTGATCGAGCGAAATCTAATGTGTATTCGAAAAGCTGTTTGCCATATCCACGACCCTGGAATTCATTGAGTGTAGCAAATTTACGGAGTTGCAGTTCTTCTTGATGTTGGAATGTAGATATTACCGAGATGAGCCGATTTTGATCGAACAGACCAAAGTGAATTCCTTCTTCATCATCGGGTAACTTTACCGCTTCAAGATTCAAGTCCGGATACATCACTTGTTGGCGAAGGTGCCAGGTCATGGCTGCCGGAATTTGCTCAATTGAACTCATCGCGGTAGCTGTTATAACGGGATGTTTCCGTGTTTTTTACGCGGGCTATTAACCACCTTGTTCTCCAGCATTTGGTATGCTTTGATCAGTTTTGCACGAGTTTCGGCTGGTTCGATCACTTCATCAACAAAGCCCCGTTCTGCTGCACGGTACGGATTTGCGAACAAATCAGAATATTCTTTCTCTTTTTCCAACCATTTGGCATTTTGATCTTTTGCGGCTTGGATATCTTTTTTGAAGATAATTTCGGCAGCACCTTTAGCCCCCATTACGGCAATTTCGGCTGTTGGCCAGGCGTAATTCATATCGGCACCAATGTGCTTAGAGTTCATTACACAGTAAGCTCCACCATAGGCTTTACGGGTAATTACGGTAATTTTAGGAACCGTAGCTTCGCAGAAAGCATACAATAATTTAGCTCCATTGGTGATGATGCCGTTCCATTCCTGATCGGTTCCAGGTAAAAATCCGGGCACGTCTTCTAAAACTAAGAGTGGAATGTTAAAGCTATCGCAAAAACGAACAAATCGGGCACCTTTAACAGAGGCATGATTGTCTAAAACCCCGGCCAAAAACGCAGGTTGATTGGCCACAATGCCGATACTTCTACCAGCTAAACGGGCAAAGCCAACCACAATATTTTCTGCATAATCTTTGTGGATCTCCATGAAGGAGCCTTCATCAATAATTTGATCGATAGCTTCGCGAACATCGTAGGGTTGCGATGCATTTTCGGGCATCAAATCATTCAATGCCGGGCGACTTTCATCTCCGGCTTCATAGGCCAAAAGTTCTGCTTGCTCCTCACAATTTTGAGGCATATAACTCAATAACTTTTTGATATGATTGATGGCATCAATTTCATTGCTGCAGGCAAAATGGGTAACTCCTGATTTGGTGGCATGTGTATCCGCACCGCCTAGTTCTTCGGCTGTAACTTCTTCGTGAGTTACTGTTTTAACAACATTTGGTCCGGTTACAAACATGTAGGAAGTGTTCTCAACCATTAAAATGAAATCGGTAATGGCGGGTGAGTAAACCGCACCACCGGCACATGGCCCCATGATGGCTGAAATTTGGGGTACTACTCCCGAAGCTTGTGTATTGCGGTAAAAAATGTCAGCATATCCACCCAGAGAAACTACGCCTTCTTGAATACGGGCACCTCCCGAATCGTTTAATCCGATAATAGGAGCACCGTTTTTCATGGCCATTTCCATGATTTTGCAAATCTTTTCCGATTGAGTTTCAGAAAGTGATCCTCCGAAAACGGTAAAGTCTTGAGAATAAACGTATACCAAGCGCCCGTTAATAGTTCCATAGCCGGTAACTACTCCATCGCCGGCATATTGTTCTTTTTCCATTCCGAAATCGGTAGAACGATGTGTAACAAGCATGCCGATCTCTTCAAAAGAGCCTTCATCGAGTAAAAAATGCAGGCGTTCTCGGGCGGTTAGTTTACCTTTTTTATGCTGACTTTCAATACGTGCTTGTCCGCCTCCTAAAAAGGCTTCTTGACGTTTATCCTGAAGGGTTTGTATTTTCTTATTCAATGTGAAATCCGATTAACTGTTAATGGAAATCAAAAATACAAAATGTATGCAGATCTAGAGATTTAGAAACGATATTGTGCTCTTAATGTGAATAAATCGTCTCTTATATCGCGGGTGTAGCCACTCAAACTTGTGGTTTCATTTATGGGATGATCGTAGAAAACCGTAAACTTCATCTGTTTGCTGAAGTAGTACACCAATCCACTCCCAAATGTATTAAATCGAATATCTCCTGAACTGGTGTTAGTACCTGTTTTACCAATTTCAGTTCCTTTTACAAAGCTATTCGGATCGTAGCTGTCAAAGCTCATTAGCCATTGCAATTCGGTATTAGGTATTTCCTGAACTAGCCAAATCATATAGCCCTTAAATTTTCGGTTATATAGATCTGTAGGAGCTTGTGTACCCAAACTTCTGCTTGCCTGGGCTGCAGTAATTGTGCTTGATGATGCCTGCCCTGGTTGCGATCCGCTAATGAATTCGGCCTTTACATTGGTCTTGCCCCAGCCTGTTTTAATGTCAGTTTGTAAGTTTAATCCGTAATACCGTCTGGATGCATAGGTTCCATTGTTAGTTGCAGCTGTTTCTGCTAAAAAGCCTTTTTGTCCATTTATTAAACCGTTTTGGTAAACCGTATTGGTGCCTGAGCGAACAAATCCCTTGTAGTACGACAGTCCATAAGATAGGTTCCAATTTTTTTTGAGTTCATTGAAATTGAATTGTAATGTAGTTGATAAGTCTTTTTTGCTATCGTAATCTTTGGCGTTTATTCCAGAGCCATTAAAAAAGCCAATTTCATAGTTCAGAAAAGGTAATGCAGGTAGTTTAATATCCAGCATGGCGCCCAGATCACGCTCGCTGGGCATCAGAGTTTGATGTAAACGGGGGCGTTCGGGTAGTTCTCTGTTTGCGGATGAATAGGAGAGAATGTATCCAAAAGGTTTAGTGAATTGCCCAGCGGTTAAGGTAAAAATTTTCCATTTCGGATCTTTTACTTGAATAAAAGCATCTCTTAAACTTACTCCATCCTGTGTTGCATCCAATTGAAAAACGATATTGGTATACTCGTCTACCCGGTCAAACTTGAAACGCCCTCTTCGAATCATAAACCGATTGTTCACTTCTTCAGAAAAGTCACCACCTGAGAACGATGGTGCTCCTTTCTCCTGTGCTTTTTGGTATTGAAATTGAAGATAGCCGCTGATTTTGAGATCGTGAGGGTTATAATCAGACGGTGTATTATTGCTTTGAGCCTTCAAAAAAACTGGTAAACCTGCTAAAAAGATGATTGCAGCAATAAATTTCTTCACTCTGGAGTTTTATTTTTCGATAAAATTAAGATTATAATGAGATAAAGGCTGTATTTTTAATAGAATTTAAACGTTGAAATGAAAAAGGAAACTCGGCTCAAGTTAAACGAAGGTTACGCAAAGCTATTGGAAGGTAATCGGGATTGGGTGGCAGATCAATTGGCTACAGATCCAACATACTTTAAAACCTTATCTAAAAGTCAGCATCCGGAGGTTTTGTGGATTGGTTGTTCGGACAGCCGAGTGCCAGCTAATGAACTTACCAATACCAAGCCGGGTGAGGTTTTTGTACACCGCAACATTGCCAATATGTGTGTGCACACCGATATGAATATGCTCAGTGTGCTCGATTATGCAGTTAACGTTTTGAAGGTTAAACACGTCATTGTCTCGGGACATTACGATTGTGGCGGGATAGATGCAGCGTTAAGTAATCGTCAATTTGGTTTAATTGATAACTGGCTTCGGCATATTAAAGATGTGTATCGTACGCACGCAGCCGAACTGGATGCCATTGACAATGAAAAGGACCGAATCGATCGTTTGGTTGAGTTAAATGTGATTGAACAAGTGTATAATTTGTGTAAAACTACTATCGTTCAAAATGCCTGGAAAGAGCGTGATGATTTAGAAATTCATGGTTGGGTTATTCAGTTAGATACTGGTTTTGTGAAAGATTTAAATGTTTCGGTTAGCAATGCCGATAATCTGGGTAAGATTTTTGCGCTTTCTGATAATTAGTACTCCTTCATCAGTTAAACGTTATTCCCACTCCAAAGCCGATTTGATGGAGTCTTGTTGGTGAAAACTCAGGATTATAGGATTTTATTTCTTGGTAACGGTAATTAAAACTTAAGTTCCAGTTGGAGTGTTTCCTTCGACTAAAAGGGTAGGAGGCGCCTATGCCCAACATCAATCCTTCACGCCATGCCGGATCTATTTTGAAAGCATAACCCGGATTGAAATAAATTTCTGCACCCTTCAGCTTGTTTTCAAAAAAATATCGGCTATCTAGAAAAACAGAAAACAAATTATAACCAAATGAATCAGGATACTCTTCCAGATTTCCTTGACTTACACCCACACCAAGACCATAATTTGGTTTGATCTTGTAATTGAAGGTGGTGCTTATGTTGGTCATACCCCCTCTTTTTTCATGCTGCTTATCAGGTATGCCAAAATAATAACTGATACCCGTATGGTTACTGAACCTCTTAATTTTCTGGGCCTTAGCTAATTGTTGAGCATTAAGGCAGCCAATAAGTATGGCTGTGGCTATTAATTTTTTCATAGGTAGTTAGCTGTAAGTTCTTTATCATTTTAGAATTGTATTCCGATTCTCAGGTCCATTAAGGCGATCCTCGGGTTTTCATTCGGTTCATTAAATCCCTGTTTTTTTCTAAATAGATAAAACTCGTTGAAATTAAGGCTCCAGGTAATGGATTTTGTTGACGAAAGTTTGTAGCGCTACCCCAGCCCCAGTTCCCAATACAATCTGGGTTTGCCTTCATGCTGATCCAATTTGAAAAAACTACCCAAACTGGCACTGAGATAAGCTGACTCAGGCTTTTTCCTAAAATAAAACCTGGTTTGCCCGAAGATAGGGATCAGATCATATGACGGCACCGGGACATTTACCCTTTTTTCATAACTAATCCCGTCAATAACCACAATTTCCTCTTTATAATCTGGTCCAACATTCAGGTGTTTGTAACCGGAACCTATACCTGCAAAGAAACGCTGGCTTAATTGCCATCCATAAGTATAAAACAGTGATAGGGCTTTTACGGTCTCGTTGTGGGATTTATTGCCATTGGGCCCGGTTGACTCATCATAGTATCTGCCACCAAAAGCGATTCCCAACTCTACTATATGGATGTTTACTGGCTGCTCTTGGGCACTAGCTCCCCAATTTACAGTAGCTATCATTAAACAAAGGATTGCGATTTTATTCATTTATTATTTGAAATTTTTGATTTATTAATTGGTAGCTGTTAAAATCATTTTCCTTACTTCTCTAGTGAATTTAAATATGTTTATGGACGCCTTATTCTATCAATTAAAAAGTAATCCTACACATAGCCCAATTCCAGAAATCCTTTGTTTTTCGTTTTGTGATGTGATGAGATATCTTTCCTGAAAATCTATTCCGATGCTGAAGAGAGCTCCAGATCCTATTTTATATTGTTGTCCAATTCCTAATCCCCACAGCAATAAACTTTTACTGACATTCCGGTTCAAATTCAAAAAGCTTCCGAGACTCGAATGGATGAATGCAGATTCTGGATGTTTTCTGAAATAGTATTTTGCCTGACCGAAAATAGGAATGGTATGATAGTAAGTCCCAGGCGTATACTTGTAGGTATAATACCTGTAATCTCCTTCTACCATCAATTGGTCGGGGTTTTTAGCGCCTTTAACTATTACACCTTCATATCCGATTCCCAGTCCCAAAGAAAATTTTCGATTGAACTCCCATCCTCTTATATTTCTAAAACTAATTATGTATGCTGTATGAGTATCCGAAACGCTTTCATGAAATTCCTCCTTTATCAATTTATCCCTGCTCCCAAAATATGCACCTATTTCGGTGATGTTAAATACAGTAGTTCTTATTCGCTCTTGTCCATGTATTAAACTTTGAAATGAAAAAAACAGCATGAATGAGAGTAATTTAGCTTTCATTTTTAATCATTTACTTGAACTATTAAACGAATACCTAACCATCTCCCATTATATTTTACTGTTCCGAATACATCTGCATCTTCAACTTCATAAGAGTTGTCTAAATCGGAAATCTCTAAAGAATTCAACACACTTTTCACCGAGAGAGGAGATGCCAGATTGTAATTCAATTTGACAGTTGCGGTGGAAAAATCGAGATCAAATTCAATCTTTTTTACATTCTTTTTTCTTTCATAATAAGGAGATAAATAGGTTCTTATCTTTTGACCTGGGAACAATAGTTGTCTAGCCGATGGTACAGAATTGAATGCTTTGGGCATATTTTCCATTTGATTAATAGAGAGCGTGCGTGTTCTGCCTGTATTGATATCATGAACTGGAAAAGGGTAATTGTCCGGATCTCCGGATGCCGACATGGGTACAGATCTTTGTAAAACCTGTTTCAATTTTCTCCAACCCTCTAATATCAAAGGTTTGAACTCACTTGATGGAATTGATTTATCCTCTTCAGTTAAGGGTAATAGGTATTGTGGGATGACAATGGAAAATAGTTCTTGAGATGATTCGGCAAAATGCCACTCGTATAGTGAGGCGTAATTTTGGGTAAACCATCCGTTTGCCGGTGGGTCATATGGATTAATGGAATAAGGACTAGCAAATACAGGTGGTTCGTTTTGTGGACGACTGAAGCTAGGAATGGCGTTGGCCTGTTTATAAACCATCCTTTCCCAACCTGCTATAATCTCTTGGGCTTCGGTTTTATTCCACCAAAACAAGCCTTTCTTCTGTAACTTGACTTTAATACCCAAAGATTTAAATCCCAAATAATTGCGGTTATAAAATAATACAGAAATTCTATGTTTATTATCGAAGTATCTATATCTGGTCCGATTTTTCCTGACAGTATCCCACATATTCAGAATACCTTCTCTAAAATCAATGGGTTCTTCTTTCATATTCCCAAACGGATCATCATTTTCTGGAGGGGGAGGAGGTGGACTCCCGCCACCGCCGCTTCCGCCGCCCCCACCACCATCTTCCAGCTCAGGAAGACGAAAATAGTTTTCTCCTTCATCCCTGAAAGTATCTGTGAAGTAAACTACATTTTCTACTATTAGAACTCCTGCCAATTCAGATGGTTGTATACTCAGACTCCCAAATTTTAACTTAGCATTCGGTTCTTCGAGTCGAAAAATCAATCCATTCAACGAACTAAGCTGTTCATATACCCTCAACAAATCCTTCTGATGCCTAATGTGGCAGGACAGTGTTCCAAGAGGAGTTATTTTATACAGACTATCCCCAATTTGCACTTCACCTCTCACATTAATGAGGTTTTTCAGGGCATCGCTCTCAATCAACTCGCTGAGTAAGATGGCATAAACCAAACTATCGGCCTTTTTATCAACTCCGCTTTTCTGTTTGGAGGAGAGATAATTATCCATGATGGCAATCATACGCTCCTCAGAGGTCTCTGTTTCAAATTTCAACAAGGAATAAAATTGCTCTTGAACCGGTATTGACGTCAGGCTAGCCTTGGATTCAATCGATTTGAACTTTTGAAGTTGGCTTTGAAAATCTGTTCTCGAGGCAAACGCCAAATGCTGGTCTTTAAAGACTGTTTTTAAAATGCCTGGCTCCGATTGGATTCCTGAATCTTCCTTACTGCAAGCCCATAAAGTCAGAACCAGGATCATTAGAGAGTAAATAATTTTTTTCATTACTGAGCAATATTTCAAGTAAGGAAAGCCCCAATTGCTCTAAATTGTTTTAGAAAAAACAAAAAAGCCTTCCATTTTTAAGGAAGGCTTCAGGAAAAAATATGGAATGATCTGATTATTCCTGCTCCAGGAAAGGATAACGGTAATCCTTAGGCGGATCAAAGGTTTCCTTGATGGTACGTGGTGAAACCCAACGCAGCAAATTGATCATCGAACCGGCTTTGTCGTTCGTACCCGAACCTCTGGCACCGCCAAAAGGTTGTTGCCCAACTACGGCACCGGTACATTTATCGTTAATGTAGAAGTTTCCGGCAGCGTTTCTCAAAGTATAAGTTACCTTTTCAATCACATAACGGTCCTGGGCCAACACTGCACCGGTTAGTGCATAGTCTGAAGTTGTATCCATAATTTCGAGAGTTTTGTCGAAATCTGCGTCGTCATAAACAAAGATCGTCAGTACCGGCCCGAACAGCTCTTCGCACATGGTTACGTATTTCGGATCCTTGGTAACGATGACTGTTGGTTCAATGAAATAACCCTTGCTTTTGTTGTACTTACCCCCGGCAATTACTTCCAAGTTGCTATCTTTTTTCGCAGCATCAATGTAAGTAGTAAGCTTATCAAACGATTTTTCATCGATTACTGCATTCACAAAATTCGAGAAATCTTCTGTAGGTCCAACTTTGATGCTAGCCAAATCACGGAGCATCAGTTCTTTCAACTTTGGCCAAACAGATTTAGCAATATAGACTCTAGAAGCAGCCGAACATTTTTGACCTTGATATTCGAATGCGCCACGAACAATAGCTGTATTGGCCGCTTCTACATCGGCAGAACCGTGTACTAGAATAAAATCTTTACCACCGGTTTCACCTACAATTCTTGGATATGATTTGTAGAGATGGATGTTGTTGCCAATGGTTTTCCAAATATCCTGGAACACACCTGTGGATCCTGTAAAGTGAATACCTGCAAAATCACGGTGTTTGAAAATTACATCTCCGGCATCCGGACCCGATACGTAAACCAAGTTAATAACACCGTCTGGCAATCCCGCTTCGCGGAAAATTTCCATCAAAACATTGGCCGAATAAATCTGCGTATTGGATGGCTTCCAAACCACCACATTGCCCATCATGGCAGCAGATGTAGGAAGATTTCCGGCAATTGCCGTAAAGTTGAAAGGTGTTAACGCAAATACGAATCCTTCTAGCGGACGTTGTTCAACCCGGTTCCAGGTGCCTCGAGGCGAAACCGGTGGCTGGTGCTGGTAAATTTCGCTCATGTATTTTACATTGAAGCGTAAGAAATCAATCAGCTCACAAGCAGCATCAATTTCTGCCTGAAAAGCGTTTTTTGATTGGCCCAGCATGGTTGCAGCATTAATTTTGTAGCGGTAAGGCCCGGCAATTAAATCGGCAGCTTTCAAAAATATAGCGGCTCTTTGTTCCCAAGCTAAAGCTTCCCAGTCTGCTTTGGCTGCCAATGCAGCTTTAATGGCCGCTTCCACATGGCTTTTATCACCCTGGCTGTAGCAGCCTAAAATATGTTGATGGTCGTGCGGAGGTCGCATGGCCACTTTTTTGTCTGTTCTAACTTCCTTGCCGCCAATGTACATCGGTACGTCAATTTGTTGAGCACGGGCTTCTTGTAAGGCTGCTTTTAGCAAAGTACGCTCTTTACTGCCCGGAGCATAACTCAGTACGGTTTCATTTACAGGCGTTGGCACGTTGAAAAATCCTTTTAACATGATCTCAAATTTTTTTGTCAAATATAGGTTTTTTTGCCTTGCTAGAGCGTTACTTTAGTAGCACTCAGACCTTATTTGAGTTTAAAAATGTATTTTAGCCATTGGTATGATTCGATACGTACGTTATTTCTTGTTACCCCTTTCCCTGCTATACGGGCTTGGAATACTGCTTAGAAATTTGGCGTACAGAACTGGATTGTTCTCATCTACTTCGTTTCAGATGCCGGTAATTGTAGTTGGAAATTTGGCTGTTGGTGGAGCGGGGAAAAGTCCGATGACCGAATACCTGGTCAAATTATTTAAAAAAGATTACAATTTGGCGGTGCTTAGTCGTGGTTATGGCCGTAAAACAAAGGGTTTTCGTTTGGTTAATATTCAGGATAGTATTGCCGATTCGGGCGATGAACCTCTGCAGTTTAAACAACATTTTCCAGATCAAACCATAGCTGTTTGCGAAGACCGTGTTTTCGGGATTAAGCAGTTAAAGCCAAACCATAACCTGATTCTCTTGGACGATGCCTACCAGCATCTGGCTTTGAAACCCAGTTTTCAGATTTTATTGATCGAGTATTCATCTTTGTATAAACTAGATTTTCTATTGCCTGCCGGTAATATGAGAGAACCTATGTGTGCCAAAAACAGAGCCGATATTATTGTAGTCACTAAATCGCCTAGAAGTCTATCTTCTTCAGAAAAATTGTCTGTACGTAAACAACTAAAACCCAAAGCACATCAGGCCTTGTTTTTTGCTCATTTACGTTACGATGATTTGATTCCGCTACGTGAAGGTGCTTCGCGTAAGCTAACTACTATTAATGCGCAAACAGCTATTCTTTTGATTACTGGTATCGCAAATCCTGATCCTCTAAAGGAAGAATTAAATCGCTATTCAGCAACCCTTCTGCATCACGATTATCCTGATCATCATGTGTTCACCAGAAAGAATATGCTTAAATTGGCTGCTGAATTTGAGCAGCTGACGGCTCGTGATAAAATCATTGTCACTACCGAAAAGGATGCTCAGCGTTTGCGCTCACCTGAACTTGCAGCGAAGTTGGCAAATTTGCCAATTTATGTAGTACCGGTGGCGGCCGATTTTGAAGAACCAGATAAGGAAGATTTTGATCATTTACTAAAACAACATGCTCGAGAACATACGTACAACCACTGAGTTTATTCAGAAAAAAATTGGTGATTTTAGGCCTGAAATAGGCATTATTCTGGGTACCGGCCTAGGTGCTTTGGTTGATGAAATTGCCATCGAATTTCAGTTGCCTTATTCTAACATTCCTAATTTCCCGATCTCTACCTTAGAATTTCACTCCGGAAAGTTAATTTTTGGAACCCTTGCAGGAAAAAAAGTGGTAGCCATGCAAGGCCGCTTGCATTACTACGAAGGCTACGATATGAAACAGATCACTTTCCCGGTACGTGTAATGAAAATGTTGGGAATTCAGCGACTTTTTGTGTCAAATGCCAGTGGTTCATTAAACCCTGATTTTAAGAAAGGCGATCTGATGATTATAGCTGATCATATCAATAAGCAACCGGACAACCCTTTACGAGGAAGAAACCTGGATGGCTTTGGTCCGCGTTTCCCAGATATGAGCCAACCCTATGATTCAGAAATGCGTAAAATGGGCCTTCAAATTGCTAAAGAAAAGCAAATTACTTGTCATGAAGGAGTTTATGTTTCGGTTGCAGGTCCAAATCTAGAAACCAAAGCAGAGTATCGTTACCTGAGGGTTATTGGCGGTGATGCCGTTGGTATGAGCACAGTTCCGGAAGTTATTGTGGCCAATCATATGGGTTTGCCGGTTTTTGCAATTTCGGTTTTAACCGATGAAGGTTTCCCGGAGGATTTAAAACCAGTTTCTCTAGATGAAATTATACAAACGGCAAAATCTGATGAACCTAAAATGACGGAAATTTTAAAGGAATTGATTTGTCGACTTGCATGAGAAAAATCGGTTCAATTTTTCTGTTGATTTGGCTGATCTTAGGCCTAAAGGCTGAAGCTCAAATCAGGCAAAATGAGCGCTCAGGTGTAGATCAAGATACTGTTAAAAGTATCAGTTTAGATTCCTTGCGGAAACGGGAAGAGTCTAGAAAGGATAGTGTGGTGCCAACCGCTAAGTATATCCGCTACACCAATTTAACAATGTTAAAAGACTCAATCTATACTTTGCAAATTGATACCGGTTTGCAGAATTTTCAGCAATACAATCCCTTAAATCAACCTCTTAATCCAAGCATTAACTTGGGTGCCACCGGCTTGGCTTATCGCGATTTGCTTTTTCAGCCTACCAAAAACATTGGTTTTCAGGCCGGATTTCATGCCTTAGACCGCTATGTACTACGCACCGATTCGGTGCGATATTATATTGCGAGGTCGCCCTATACCGAACTGTATTATGTGAGTGGGAGAGAACCTGAACAGATTTTTAGAGTTACCCATACCCAAAATATTAAGCCCAATTGGAATGTGGGTTTAAATTATAACCGTATTGGTGGAGATGGTTTGTATAAGAATCAAACCCCCGATCATTTGAATGCCGCTTTGTTTACCTGGTACAGGGCAAAAAATGAACGCTATCAATTGATGGCACATGCCTTGTTCAATACACTAAAAGCCGGAGAAAACGGATCTACAGTAAGAGAAGATGTTTTTGAAGGAGAGCAGTTGTTTAGTAAGGATGCCGAATTTGTGCGTCTGAGTGCAACCGGAGCTAACCGACCGCGTCAGACTAGGAAAGAAAATACACTTTTCTTGCGTCAAACGTATGATATTGGTCGTCGTGATAGCTTAAAAACAGATTCGCAATCTGCACTATTGCCTACCCAACGAATTGCTTACACCATCAGTTACACAAAAACTAATTACCGCTTTTTTAGAAACGAGCCCGATACGTATTTGGTTTTCCCGCACCTTCAGCCTGAAACTAGTACCCTGACGAACGATACTACCGAAATTAAACACCTAACCAACACGTTTAATTACACTTTTTATTTACGCGGTCGTTCTGTAAGCTTTTTGCGTAATGAGTTGAAACTAGATCTGGGAGCTCAAAACGATAATTATCAATATTTGCAATCGGGACAAAGAAAAAACATTCAAAACTTAAGCCTTCTTGCTTCTTTGGGCTACCGTTTCAACGATAAGGTTAAACTGAACGCAGATGTACAGCAAATTGCTCAAGGTAGTCAAGCAGGCGACTATCTTTACGAGGCTCAAATCCATTTCTTGTTGAGTAAATCTGCTGGCAAGATCATCTTGGGGGCTTACCTGCAAAATAAATCGCCAGAGGAGATCTACAATCGTGTGAATTATCAGTTTCATCAATGGAATTATGATTTCAAACGCAGCAAAATCCAGAATTTGAATTTCCGCTATGAAAACCCAGCCGCTCGATTTTTTGTAAAAGCCGAGTATTTCCGTACGTTGAATTACCTGTATTTTCAAGAGACCAATCTAGCAAATGATATTACGCCAGTTCAGGCAAACACAGACATTAATTTGCTCAAATTTTCACTGGGAAAGCACTTTAGGGCAGGCAAGTTCAATTGGGAGAGTTTGGTGGTTTACCAAAAAAGCGAACAATTAAATGTATTGAGAACTCCGGAGTTATATACCTTCAATAGTTTGTACTACGACATCAATCTTTTTAAAGTTTTACGTACGCATCTTGGTTTTGATGTCCGTTACCATACCGAGTTTCAAAATCCGGCATATGCTATTAATGTGGGCCAATTTTACAATCAGGAAAATCCGGTCACGTATTCCTCAAAACCACTCGTCGATTTTTTTGTGAGGGCAACTTTAAAGAGAGCCAATCTCTTTGTAAAATACGAATACCTGAATCAAGGAATGATTTCCAATGGGTATTATACTGTTGATCGTTACCCCATGCCAGATCGTATTTTGAAATTTGGAGTAAGCTGGAAATTCTACAATTAAGCAATATAGGATCAAAATAGTAACTTAGCGGCCTGAAAAATTATGAGTAAAGCACTAATTAAAACCGAAAAAGGCGATATGACCGTACAGTTCTACGATCAGGATGCGCCAAACACCGTAGCTAATTTCATTAAACTGGCTAAATCAGGATTTTACGATAACGTAACCTTCCATCGTGTAATTCCGAATTTCGTGATTCAGGGTGGCGACCCAACCGGAACCGGTGCGGGTGGACCGGGTTATAAAATTGACTGCGAATTAGACGGCGAAAATCAATTCCACGATCGTGGCGTATTGTCAATGGCTCATGCGGGTCGCAATACCGGTGGTTCACAGTTTTTTATTTGCCATAGCCGCGATAATACAGCCCATTTAGACCGTCATCATACCTGCTTTGGTAAAGTAATTGAAAATGTAGATGTGGTTGACGATATCCGCCAAGGCGATAAAATTTTGGGAATAGAAATTATAGAAGAATAAGATATGAACCTACGTGGAATTGTAGCTGTTTCGGGTAAACCGGGATTATTTAAATTGATTGGTCAGAACAAAACGGGCTTTATTTTAGAAGGATTAGATGAGCAAAAAACCAAATTGGTGGTGAGCATGTCGAATGCTAAAATGGCTTCATTAGAAGATATTACCGTTTTTGGTGAAGATGATGATCTGAAGTTGCTGGATATTTTTGAAACGATGAAAGGCATGAAGTCCATTCCTGAGCCTAAAGCAGATGGCCAAGTGTTGAGAGCTTTCTTTCGCGAAGCAGCACTGGGTCATGACGAGGAGCGGGTATATTCTTCAGATATGAAGAAGATCATTACTTGGTTCAATATTGTAAAACCATTGCCATTGTTTACCGAGAAAGCTCCAGATCCCATGGACCAAGAAACAATGAAAACCGCCGGCAAAGAAGCAGCGAAGAAATCGGAAGCGACGAAACCTGTAGCGGCTGCCAAGCCAAGTAAGGGTGCAGCAACTACCAAACGCACTTCTTCAAAAGCAAAATAAGTCTATACGTTATTAACAGAAAAGCTCCGATTAGATTGGGGCTTTTTTGTTTAGGAATGATGATACGGCTCTCCTTTTAAAATGGTGAAAGCCCGATAAACTTGTTCTGCAAAGAATAAGCGCACCATTTGATGAGAGAAAGTCATCTGCGAAAGCGAAATTTTAGCTTGTGCCTTTTGGTAAACAGTGGTATGGAAGCCATAGGGTCCGCCCACTACAAACACCAGATTTTGTACACTAGCCAGCATTTTCTTATTTAGGAAACCGGCGAAAGCCTCCGAGCTAAACTCTTCGCCGTTTTCATCAAGTAGGATGAGGTGGTCGTTGGGTTTGAGCTGTTTAAAAATGAGTTCGGCCTCTTTGCTTTTTTGTTCTTCTTCGCTCAGATGTTTAGCGTTTTTAAGATCCGGAATTTCGAGGTATTGGAAGGCAATATAATGCTTGAGCCGTTTGAGGTATTTCTCAATACCTTCCCGGAGGTACGCCTCATCCGTTTTTCCAATAACCAGAAAAGTGATCTTCATAATTCAAGTATACAAAAAAGTCCCGCAGGTGCGGGACTTTCTAATTTAAGCTTAAACATATTAAGCGTTCTGGTTTTTACGGATGATGTTTAAGGCACCACCAGCTTTAAACCACTCAATTTGTTGTTCGTTATAGGTATGGTTAACCGGGAAAGAAATGCTTCCGCCATCTGCATGGTGCAATACCACGGTTAAGGGTTTGCCTTCGGTAAAGTCGGTTAAGCCTAAAATGTCGATTACATCGTCTTCCTGAATACGGTCGTAATCTTGTGGGTTGACGAAAGTTAAGGCCAACATACCTTGTTTTTTCAGGTTAGTTTCGTGGATACGGGCAAATGATTTTACCAGTACGGCACGAACACCTAAATGACGCGGCTCCATGGCAGCATGCTCACGTGATGAACCTTCACCATAGTTCTCGTCGCCTACTACAATAGATCCGATTCCGGCAGCTTTGTAGGCACGTTGTGTTGCTGGAACAGGACCATATTCTCCGGTCAGCTGATTTTTAACGTTATCGGTTTTTTCGTTGAAGAAGTTTACCGCACCGATCAACATATTGTTCGAAATGTTGTCGAGGTGACCACGAAATTTTAACCATGGACCGGCCATGGAGATGTGGTCGGTAGTACATTTTCCTTTGGCTTTGATCAATAATTTCAAACCGCTTAGATCAGTACCTTCCCAAGCTTTGAAAGGATCTAGCAATTGTAAACGGCTGGAAGTAGGTGCAACCAATACCTCTACTTTAGATCCATCAGCAGCAGGAGCCTGATAGCCGGCATCTTCTACCGCAAAACCTTTGGTTGGCAATTCATCTCCGGTAGGAGGATCTAGTTTTACTTGTTCGCCTTTTGAATTTGTTAACGTATCGGTTAATGGATTGAATCCTAAATTACCTGAAATTGCAATGGCAGCAACCATTTCTGGCGAAGCTACAAAGGCATAGGTATTCGGGTTACCATCGGCACGTTTGGCAAAGTTTCTGTTAAAGGAGTGTACGATGGTGTTTTTTTCTGCTTTTTCAGCACCCACACGATCCCACATACCAATACATGGTCCGCAAGCATTGGTAAATATGGTGGCATTCAGATCAGTGAAAGTAGTTAATAAACCATCACGTTCTGCAGTATATCTTACTTGTTCTGAACCCGGATTGATACCGAATTCAGCTTTAGTTACCAATCCTTTATCTACGGCTTGTTTAGCAATAGAAGCAGCACGACTTAAATCTTCGTACGAGGAGTTGGTGCAAGAACCGATTAATCCCCACTCAACTTTCAATGGCCAGTTATTTTTCTCAGCTTCGGCTTTCATTTTAGAAACCGGAGTGGCCAAATCTGGTGTAAATGGTCCGTTTAAATGTGGTTCAAGCGTATTCAGGTCAATTTCAATTACCTGATCGAAGTAGTTCTCTGGGTTAGCGTAAACTTCCGGATCGGCAGTTAAATGTTGTTTAATGCCATTGGCCATATCGGCTACTTCGGCACGGCCGGTAGCACGCAGGTAACGTTCCATGCTTTCGTCATAGCCGAAAGTGGATGTAGTAGCACCAATTTCGGCACCCATGTTACAAATGGTTCCTTTACCGGTACAGCTCATGCTGGTAGCTCCTTCGCCAAAATATTCTACAATACAACCCGTTCCACCTTTTACGGTTAAAATGCCGGCTACTTTCAAGATCACATCTTTAGGGGCAGTCCAACCGTTTAATTTACCGGTCAGCTTCACACCAATTAGTTTCGGGAAACGTAGTTCCCAAGGCAATCCGGCCATCACATCGCAGGCATCTGCACCACCTACACCAATGGCCACCATGCCCAAGCCACCCGCATTAACCGTGTGAGAGTCGGTACCAATCATCATCCCGCCAGGGAAAGCATAATTTTCTAATACTACCTGGTGAATAATTCCGGCTCCTGGTTTCCAGAAACCGATACCGTATTTATTGGATACAGAAGATAAAAAGTCGAAAACCTCTTTACTCTCGTGTTTAGCAAAATCTAAATCTTTATCGGCGCCTTCTTTAGCCATGATCAAGTGATCGCAGTGTACCGTTGATGGAACCGCAACCTTTGGTCTACCGGCCTGCATAAACTGCAACAGGGCCATTTGTGCGGTAGCGTCTTGCATCGCAACACGATCGGGAGCAAAGTCTACGTAATCGTGTCCACGTTGAAACGCTTTATCGGTTTTTTCATCCCATAAGTGAGCATACAAAATTTTCTCAGTCAATGTGAGTGGTTTACCTACAACTTTGCGAGCAGCGGCTACGCGACTCTCGAAGTTTTGATAAACTTTCTTAATCATGTCTAAATCAAATGCCATAGTATTTGCGTGGATAGTTGTTGTTTTTTTTCGATTTTTCGGATGCAAAGATACAAAAAAAGCGTGTTTTTAAGGGGTATATGTTGATTCGTGTAATTAATTAAAATTAACCTTTAATTTATTTTTCTATCCTATAGATTATATATAATTTCGTATTAAATTTTGATTAACTAGTATTATGATGAAAAAACTAACGCTTTTGTTTTTAGTAGTTGCTTTCTCTGTATCTGGATTACTTGCTCAAGTAAAAATTCAGGGTAAAGTAACCGATGCACAGGGTTTGCCGATACCCGGTGTCAGTGTTTCCGAAAAAGGTACTACCAAGGGAACCGCAACCAATGCCAATGGCTTCTTTTCACTCGAAGTGAGTGGTAAGGCTGCTGTAATTAAGTTTTTTATGTTGGGCTTTCAAACGCAAGAATTGACCATTCCTGAATCCAATGAATTTACTGTGATTCTAAAAGAAAATACAACTTCCTTAAGTGAAGTAGTGGTGGTAGGATCTAGAAGCTTGCGCCGAAGTGCCACTGAAACTGCTGTTCCCGTTGATGTAATTGATTTGAAAAGTGTGATTAAGCAAACCGGAAAATTAGAAATGAACCGTTTGCTAGAATACGCTGCACCCTCGTTTAATGCGAACAAACAAACCGGTTCTGACGGTGCCGATCACATTGACCCAGCTACAATTCGTGGTTTAGGTCCGGATCAAACTTTGGTATTGATTAATGGTAAACGGCGTCACCAATCTTCATTAATCAATTTATTTGGTACTCGCGGACGTGGTAATACAGGAACCGATTTAAATGCCATTCCTGTTGCTTCAATTGAACGCGTAGAAGTGTTGAGAGACGGTGCTTCTGCACAGTACGGTTCGGATGCGATTGCCGGTGTGGTGAACATTGTATTGAAGAAAAATGTGAACGAATTCAACGGATTCATCAATACCGGAGCATACGATGCACCGGGTTATGCAGATAAAGCTTTTGATGGGCAAACTGTTCAATTTGCAGGTAATTATGGAGCTCAATTGGGAGACAAAGGGTTTATCAATTTCTCCATGAACTTTTTAAATAATGAGAAAACCAAACGTGTGGAGGATCCATCTACCAGTTACCGTCGCCAATTTGGTGATGCCTCTGGTCGTGATTTCGGTACGTTTGTAAATGCTTCGCTGCCCGTTTCCAATCAAACAGAAATTTACGCTTTTGGAGGTTTCAGCAATCGTTTTACAGATGCATTCGCCTGGAGCCGCGATGCTGGTGCTGATAATAACGTGGATGCCATATATCCGAACGGATTTGATCCGCATATCCAATCCAATATTGACGATAAATCAATTTCTACCGGTATAAAAACTAAATGGAACGGTTGGGATGTAGATTTTAACAACACGTTTGGCACCAACCGAATGCATTATTATGTAGATGGTACCAACAACGCTAGTTTAGGTGTTAAATCTCCAACTTTCTTTGACGCGGGTGGTTTCCAGTTTGCGCAAAACACAACCGGTATCAACTTTACCAGAGCTTACGATAAAGTGGCTTCGGGTTTAAACGTTGCTTTCGGTACTGAATACCGGGTAGATCGTTATGCCATTTTTGCTGGTGAGGAAGGTTCTTATAAGAACTACAGTGACCCGAATAATCCTGTCCCAGGTGGATCGCAAGGTTTCCCGGGTTTTCAGCCAAGAAACGAGGTTAATGTTAGCCGGAGCAATTTAGCAGCTTATACCGATGTGGAATTGGATGTAACTAAACAGTATTTGGTTACCGCTGCTGTTCGTTATGAGAACTACAGTGATTTTGGTGGAACCTTAAATGGTAAATTGGCTATGCGTTACCGTTTTTCAGATGCCTTTAACCTGCGTGGATCAGTAAGTACTGGTTTCCGTGCCCCATCTTTACAACAAACGTATTTCAATACCATTTTTACCAATTTCGTAAATGGACAGCCAACAGAAGTTTTGTTGTCTAATAATTTAAGTACAGTAACTCGTACCTTAGGTATTGAGCGTTTAAAACAAGAACGATCGGTAAACCAAAGCTTAGGATTTACCTGGAAACCGTTAAATAATTTGAACATTACCGTAGATGCCTATCAGGTAAATATCAAAGACCGTATCGTTTTAACGGGAAGTTTCTTTAATAATGATCCAGATATTGGTGCTGATCTTACAGCTCTTGGCGTAACCCAGGCGCAATTCTTTACCAATGCTATTGATAGCCGTAACCGTGGTATTGATGTGATATTAACGCACGATATGCCAGTAGGTGCTGATGGTAGATTGGTAACTTCTTTTGCTGCCAATTTCAACAAACTAACTATTCAGGATATTAAAACCAACGATAAATTGGCTGGAAAAGAGGATACCTATTTTAGTGAGCGTGAACGAGCATTTGTTGAAGCATCTGCTCCAAGAAGTAAGATGAATTTGAATTTTGATTATTCAAATAAAAAATTCACTTCTTCTTTACGTATTGTTCGTTTTGGTGATGTTGTATTAAGAGGATGGGATAATAGTCCGATGTATTACACTCCTAAAATAACTACCGATTTATCCTTTGGATACAAATTGAGTAAATCGCTCTCTTTCAATTTCGGAGCAGACAACTTACTTAATGTTTATCCAGATAAACAAGATCAAGGCTTAACCGAAGCCGGTGGTGCTTGGGATTCCGTTCAAATGAACTATAACGGTCGCAGGTACTTTGCCCGTTTAGGGTTTACTTTCTAAGCATTCTTATTCCAAAGATAGAAAGGCTACCAGGTTTTAAACTGGTAGCCTTTTTTTATCCAATAGTCTAATGCCCGAGGTAGGGCATACTCGAGTCGTTTTTGTGCTTTCAAGCTATCGTGAAAAACTACTATTGAGCCATTTTCGGCATGGTTTAATACGTTGTTTAAACACGTTTTCGGACTCAAGCCAGGGTGATAGTCGTGGCTAAGTACGTCCCACATCACAATTTTTAAATCGGGATACTGTTTTTTGAGTTTGGAAATTTGAGACCGTTTAATTCTGCCGTAAGGCGGTCTAAAAACAGTAGAGTGAACCAATGTCTGACATTTTTCGAATTCATCCAAATAAGTTTCATCGTCTGTTTTCCAGCCGTTTACATGGTGAAACGTATGATTACCAAGGGCATGTCCGTCTTTACATATTTCTTCAAATATCTCCGGATGTTTACGCACATTATCGCCAATGCAGAAAAATGTAGCTTTGACATTAAATTTTTTTAATGTTTTTAGTACAAACGGTGTAACAATAGGTATAGGTCCATCGTCAAAGCTGAGGTAAATGTATTTCTCCTCACGGCTTTCGTGCCAAGTTAAAGTTGGATATAACCACTTAAATAAAGCAGGAGATTTTGCGAAAAACATGATTGAATATTTCCCGAAGATAGGACTTGTTTTCAATCTAGGAATTGTACAAAAACAAAATAGTCAGGTTATTGACAAACGAATATGAATCAAACGTATACGATCAAATCTAAAATTTTCTGCTCATGCCTTTTGGGTATGGCTTTGATTTTAGGATCTTTTTCGGCTGAAGCCCAGCAGAAAATCACGCTGGAGCAGGCCGTTCAATTGGCTTTAGAGAACAATATCCAGTTGAAACAAGCCCAGTTTAATGTGGCTATATCGGAGGAAGATTTCAAGCAGTCTAAATTTAACTTAACTCCGAGCTTAAATGCAGGTGGTAATTTAAATTACAGTTTGGGTAGAACTTTCGATCAGCTATCCGGTCAGCCCTTTGACCAAAGCATTACTTCTGGTAACGGTAACTTGAACTCATCGGTGGTCCTTTTTCAAGGATTTCAACGTATCAATCAAATCCTTCAAAACAAGTATAGTTTGGAGGCCAACAAGAGTACTGCGCAAAAAGCCAAAAATGATTTGACCCTCAATGTGGTAACTACCTATTTGCAGGTTTTAAATGCACAGGATTTAACCGAAACTGCCCGTCAGCAGCAGGAATTTGCAAAATTGCAATTAGATCGTGAGCAAAAACTTTTTGATGTAGGGAACAAAACCCTGGCCGATCTTTCTCAAGCTAAGGCACAATTTGCTACTGCAGAGTTGAACCTAACCAATGCTCAAAACCAACTGGATTTGGCCTATTTGAATTTAGCACAGCTGATGGAGCGAGACCCGGCTGAAAAGTTTTTGGTAGAAAAACCAGTCATTGACCTGATCAGTACGGTTGCCTCTCAATACATTGCCAACGATATTTACCGTGAAGCATTGGTTAATTATCCGGATGTGAAATTGGCCGAATTTAGAACGCGTGCAGCTGCAAAAGCAGTTTCGGTGGCCAGAGGAGGTTTTTACCCACGTTTGAGTTTCGGCGGAAACCTGAGTACCGGTTACTCGAGTGGTCGCCAGCGTTTGAACACAACGACCATGACTCTGGAAGATATTCCACTTAACGATCAGTTGAGAGATAATTACAATCGTGGCGTAGGACTAAGTTTGAATATTCCGCTTTGGAATGGCTATCAGGCAAGAAGCGTGGTCAATCGTGCTAAAATCAATTATCAAAATGCATCATTATCAGAGCAGTTGGCCAAAAACAACCTGAATAAAATTATTAATCAGGCTGTATACGATCTAAAAGCTGCTGAAAAACGCTTTGCATCCAATCAGAGTGCCTACGCCTCTTCGCAAGCAGCATTCGAAACTATTGAGCAGCGTTACCAGGTAGGTTTGGTGAATTCGCTTGATTTCAACCAAGCACAGGTAAATTTGAATAAAGCACAATTTGATCTCATTCAATCTAAATACGATTTAATATTCCGCATTAAAGTCATTGATTTTTATCTCGGAAAACCATTAAACTTTTAAACTCACAATTATAACTCATGGCAAAAAATAAGAAAACTTTAAAATACGTCTTCATTGGTTTAGGAGCACTATTGATCGTCGCGGTAGCCGGCAACAAACTAGGCTGGTTTGGTAAAGGCGACATTACGCAGGTGGCTACCGAAAAAGTGGAGGATAGAACGATTACCGAAACTGTTTCGGCTAGTGGTAAAGTTCAACCCGAAATAGAAGTTAAGTTGAGTTCGGAGGTTTCTGGAGAGGTGGTTGAATTATTGGTTAAGGAAGGAGACGTGGTAAAAAAAGGTCAATTGTTATGTAAAGTACGTCCCGATATCTTAAAATCAGGATTCGATCGTGCTGTGGCTTCGCTTAATAGCCAGAAAGCAAATTTGGCGGCAAGCCAACAACAACTTAAACAAGCTGAAGCTAATTTTAAAAATACAGAAGCACGTTTTAAACGAAATCAGGAGTTGTATCAGAAAAAGGTGATTTCTGTTGCCGAATTTGACGCAGCTACTGCCGAGTATGAAAGCGCACGAGCCAATTTGGAAGGCGTAAGACAGAATGTAATAGGGTCTCGTTTTGGCGTACAGCAATCTTCTGCCGTAGTAAAAGAAGCGGGCGATAACCTAGCCAGAACGACTATTTATGCACCGGTTGATGGAGTTATTTCTAAACTTTCGGTTGAATTGGGCGAGCGTGTGGTGGGAACTGCCCAAATGGCCGGTACCGAAATCATGCGTATTTCTAACTTAAACACAATGGAAGTGAGTGTGGACGTAAACGAGAGCGATATTAACCGTGTTTCTATCAACGATCCGGCAGCTATTGAAGTGGATGCTTTTCAAGGTCAGAAATTTAAAGGCGTAGTCACTGAGATTGCCAGCTCAGCCAGTGTGGTGGGTGCAAGTGCTGATCAGGTAACCAACTTTACCGTGAAAGTTCGGATTCTTCCTGAATCGTATGCTTCGTTAAAATCAGGCAATCAGGCCGTTTCTCCGTTCAGACCAGGGCTATCGGCAACCGTTGATATTCAAACCAATGAGGTAAAAGGTTTAACGGTTCCTATTCAATCGGTTACAACGCGTGAAGAGGATAAAAAAGAGGGCAAAGAAGAGAAAGCGGGAGCTATGGAAACCGCTGATAAGAAATCTAAAACGGATGAACCGGTTAAAGAATACGTGTTTGTTTACAAAGACGGTAAAGTGAAACAGGTTCAAGTGAAAACAGGCATCCAGGATGATACGAATATCCAGATTTTAAGTGGGTTGAAACCTGGCGAAGAAGTAGTTTCGTATCCGTTTACAGCCATTTCAAAAACATTGAAAGATGGAATGGAAGTTAAAAAAACAGATAAAGAGAAATTACTATCTGGCGATAAAAAAGATTGATTTTCTAAAAAATAGTTAACTTGTCCCCTTCCCAAATTTGGGAAGGGGATTTTGTTTTTTGTGAAAACCAATGGCAACTAAAATTGCGGTTATAGGTGGAGGAAGCTGGGCCACCGCGATCATTAAAATGCTTACCGATAATCTTTCTGCAAAGGAAGTGTATTGGTGGATGCGTTGTGCAGACTCTGTAGCCCACGTGCGTCAGTTTAAGCACAACCCACGTTACCTGAGTTCGGTTGAAATCAAATTACCCGAAAATCAAGTAAGCAACGATTTAAAATCCACACTTGCACAGGCAGATTGGGTTTTACTTTGTGTGCCCGCTGCTTTTTTGCAAGATGCCCTCTCGACAATCAGTCCGGCCGATTTGAAAGGAAAAAAAATCATTTCTGCCATCAAGGGCATTGTTCCTGGAGATAACCTGATTATCGGTGAATACATCAACCAGCACTATGCAATTCCTTTGGAAGATATTTTGGTGATTAGTGGTCCTTGCCATGCCGAGGAGGTTGCACTGGAAAAACTTTCCTATTTAACCATTGCATCGCCCGATTTGGATTCGGCTTCTGCCTTTGCCCAACTTATCACTACACGCTACATTAAAACCAACACCTCAGAAGATATTTACGGTACCGAATATGCAGCTGTACTCAAAAATATTTATGCCGTTGCTAGTGGAATTTGTCATGGAATTGGCTATGGAGACAATTTCCAAGCGGTTTTAATAGCTAACGCGATTCGTGAAATTAGCCGTTTCGTAAATGAAGTACACCCTATTAATCGCGATATTAATGAATCTGCTTACTTGGGAGATCTGCTAGTTACTGCGTATTCACAATTTAGTCGTAATCGCACGTTTGGAACTATGATTGGAAAGGGCTATACCGTTAAATCAGCCCAATTGGAAATGAATATGGTTGCAGAAGGATATTATGCTGTAAACTCATTGCATCAAATAAATAAACAGTATAAAGTACACATGCCAATTTGCCGAGCGGTATATGCTATTTTGTACGAAAGTCATTCGCCAGTAATAGAAATGAGATTATTGGCCGAAGAGCTAAATTAAATTTAAGATGAAACATTTTCTATACTTGGTTTTAGGTTTTTTAACTCTTGTTTCTTGTCAAACAAAAGAAACTCCTTCCGAATCTGAAGTTCAACTTGTAGAAGCTTCATGCGGTACATGTCAGTTTAACCTTGAGGGTGATGACTGTGCGTTGGCTGTACGTATTGACGGTAAAGCCTACTTTGTAGATGGTACAAGTATTGACGATCATGGCGATGCTCATGCAAAAGATGGTTTTTGTCAGGCAATTCGAAAAGCAGAGTTTAAAGGTAAAGTAGTGAATGACCGTTTTGCCCTTACCTATTTCAAACTAGTTCCCTAATTCATATTTCCTAAACTAATTCGTTAATTTCTAAAACCTAGGGGATGCTCTTTGTGTTATCAAGAAACATAAAAACACACCCTCATGAAAACTTTTGGAAAAATAACCTTATTGGCAGGCTTGGCCACCGCATTGATCGTGCTGTTGCGAAAACGAAAAGACGGTACACGTTTGTTGGATGATCTCACTCACCAGGTTTCAACATGGGCAAAAAGGCTCATGAAAGCCAAAGAAAATTTCAGAATGGCTAACGGACAGGCCACTTCAAGTACAATGAGTAAGTCTATGCCCAGAACCGCTTTTAAAACAACTGCAAGTGTACACGGCAGTCGTCAGCCTGGAGATATTCAGGAATAACTTAAACATCAGCATTTATGAAAAAGATAACTTTTGCCATTATGGCCTTTACTTTGGCCATGGCTATGCAATCCAGTTTTGCACAACTAACTGGTAGAGATGCACATTTGACAACACGAGATACCTTGCCTCGACGAGATACGCTTAGCTCTCAAAAACCCGAATACCAAAAACAGCGGCAAGACTACCAGCATGAGCGGCAACGATTAGAAAGCGAGCGTAATCGGCTACTGCGAGAACGCCAACGAATAGACCATGATCGTGAACGTCTAAGTCGACAGTTAGACAGCATAGACCGAAAACATGGAGTTGAGAAACCTAAAAAGCCTAGTTTTGGCAACCGAGTAGATAGCACTGCCAAGGTTGTTGGAAATAAGGGTGCAGAGTTGGGCGCTAAAGCGGTTGCGGGTATTAAAGACCGATCTTTAGAAAATGTAAAGGGGCCTAAAGGTGAAAAGGTGTATGTAGACAAATACGATCGGCGATATTACATCGATAAAGAAGGTAAACGGGTTTATCTGAAAAAGCCAAAAACTAAAGAGTAGAAAGAAAAAAGGCCCCAATTCGGGGCCTTTTTTTACCATTTTTTTCTGCGTTCAGAACGATCTTCCCTGCGTTTTCCAGAGAAGTCTCTAAAACCTCCTCCGCCACGGTTGCCGCCATCGCGACGTCCACCACCGGAGCCTTCACGACGCTTACCGCCGCCAGAACCACCTTTGTAGCTACCGCCTCCTGATCTGCCACCGCCGCCGCCGCCATCGCGGTCACCGGCTAATTCAATCCGAACATTACGGCCTTGGAAGTCTACAGACTTAAATCCTTGTTGTACTTTCTCTACAACATCGTTTTCGACTTCGAAAAAGGTATAAACGCCTTTCAGATCAATTTTTCCGATGCTTTTTCCACTAATTTTAGATTGGTTGCAGATGTATCCCAGCATATCGCCACGGGTAAAATCATCTACCGAACCCAAATTAATGAATAGACGGGTGTAATCGCTCTTGTATCCGGTGCGTCCGAAACGCTCACCACGTTCGCCACGATCACGTCCACGATCTTCAAACTCAGCATGCGCATTTAGATCGGGCGCATTACGGTAATAATCCAGAAAACGGTTAAATTCTAAGGAAGCAAAGCGTTTGATAATTTCTTCTTTCTCTAAATCCTTGAATTCATCCATAATACGTGGCAGGTATTGTTCAATCTGCTCTTCGTTTACTGCTACATTGTGTACTTTATGGATGAGTCCGAATAATTGCTTTTCGCATACATCAAAGCCGGTTGGAATATCAGCTTTGGTAAATTGCTTGCCAATTACGCGTTCAATCTGGCGAATTTTGCCTAATTCTTTACTATTGATGATCGCGATTGATACACCGGTTTTTCCGGCACGTGCCGTACGGCCGCTTCGGTGGGTGTAATTCTCTATCTCATCTGGCAAAGAATAATTAATAACGTGGGTTACATCATTTACGTCAATTCCACGAGCGGCAACATCGGTTGCAATCAATAATTGCAAACTTCTGTCGCGGTAACGTTTCATAACGCGGTCGCGTTGCTGTTGCGATAAATCGCCATGCAAGGAATCGGCATTGTAGCCGTCTTTCATCAAGGCTTCGGCGATCTCTTGTGTCTCAATTTTGGTACGGCAAAAAACAATCCCAAAAATTTCGGGGTTGAAATCAACAATACGTTTAAAGGCAGCGTATTTATCGCGGGCTTTTACAATGTAATATTCGTGTTCGATATTGGCATTACCCGTATTTTTGGTTCCCATCGTTAATTCGAAGGGGTTCTCCATGTATTTTTTGGCAATTCGGCGAACTTCGGCCGGCATGGTTGCAGAGAATAACCAGGTCTTTTTATCTGCAGGGGTGGTCGATAAAATTTCATCGATATCCTCTTGAAAGCCCATATTGAGCATTTCATCGGCTTCGTCCAACACCACATAATTTACCTGCGAAAAATTGATCGCTTTACGGTTAATGATGTCGAGCATACGGCCTGGGGTAGCCACTACAATCTGTACACCTTTTTTAATTTGACGTAACTGATCGGAGATACTTGCACCACCATATACCGCCACTACGTGAGCGTTATCGAGGTTTTTTGAATAGTTTTTTAAATCATTCGCGATTTGTAAACACAATTCGCGGGTAGGGCATAAAATTAATGCCTGTGGGTAATTTTTGGTAAAGTCTATTAATTCTAATAGCGGTAGACCAAATGCGGCGGTCTTGCCTGTTCCGGTTTGAGCTAATCCGACAAAATCGTTGCTGCCTGAAAGTAATACCGGGATGGCTTGTTCCTGGATTGGTGTAGGGTTTTCGAACCCTAGTTCAGTGATGGCATTAACAATATCATGACG
>CANHRG010000006.1 GCA_947463785.1 Sphingobacteriaceae bacterium | reverse complement strand
CCACTAGTGCACCCAATAAACTACCAGCTAAGATATCAATTGGAAAATGAACCCCCACATAAATTTGGGCAAAACCGATAGCAGATGCCCATAGCAAAGCAAGTGGCAAAACAGGTTTCCATTTGGTGTAAAAAAGAACAATAAAAAATAAGGCAAGTGCAAAATGATTGGCGGCATGTGAGGATGGAAAACTGTAGCCCGTACCACAATCTACACGTGCTGTTACCATGGCGTTTAACTCATTACAAGGCCTAATACGAGCTACGGCAGGTTTTATAATAGAAGAACTGGTATAATCCGAAATCCCGAAGCAGAGCAACAGAAATAAAACCATCCATAAACCGGTTTTGCCATACTGCTTAACCCAGACAAAAGCTAAAAACAGGTACAGCGGCACCCAAGTATAGCGATTGCGCAAAATAGGCATCAGTACATCGAAAAAAGCGTTCGATAAGCCTTGGTTAATGGCTTGAAATAGCTGATGATCCAGCTGGATAAGTTGATCAAGCATGCGTTTTCTTACAAATAACTACGAATCTATCAGACGTTTTTTCGTCAAAAGCTTGAAGTTGATAATCCCCAAACTCATGCACTACTTCAAATCCCGATTCGGCAAATAAATCATTGAAATCAGCTTTGCTAAAGGCCATTACCTCTTCCTTAAAACCGTAAACCTTGTTCTGATGTTCAAAATCAATGGTTTTTACAATTTTATTCCCCGTCACTTTTTTGGTAATGTGAAACTCTATTCCTTCTACTGTTTTCACCTCTTGATGAGAAAGATGATGAACAATCTTTTGCATATTCAAGTAGTCAAAAACCAATAATCCGTCTTTTTTAAGAGCTTTATTAAACATGGTTAAGGCTTTCAAATGATCTCTTCTACTGTCGAAATAACCAAAACTGGTAAAGAGGTTAAAGGCAATGTCGAAGTAATTAACAAAGAACAAATGCCGCATATCGTGTTTGTAAAAATGCAGCTTATCATTTTCAAAATCTTTAGCAAAGCGAATATTGGCTTCCGATAAATCAATACCCGTTACCTCATATCCTTTTTTATTTAGGTAAATGGCGTGTCTACCCCTTCCGCAGGCAATGTCCAACAGGCGGGCCTGCGAATTAGGCTTTAAAAAAGCACAGAGATTATCGATAAAAAATTCGGCCTCAGCATCATTCCGCTGGTGATACAGAATGTGGTAATAGGGTGAATTAAACCAACTTTGGAACCATTTTATGGGCATTGTAGAGCTAAATACTGATGTACAAATATAGGATTAAAAATCGGCCTCGGGTTTCAAACGCATACGCATTGAACTGAATTTATTATTTTTGAAGCTTTAAAAGCTACTTGTGACATTAATCAAATCAATCTCCGGAATTAGGGGAACTATCGGCGGAAAGCCGGGAGACGGACTAACCCCATTAGATATTGTAAAATTTACGGCTGCATTTGGTCAGTGGGTAATCAACCAAACCAATAATCGCAAAATTGTTGTTGGCCGTGATGCCCGAATTTCGGGCCCAATGGTTAAAAATTTAGTAATTGGAACCCTACAAGGCTTGGGTATAGATGTGATTGATCTCGATTTGTCAACTACACCTACCGTAGAACTTGCTGTTCCGATGGAAAAAGCAGGTGGTGGCATTATCTTGACGGCTAGCCATAACCCAAAACAATGGAATGCACTTAAACTGCTTAATGCAAACGGTGAATTCATTAACGCTGCCGATGGTAAAAACGTTTTAGCGCTGGCCGAATCTGGCGAATTGAATTTTAGTGAGGTTGATGAGCTGGGAAAAGTGATACCAGACGCTTCCTACATACAAAAACACATCGATCATATTTTGAATTTAAAGTTGGTTGATGTTGCAGCAATCAAAGCGGCCAACTTTAAGGTTGCTGTGGATAGTGTAAATTCAAGCGGCGGTATTTTTGTGCCTGCTTTGCTTAAGGCATTGGGGGTAGAAAACATTTACTCTATTTTTGCTGAGCCTGATGGACATTTTCCTCATAATCCAGAACCGCTTCCCGAAAATTTGACTGCACTTTCTAACGAAGTTGTAAAACAAAAAGCCGATTTGGGTATTGCCGTTGATCCGGATGTAGACCGCCTTTGTTTTGTCTGCCAGGATGGTTCCATGTTTGGCGAAGAATATACTTTGGTAGCTGTAGCAGATTACATTTTGCAACATACCCCCGGGAATACGGTATCCAACCTCTCCTCTACCCGTGCTTTGAGAGATGTAACCGAAGCCAGCGGAAATACCTATCAAGCCGCAGCTGTAGGTGAAGTAAACGTGGTAAATTTGATGAAAGAAAGCAAGGCCGTAATTGGGGGCGAAGGCAACGGAGGAGTCATTTATCCGGAATCGCATTATGGCCGTGATGCCTTGGTTGGAATTGCGTTATTTTTAACGCATTTGGCAAAATCAGGTAAAGATATTTTGGCACTTCGCCGCTCATATCCAAATTATTTCATCTCCAAAAACAAAATCGATCTGACTCCAGAATTAGATATTGATGCATTGCTGGATCAAGTACAAGAAAAATACAAATCCCAACCCATTAGTACGATTGATGGCGTTAAAATTGAATTCGACAAGCAATGGGTGCACCTGCGTAGATCCAATACAGAACCCATTATTCGCATTTATGCTGAAAGTGCTACTTTAGCCGAAGCTGATCAATTAGCCAATCAGATTATACAAGATATTAAAACCATCGCTAACCTCAATTAAGCCTATTCATGCGTGTTTATTTGGACAATGCCGCCACCACACCTCTTGATAAAGAAGTTTTAAAAGCGATGTATGAGGTGATGGATCAACAATTTGGAAACCCTTCGTCTATACATGCACATGGCCGTGAAGTTCGTTCTATTGTAGAAAAGGCTAGAAAAACAGTAGCGGGCTTGCTCAAAACTTCGCCAGCAGAAATCTTTTTTACCTCCGGAGGCACCGAAGCCGATAACACAGCCATCAAATGTGGCATTTTAGATCATGGAATCAAGCATGCCATCACTTCTAAAATTGAGCATCATGCCGTTTCGCACACTCTAGAAGCACTTGCCGAAGAAGGGTTAATCAAATTGAGTTTTGTTGACTTGGATGAGCGTGGCAATATCAATTACGAGCAGCTCGAAGAATTGCTTAAAAGTAATGAACGAAGTTTCGTTTCGCTTATGCATGCCAATAACGAGATTGGTACCTTAACCGATATCGAACGTGTAGGAGAGCTATGCGAACAGTACCAAGCTCTTTTTCATTGCGATACGGTACAAACCATGGGTCATTATACCCACGACCTCAGCAAATTAAAAGTACACTTCTTGGTTTGCGCTGCCCACAAACTTCATGGACCCAAGGGCGTTGGCTTTCTATACATCAACCACAACGTAAAGATTAAACCGTTTATTTACGGTGGTGCACAAGAGAGAAATATGCGTGGTGGAACCGAAAATGTTTACGGCATTGTGGGCTTAGCCAAAGCACTTGAAATTGCGTATGCAGACATGGATGAACATCAAAAGCATATTCAAGGCTTAAAGACGTACATGATCGAGCAATTAAAAGCCGTTGTTCCAGGAATTCAGTTCAATGGTGAGATTGATCCTCAAAAAAGTCTCTACACAGTGCTAAATGTTTCTTTCCCACCCATGGATATGGCCGAAATGTTGTTATTTAACCTCGATATTGCCGGAATTTCTGCCTCAGGAGGAAGTGCCTGCAGCTCTGGAAGCAACATTGGCTCTCACGTATTAAATGGCATAGGCGCTGATCCCAATCGGCCGGCTGTGCGCTTCTCGTTTAGCAAATTCAACACGAAAGAAGATATCGATTTCACGATTCAAAAGATCAAAGAAATCTTTTCTGCAACAAGCTGAAAATCTCTCCCATTTTTTTGCGTTAAAACAGTAAATTTAAAGTAGAATTTCAATGAAACATCTACTAAGCATTTGCTGTATTTTACTAGTTTTTTCTTTTGCACAAGCTCAAAAAGTGGGTTTAGTATTGAGCGGTGGTGGTGCCAAAGGATTGGCTCATGTTGGGGTTTTGAAGGCTTTAGAAGAAAATCAAATCCCAATTGACTACATTACCGGTACCTCCATGGGCGGTATTGTTGGAGCCATGTATGCGGCAGGTTATTCGCCTGCCGAGATCGAATACATTGCCCTAAGCGATGATTTTCAACAATGGGTAAGCGGAAAGTTTGATGGACAATACCGGTATTTTTTCAAAAAAAAACCAGATAACCCGGCCTTTGTAAATGCTAAACTGGAAATTGATACCACATTTAATGCCAGTTTACGTTCCAACCTCATTAATGATATCCCACTAAACTTTGCTATTCTGGAACTATTGGGGCAAGCCTCAGCCAATGCAAAAGGCGACTTCGATAGCTTGTTTATTCCCTACCGCTGTATTGTTTCGGATATTTTTGCCAAAAAAATGATTCCGGTGAGTAAAGGAAGCCTAGTGGATGCTGTAAGAGGCACAATGGCTGTTCCGCTGGTTTACAGACCTGTAAAAGTGAATGATCTCTACGTTTTTGATGGAGGCATTTACAACAACTTTCCCGTTGACGTGATGAAAAGTGATTTCAATCCAGATTACATTATTGGTGTTGATGTTTCTTCCAAAAAATACAACGAATATCCTAAAGAAAATGAGGATCGGGTGGTTAACCGATTTCTGATGTACATGTTTTTGGCAAACCCAGACTCTACAGGAATTGGCAAAAACGGAGCCTACATACAGCCCGATATGACCGATTATAGCGCTACGAGCTTTAGTGCGGTTGAAGAACTTATTCAGAAAGGTTATGAGGCTACACTTGCGCAAATGCCTCAAATTTTGGCCGATGTGAAAAGACGTACAGCTAAGCAAACCCTAAAACAAGAACGCAAGGCCTTTACTTCGAAGAACCCCGAACTAATTTTCGATGAGATTGCAGTTAATGGTGGAAATTCCAGACAAAAAGAATACATAAAACGGGTGTTTAGGCCAGATGAAAAGAAACTTGACCTAATTGGTGTAAAACAAGGCTATTACAAACTTGCTGCAGACGACAATTTTGAGACCATTTATCCGAAAATACAGTACAATGAAGCTACAGATAAATACCTTTTTGAACTTCAGGTAAAACCCCACAAAAACTTCAGAATAGATCTGGGCGGTAACCTATCAACCCGTCCGGTTAGTAATGCCTACTTGGGTTTGCAGTATTCCATTATCGAGAAGAAATCGTACACTCTGGGGGCAAATTTTTATTCTGGTCGGTTTTACGAATCTGCTCAGGGTACTATCCGAATGGATGTACCTAATCGGATTCCAGTTTACTTTGAGGCAGATTTTACCTACAATCATTGGAATTACTACAGTACGAGCCGAATTATTGTTGATAAGGTTAAACCCACTTATATCGATCAAACAGACCGACTTTTTGCCCTGAAATCTGGCATCCCGATGGGTGAAAATGGTAAACTTGAATTCAAAGCCGGGCTGTTGAATTTCAAGGATTATTACAGCCCGAATAACAGCTACATTGCTGGAGATATTTTCGATGAAAATAAATTTACGGGCTACACAACATCTTTAAGCATTTACAAAAACACACTCAATAGAAAACAATATGCTACTAAAGGCCTTAACTTTTGGGTCAGCCTTGCCCATTATGCCGGTGAAGAAAACTACAATCCAGGCAATGTATTGAGAAATGAACCCATTTTTATCCAATTGAAACCGCTTGAAACTAATCGCTCGTGGCAAAAGTTACGATTGGGCGTTGAGCACTATCCGGTAACAAGCAAGAACTATACCTTTGGCTACATGTTTGAGGCGGTATTTAGTAATCGTCCCTTGTTCCATACCTACAAATCAACTTTGTTGACTGCTCCTGCATTTTTCCCGCTTCAAGATTCAAAATCTATTTTCTTGAGCAATTTCAGAGCCAATAGTTTTGGTGCATTAGGCATCAGAAATGTATTCAGCATAAACAAAAACATCGATTTAAGGTTGGAAGGTTATTTATTCCAGGCAGTTAAAGATTATCAATTAATTGGTTTACAAGATGTATCCTGGTCGGATAATTGGCCAAAGGCCCATTATGCTGCTACAGCTGGTTTTGTTTATCAAAGTCCTATTGGTCCAATCAGTCTCAGCTACAACCGCTACGATGATTTGCAAAAACCATCTGGAGTGATGTTTCATGCTGGCTTCTTGATTTACAATAACCGCTCATTTGAGTAGTTTTTAGAAAGGCATACCTATTCCGAAGTTGAATTGCATGAATCGGTATACATCCGGAAAATTGGTAGTAGCGTAAATCTGCTTAAACTCTTTATTAAAGAAATTTTTAATTACCCACTGATCTTTACCGGTAAACTGCGGATCTTTTAGTTTAACTGCGGCATCAAATCTGAAAATAAAGTAATCCATATCAAAACGTAAACCTGCACCTGCACCGATAGCAATTTGACTAAAAAGCTGATTGGCTTTAAATTCTCCTCCCGGATTATCTGCAACCGGCTTAATCCGCCAAATATTTCCAAAATCAGTAAAAGCAGCACCTTTAACCTTTGCGCCGAATAAATTATTAATCAATTTAAATCGGTATTCAATGTTCGCTTCAAACTTAATCTCACCCAATTGATCAAGGTTACGGAGATTTTTTCTGGTGTCAGGATCCAATACCTCACGGTTATAATTACCCGGGCCTAAAGTGCGGGCTTGCCATGCCCGAATTCCACTTGTTCCACCAGCGAAAAAGTTTTTTTCAATTGGCAAGGTAGAACTATTCCCGTAAGGCACCCCAATACCCGGATTTATCCGAGCAACTAATTGGCGATCCCCACCAAAATGCTTATACCAACGGATATCAAATTCAGTTTTTGCATACTGTAAATAAGCCAAGCCGAAAACCGTTCTAAAACCATTCGGATCAATTTTAAGATTCAATGATTTACTTAATAAACCTAAGGTATTTCCACTTAAATCGGCCGAAACTCTGAGATAGATAAAGTTACTTAAGGTATTTAATCGAATATTGTTGTAGGTATAGGTGTACTGACTGCCAAAATTCACAAATTGACGGTCGTTGGTACGTACGTACAATTCGTAACCCTGATCCAACAAGTTTTGTTTAAAGTCCGGATCAATTTTACCATTTCTGTATTCCAAATTAATTGGGGTAAAGCTATGTCGTTTTGACACTGTTTCCATCCAATCGTAGGTAAGTGAGTTTGCGTAGGTGCGATTGGTAAATGCGTCCTTTTGCCTGAAATACTGGAAGCCGGATGAAATGGTGGTGTGAGGAACTCCACTTCTTCCAGAAACGGTATTGTTGAAAGGAGTAAGAATTCGAGGAAAAATTAGGTTTGCACCAATTTCAAGATCGCGGTTAAACACCTTATCGGCCAATTGACTGGTGTTCTTAGAGTCGAAGAGCATTCCGTAACGTACTTTAAGATCTAATTGTTCTGCACCACCAAATAGATTTCTATTGGTATAGGTATTTCCAGCATTGAAACCGTTCCGAGCCGCATTAAACGTGTATTCACCCTCAATTCGGTTGCTCATGCGTTTTAATGGTGTTAAATCGTAATTTACATTCAATACTTTAGCAGTATCTAAGGCCTTTTCGTAACTTATCTTTATATTCTTGAACACATTGAGCTCATACAACCGATCGTAGGTGAGGTTTTCATTGTAGAGATTATAACTGCTCCCCTTTTTATTAAAAATATAGCGAGTAATGGACTTCAACTTAAATCTACCCGAATAGTCTGTAAGTTTAAATTGGCCGCCATTGCCAATGCTATCTTTAGCAGTACCCGTTAAATTCCCTGAACTATTTCGAATGGTTAAATACGAATTTCCAATCGTATAATTGGGATGTTTTTCTTGATTCGCCGGATTTAGGATGAAGATTTTCACATTAGCTTGGCTATCGATTGAATTTGTATCTACTTCAAACCTTGCATATTGCCTCAAATATTCGAAATAGCCATTTTTACGCATCAACTGGTAAATCTGCTCACGTTCTCGACTCAAGGAGTCGGAGTCGTACCTACCACCTTGATGCACCGAAGTTGACTTTGTTCTAAATTCCTGATACAGTCTGGCTACAGCTGCGTCTGGAATATCCTCTTCAATTTTACGAATACGGTATTCCGGGCCAGGATTTGCAACAAATGTAATTCTTGCCTCCTTCCCCTTCAGATTAATTTCACTGGTAACTTTTGCTTTGAGAAAACCCTTAGTATGCAAAAATTTTTCAATTTGAGATCTGGAGATATCCACCAAGGAACTATCCAAAATTGCCGGGCCCTGTCCTAATTTCTTAATCCTATCTGTCCGATATTTTCCCTTTTTGGTATTAACCAGATTGTATAAACGCAAATTTAACCAAGAAGGAGGTCTCAAATCACGTTGAACATAGTAATAGGCCTGTTCTTCAAATCGAGGATCAACATTTTGTAATTTGACCTTGGTTACCAACAATTGATCTGCCTGAAGAAAACGGGTTGATGAGCAAGATGCACCAAATAAAAGCACAAAAAGCAGTATAATTGTAGCTAGATAATTCCGTTTGTCCAGATATGCTTTCAAAATCACAGATCAGTTTTATTAATTCTTTGCATCAAAAAAAGCAGCGTAAAGAGATGGGTCTTTTTTTGGTAGAAGGCTTGAAATCTGTAACGGAATTTATCGAATCAGATTATCAGGTTGATACCATTTACCATACACCTGCTGTTCTTTCAAAATTGGTCAAAATCTCTGGAAATATAAAGCTGGTAGAAATTAAACCCGAAGAATTAAGCAAAATAAGTACGCTAAATACTCCTCAGGATGTTTTGGCCGTGCTAAAGATGCCCGAAGAACAGCTGATTAAACCAGAACAGATTAAAAATCAATTCTGCTTGGTTTTGGATGGTGTTCAAGATCCAGGGAATATGGGTACCATAATCCGTACTGCAGATTGGTTCGGTATCTCAAACCTCATTTGCTCAAACGATACCGTAGAAGTTTACAACCCTAAGGTAGTACAGGCAAGCATGGGCTCTCTATCACGAACAAAAGTTTTTTATACCGATTTGGTTCAATTCCTGGAAGAAAATCAGGTCCCTAGTTATGCCACTACCCTTAATGGCAGCTCGATCTACGAAACAAATTTCAAGTCGGAGGGCCTGCTAATTTTAGGAAATGAAGGCAATGGCATTCGGGCCGAGGTGCTCGAGAAGGTAAAAAATCAAATCACCATTCCACGATTCGGATCTACTGAATCCTTGAACGTGGCCGTAAGTGCCGGAATTTGCTGTGCTGAAATTCGAAGAAAAGCAAACAAATTATAGTTGATAGAAATAATATTTTACTATTTTTGCAAGCCTTAAAACAAGGGTCGGATGGCCGAGTGGCTAGGCAGAGGTCTGCAAAACCTTTTACAGCGGTTCGAATCCGCTTCCGACCTCAAAAAAAATTTAAACTAAAAACAATGGGAGTAACTCGCTTAAAAAGAAAAGACAGAAGAAACAAAACTGTTTCTCGTTTAGAAGTTCAATTCTTGAAATTGGCTCACAACATTGAAACTGGTAGCCGCTCTAAAGAAAAAGCCAGCAGCCAGGTTGCTAAAAACAATGCTGTATTGGCTCAATTGCAAGCTAAAGCTAAGTAAGTTTAAGCTTTACGAACAAGAAATATTAAGCTCGGTTAAGATTTTAGCCGGGCCTTTTTTATATCTATTTTTTCAAGATTTGGCGATTTATTGCCTTAATTAGACCGGGCCCCTCGTAAATAAATCCGGTGTAGAGCTGTACTAGCGCTGCTCCTGCATTCAGCTTATCCAAAGCATTTTGTGCCGTATGGATACCTCCCACCCCAATAATTGGGAATGCTGATCCTAACTTAGCATATAAATAGGCAATCACCTCGGTTGAGCGTTTGGTTAAAGGCTTACCGCTCAATCCGCCTGATTGATTTTTAACTCCCTCAGGAGAAGCTAATCCCTCACGGCTTAAAGTAGTATTTGTAGCAATAAGGCCCGCAATTTTTGTCTTTTGAACGATCTCTACAATATCTTCCAACTGCTGATTGGTAAGATCTGGAGCAATTTTTAATAGAATAGGTTTAGCTATACCGTCCTTATTGTTGCGCTCTTGCAAAGAGTTTAAAATATGCATAAGGGGTTCTTTTTCCTGCAATTCACGCAATCCTGGGGTATTTGGCGAACTCACATTCACTACAAAATAATCCACTACATCAAACAAACGATCGAAACAAATAATATAATCCTTAACCGCATCTTCATTCGGCGTCCATTTATTTTTACCAATGTTACCGCCTATAATCAGATCCTCTCGATTAACACGTTTTAATCGATCAGCTACCACATCAACTCCCTGATTATTGAACCCCATTCGATTGATCAGGGCCTCATCTGCCGGAAGGCGAAACATTCTGGGTTTCTCATTGCCAGGTTGCGGTAATGGAGTAACCGTACCCACTTCAATAAACCCAAAACCAAGAGCAGCAAACGCTTCTACGTATTCTGCATTTTTATCAAAACCTGCTGCCAATCCTACCGGATTCTTGAATTTCAATCCAAAAACTTCACGATGAAGCTTCTCGCTCTCAAGGTTGAGAGATTTAGCAACTAGATTTCTGAACCAGTTAATTCGAAAAAAACGATTCAAAATACCCGTAACTAGATGGTGTATTTTTTCGGGATCGAATTGAAAAAGGAAAAATCTAAGGCAAGAATACATGGTGTAAAAATAGAAGTTTTAAGAAATATTCTCACAGAACGTAGAGAACAATAATAAGTTTCAACAATAACTGTTTATAGTAATAAAACCTACAACTCGTGAAAAAGTATTTCAACAAAACTCATTTGGCAATCAGTTTATTTATTGCTTTGTTCGTAAACATCAGTTCAATAAAAGCTCAAAACTGGGATCTACGGCTACTAGATAAGTTAAACGGGCCTCCTGCACCGGGACCTGATAAACGCTGGGAGTTTATAACAAGCCACGCTAGCTGGATAGATACCGGAATTCCGCTGGGACTCGTTACAACAGGAATACTTAAAAAAGACCCAAATACATTAAAAAATGGGATTTACATGGGAATCTGCTGTCTTAGCAACGGAATCATTACACAAATAGTGAAGGTTAGCAATAAACGAGCACGCCCTTTTGAGGTCTACCCTGATTTAATCTATAAAAAAAGCGAAGCAGGTAGTTATTCATTTCCCTCTGGGCATACTTCTTCTGCATTTTCAACTGCTACATCAATTAGTTTAATGTATCACAGATGGTATGTTGTAGTTCCTGCATACACCTATGCTGCGTCAATAGGCTATTCCAGAATGTATTTAGGTGTTCATTACCCCAGCGATGTGCTGGCAGGGGCCTTATTAGGTTCAGGTACAGCTTACCTCAATTGGAAATTAAACAAAGCATTACACAAAAAGCGAAAAGCTTAAATTAAGGTAAAATTGAGCTGTTTTTTAGTACTTTTGCAGCTCATGATAGCAATCAATAACCTAACTTTCGAGATCGGCTCCAGAGCTTTGTATGATGAAGCTAATTGGCACATCAAACCTGGAGAAAAAACTGGATTAATCGGCGCTAACGGTACAGGAAAAACCACACTCTTAAAACTGATTGTTGGTGATTATACGCCCACCGGTGGCACCATTTCAATGGCCAAAGACCTTAAAATAGGCTATCTGAATCAGGATTTACTTTCATCGCAGGCAGACAATACCATTCTTCATGTGGCCATGGAGGCCTTTGAACGCCAAAACCAGTTACATACAGAAATTGAAAGCCTGTTAAAAAAGCTTGAAACCGACTATTCGGATGATTTATTGCACAAATTGAGTGATAAACAACACGAATTTGAAGCACTTGACGGCTACAATATTGAATACCGGGCACACGAAATTTTAGCTGGTTTAGGATTTTCTGAAGCCGATACACATCGTCAGCTTTCCGAATTTTCAGGAGGTTGGCGCATGCGGGTTATTTTGGCAAAAATTTTATTGCAAAACCCAGATATTCTACTGCTGGATGAGCCAACCAACCACTTGGATTTACCCTCCATCAAATGGCTGGAAAGTTATTTACAGGCTTTCGAAGGCGCAATTGTTATCGTTTCACACGACCGTTATTTCTTAGACCGCGTCGTAAACCGCATAGTCGAGTCACGGAAAGGAAAGCTAACTCCATATGCAGGTAATTACAGTTTTTATTTAGAAGAAAAAAGCCTACGTGAAGAGATTCAAAGCGGCCAATTCAAAAATCAGCAAGCCAAAATCAAGCAAGAAGAGCGATTAATTGAACGTTTTAGAGCCAAAGCCAGTAAAGCAAAAATGGTACAATCTCGTATCAAAGCGTTGGAGCGTATGGATCGAGTTGACGATGTAGATGACGATAATCCAACGGTAAACTTCAGTTTCAAGTTTAGCAAACAATCCGGAAGGCATGTGGTACGCCTGGAGCACATTACCAAAGCCTACCCTGGGGTTCCAATCTTGAAAGATGCACACGGAATTATTGAAAAGGGTGACAAAATTGCTCTGATTGGTGCCAATGGCCGAGGAAAATCAACCTTGTTACGAATTGCAGCAAGAGCTGATAAACAATTTGAAGGACTTTGTGAAAGCGGACATAACGTTACACAAACCTTCTTTGCCCAGCATCAATTGGAGGCGCTGCACCTGGAAAACACTATTCTGAATGAATTGCAGGCCTTCGCTCCAAAGCATACCGAAACCGAGCTTCGTTCTATTTTGGGTTGCTTCTTATTTAGTGGAGATGATGTGTTCAAAAAAATTCGGGTATTATCCGGAGGAGAGAAATCTCGGGTAGCTTTAGCAAAAGCCTTAACAGCCGATGCCAATTTCTTGATTTTGGATGAGCCCACCAACCACCTCGATATTCAATCGGTAAACATCCTCATCCAAGCATTAAAACAATACGAAGGCACGTTTATTGTAGTTTCTCACGATCGGTATTTACTAGACAATGTGGCCAATAAAATTTGGTTTATCGAAGATCAGCAGATCAAAGAATATCCTGGTACTTATGCCGAATACGAGGAATGGAATTCGAAAAGAAGTGTGCCTAAACCGAACCAGTCGGGCGCAGTAAAAGAGGAGAAAAAAGAATCGAAACCTCAGCCTGAAAACCAAGACAAAAACAAAGAGTTGAAAAAATTAAATCAAACTTTGCAGAGCTTAGAAGCCGAAATTGCTGAATTGGAAAAATCTGTTCAGAATGCTGAAGACGAATTAAGTAAACCTGAAATTTATAGCGATTCAGAAAAACTTTCGACAGCCAATGAACGTTATCAAGAGCTGAAGGAAGCACTGATTGGAAGACAAAAAAGTTGGGAAGAATTGGCCGAAAAAATAATGGAACTCGAATCCTGATGAAAAAATTAGTGCTGATTACGTTTTTATGTTGCACCAGCGTCTTCGTTTTTGGTCAAAAGAAACAACGAACCGTAATTCAGCAGGCTCCCGAACAAGAATTGCGATATGCCAATTGGGTCTACATACCCGAGATCAAATCTGTTGAATTTCACAACCGTAAAAAAGAAGCTTCGTTTCCGGTATATACCTTGGGTAGCGATGAAACCATTCGGCTGGCATTTGATGATTTGAGAGCCGGAAATCGGAATATCTTTTACACGCTGGAGCATTGCGACTCAGACTGGAAAAGTAGTCGCCTCTCACCTATCGAGTATTTAGAAAGTTTTCCGGAAGAACGCATTAACGATTACCGAAACTCATTCAATACACTTCAAAACTATACCCATTACGAATTCAATATTCCCAACCTGAGCATTAAGCCAAAAATCTCTGGGAATTACTTGTTAAAGGTTTACGAAGACTCCGATCAACGTAAACTCTTAATTACACGAAAACTCTACGTTTTGAATCCGATTTTTAGTGTTACGGGCGAGATTAGCCGCTCCAATATGATGAATTACAGAGATGAAAATCAAAAAGTGAATTTCATCATCAACACTGGAAGTACAAGCATCCAAAACCCCAACCTGGATGTTAAATGCCGTGTTTTTCAGAATGCTCGTGAAGATATCGCTCAGCAATCTGAACGCCCTGCATTGATTCGTACAGCACAATTAATCTACAACGACATCCTCACGTTTGATTTCAAAGGGCTCAATGAATTCAGAAGATTTGATACCCGCACGTTTCGCTTTAAATCAGAAAGTATTTCTACTATCAAACTCGATAGCCTAAATCTGGTTCAACTTCGAACAGAACTATCGGCAAATGGCGGTGCCTATAGCTTCACGTTTGATGAAAATGGCGCATTTTTTATTCGCAATCAGGATGGCAGAAACGACCGAACCGATGCAGACTACGCCTGGATAACATTCAGTTTGAACACACCTAAACCAAAAGAAGAAGGCTCAGTGTATGTTATTGGTGCGTTTAATGATTTTCAGTTAAGAGAAGAATACAAATTGACGTATAAAGAAGCTGAACGGAAATTCACCGGTTCTGCATTGCTAAAGCAAGGACTTTACGATTATCAATACATTTGGGTGCCTCATAATGGTGAAAAAGATTTTGCACGATTTGAGGGCTCACATTTTGAAACCGAAAATGATTATCAAATCTTGGTGTATTATCGTAAGCCTGGAGCCAGATGGGATGAATTAGTTGGGTTTACTCAAATCAATTCAGCCAGACGCTAAATCTTCGTAGCCCTGAGCATTTCGCGTTTCCCAGGCGCACCCGGAGCTTTCTCAATTGAAAATCCCAACGATTTCATGCTGCGTTTCAAATTCCCGGTAATGGCATACGTCACAAAAACACCACCCGGCTTTACATAGCGGCAAACTCGCTCCAAAGCTTCAGTAGTCCACATTTCAGGCTGATGTATTGCGGCAAATGCATCGAAATAAACCACATCGAAAAAGTGGTCTGTATCAAACTCCATCAGCATTCGGGTATCAATTGCCAATGTACATTTATGGGTGGGTTGCACTGGACTTAGCAAAGCAGATTCATAGCTCTCCAGGAATTGCTGCCAGGTATCCGTAGCAACAAATGCATCGTAACCCGTATTCGCAATAAGCTTTAAGGGGAGTGGATAGGCCTCTATCGAGGTGTATTGAAGGGTGATATCCTCTTTTTTAGCATAATCAAAACTCAACAGAAAATTAAGTCCTGTTCCCAAACCCACTTCTAAAATGCTCGCCGATTTCGTGGAATTTTGCTCCAAATAATGGATCAATCCTGAACCTAGGAATACATGTCTGCTCTCTTGCAAAGCACCGTGTTTAGAATGGTAGTGCTCTCCTATTTCGGGATGAAATAGTGTTTGAGAACCATCTCCAGTTCGAACCCAAGTCAGATCGGTCATAATTAGCGATTATTTGACAAAGATAGTCTTCAAAACAAATAAAAATGCGCCTTCCTCGTTACAGAAGAAGGCGCATTAAAATAAGATTGAGATTACCAGATCTTGATTCGATCTTCTGGTTTTTTATACAATTTATCTCCAGGCTGAATGTTAAAGGCCTTATACCAAGCATCCATATTTACCGGAGCACCGATGGTACGATATTCACCAGGTGAATGTGGATCGGTAACAATTAGCTGAGCTGCACTTTCAGGCAAAATGTTTCCTCTCCAAACCTGAGCCCAAGCCAAGAAGAAGCGCTGATCTGGGGTAAAGCCATCGATACGCTCAGTTGACTGACCTTGTTTAGTCATCTTGAAAGCCTCGTAAGCCGCATTTAAACCACCCAAATCGCCAATATTCTCACCCAAGGTCAATTTACCATTCACATGAATAGAATCTAACACGGTGTAGGCATCGTATTGCTCTTGCAAGGCTTTAGCTTTAGCTTTAAACTTAGCCAAATCTTCAGCAGTCCACCAGTTTTTCAAGTTACCATCTTTATCGTACTGGCTGCCTGAGTCATCAAAACCATGCGAAATTTCATGACCAATAACTGCACCAATGCCACCATAATTCAAGGCATCGTCTGCATTTGGATCAAAGAATGGGAATTGCAAGATACCGGCAGGGAATACAATCTCATTCAATACCGGATTGTAATACGCATTTACTGTTGGAGGAGTCATACCCCAGCGGCTTTTATCAACCGGTTTACCCAATTGGTTAACCATTTCGGTATACCCAAAAGTGGATGCATTACGCAGGTTTTGCAAGAAATTATCTCGGCTAACTTCTAAACCATCGTAATTTTTCCATTTATCCGGATATGCAATTTTTGGAGTAAATGCATGTAATTTTTCTAAAGCTTTCACTTTAGTTTCTGCACTCATCCAATCTAAATTCTTGATACGAATTTCATAGGCCTTAATCAAATTGGCAATTAGTTCCTGCATTCGGGCCTTAGCCTCAGGCTTGAAATGTTTCTCTACATACAATTGACCCAACAATTCACCTAAGGTTCCGTCGGTCAATTGCGACATACGCTGCCAACGCGGAGTTTGTACTTTCTGACCCGTTAACACCTGATTGAAAGCAAAACTAGCGTCTACAAAAGGAGTGCTCAGGTACGGTGCTGCACCTTTCAAAACGTTCCACTCTAGATAGGTTTTCCAGTCGTTAACAGGAGTTGCAGACAATAAGGTATTTAACTCAGTGAAAAATTTAGGTGAATTCACCAAAACAGAATCCTGACCATTTACCTTCATTTTAGGCAGAAGTGCGGTCCAATCTAAGTTAGAAGTCGTTTTAGCTAAATCAGCTATCGCGAATTTATTGTAGGTTTTGTACGGATCACGCATTTCAACACGGCTCATTTGCGCATTGGCAAGTGACTTTTCAATTGCAAAAATGATCTCTGCATTTTTCTTTGCCTGGGCTTCAGCGGTACCACTTAAGGTAAACAGTTTGCTAATGTAGGCTTTGTAAGCCTCTTGTATTTTCAGGCTTCTAGCATCGGATTTTAAATAATAATCGCGATCTGGCAAGGTAGTTCCACCCTGGCTCAGCTGGGCAATAATCTTAGTGGCCTCTTTACGATCCTGGCCAACAGAAAAACCGAATAAAGGCGACCCTAAGCCACGGGTACGCATTGTAGCCACCTCGTTTATCACTCCGTTTAAATCAGTAAGACTAGTTAAACGCGTAAGCTCTGGTGCAATCGGGCTATAACCCAATTTATCAATGGTCACACTATCCATACCGGCAGCGTAAAAATCGCCAACACGTTTCTTCACAGAACCAGGCAAAGCTGTTTTATCTTTTGCAGCTTCGTCTAAAATGTTTTTAACCGCATTGATGTTAAAATCGCGAAGCATATTGAAACTACCCCAACGGGTTTCTTTGGCTGGAACTGGATTGTTTTTAATCCAGCTTCCACTGGCGTAACGATAAAAATCTACTCCAGGTTTAACACTAAGATCCATGTTAGACCGGTCAATAAATTTCATAGGCGTACTCTTAGGAGAGTCGTGCTGAGCTTGAACACTCAAAGCCCAAGATAAGGTGAAGCCCAAAAGCAATGGACGTAAATAAATTGATTTCATGGTGTTTAAGAATTTTTGAACAATGAAGATAAGCTTAAAACATCTTTATAGGGATAATTTTAGTTAAAAATGATGTTACATAAAAAATCTGAAGGTATTAGCTAGCAAGAAGATGCGAAAATTTACTATTGAAACGCTATTTTTGCCCTTTCAGAATTTTACAGGAGCATGAGTATTTCTAAAACATACAACCCTAAAGAAGCAGAAGACAAGTGGTACAGCTATTGGATGGAGAAGAAGTTTTTCCGTTCGGTACCTGATGAGCGTGAGCCGTATACCATCGTCATTCCACCGCCAAACGTTACCGGCGTACTGCACATGGGCCACATGTTGAACAATACCATTCAAGACGTACTTATTCGACGTGCCCGTATGCAGGGCAAAAATGCCTGCTGGGTACCCGGAACCGACCACGCCTCTATTGCTACGGAGGCCAAAGTGGTGGCCATGCTGAAAGAAAAAGGGATTAACAAGAAAGATTTAAGCAGGGAAGAATTCCTAAACTATGCCTACGAGTGGAAAGACAAATACGGAGGCATTATTCTAAAACAACTGGAAAAACTAGGCGCTTCCTGCGATTGGGACCGCACCCGTTTTACCATGGAAGAGTCGCTCTCAGAAGCTGTAATCGATACTTTTATTCATCTGTATAAAAAAGGCTGGATCTATCGTGGGGTTCGTATGGTGAATTGGGATCCGCAAGGCAAAACGGCAGTTTCTGATGAAGAAGTGATTCGTAAAGAGGTTAATCAGAAATTACACTACATTAAATACCCCATTGTTGGCGAAGCCGGTAAATTCATCACCGTGGCTACTACACGGCCGGAAACCATTATGGCCGATGCGGCTATTTGCGTAAATCCGAACGACGAGCGCTACCAACACTTGGTGGGTAAAAAAGTCTTAATTCCGTTAATCAACCGTGAGATACCGGTAATTGCCGACGAATACGTTACCATGGATTTTGGTACGGGTTGTTTAAAAGTAACACCAGCCCACGATTTGAACGATTACGAATTAGGCATTAAACACAAATTGCCTGTTGTTGATATTTTGGATGAAGACGGCAAGCTAAACGAAAAAGCTGAAATTTTAATTGGCGAAGACCGCTTTGCAGCCCGCAAAAAAATTGCAGTAATGCTCGAGGAAGCCGGCAACCTAGAAAAAGTTGAAGACAATAAATCTCAGCTGGGTTATTCAGAACGCACCGATGCGGTAATTGAGCCCAAACTTTCTATGCAGTGGTTCTGCAAAATGGACGAGATGGCCCAACCGGCATTGGAATACATAGTAAATGGTGAGGTAAAACTGATTCCCGATAAATTCATCAATACCTACCGCCATTGGATGGAAAATGTGAAAGATTGGTGTATTAGTCGCCAGTTATGGTGGGGACAACAAATTCCGGCCTGGTATTTACCGAACGGTGAATTTGTGATTGCTAAAACCAAAGAAGAAGCCTTTGCAGATGCTCAAAAAATTGATGCAACAATCAATATAAACGACCTGAAACAAGATGAAGACGTGGTGGATACCTGGTTCTCGTCTTGGTTGTGGCCTATTTCGGTTTTCGACGGTTTCGAAGACCCAAACAATGCGGATATCAAGTACTACTACCCAACTAACGATTTAGTAACTGCTCCTGAGATCTTATTTTTCTGGGTAGCCCGGATGATTATGGCCGGACATGAATTCCGTGGAGAAGCCCCCTTCAAAAATGTGTATTTAACGGGTATCGTTCGGGATAAAATCGGTCGTAAAATGTCTAAATCTTTAGGCAATTCGCCAGATCCAATTGAGTTGATCGAGAAGTATGGTGCCGATGGCGTTCGGGTAGGTATGCTGCTATGTTCTCCTGCAGGTAACGATTTGATGTTCGACGAGAGTTATTGCGAACAAGGCCGGAACTTTGCCAACAAAATCTGGAATGCCTTCCGTTTGGTAAAAGGATGGGAAGTTGATGCTTCATTAGCTAATCCTAACCAACAGGCTATCGACTGGTTCGAGAGCAATTTCAATCAGGCTTTAATCCAAATAGAAGAAGATTTTAATAATTATCGATTATCAGATGCATTGATGGGCATTTATAAATTGGTTTGGGACGATTTCTGTGCCTGGTACCTGGAAATGGTTAAACCTGCCTATCAGCAGCCAATCGATAAAACCAGCTTTGAGGCAACCAAATCATTTTTTGAACGGATATTAAAACTAATTCATCCGTTTATGCCATTCCTGAGCGAAGAATTATGGCACGATGAACTGTTTGGTAAACGCACCGAACTGGACTGCTGTATTGTAGCTGAGTATCCAAAAGCTGGCAATGTACATGCTGCTTTATTGAAAGATTTGGAAGTAGTAAAGCAGGTAGTTTCTGAAATTCGTAACGTTCGTAATACTAAACAAATCTCTCCTAAAGAAGCCCTCAGCCTTCATGTTAAAGTAAATTCAGGCATTCAATTTGATAAGTACCAGGCAATGATAGCCAAGCTGGCCAATATTAGTGAGTTTGCAAAAACCAGTGAAAAAGTTGCTGGTGCTGCCTCATTCCTAGCCGGAACCGACGAGTTTTTCATCCCGTTAGGTAGCAATATTGATGCAGCGGCTGAAAAAGAACGCATTAGTAAGGAGTTAGAATACCTGGAAGGCTTCCTCAAATCGGTTAGCGCAAAGCTGAGCAATGAACGTTTTGTACAAAATGCCAAGCCGGAAATTGTGGCTAATGAGCAGCAGAAAAAGGCAGATGCAGAGGCAAAAATTCAGAGCCTGAAAGAAAGTCTGGCAAGTTTATAATTGGCTAAATAGCGGAAGCTCCGGCAAAAACTGATAGCTTTCTGTTTCCCAGTCGAGTTTGCAACAAAAGTGCTCCAATCCATTGCTTACCAACAGCCATTGTACCCGGTGCACAAAATTGTATCGGGCAATCTGATCAAAAACATCCTGGGTAATTTTTACTGATGGCGCCTTGCATTCGGCCAAAAGGATCTTTTCTCCAAGCTGATTGAAAACCAGAATATCACTGCGTTTCTGCAGTCCATTGTATTTCAATCCACCTTCTAATTGAATAAGGCTTTTAGGAAACTGCTTTTGCTGGATAAAAAAATGAACCAAATGCTGACGTACCCATTCTTCGGGTGTAAGGACCAAGAATTTTTTGCGCACCTCATCAAATACCCAACGCAGCCCAGCTTCATCTTTTAAACGCAGCGGATAAACGGGTAAATTCAAGGGAATAGGTTCGAATACGGCCATCGGCTCCTAAGTTCAGAAAAATGCCTGAAATATTTGTAATTTGGCAACACCAATGACGATTAACGAACTCCTCAAAGATATCAAAAGCAGAAAGTTTAAGCCGGTTTACCTGTTACACGGCGAGGAGCCTTATTATATCGATAAAATCAGTGATTTACTGGAAGAAACCGTATTAAATGAGGCCGAAAAAGGCTTTAATCAAACCATTTTATATGGCAAAGATACCGATGTGGCTACCATTTTGAATACGGTAAAACGCTACCCCATGATGAGTGATTTTCAATTTGTGCTCATCAAGGAAGCTCAAGAAGTAAAATGGGGAAAAGAAGATGAAGATAAAAAAGCTTCAGATCCCTGGTTGGCTTACTTGGAAAACCCGCTACCAAGTACCATTTTAGTCCTTTGCCACAAATACGGCAAATTCGACAAGCGGAAGAAAACGTATAAGGCCATAGAAAAAAATGGCGTCGTTTTTGAATCAGCGGCTTTATACGACAACAAAATTCCGGGCTGGATAGAAGATTTTGTTAAAGAAAGAGGTTTCGGTATTCATGCTCGTGGCTCTGCCCTGCTAGCAGAATATTTGGGTAATGATCTTTCTAAAATTGCCAATGAATTAGAAAAATTATTCCTCAACCTGGCTCCCGGGCATGAGATAACACCCGAACAAATTCAGGATAACATCGGCATCAGTAAAGAATACAATGTGTTTGAATTACAGGATGCCCTGGCCAAACGAAATGTATTAAAAGCCAACCAAATTGTGGATTATTTTGGCGCTAATCCGAAATCTAATCCCATACAAATGGTTTTGGGCGTATTAAACACGTATTTCAGCAAGGTATTAAAATACCATTACGCTATTGACCGTAGCCCGCAGGGACTGGCCCGAGAACTGGGTGTAAATCCATATTTTGTTAAAGACTATGAACTGGCCGGCCGCAATTACGATAAGGCCAAACTTTTTCGCATTTTCAACTTTTTGAGAGCCTACGATCTTAAATCAAAAGGAGTTGACTCGACAGGAAATGTTAATGACGGAGAGTTATTAAAAGAATTGATCTATAAAATCATACACTAAATAAAAACATGAATTATTGGTTAGTAAAATCGGAACCTTTTAAGTACAGTTGGGAAAAATTTAATCAGGACGGTCGCACTTTTTGGGATGGCGTTCGGAACTACCAGGCACGTAATAACCTCAAAGCGATGAAAGAAGGTGATTTAGTGCTTTTTTACCACAGTAATGAGGGCATGTGTGTAGTTGGGGTGGCTAAAGTGGTTAAAGAGTTTTATCAGGATCCAACAACCGATGATACCAATTGGGTAGTAGTTGATCTGGCACCCGTAGAAACGCTTAAAAATCCGGTTACGCTTAACCAAATTAAAAACGACGACCGGTTGAAAGACATTGCTCTGGTACGTCAGGGGCGTTTATCGGTAATGCCGCTTAAAGTAGCAGAATTCGACAGGATTATTGAATTGGGAAGTTAATTACCTTCCTTAATAAAGAGCGCCTTTAGCTCTGTAGCATCATCCGGTTTCATCTTTCCGCCCAATATTAGGCGTAATTGCCTGCGGCGTAAAGCACCGTCGAACAATTTTTTCTCTTCCTCTGTCTCCGGCTTCAATTCAGGCACTGGAATGGTTTTACCATTTTGATCGAGTGCAACAAAGGTAAAATAGGCTTCATTTGACTTAAATTTAGTACCTGAAGGGATATTTTGCGCCCAAACATCCAATCTAACTTCCACAGATGTATTGAATGCCCGAGTTACTTTGGCCTCCAGAGTCACCACATCACCTAATTTAATGGGATGATGGAAAGAAACATTGTCAACAGAAGCAGTAACCACGATACGATTGCAATGTTTTTGAGCTGAAATAGCCGCCGCGATATCCATCCAATGGAGTAAGCGCCCTCCCATTAAATTGTTTAAGGTATTGGTATCGTTGGGCAATACCAATTCGTTCATCACTACGAAAGAGTCTTGTGCGGATTTTGGAGCAAATGAATTCATACTGCAAATTAAGCATTTATGTGTCGGATAATCTGACATTAATTATACTTTGTGGATCATTTTTAAATCATAAATTCGTTTAAAAATTCATTCAAAATGAAACAAATACTCATCTCTGCGGCTTTATTAATCCTATCCGGAACAGCTGTTTTGTACTATTTAAACTTCTTCCAAAAGGGAAATGAAGTGAATACCGTTGCCGGAAAATCGTTCTATGATTTATCCATTAAAAGCCTAGACGGCCAAACAACTGTTAGATTTAAAGATTTTAAAGGCAAAAAAGTGTTGTGTGTGAATACGGCATCAAAATGTGGTTATACCCCGCAGTATGCATCTCTCCAAAAATTACAGGAACGCTACAAAGATAAATTAGTTATTGTGGGCTTCCCTTGCAATCAGTTTTTGGGTCAGGAACCGGGTACTGCAGAAGAAATTGGGGAATTCTGCCAAAAAAATTACGGCGTAACTTTCCAAATGACTGAAAAAATTGATGTTAAAGGGAAAGATCAACACCCAGTATATCAGTGGTTGTGCCAAAAAACCAATAATGGTGTACAAGATGTAACCGTGGGTTGGAATTTTGGTAAATTTTTAATTGATGAAAATGGCAATTATGTTGCTTATTTCCCATCAAAAGTAGATCCTTTAAGCTCAGAAATTACGTCTAAGCTCGATTAATAAACCAAAATTTTTTTAAATCCCCTTCGGCACAAACTGAAGGGGATTTTTTATGTTCATTTCTTTATTTTTACCACATGGCTCACATTCCCCCTGCTTCGGCAGCATCACCTACCAGCGCTTTCGAACGTTTGTTAATTATCATGAATACTTTGCGGGAAGAATGTCCTTGGGACCAAAAACAAACCATGGAGAGCCTTCGTCACCTGACCATCGAGGAAACCTATGAACTATCGGATGCCATTTTAGATGGCAATATGGAGGAGATTAGAAAAGAATTGGGCGACATTATGCTGCACCTGGTTTTTTATGCCCGAATTGGCTCTGAAACCAAGGCATTTACCATTACCGAAGTACTGAATGGCATTTGCGATAAGCTAATTTCCCGGCATCCACACATTTACAGCGACGTGGTCGTAAACAACGAAGAGGATGTTAAAAAGAACTGGGAACAACTGAAATTAAAAGAAGGAAACAAATCTGTTTTAAGTGGGGTACCTACTTCACTACCTGCACTCATTAAAGCTTCCCGGATTCAAGAAAAAGCCCGTGGCGTAGGTTTTGACTGGGAGGAAAAAGCTCAGGTTTGGGAAAAAGTGGAAGAGGAGATGCAAGAATTCAAAGCTGAATTTAACGCTGCAGACAACCATGCGATAGATAAAGAAAAGGCAGAATCGGAATTTGGCGATTTACTTTTCTCACTCATCAATTACGCCCGATTCATCAATATCAATCCCGAAGATGCTTTGGAAAAGACAAACAAAAAATTCATCAAACGTTTTCAATACTTAGAGAGCAAAGCCAAAGAACTGGGTAAAAATCTTAAAGATATGACGCATTCAGAAATGGACCTATTTTGGAATGATGCCAAGAAGCTCGGCTAGTTTACTTGTGCATTTCATCAGCTCACGAAGACTGCCTGTCGTTTTAAATCCGCATCTTATCCCTTTATTTACTAGTAGTTAAAACAATTCAAGACTTGGTGATATTCTATGGTTTATTTAACCTAATAAACCATAAAAATGAAAAAATCACCTACATTTTTGGCCAGGCATGTTCTTATTTGTAAATGTCTGTTTGTAATCCTATTACTATCTTTCGGACTGAATGAGCAAACAAAAGCTCAAAAGTTTTATCAGCCTATAGTATTCGACCCAAGTGGCAGCTATCCCTTTACCGGACTAGGTTGGATGTTTAATCCACAAACCTATTCCCTCACGGGCATTCCTACCTTATACTATGGCAATCAAAACCTCTATGCTACCGCTTATCTGCCTTACCTAAGTACCGAATACGATCCGGCAAAACCTCTTGAACTATTCGGTCCCAATTACACTACGGGCCTTGCTTTAGCCTCACCCAGAGATCCGGCATTAGGACTGTATGCACAAGTACAAGTAGCCGCCAGCGATGCCGCTAACAACCTGAGTGCCTTTGCTAGCATCATTCCCCACGATCAGAACGAATTGAATTTCAAAGGTCCTTTTGATCAACTCAAATACCTCAATGATCCTGTTTCGCCAAATTTTACTAGCCCTGTGCCAGGAATTGTAGGAATTACTGCTTTGGAGGGTACTCAAAAATTTACGAAGTTCAGTCACGATTTGTTGAATTGGGATGGCCTGGATAAAGCCGGAGCAAAAGTGATTAATGTAGAAATCAAACCCTGGGTTGATGCCATAGGTAGCGTCTCAGCGGAGTATATAGAAGGTCAAAACAAATTAATATTCTACAAAACACCGGAGAATGACCAGAATGTAGGCCGGAGTATGATTGGGCACGAAATGGGCCATGGCATGATTTCTAGCATTCCGGGCTATAGTGTTGCTGCCGAAAGTATCTACCGCAGAGAGTTGGATGAGGGATTTTGTGACATTATAGCCAATGCATACGCCAATTGGTTGAGTCCGCAACAGTTTGAAAATCCCGATTGGCACGAAGTACCAGAGTATGCCGTTGCAATCCCAAATCTAATTTTCTACACCTTCGACAAACCTAAACTATTTAACCATCCGAATACATTTCTGGGTGTAAATTATAAAACACCCGGCGATGTCGGATATGAGATTCACAACAATGGCTCCATTCTGAAATATTGGTTTTACTTACTCAACCATCTAGGTAAGGGTACTGTGGATGACAATCCGGCTAAACCCTTTTTTCAAATTCCACTGATTCCTGACAATAAAACAGAAAATTACAAGTTAGCCCTAAAACTAACGTTCAAAACCTTCACCGAGAAATTATCAGCCATCTCTACCTATTTAGACGTTTATGAGCAATCTTTTAAAACCCTGAATGATTTGGGCTATCAGGTTAATTCCAGAGCGGATTTATCCTTGCGTAATGCCTGGTATGCAGTAGGCATTGGTAATAAACCCGATTTATACGAACCGGTTTGTGGAAAAACACGCAGTGCAGAAACCTGGTACAATGGCACAGTTACAGTTCCTGTAACTGGATTTTTTACAGATAATGACCCCATTGGACCGCTGCCAGAATCTTATGTATTGGTAGATTGTGCATCAGATACTAAAATTTCCACTTTAGAGTACTTTGAACCCATGAACGGCACAGTACCCATGTGGGACACGGAACCGGATGGGATTTTTAGCTACCTAAACAACGGCAACTTATCGAAATCAGCAGTAGGCATTCACACCTTCAGTACAACATCTGCAAAATGGTTTAAGGATAAATTAAACCATATTGGTTTAGATAACGCCGGAACAAATCAAGTGGTAAATATTATTGGAAAAACAGGTATTGGTGAAGCTCAATTTAATCTAATAGATCATGTATACGAATACCCGATAGAAGGAGCCTATTCAGAAATTGATGCGGTGACACAAACTTATTTTTTAGGTATCAATAATTACCTGAAACAAGATCCGAATGTTACCCAAGATTATGCCCATCCTGAATGGGAAGCCCTACGTAATGGCCTAGCACAAATCTTCGCTGTGAATATAAAAAATGAGTACAAAAAAGCTCTTGATCCACAATATCAACCGGTGTGGACACTTTACGAAGATATGGCCAACAGTCCTAATCAATTTAGTTTTGCCACGCCAAAATTAAAGCTCAAACCCGCTTTATACAAAGGAGATTACTGGAGCGATATTTATCCTGCAACTAATTCCTCGATTATCGACTTATGGTATTATTTACTAGAACAAGGCACCGATGATCCTCAAGGATATACCAATGAACGAGGTAATACCTATTTCATCATTTCATCACACACACCCGAACACAAACAATTTCTCTTAAATCTAATTTGGAATGCCTACAAAGCAACGCCAACTTTTGGTGATATTCAAGATTTTCGTTTGGCAACTCACAAAGTACTAAGTGATATGGGCTTCGGTGAAAAGAGCAAAGAGTACATTGCATTATACGATGCCTGGGCTGCCATATTGAATATTCCCGACTATGCTTCTAGCTTAAAGCATGAACCACAGGCAGGAGAAACTATTGACCCCTGGCCGGCCAAAATTGGCGTAGAAGTGGAGTATCCGCATTACGAGAGCAAACGCATTTTTGAGGTTAGCGAAAACCCCAAATTCAATGATCAGCTAGCAACCGTCTATCGCTTTCTTAATTATGTAGCCCCTGATTTTGCTACGGGAATGACCTATGGAAAGGTAAATCTGGAGCCCGAAAAGACCTATTATGTGCGTTCTCATCTCTATAAATCGGGTGCTGAATTACGTGTAGGTGGAGGTTGTGAGGCCAGTCCAGATCCGGCATTTTGTCAATCCTTACAAGGCAAAGAGAAATGGACCTTACCTTTCTCCTTTAAAACCGGTAAAAAAGAAGTAGTTGATTTAAGTCCGGAGAACACTACTGCACCAGCCTGGACTACGCCCTTCAGCTGGACGGCTACACCCGGGGCACATGGTTACCTGATGAAAATTGGTGAGGAAGGAGGTGCAATCAAAGAAGTCGAATTCAATTCGATATATGATCCTGATATATCTAACATCGAGCAGAAATTGGCTTTATCAAAACAAAAAAAATACAATTGGACATTGGTTCCCCGAGCCCGACTAGGTTCTAACCAAGGAGTAAAAATCACCCTATCTCCTATTCCGAACCTGCTTAATTACGAATCGCTAACTCCGGCAGAAATAGAGGCGTTCCCATTTGCCTATGGCACCACGTCAAGAACCCTGAGCTTTAAAACCGATCTTCCTAAAGTGAAGTTGGGCCTACCTGCAGATGGAACGCATGTACCGATGTTAGGCAGTTTAACAACTAAAGCAAGTTTGGATGAGCCAAGAGCCGATTATTACCGTTGGGATTTTTTCTACAATGGGGATTTTATGGATCCTAGCCATAGCGAAGATCATGAACAGGCCGAAGTAACCATCAATTTCCTAGAGAATTTATTATTCCTGAGTGATCAGCATGTGTATGGATGGACATTTACACCAGTTAAAAAAGCTACGAATCCGTTTATTAATACAGATGAGACTGGGGAAACAGCACCTCCATTGCATTTTATAATAGACAAACAGCTTATTCCTAAACCTGAACTACATGATTTTAAATGTGCAAATAATGGACAAGATTTGATTTTTTCTTGGGACGAAGTGAAGGGAGCAAAAGGATATCGCTACCAAATCAAAAATTTAGTAAATAATCAAATTATTGCCAACGATATCATTTCACAAACACAAACTCCTACCATCAATAATGCCAGCACCTACCCTGGCTCCTACACTTGGTCTGTCAGCGCAGGAGTAAAAGACGTTAATGGAAACTGGGTATTTGGACCCGAGTCTACATCGACTTACGATAGCGGACCCTCAGGTATTGATCATGACTCTTTATCACCTCATAACCAAACTGTTGGATTGGGAAACAATCAATCTATAACCTTCCATTGGGATCCAGTTGCGGGTGTAGGTGCCTATAAATTTAGCTTGATCAAAACCGGTGGTGATTTTGTGGTAGATGGCATGGTTTTGAATGGCACAGCCGTGACCATTAACAATTTGGAATACGAGACTGATTACAGTTGGACAGTTTCTACGGTGGGGGACACCCCTTGCCAAACAGCTACCGGTGCCTTTTTCAAAACAGAACCTATGCCATTTATTCCATCGTTGGGAATAAATTTATGGACTGCTGATGGCTCTGGTGCACCACTTCACTCTTTCAAATATAGAATTTTGGTTACCCGACCAGATGGAGGTACTGATATTGATATAATACAATATTCTGGCGGAATTGGCTTACTATATATTCCTTTGGGTAACCAACAACTATGGTATTCTGGGGAACTTACTCCTCAAGATGGCTGGTACAACATTCACCTAGAAATTAGTGAAGTACTCCAAAAAGATCCGAAGTTGACCGACGGACTTCCAACTTGGGAACTAGAAGTAAACTCTTTTAACGTTGCTCCGGCAATTAATCAAAATGGACAGCCTATTTTGGTCAGCTCGGTTATAGGTAATGGAGCATTTGGAGCACTCAGCCCGGGTATGTCAGTAGATATTCCATTTTACTACAATCTTAAAGAATTAAACAAATAATCATGAAAAAATTTAATTATGTACTGCTGTTTGCTGCCTTATTTGGTAGCATCAGTTTAACTACTAAAGCACAAACAGGAATCGATACACTCAAACAGGGGAATCTGACTTTGGGCAAGATTAAAATGAATAATCAAAAAGTAAGTGAAAACCCCTTATTCGTTTATCCAAATCCGGCTTCTAAGACTATTGATATCAGACTAAATGTACAGGATAACAAAGGTTATTACCTAGAAATTTATGACAATTTAGGTATGCGAATACTTTTTCAGGTTTGGAATGGAAAAATGCTTGATGTATCCTCCCTCTCTCCAGGAGTATATCTGCTCCGACTGCATAAAGAGCAAGAAAGTTATACTCAAAAATTAATCATTGAGCGGTAATTAGAACGTAAAGCCTCACCAAAAGTGAGGCTTTACGTTTTTCAATTCATGCTTTCTCTTCATCTATTATTTAAACCCATCTATCAGCACGGTATGGCTAGCCGTCAAATAATCCATTAAAGGTATAAGCTCAGTTCTATTTTTGAAACCTATCCACAAACACCAGTGGAGCAACACACTTCATAATCTATAAATGAAACATCAAATGAAATTGATCATTAGCTTCATGTTTACGCTTTTGTGCCTTTTCAAAGTATCATTGGGGCAAAAATATTATCCTCCAGGTACTTTCGACCCATCTGTTAGAGGATTACCACAAGGTATTGTCGGAACCTTATACAATTCTTTCCCATACAAGATTTCAGGGGCTTCCTCCTATTATAATGGCCCAGTTGATCTTTATGGAATGGTTTACTTACCCTTCATCATGGACGAGTACGATGGGACTGTTGTTCCGTTGCCTTTATCTCCCAATTATACCACAGGCATTGCGCTTTGTGCTATAAAAGCTCCGGCTTTAGGACTATTTGCCCCTAGTGAGGTTGTAGCACTTGATATGGCTCCGGGTGATTTTTATTACAGGGTTCTTCCATTTGCCAATATTATCCCCCAAGGCAGCAATATGTTGAATTTCAACGGACCTTTTGATTATTTCACACATTTAAATCTAAGTCCCAACAACATTGATTTTTTTATGTTTCCAAGTGAGGTTGGAGTTAGTGTTTTAGAAGGAACCCAGAAATTTTGTGCCTTTACACATGAATTTTTTAACTGGAATGGTATTGATAAAAATGGAGATAAATGCATAACCAGCATGGTTAGTTATGATTCACCAAGCGGGTTTAGCTATCAACTTAATTTAGTGATGTATAATTTATCTATAGATGCATTTCCTCAAACAAGCAGAGACATTATTGGACATGAAATTTCTCATGGGATTCTCGGTGAATCGCTTGGTATACCACCTTCAGGGGATGTTAATCCGGATGATACCATCCAGACCAATCCTCAAATACATCCTGAAATGGATGCAATGGATGAATCATTTTGCGATATTATGGGGCTTTCTTTCGATAACTGGCATGCTCCTGGCAAATTTAACAATCCCAATTGGCTCATAGGACATTACCAATTGAATAGTACAGACAGAACAGGAAAGCGTCCATTCGACAAACCTAAATCCAGACGACTCCCAACAACGTACAATGGACAATATTATGGACATCCGGGTGATCGAGTTTATGATCCGCATATCAATGCCACGGTTATGAATTTTTGGTTCTATTTAATCAATTCTGAGACACTAAATGGCAAAATAGACGACAATCCGTCAAAACCATTTGTTGTACATCGATTAATCCCCGAGAATCTTGAAGAGACGTGGAAATTGGCAATGAAAATCGTTTTTAAAACCTTCACAGAAAAACTTAGTTACCAATCAACTTTTGCAGATGCACGTGAAGCCACCTTACAAATCATTCAGGAACTCGGGCATCCGTTGGGTTCACATGCCTACATCCAAATCATGAATGCATGGCATGCAGTTGGAGTTGGAAAACCCTGGGATCCTAGCGAATTCAATAAAACCTGCAGCCCGAATATAAGCGGTGAAAGCTGGTATAGCGGCACAGTAACATTAAATACCCTTAAAACTACACTTAAGGCAGATTTAACCAGCGATCCAATCTATCAGCTAAAAGATTGTACTGAACCTCCAGGTATTGAAACCTATCAATTCAATGCCTATACAGATAGTATAGAACTAGCGATGGATGGAGATCACAATGGCGTTTTTCAATCAGAAAATAATCTTGATATTTCCAAATCGTCAGTTGGAGTTCATTGGGCTAGTACACTTGCTAATCGTTGGTTTAAAGATCGCTTCCGATATAGTGGACCGGATGGAATAGCACAACTACCTATCAAAAACATTTTAGGAGATCCAGCTCATCCATATCCTGGATTTGATACCACTACTCAAACTTATTTTTATCCATTTGCTCCAGAAGCTTCAAGCTTGGATGCCGTATCACAAATTTATTTTCAAGGCGTAAATCATTTTATCAAAGCAGACCAAAATCAAATTCAAGACTATCGACATCCAGAATGGGAAGCCATTCGAAATGGCTTGGCACAGATCTTCGCACTAAATATTAAAAACAATTACCGAATGAGTTTACCCAATATGGATGGAACTAGCTGGACATTGGGTGAGGATATCCCCGGCACACCAAAACTTTTCAACTTTAGTATACCCGGCAATGCTGCACGACCCGCTTTGTATGAAGGTAAGGAATGGGATACTGTTTATCCTGCTAGAAATGCCTCTATTCTAGATTTTTGGTATTATTTATTGGTAAACGGTACCGAAAGCCCTAAAGGCTATACCAGCGAAAGAGGAAAAACTTACTTTATTTTCCCAATTCCCAACGTTCTAGCGCTTGATCTGATTTGGAAAGCTTATCAAAGTGTTCCATTGTATAGTAAATTTATTGATTTCAGACAGGCAAGCATTGATGCATTACTTTCCATGGGTTACACCAATCAAAGTAAAGAATACATTGCATTGTACGATGCTTGGGCAGCCATTTTAGATCAACCTGATTTTGCTGCTACCCTGAATCACGAACCTCTGGAAGGACAAATCATAGACCCTTGGCCAGCCCGTTTGGGGGTTCAAGTAGAATATCCTGAATTAGAAAGTAAACGCATTTTCGAAGTGAGCGAGATTAGTTCATTTGATGATCAACAGGATAGTGTGTATCGCTTTTTCAATTATGTGGCACCCAACTTTGCAAATGGAATGGTATATGGCAGTGTGTATCTGAAACCTGAAACAACCTACTATGTACGCTCTCGACTTTACGGATCGGGCGGCAATTTCACAACAAATGGAAATTGTGATGCAACAGATGATCCTATTTTCTGCCACTCACTAGAAGGTAAGGAAAAGTGGACCGTACCCTATTCCTTTAAAACAGGCAAAAAAGAAGTCAGGAATAGTAGCCCAGTGACTAGCAGCGTGGCACCGGCTTGGGAAACCCCTTTTAATTGGGAAGCGACACCAGGAGCTCAAGGTTATGTGTTAAAAATTACAGATGACGAAGGAGCGCTACCCCAGCAAGAATTCGCCATTGATGAATTATACGATGCAGATGTCGCCAATGTGTATAAAAACGTCGCTTTGTCAAAAAATCACAACTACACCTACACCCTGGCTCCAAGGGGAAAATTAGGCTCACCTCAAGGAGTAAAAGTCTTCATAGACCCTTTAAGCAGACAAATAAACTATCGTCCATTAAGTCCTGAGGAAAAAGCGGCCTATCCAAACACCTATGGACGCACAACACCAACCATTTCATTTAAAACAGATATTCCTAAGGTTTCCTTGGGCTTGCCGGCCAACAATACCCATGTTCCGATGCTTGGATCTGTGACCACATCTGTCACCAAAAATGAACCGAGAGCAAGTTATTACCACTGGGAGTTTTTTTATCAAGATGATTTTCAGGAACCCAAACACGCCGAAAACCATGAACAGGCTGAGGTGACCATTGGTCATATTGAAAATTTGCTTCATTTGGCAGACCAACATGTGTATGGCTGGACGTTTACGCCTTGGCGTAAGGCCGAGCCGCCTTTCATTCCGATTGATGAACCCGGAGAAACAGCCACACCCTTGCATTTTATTGTGGATAAACAGTTAATCCCAACTCCCGAACTAGTGGATTTTCCGTGTGCACACAATGAGCAAGATCTGATTTTTAAGTGGACAGCAATACCTGGAGCTAAGGGCTATGAATACCGAATAGTCAATACAAAAACCCAACAAACTATCCACCAGGATATTGTAAATCAAACTGAAACACCGGCAATTTCCGGAATCACAGTTTACCCCAATAGCTACCAAGTATTTGTTAAAGCAGGTGTTAAGAATGTCTTAAACCAGTGGGTTTGGGGGCCTGAAGGTTCATTTAATTACCAAACCAGACCTCCTGCGCCTAGTGGACTTGAACCGAATAACATCAGTGATGTTCCCTTAGATCAGGACCACTCTGTGACATTAAAATGGGAACCGAGCGCATTAAACCTACCCTATCGATTAAAATACAGTCAATTGGTGAATGGAGTTATTCAAGAAAAAGGCAAGTATGAGCTGACTAAAAATTTCTTCACGTTGAAAAACCTGGATTACGACAGCCATTATTATTGGACAGTAAGTACCAATAGCAGTTTAGGCAACTGCGAAAGTGCGGCATCTGGTTATTTTAAAACAGAACCCGAACCAGTCAAAGTCATACCTGAGCTTGGCATCAATTTTATGCTCTTGGATTGTAATCCCTATGGTGTTTGCTGGCCAGATATTCGCTATACCATAAGTGTCTGGGATCCAGATGGTCGACTGATTTTAAATCGAATGGCACTACTATCTAATTCGGCAGGTAATCCCGTAGTTTATCCTTTTTTAAATCAACCGGGCACCATTGATGGAAACTTACATACTCCAAAAAACGGAACCTATACCGTTACCATCCGATTAACAGAAATTGATAAGGGAGCCCCAACAAATGCTACTTGGGTTTTTGATGCAAAAGTGATGGATATCTGGAAGGTAATTCACAACCAGGGCTCAGCAGAAGAACTGACGAACACTAGTGATGGTGGCCAAATCATTGTGCGATTAAACACAACAATCAACTTAAAAATCAAGTACGACGCATCGTCAAAAACAGTTATAATTCAATAAAATACGATGAAAAATAAATTTCATATAACCCTTACAGTTGCGCTGACATTGGTATGTAGCGCAACTGTAATCCAAGCCCAAGATCAGCCGCTTAAACATCAAAAAGAAAAGCCAAAACTAAAACTAGAGGCGGTAGAAGTCATTTATCCCAAGGAGAATAATCAAGTATTGATTTATCCAAATCCGGCTTCAAGCAGTATCACTATCAAAACACCAAAAATCGAAGAAATACCATTATCTATAGAAATTTTTGGGGATGGAGGACACCTAATCTCTCGTCAAAACTGGCAGGGAGGTGTGCTGGATGTTTCTAGGTTAAAAACAGGAATCTATTTTTTAAAGTTGAAAACCAGTAAGGAAACGTATACTCAAAAGTTTATCATCGCACGGTGAAATAAGCGTGTAAACGGTAGGCTAATTAAACCGGAGGGCTTTAAGCGGTGTAATTTTACTCACTAGCATGGATGGGATAATCATGACCAGTAGGCAGATCGTCAAAGTACCCAAATTGAGTAAAAGAATATCGCTAAGGTGCAATTCTATTGGCACAAAATTCATGTAATAAGAGTCCTGATCTAGTTTAATAAAATGTGTGTACTGCTGCAGCATAGCCAATCCAACACCCAATAAATTGCCCAATAGCAAACCAAAACCGATCAAGTACCCGGCCTGATACAAGAAAATTTTACGGATAGTCCAATTTGAGCTTCCTAAAGCTTTCAATAAACCAATAAACTGTGTTCGTTCTAGAATCATGATCAGCAGAGCAGAAATCATGTTGATTAAGGCCACTGCAAGCATGAGTATAAAAATTACCTGGGTATTTACATCTAGTAAAGAAAGCCACTGAAAAATAATTGGATAAAGCTCTTTGATTGAATAGGCTTTCAAACCGATATCGAGTCCATCATGCACTTGCGCTGTAAGTTCATCTAGTTGGTTAAAATCAGTTACCCGAATTTCATAACCACCTACTTCATCGACCGACCAATTATTTAATCTGCGAATTAAGTTGATATCGCCGATCACATAGGTGCGATCCACTTCTTCTACACCTAAATTGTAAATACCTACAATTTCAAACTTCCGCTTGCGCAAGGGTTCTTGAACAAAATACATCAGGAAGTCATCGCCAACTTTTAAGCTCAATTTTTGAGCAGTATGCTGAGATACGATGATTTGCTTTTGGGAGGCAAACGTATCTTTAAAATTGATTGGATTACCTGCAATTAGCACGGGTTTTAATGCTTCCCAATTATAGTTAGCATCCACCCCCTTGAGCACTACACCTTCAACCTCATCATTAACTTTAATAATTCCTGGTTTAGTGGCAAAGGCTTGTACAAAAACAATGTTCGAATCTTTTTCGAGATCGTTGAGTTTGGCTGGATCAAGGCTAAATGGGGAGTTTTCAAAAGAAGTATTGAGGTCGTTTTTGAGGATTTGAATATCACCAGAGAAGCCCCTCACTTTTTCGCGTATCTCCGACTTGAAACCTTTAACAACAGCGAGGGCTAAAATCATCACAGCTATACCGAGGGTGATCCCTAAAATCGCCATTCGCACAATCAGTTTAGAAAACGTTCGTTGCGATTTAAAAGTAAGCCGTTGTGCCAGGTAAAAAGGGAAATTCAAGCGCTGAAAGGATTTTTTGTACCTTAGCAAAGGTGCATTTTTTTTATAAACCTTCGAAATACTTCTGGATAGCATGAAAAAAATCCTAATAATACTCATAGTGGCTTTTGGCAGTATTCTTGGTACTGAAATTAGGGCCCAAGAAATCGTGACAGGTGCTGAGCAAACCGAGCGCTATATCCATGAACTGAAAGGTAAACGTGTCGGCATGGTGGTTAATGCCACTTCCATCATCGACAAGCAATTGAGTGTGGACACCTTACAAAAACTCGGCATCAACATTCAGAAAATTTTTGCTCCGGAGCATGGCTTTAGGGGCGATTTTAGCAATGGCGCCAAAATCGAAAACGGTATTGACTCACAAACGGGCATAACGGTAATTTCTCTGTATGGCAAACACCTCAAACCCACACCCGAAGACTTAGCAGGATTAGATATTTTAATTTTTGACATCCAAGATGTCGGGGCACGTTTTTATACCTACATCTCTACACTCCACTACGTGATGGAGGCCTGTGCAGAGAACAAGCTGCCATTATTGATTTTAGACAGACCTAATCCGAACGGTTTTTACGTTGACGGCCCTGTTTTGGAAGAAAAATACAAATCATTCATAGGCATGCATCCGGTCCCGATTGTTCACGGAATGACCATTGGCGAATATGCTCTAATGATTAATGGTGAAGGTTGGCTCAGCAATAAACAACAATGCCAATTGAACATCGTCAAATTGGCAAATTATACCCACGAATCACCCTACACGCTTCCTATTAAGCCCTCTCCAAATTTGAACTCACAGCAAGCAATTTATTTATACCCGAGTTTGTGTTTGTTTGAGGGAACGGTAATTAGTCAGGGTCGTGGCACCCAATTTCCTTTTCAGGTTTTGGGTAATCCGAAACTAAATGGCAAATACAGTTTTCAGTTCAAACCCATTTCCATTCCGGGCATGAGTGAAAATCCGCTACATCGTGATCAAGATTGCTTTGGATTAGATTTACGAAACTATCCGGTAAGCAGATTACGAAACAGCAAACAACTAGATTTGAAATGGCTGCTCGAATTTTATGCTGCTTACCCCAATAAAACTGCATTTTTTGATTTCAAACAGCACCCTCAAATGGGCAACTTTGATAAATTGGTCGGTACATCCAGTTTACGTGAACAAATTATTGCCGGTAAAACGGAAGCAGAAATTAGATCGAGCTGGGAACCTGCACTGAGCAACTATAAATTAATGAGAAAGAAATACTTGTTGTATCCTTAAATTCCAGAGCAGATGAGAATTGTATTTATGGGAACCCCCGAATTTGCAGTAGCTTCACTATCCGCTTTGCTGGATGCTGGGAAAGAAATTGTGGCTGTAGTAACTGCACCGGATAAACCTGCAGGAAGAGGGCAAAAAATTAGCGAATCGGCCGTCAAGCAATTTGCTGTGAGTAAAGGACTACCGGTTTTACAGCCCCTAAAATTAAAAGATCCTGACTTTATTGCGCAGTTAACCGCACTTAAACCTGATTTACAAGTTGTGGTGGCTTTCCGGATGCTTCCAGAGGTGGTATGGAATCTTCCGCCACAAGGCACAATTAACCTACATGCCTCCATATTGCCAAACTATCGTGGGGCAGCTCCTATCAATTGGGCGGTCATCAATGGTGAAAAAGAAACCGGGGTGACCACTTTTAAATTACAGCACGAAATTGATACCGGCGATATTTTAATGCAAGAAAAATTGCTTATCGGAGATACTGAAACTGCCGGCGAACTCCACGACCGTATGAAAATTACGGGTGCAGAACTTCTAGTACAAACGGTTAATGATCTTGAAAAAGGTAAACTGCAAGCTTCAGCACAAAATGCAGATTCGGCCATCAAACATGCTCCTAAATTATTTAAAGAAGATTGTGAAATTCACTGGAATCAATCGGCAAAGCATGTTTACAACCAAATTCGGGGTTTAAGCCCATATCCTACTGCTTTCAGCACCTTAGCTGGCAAAAATCTGAAAATATTTAAAGCAACTTTAGTTCAACAGCAACCACATGTTAAACCCGGAGAGTTTGTTACCGATCATAAAACCTTTTTAAAATTTGCTGCCGCAGACGGCTGGCTGAACCTGGAAGAAGTACAATTGGAAGGGAAAAAGAAAATGGGTATTGAAGAATTTTTACGAGGAATTCGTTTATAATTTATTCAACTCCTCATTCAAAAAAGAAGAAATTTTATTGAAATAACGCTTGCGATTATGGCCCATTACCCACTGGATTCCCCGGCTGGCGTTGGTTAAGAAGATTTCATCGGCTTCAGGCAAAATGGCCGGGTTAATCTGGGCCTCCACTACCTCTAGTCCCAATTTTTTAGCTAGACCGATGACTACATACCGCATTACACCGGCAATACAACCTTCAGCTAAAGCGGGAGTAAAAAGCTGGTTTTTATACACCACAAACAAATTACTACTCATGGATTCGCATAAAAACCCATCTTGATTTAGGATTAAAACCTCATCCAATTGTTGCTGATTTTTAAATACTCCGGCCAATACATAAACCAACGAATTACTGGTTTTATAGGCTGATAAAGCACTAAAAGGTTTTTTTACCTCCGTAAAGACATCAATCAATAAACCTTTCGTATTCAAATCGTAGTAATTAGTCTCCAGCTTACTGCATTCCAAAACAAAACCCATCTGATTACGACTAGGACTGTAAAGCCCTTCGGCATCGCGGTAAATGCTTAAACGAGCTCTGGCATTGGCTCCCAGTTTGTTAACTCTGCATAGCTCTTCTACTTTTTGCTGCAAAAAAGCAACATCGAGTTGAGAATACCCATCTATTTTGAGTGCCTTCATCCCCCGCTGGATCCGATCGGCGTGTAAATCGGCAAATTTAACCTCACCATTCATCATCCGCATCGATTCAAATAAACCGTCGCCGTAACGAAAACCACGGTTAGCTACCGTAAAAACTGGTAAATCTGCCGGAACCAGTTCGTTATTTATATTGATCAACGATTTAATCATTGTATTTCACATAATTGCGCCACTTTTCCAATACGAACTCAAAATCTTCAGGAAGAGGAGCTTCGAAATGCAAGAATTTTTTAGTTGTTGGGTGGATAAAACCCAGCGTTTGCGCATGCAATGCCTGACGAGGCATCAATTCGAAACAATTCTCCACAAATTGCTTGTATTTGCCATTAAGCGTTCCTTTCAAGATGCGATCTCCGCCATAGGTGGCATCACTAAATAAGGGATGCCCCAAAAACTTCATATGTGCTCTGATTTGATGGGTACGGCCGGTTTCCAATTGACACTCAATCAAGGTTACATAACCAAAGCGCTCCAAAACTTTATAATGCGTAACTGCCCATTTCCCCTTTTCCTCATCTTGGTAGATGTCCATCACTCTGCGGTCTTTGGCACTACGCCCAATGTATCCGGTTACGGTTCCGTCTTCTGCCAAATCTCCCCAAACCAAAGCCAGGTATTTTCGGGTAATGCTGTGATCGTAAAACTGGCGTGCCAAATACGTAAGCGAGCGTTCATTCTTGCTAATCAGCAACAAGCCTGAAGTATCTTTATCAATTCGGTGCACTAAACCTGGCCTGCCTTCATTTCCGGGCAACTGTGGTAACTGCTGAAAATGATAAACCAGGGCATTAACCAAAGTGCCCGTATAATTATTGAACCCTGGATGAACCACCATACCAGCAACCTTATTTACCACAAGCAAATCATCGTCTTCGTACACAAAATCTAGTGGGATATTTTCAGGGTAAACTTCGGTATCTCGTGGCGGGTGTGGTAAAACTACAGTAATCACATCGTTAGGCTTAACCTTGTAGCTGGCTTTGATGACTTTTTCATTCACCAACACATTTCCGGCTTCAATGGCGTTTTGTATGCGATTTCGGGAAGCGTTCTCTACCCGATGCATCAAAAATTTATCAACGCGTAATAACGATTGACCCTTATCAACCACTATACGAAGATGTTCGTACAAATCTTGTTCTTCCGACTCTAATGCATCAAGGTTTTCAACCATGCCCAAAAATAATTCTATTTAGGCTTAACAAAGAAAAAGACAGCCATATTGTGATTAATAATTAACTTTGATAAAGTTTTACGCCAAATTTTTACACCATGTATACCTTCAAAACGACTAACAAAAAAGTGTTTCTTACCCTTTTAATTTCACTTTTTAGTTTAAGCAGCTTTGCGCAAGATGAAATCAACGAGCTCTTTAAAGCAAACGCAGGTGATGCTACCAAACTGATTCAGGCCTATATGAATCCTTTTTTTAAGGGCTTTGGCTACGGACTAAATTCAGGCTGGAACACCACTGGTGCTGCTAAAAAATTCGGCCGTTTTGAAATTAGAGTTGGATTAACTGGAAGTTTTATTCCAGAACAGGACAAAACGTTTGATGTTACTCAGATTGGATTATCGAACGCCATTCGTCCGGCTGATCCTAGCAAAGTAATGAGTCCTACCATCGGAGGTGATGAAATTTTGGGACCAACCATGAAAATTTACAGTAATAATGTTGCTGTTGGTGAATTTACATTGCCTAAGGGAGCAAAATTACCTTTTGTCCCTGCCCCTCAAGTTCAGGCCAGTGTGGGTTTGCTAAAAGGAATAGATGTAACACTACGTTATGTACCCGAAATGGATTTAGGAAGCAAATCTGGATCGGTGAACATGTTAGGTGGGGGTATAAAAGTGAATTTATTACGATTGTTTGCAGGTAAAATGACCGATAAAATAGCACCATTTGATTTAGCGGCCTCTGTGGGTTACACCAGCTTGGAATACAGGCTTCCCTTAAATGTTCAGAAACCCGGTAGCAATTACACCAACCAAAATTTATATGCCAAGTTTACGGGCATGAACTACGAAGCCATTATCTCTAAAAAGATCCTTTTCTTAACTCCATTCTTTAGTTTGGCTTATCAAAAAGCTGAAAACAATGTTGAACTAAGAGGCGTTTATCCTTTTCAAATTGCCAATGGAGTATATACAGATTTGACCAATCCGGTGCAAATAAATGGAAGTTATAAAACCGGCCTCAGAGCTAATCTAGGTTTACAAATGAATATCACATTCTTAAGAGTTTTCGCTTCTTACAGCACCGGAGATTACAAAGCATTCAATGCCGGGTTAGGAATCGGTATTGGAAAATAATTGCTATGAATGACCTATAGAGAAGCCTCCATCCGGGGCTTTTCTTATTTTAGAACCAATGCTATTCCAATTACCTAGTCCAGTTCAGCAAATCTTTCATCCAATTTTGGAGCAAAAAGAATTACAGCTTTTCATGAAACGAGATGATTTAATACATCCTCTCATTTCAGGTAATAAGTGGAGAAAACTGAAATACTTATTACATAAAGCCAAAACCGAAAACAAAACACACTTGGTCAGCTTTGGTGGAGCGTATTCCAATCATTTGTTAGCAACGGCAGCTACAGCCCAGTATTTTGGATTCAAATCTAGCGGAATGGTTAGAGGGGAAGCGGTAAAAAATGAAGTACTAGACCAATGCCGATTAATGGGCATGGAACTTTATTTTGTGGACCGTGAGGCCTACCGGGATAAAAAATCGCTATTTAAGGCGTATTTTTCTCAAGATACATCGGCATTTTTTATAGATGAAGGAGGTGCCTCAGCTGAAGCCATTCAAGGCTGCGAAGAACTGTTTACTGAGCTAAGCGAAGCGTACGATCATCTATTTTGTGCTGCAGGAACAGGCACCACGGCATCCGGAATTTTAAACGGCCTACTTAAGACAGAAGCAAAAACCCAATTACAGGTCATTCCAGTATTCAAAAATGGCGAATTCATTCGCGATGCGATCACCCGCTCATCTGGCAACAATTACCGCTTAAACCTACATTTGGACTACCATTTTGGCGGTTATGGCAAAACAACAAACCCATTGCTCCAATTCATCATCGATTTTTACCAGCATACCGGCATACTGCTCGACCCGGTTTATACCGCAAAGATGCTTTGGGCAATCTTTGATCTTGCTCAAAAAAATTACTTCAATGCAGGTGAAAAAATCCTAACAATCCATACCGGTGGAGTCACCGGAAATTGGGGTAAGTTGAACGAGTTTGAACAGATCGACACAAATTTTACGCAGAAATTGAAGCAAGTTCTGACTGAAAAATTCTCCTAAGCAGCTCTTCGGGTAGTCAATTATTAACGAAAAAATAGCTTTAAATCGTTTAAACCTATTTTTTAACAAAACTTGAAAAAATAGCCTAAAAATTGCCTTTGAACCACTTTTTAGATAAATTTGATCAAACAGAAAATCAGTTATGTATCAGGTATCTATTTCTCCCGAACAAGTTCACGAAACCTTAAGTAAGCACATTTTAGCCGATGGCTTCGACCTCACTTTTGATATGGAAAAAAGTGAAGGTGTTCACATCTACGATTCTAAACACGATCGTACTTTACTGGATTTCTTTACCTGCTTTGCTTCGGTTCCACTGGGTTACAATCATCCCAAAATGATACATGACGAAGAGTTCAAAAAGAACTTAATGTTGGCCGCACTTACCAATCCGTCCAATTCGGATGTGTATACCACACAGTACGCCCAATTTGTTCAAACATTCTCTAGAGTAGGTATTCCGGATTACCTTCCTCATGCCTTTTTCATTGCCGGAGGTGCTTTGGCCATTGAAAATGCACTTAAAACTGCCATGGACTGGAAGGTTCAGAAAAACTTTCAAAAAGGCTACAAGGAAGAAAAAGGATTTAAAGTACTACACTTTGAACAAGCCTTTCACGGCCGCTCTGGTTATACCTTGAGCTTAACCAATACCTTACCCGATAAAACCAAATGGTTTGCCAAATTTGATTGGCCAAGAGTTAGCATCCCGAAAATAAAATTCCCACTAAACGAATCGAATCTGGAAGATGTAATTCAACGTGAAGCCGTGACTATCAATCAGATTAAAACGGCTTTTAAAGAAAATCCAGACGATATCTGTGCCATCATTATTGAACCGATACAGTCTGAAGGTGGTGATAATCACGTAAGAAAAGAGTTTTTAGAACAATTACGCATTTTAGCCGATGAGAACGAAGCCTTGCTCATTTACGATGAAGTACAATCTGGAGTAGGTTTAACCGGTAAATTCTGGTGCCACGAACATTTTGGTGAAAATGCCCGTCCGGATATTTTAGCATTTGGTAAAAAGATGCAAATCTGCGGTATTTTGGCCGGCAAAAAAGTAGACGAGATTGAAACCAATGTATTTCATGTTCCTTCTCGTATCAATTCTACTTGGGGCGGAAACTTGGTTGATATGGTAAGAGCTACCAAAATTATGCAAATCATTGAGGAAGATAACTTACTCGAAAAAGCTTGCTTAACGGGTGCTTATTTACAAGAACAACTACAAGTTATCGCAACAAAGTTTCCTCAAGTTTCCAATATCAGAGGCAAGGGCTTGATGACGGCCTTCGACTTCCCGGATAAAAACATGCGTGATGCATTCATTTCAAAAGGATTGGAAAACAGAGCCATGTTCTTAGGCTGCGGAGCACAAACCATTCGTTTCCGTCCTGCATTGATTATGGAAAAAGCTCACATTGATACCGGAATGGAAATCACAGAGAAAATTCTAAAAAGCATGTAATTACAAATGCCGGTTAGAGTAGGTTGAAGATGCTATTTACGCCCAGCAATTTACGACTGGTAAAACCCTCGGCATAAGTTACTTGGATAGATTTGCCAAATTCACGTGCACGTGACTCCACTCCTTTCAGAAATTCTGGAGAAGAAATATACGTAGCTGGCTCACTTGAGTCTGGATTGTAAAACTGCGATTCAAAAGCCCGAATCGAAGCTAGTTTCTGCTCCCAATAAGGAGTAATATCGATCAAAATATCTGGTTTGATGTAGCGATCCTGGATATAATTCAATACCAAGCCTGGCCTCCAGGCAGATTGACTTTTACCATCTTGTTCGGTTTTAATTTTAGGCAAACCCGATAAAAATGCCGCATCGTAAATCAGGTTTGAAGCCCTGCCATGATCCGGATGTCGGTCAGCTAAAGCATTGCACAAAATGATTTCGGGTTGGTATTTACGAATTGCTGCGATTACTGTTAACTGATGAGCTTCGTCATTTTGAAAGAACCCATCTTTCATTTTCAAATTCTCACGAATGTGTAAACCCAAAATCTTCGCAGAATTTGCAGCTTCCTGATCACGAGTTTCAGCCGTACCTCTTGTACCCAATTCGCCTCTGGTCAAATCCACAATACCCACCTTTTTACCTTCGGCAATTGATTTTAAAATAGTACCTGAACAACCTAATTCGGCATCATCCGGATGAACAGCAAATACAAGTAAGTCTAGTTTCATGAGAAAATCGCAGCTATGTGAGGCAAAACTACGAAAAAGATTTAGCTGCTATAACGCATAATAGCGGTAATACGGACTGGATTGAATGATGGCCTCAATATCACGGTCTTCCTGACTATCGTATTTGTTCTTCAGGTTATTACCAAAAACCCTGGCTACAGATTGGTACAAAAAGGCCGTAAAACCACCCTTCATTTCTTTTAAAATATCGTAACTGCTGGTTCCCAACTCACGATCAATCAGCTTGATCAATATGCCACCCTGGGTAATGGTTAACTGCTTAATTTCCCGATTAAACATATCCTTCACCTCTTTTTCAAAGGCTTTGGCCAGCATCCGCTCCTCTTTCCTATTTTTTGCTGTGGCAAGATCTTTCTGAAGTTGAGCATAACGCGAACGGGCATATACGGCATAGGGCAATACCTTATACACATTGTATTTTAATCTGTTGTAAGCGGCAATTTGCTCCGGACTTTTGAAAATACGGGTATCCGTAATGACTACTTCGGGCAAGGAAGCCCATGGAATCAATTGATCGTCAACCCGGGTTAAAGCTACCCGAATGGTATCCTTTGCACCTTTTATGCTTGGGTCGTACTTTTCCTGTCCCTGAGCAATCAGCGAAAGCGAAATGGAAAAGAAGCACAAAAACCCGAAAAATTTCATAAATTTAGCTTTACAAAGTTACGGCAAATTCTAAAAATTGTAACTATCTCTAATTTACGCAAAAAAACCAAATTATAATGTTCAAACGCTTTTATTAGAAAGCTATTGTACGGGTTATGAAGGAATTAGTCATTGATTTAGAAGCAGAAAAAAAGGAAATCCTGAAGCGTTATCGTGCTTTATTGAAAGCCTGTAAGTCGAGTTTACAAAAGGGCGACAAGCGGATGATACGTAAAGCCTTTGATATGGCCTTAGAAAGCCACCAAGACATGCGTCGAAAATCGGGTGAGCCCTACATTTACCACCCCATCGCGGTAGCCCAAATCGCTGCCGAGGAGATTGGCCTAGGCACTACGTCTATTGTTTGCGCCCTTTTGCACGATGTGGTGGAAGATACCGACATGACTTTGGAAGATGTTGAACTGGAATTTGGCAAGAAAGTAGCGAAAATTATTGATGGACTTACCAAGATTTCGGGTGTATTTGATTATACCAATAGCTCCTTACAAGCAGAGAATTTCCGTAAAATGCTGCTCACCCTGGCCGATGATGTCCGAGTAATTTTGATTAAGCTGGCTGACCGTTTGCACAATATGCGAACCATGGACCACATGCCACGGGAAAAGCAGCTCAAAATTTCGTCAGAAACCATTTACCTCTACGCTCCTCTGGCACATCGACTTGGCCTATACGCCATGAAATCAGAGCTGGAAGACCTTGCGATGAAGTATACCGAACCGGCCACCTACAAGTATATCGCCAAAAAACTCAACGAGAAAAAGGCTGAACGGGAGCTCTACATCAAAAAATTCATTGATCCGATAAAGAAAATATTGAATGAACAGGGTTTAAAAGCCGAAGTTTATGGCCGATCCAAGTCTATTCATTCTATTTGGAATAAAATGCGGAAAAAGAATATTCCTTTTGAAGAGGTTTATGATCTTTTCGCTATCCGGGTAATTCTAGACAGTACAATGGACAATGAGAAAGCAGATTGCTGGAAAGCCTATTCCATTGTTACAGATTTTTACAAACCAAATCCGGATCGTTTGCGTGACTGGATTTCGATGCCCAAATTTAATGGTTATGAATCGCTTCACACTACCGTGATGGGCCCCAAAGGGCAATGGGTGGAAGTGCAGATTAGAACCGAAAGAATGAATGAAATTGCCGAAAAAGGATTTGCGGCACATTGGAAATACAAAGAAGGGCAACCCACAGATAACACCAACAGTGGTTTAGAATCATGGTTGCAAAAAGTTAGGGAGATGCTCAAAAATCCAGAATCAAATGCCCTGGATTTTATTGACGATTTCAAAATGAACTTGTTTTCTGACGAGATTTTCATTTTTACACCCAAAGGAGCACTTCGACAATTACCACTGGGTGCTACCGCTCTAGATTTTGCCTTTGATATTCACTCCGATTTAGGTGCTAGCTGTATTGGAGCCAAGGTAAATCATAAATTAGTCCCTCTTTCTTACAAACTTCAAAATGGCGATCAGGTAGAGATCATTACTTCCAGTAAGCAGGCGCCCAAAGAAGATTGGCTCAGTTTTGTAATTACCGCAAAGGCGAAATCGAAAATCAAATCTTCACTCAAAGAGGAAAAGAAAAAAATTGCAGAAGAGGGTAAAGAAATACTGGAAAGAAAGCTTAAATCGCTCAAAATACCGTTCACGATTGAGAACCTGAATAAATTAACTACCTATTTCAGGCTGCATGCCTCTCAAGATTTTCTGTATCAGGTAGCAAAAGGAATAATTGATATCGGCGATTTGAAAGAATACCTCAATGCCGAAAAGACGCCTGAAAATAAAGTGTATGAGCGAACCGAGCCTACAGATTTCATCAAAAAACTGAAAGCAGATGAGATAGATACCTTGCTCATTGGAGAAGACTTACAGAAAATAGATTACAAATTGTCCAACTGTTGTAATCCCATTCCTGGAGACGATGTATTCGGCTTTGTTACCGTTGGCGATGGCATCAAAATACACCGAACCAATTGCCCGAATGCAACCAAACTCATGTCAAATTTTGGGTACCGAATTGTTAAGGCCAAGTGGAACTCACAAAAACAATTGGCTTTCTTAACGGGGCTTAAAATTATTGGTATTGACCAGGTTGGATTGATCAATAATTTAACCGGTGTAATTTCTACCGATTTTAAGGTGAACATGCGTTCCATTACCGTAGATAGTCACGATGGGATTTTTGAAGGCACAATTATGGTTTATGTAAACGATACGATGCATTTAGACAACCTGATTAATAAAATTAAACAAGTGAAAGGCATTACAGATGTACGCCGTTTTGATACCGATACCCCGGTGGAAAAAGCCTCCTGAATTTAATTGGAGCGTCTGTAATTTTTAGATAAATTTGAGCAGATCTGAAACACTATGTCTACAGCCGACACGCACGAAATGGTAAAGAAAATTTTTGAGGCCTACCTCGAAAATAAAAGTCTACGGAAAACCCCCGAACGCTTCGCCATTTTAGAAGAAATTTATTCCAGAAACGATCATTTTGATGTGGAATCACTCTATATCCACATGAAAAACAAAAAATACCGCGTTAGTCGGGCAACCGTTTACAATACACTCGAATTACTGGTTTCTTGTGATTTAGTAACCAAACACCAGTTTGGCAAGAATATGGCGCAGTTCGAAAAATCATACGGTTACAAGCAACACGATCACATTATCTGCATCGATTGCGGCAAAGTGGTTGAATTTTGCGATCCTAGGATCCAGCAAATTCAGAGCATGATGGGCGATTTGCTCAAATTTGATATTAAACACCATTCGTTAAACCTATATGGCAATTGCAGTCGCTTAAAAGCCGGTCATTGCGATTCTTACACAAAAAATTAAAGCACAAACACTAAACTCTTAATGGCTGTAGACGTATTATTAGGCCTCCAATGGGGCGATGAAGGAAAAGGTAAAATTGTAGATGTATTAAGTCCGGATTACGATCTCATAGCCCGATTTCAGGGTGGACCCAATGCCGGTCACACACTCGAATTCAACAATCAAAAGTTTGTTTTGAATACCATCCCTTCCGGGATATTCAATCCGAAAACCATGAATTTAATCGGAAATGGAGTGGTAATTGATCCAATTATCTTAAAAAGAGAACTGGAAGGACTTAAAGCCAGAGGTTTTGATCCTGTTGCAGATCAAAAATTAGTTATCGCCCGCAGGGCACACCTCATTCTACCTACCCATCAATTACTTGATGCAGCGTCTGAGAGTAAAATGGGAGTTGGTAAGATTGGCTCTACGCTGAAAGGTATTGGCCCAACCTACATGGATAAAACCGGTCGCAATGGTCTAAGAATTGGTGATATTCAATTAAAAGATTTTAAAGAGCGCTATGAGAAACTGGTTAACAAACACCTTTCCATATTGGCTCATTACGGTGAAATACCTGATTTTACCGAGAAAGAATCTGCATTTTTTGAGGCTATTGACTATTTGAGAAATGTACCGCTAGTAGATGGTGAGCATTATGTAAACCAGTACTTGGCAAAGGGCAAAAAAGTGTTGGCCGAAGGCGCTCAAGGCACCATGCTCGATGTTGACTTCGGATCCTATCCGTTTGTAACCTCATCAAACACCACCACGGCCGGGGCTTGTACCGGCTTAGGTATTGCTCCGAAAAATATCGGCAAAGTCATCGGTATTTTTAAAGCATACTGTACCCGGGTTGGCGGCGGACCATTCCCTACCGAATTGGATAATGAGGTTGGAGAAAATTTAAGAGCCTTAGGGCATGAATTTGGTGCAACCACAGGGCGTCCACGTCGTTGCGGATGGATTGACCTACCGGCACTCAAATATGCCATCATGCTAAACGGCGTAACCGAAATGGTAATGACCAAAGCCGATGTATTGAGTGGTTTCGAAACGATCTACGCCTGTACACATTACATGTACAACGGAGAGCAAATTGACTACATGCCTTACGATATTAATGCCATCAGACCCGAACCTGTATACGAATCTATTCCCGGCTGGAACGAAGATTTAACCGGCATCCGTAAACCGGAAGAAGTACCTGCTAAACTGCAAGATTACATCAACTATTTAGAGAAACATTTGGGTGTTCCCGTTAGGTATTTATCAGTAGGTCCGGATAGAGAACAAACTTTAGTTATGTAATAATAAGATTTTGATATACAATATCTTATAACATGCTAAATAAACAAAAATTTGAACTAGAAAATCCTATCGAATTCAAGCTAAAGGCGCTCCAATGGGCTGAAAGCTTCAATACATTCTGCTACCTAGATTCCAATACGTATCCGGACCAATACCACGCTTTCGACGCCCTGCTGGCAGTTGATTCCATTCAGAGTTTGAACATTAGCCAAGGCGATGCATTGTCTGCTTTAGACGACTTCACTGAAGATCAACAGACCTTGATTCCCGGCTTCATTTCCTACGACCTGAAGAACGAAATTGAATCACTTCACTCCAACAATGACGATGGTTTAGCTTTTCCGATACTCTACTTTTTCAAACCGAAATACCTGCTCTTTTTCAATGACAGTTTTGTAGAGATCCAAGCAACAGATCCTGAACTTATCTGGAACGCAATAAACGCAACACAAGTCCGCGAACAACAGACTGGATTTGAAGGAATCATAAAGGCAAAATTCAACAAGGATGAATACCTGCAAAGTGTAAAAGGATTACAGGAGCATATTAAACGAGGTGATATCTACGAAGTAAATTTCTGCCAGGAATTTTATGCAGAACAAGCAGAATTAAACCCTTTAGGTGCATTTCTCGAATTAAATCGAATATCCCCCACTCCTTTTGCCAATTTCTTTAAAATTGATCAGCATTATATCATTTCAGCTACACCAGAACGCTTCCTTTGCCGCCGCGGAACAAGGTTGATTTCTCAACCCATAAAAGGAACGGCCCGCAGAAGCGCTGATCAAGAAGAGGATGAACAAATTAAGCTCAATCTAAAAGAAAATAAGAAAGAACGCTCGGAGAATGTAATGATTGTTGATTTGGTGCGCAATGATTTAAGCCGCTGTGCCCTGCCCGGTACCGTACAGGTAAACGAACTATTCGGGGTATACAGTTTCCAGCAAGTGCACCAGATGATCTCAACGGTGAGTTGTGAAATTGATTCAAAAAAGAAACTCTCAGAAATCTTAAAAAGTACCTTCCCGATGGGCTCCATGACCGGAGCACCTAAAATTAGCGCCATGCAGCTTATTGAGGATTACGAACGAAGCAAACGAGGCGTTTATTCGGGCTCTGTGGGCTATATCAATGCGAATGGGGATTTTGATTTCAATGTAGTAATACGGACCATCCTCTACAATGCAGCACGAAAATACCTTTCCTATCAAGTGGGAAGCGCCATCACCTACCAGGCTAATGCTGAACAAGAATACGAAGAGTGCTTGCTAAAAGCTAAGGCTATTGAGCAATTGCTACAGCATAAAACTACCTAGGCTTGTAGAATTTCAGTGCTTCGGGAAGTGATTTTTTGATCTCCTCAATCCGCGTAGCGTCACTAGGGTGTGTACTCAAGAACTCTGGTGGAGCTCCCTCCCCATTTTTAGAAGCCGACATGCGCTGCCAAAAATCAACTGCTTTTTCAGGATTATAGCCTGCCATTGCCATAAAAATTAAGCCCAAACGATCTGCTTCCGACTCCTGATTACGTGAATACTTCAGCAGAGCCAACTGTCCGCCAATACCATATAGCTTACCAAGTACAGCTTGCGTGTTTTGAGATGCATTTCCTGTAACCGCACCTAGCAAGCCTCCCCCTGCTTGGGCAGCCAAAGTTTGAGAATAACGTTCAGCCGAATGACGGGCAATGGCGTGTGAAATTTCGTGACCCATCACAGTTGCTAAACCCTCATCGGTTTTTGTTACAGGTAAAATACCGGTATAAACCGCCACTTTCCCCCCAGGCATGCACCAGGCGTTAATCTCTTTACTATCCACTAAATTGAATTCCCATAGGTAATTGTATTGATTACCATAGCCATTAGTTTTTAGGTATTGATCAATCGCGGCGGCAACCCGTTGTCCTACTTCCTTTACCCGATCTGCTTCCGCAGTACCAGCAAGAACCTTCGTTTTAGGTGATTTTAGAAAGTCTTGGTAAGCAAGAACCGATTCTTTATTCAAGGTTTCATCGCTAACCAAACTCAACTGCCGACGGCCAGTAATGGGCACTTTAGCGCAAGACGAGATCAAACCGACAAACAATACAAAAACAAGGATATTGATTTTCATGTGAACAAGATTAGACTAGATAAACGTATGAGTTTATTGAAGAGTTTTCTTCTTGAACAAATTTACCTTTGATTCGCTGCCGCGAAGCAAGCGCTCGATATTTTTTTGGTGAGTTACCAAGATCAGGATACAAATACACATCCCATACAGTAAAATAGAACGAATAGGCGATTGAAAAACGAAAACAATACTTAATGGAAAAGCAAAACCAGCAGAGATAGAGCTCAACGAAACGTAGTTTGAAATGAGTAAAACCACCAAAAAAACGAGCACGCAAATCATTGCGGCTTCAAAATGCACGGCAAGTATCATCCCGAACAAAGTAGCAATCCCTTTTCCTCCTCTAAAACCGGCAAAAATTGGAAATAAGTGCCCCAAAACGGCAGTAATACCCAAGGCCAGTTGGTAATTTACATATTGTGTTGAATACTGAGGCCCAGTAACGGAAAGACCGATGAAAGCAGCCAAATTGGTAGCAGTCCAGCCTTTAAAAATATCGATTATCATGACGATGACACCCGCTTTCTTTCCCAAAACCCTGAAGGTGTTGGTTGCACCGGCGTTTCCGCTTCCGTATTCACGAACATCAATACCATAAAAGCCTTGGCCCAGCCAAACAGCCGTTGGGATAGAGCCGAAAAGATAAGCGAGAATTAAAGCCGATATGGAATAAATCGAAATCATGCGCTTGCAATAATAAAAAAAATCAGTTAGTAACGAACGAAGTAAATCTCAATTCAATCATTCACAAGCCTTTAAACTCATGTCTAAGCTTTTAACAGAATGGGTTAATGCACCCATAGAAACGTAATCAACCCCACATTCGGCATATTTTCTGACATTACTTTCAGTAATACCACCCGATGCTTCTGTAATGTACATACCTCCAACTAAATCAACTGCCTTTTTCAACGTGTCAAAATCAAAATTATCGAGCAAAATGCGATCTACCTGACCAGTTTCTATAACCTGCTTTAACTCCGATAAGTTTCGCACTTCTATTTCAACAGGAATAGTAAGCTGCTTTTTCGTCAAATACGCTCTTGCTGCAAGTATGGCTTTCGCAATGCCGCCGGCATAATCCACATGATTATCTTTAATCAAAATCATGTCGTACAAACCGAAACGATGATTTACACCACCCCCAATTTTCACAGCTAATTTTTCTAAAAAACGTATTCCAGGAGTTGTTTTCCGGGTATCTAATACTTTTGTACCTGTTCCTTCAAGCATTTGTACAATTCGGTGCGTTTGTGTAGCGATGCCACTCATACGTTGCATCACGTTCAGCACCAATCGCTCGGCCATCAAAATACTTCTTGCTGATCCACTCACCTTCAACGCACAATCACCAAGTTTTACCATTGATCCATCTGCGAATAAAACTTCCACTTTTAAGGAGGCATCAACCTGATGAAAAATAGCCTGAGCTACTTCAATGCCTGCCAAAACACCATCCTCTTTGATGAGCAATTGTGCCTTTCCCTGTTGATTTTCCGGAATGGTAGCTAATGAGGTATGATCACCATTTCCAATATCCTCCCGTAATGCTCCGGAGATAAATAATGCTAATTCCTTGTCCATAATTAATGCTTCAAAAGTACAAAATAATCCCCCCACTAAGGCTTTTGCATATTCTGATGTATATTTGTATGTGAAAAATAAGAAAACAGTACTTCTCATTATGGATGGTTGGGGTTTGGGGAAATCTGATGAAACCAATGCCATATACCAAGCAAAAACTCCATTTTACGATCAATTAATAACTCAATATCCCAATTCCAAACTGGAGGCATCCGGCGAAGCCGTGGGTCTACCTGCAGGGCAAATGGGTAATTCTGAAGTTGGACACATGAATTTGGGAGCCGGCAGAGTGGTTTATCAAGAATTGGGGCGAATAAATCTGGCTTTACAAAACAAAGAACTCGATCATCATCCTGTACTGCAAAAAGCATTTTCGTATGCCAAATCGGCTAATAAAAAAATTCATTTAATCGGATTAGTATCCGATGGTGGCGTACATGCCCACATCAAGCATTTGATGGGATTGTGCGATGCCGCAAAAGCCAATCAAATAGATCAGGTTTTTATTCACGCTTTTCTAGATGGTCGCGATACCGATCCAAAATCGGGTTTGGGCTTTGTTGAAGAACTTTCTGCTCATTTAAAACAAAGCTGCGGGCAATTGGCAACTGCAATTGGACGTTATTATGCCATGGATAGAGACAACCGTTGGGAACGCGTGAAATTAGCCTACGATTTACTTGTACATGCCGAAGGCAAAAAATGCACAGATATAGCTGCTGCTATTCAAGAATCGTACGAAGAAGGAATTACCGATGAATTTATAAAACCTATTGTTAAAGTTAATGAGCGAGGGCAAGCCATAACAAGGATTGAAAACGGAGATGTGGTGATTTGCTTCAATTACCGTACAGACCGAGGCAGAGAAATCACACAAGTGCTTACCCAAAAGGCTTTTCCCGAGTACGAAATGGAGCCCCTAGATTTGCACTACATTACTTTTACAAGCTATGATGAAACGTTTAAAAACGTGGAAGTGGTTTTTGAAAAAGAGGATTTGAGCCAAACGCTGGGAGAAGCTCTTGCCGAACAAGGTAAAAATCAGTTACGCATTGCAGAAACAGAAAAATACCCCCACGTAACTTTCTTTTTCTCTGGCGGAAGAGAACAAGAATTCAAAAATGAGCGTAGAGCATTAATTTCTTCCCCAAAAGTAGCTACGTACGATTTACAGCCCGAAATGAGTGCTCAAGGCATTGCCGAAGCCGCTTGTGAAGCACTTAGCTCAGAATGGCCCGATTTTGTTTGCCTGAATTTTGCCAATCCGGATATGGTTGGACATACCGGCGTATTCGACGCAGTTGTTAAAGCCGTAGAAACCGTAGATGCATGCACTCAAAAAGTTGTAGAATGTGGCCTGAAACATGGTTATTCTTTCATTATTCTTGCTGATCACGGTAATGCCGACTTTATGATCAACCCAGATGGTAGCCCCAATACGGCCCACACCACCAATATGGTACCCTGCATCCTAATCGACTCGGAATTTAACCACATTCAAGATGGCAAGCTGGGAGATATTGCACCAACGATTTTAAAAATGATGCATTTAGCTATCCCTGAAGCCATGACTGGTAGCGTTCTAATTTCCTGAGATGAATAAAATCTTGCTCATCCTTTCGATCTTTCTTTTTGGCTGTCAAACGCCAGACAAATCGGTTAAAAAAGAATTGGCCTATCCGGATATAGCCGGCTTCTTTAAGACAGAAATCAAACGATTAAGCGAAGAAAAACCTACCATTAGTAAAGAAGTACATCTCAATAAGAATCAAGAAACCAAACTAAGCAATCAGATCAATTGGGACGAAGAACTGAGCACTTTCTTAGCTTCAGACATTAACAAACCTTCCTTTAGAGGGCTTTACAAAAAACATGTTGAGGATGGGGAACTCGTCTTTTCAGCGACCGATTCAAAACTTAAAACCCGTGAACTGAAAATTTTGAAAGACAATACGGGAAAAATCAAGAGAATAACAATTACTAATCATTCTGAAAACCTGCTATATACCACTGATGACTACTTGGAATATTGTCCTGATTCAATCTATCAAATTGTAAAACGGCAAGAAGTTAAGGTTATTGGAACCAATAACTATTGGATATTGGGGAAATTCAAAAAGTAACTATTGATTGTTCACATTCAGTAAATGTGATTTTGCTTCTTCGAGCTGAGTTTGAATATCTTTTCTTCCGGGACTCAATTCTAACACCTTTTGGTAATCGGCTATAGAAGCTTTTAGGGATTCCAAAGCTCTGGTTTTGTCGTAAAGCCTTGGTATTTTTTGCGCTTTCAATACACCATAATCATGATAGGCAACTGCTCGATTTTGATAAAACTTAACATCTTCACTATTAAGTGCTATTGCTTTGGTAAAATCACGAATACAAGCCAGCAATAACTTTTCACGCTCTGAATTGGCAATGTTGGTTGTGTAATTTGCCATATATGCTCTCGCTTTGGCACGGTAGTAATAAGCGCTGGTTTCTGAGGGTCTGAGGCTAATTACTTTGGTAAACGCAGCCACCGAACTTTTGTAATTTTCGGCATGGTAATACGAATACCCCAACATGTACAAGGCATTCACGTTGGTCGAGTCTTCGGCCAGGGCTTTTTCCAATTGCACAACTGCCAATTTAAAATCGCCGTCTAAAAGTGCTTTCTGTCCTAAAGCCTGATAAGAGTTGGATGACGACTGTGCCATTGCAGCAGTGCCAGCAAATAAAAAAACAACTAAAAAGCTTTTGAACAATTTCATAACGACAGAGAGTGAAAAACAAGCCTCTCCAGAAAGTTTTTATAAAAATAAGTATTTGTTGGCCTCTAATATAGTTTTAATATCAATTTGATGCAATTAACTGGTGGCAGATGTGGAATAAATTAGATTTAGACACATTTTGTTTTAAGCAATTAAAATTTGCTGCCTTTTTTACAGACAAAACGACAAAATACAAAGTATCTATATCCCTTTACAACGGGTTTTAAAAATTGGCACAAGGCTTGCAAACCTATTAATTCCTTCGGATAATTTCCGAAAGTCAAATTTTACTGTCATATTGACGCTACTACAAAAAAAATGAGCAACAACAATCCATACGATTTTAATCAGGTTTTACCGCTAATCAACGAGGACACGGAATTCTTCCCGCTGATGTCTCAGGAAGATGAAGAGGAAATGAACAATGAGGAAACTCCTGAGGTCTTGTCAATTCTGCCCTTACGAAATACCGTATTGTTTCCAGGTGTAGTTATTCCAATCACCATTGGGAGAGACAAATCCATCAAATTAGTTAAGGATGCCTATAAAGGAGATCGAGTGATTGGTGTAGTCTCACAACGAGATGTGGCTATTGAAGATCCGAGTTTCGAGCAATTGAACATCATTGGAACCGTTGCACTAATTATCAAAATGCTTCAAATGCCCGATGGTAACACGACCGTGATTATTCAGGGTAAACAACGATTTAAACTCAAAGAAGAAGTTCAGAACGAACCCTACATCAAAGCTTCCATCGAAAAGTTTGAGGAAATAAAACCACGGGTTGATGCTGAATTTAAAGCTATTATGGCCAATATCAAAGATATGGCCTTGCAGATCATTCAATTGGCACCCAATATTCCGAGCGAAGCAGCTATCGCGATAAAAAATATCGAAAGTCCGTCTTTTCTGATCAATTTCATATCTTCTAATATGAATGCAGATGTGGCCATAAAACAACAAATGTTGGAAGTGGCCAATTTGAGAGACCGAGCTAAACTGGTGATGGAACACCTCACCCAGGAGTTACAAATGCTCGAATTGCGCAATCAGATTCAATCTAAGGTGCGCATCGACTTGGATAAGCAACAGCGAGAATATTTCCTCAATCAGCAGCTTAAAACCATTCAGGAAGAACTGGGTGGAAATACGCCCGATTTGGAAATGGAAAATTTGAGAGAGCGTGCCAAAAAGAAAAAATGGGGCAAAGAAGTAGCCGATCATTTTCAGAAAGAATTGGACAAAATGGGTCGAATGAATCCGGCTGCTGCCGATTATTCGGTTCAAATCAATTACCTGGAATTGCTACTTGATTTACCTTGGAATGAATTCACCAAAGACAATTTCGATTTAAAACGAGCTCAAAAAATCTTAGATAAAGATCATTACGGACTCGATAAGGTTAAAAAAAGAATTATCGAGTACCTAGCCGTGCTCAAATTGAAGCACAACATGAAAGCACCTATTCTTTGCCTGGTTGGGCCTCCGGGAGTGGGTAAAACCTCTCTGGGTAAATCTATTGCAAAATCTTTGGGAAGAAAATATGTGCGCATGGCTTTGGGAGGCATTCGTGATGAAGCCGAAATTCGTGGACACCGTAAAACCTATATCGGTGCCATGCCGGGCCGTATTATTCAATCCTTGAAAAAGGCAGGTGCTTCGAATCCGGTTTTTATTTTAGACGAGATCGACAAAGTTGGTAATGATTTTAGAGGCGACCCTGCCTCTGCCCTACTTGAAGTATTAGACCCCGAGCAGAACAATTCGTTCTACGATCATTACGTAGAAGTAGATTACGATTTGTCAAACGTCATGTTCATCGCCACAGCGAATTCACTTAGCTCTATACATCCAGCTTTGCTAGACCGTATGGAAATTATCGAGGTTAATGGTTATACCATTGAAGAAAAGATTGAAATCACCAAGCGACATTTACTGCCTAAGCAGAGAGAGCAGCATGGTATCCAAGCAAAAGATATCAATCTGCGTGCTTCGGTAATTGAAAAAGTAATTGATGAATATACCCGTGAATCTGGAGTTAGAGGTTTGGAGAAAAAGATCGGTTCTTTGGTTAGAGGTGCAGCTACCAAAATTGCCATGGAAGAACAATACGATCCAAGCATTAGCAAAACCGATGTGGAAACCATTTTGGGTGCTCCTATTTTTGATAAAGACCTTTACGAAGGCAATGAAGTAGCTGGCGTAGTTACAGGTTTGGCCTGGACTTCTGTTGGTGGCGATATTTTATTCATCGAAGCGAGCTTGAGCCCAGGCAAAGGCAAATTGACCTTAACCGGAAACCTGGGTGAGGTAATGAAAGAATCTGCGGCCATCGCCATGGCCTATTTACGTAGCAATGCGTCAAAATTCAATATCGATTATCGCTTATTCGATCATTGGGATGTGCATATCCACGTACCCGCAGGTGCTACGCCAAAAGATGGACCATCCGCAGGTATTACCATGCTCACAGCACTTACTTCAGCATTTACACAACGTAAGGTGAAACCGCATTTAGCCATGACGGGTGAAATTACCTTGAGAGGAAAAGTATTGCCAGTTGGTGGTATCAAAGAAAAAATATTAGCCGCCAAAAGGGCCAATATCAAAGAGATCATTTTGTGCAAATCGAATGAGAAAGACATTCTGGAAATTAAGGAAGATTATATCAAAGACCTGAAATTCCATTATGTGAAAGAAATGAAAGAAGTTATTGATTTAGCGTTGATAAAGGATAAAGTCAAAAATCCGCTCGATTTAGTTATCAAGGAAACAGTGAAACCAAACTTGGTTAACTAATTCACAAAGACTAGGCCATCGGTAGAAACCGGTGGCCTTTTTGTTTTAATTGCTATATTTAAGTGTTTTAACACTAAATAACTGTCGGTTATTACACCAAATCATGCAATTGAAACAGCTCAAATTCGCCATTTTGGCCATAATCCTTATTTTCAACAAACTCTATGCACAAGAGTTTAACAAAGAAATTGGATTTAAAAGTGATAACGATTCGTACTTGGCAAATGGTCAAGATCGGTATTATACCAACGGATTATTTATTACTTACCGAAAGGTAGCGGAGCCAAAACAAATTAAACCCGGTTTAGCTAAAAAAATCATTGAGCTGGAGATTGGCCAAAAAATGTACAATGCCCAATCCGGTTATATCCCTGCCATTAATTATGTAGATCGGCCAATTACCGCCTATTTGTATGGCGGAGGCAGCCTAAACTGGTTTACCGAAAATGAGCGTATGTTAAAAGCAAGTTTTCAAATCGGAACCATTGGACCAGCGGCATTTGGCAAACAAGCTCAAGAGTTTGTACACCAACTTACTGGACTCTACGCACCCAAAGGCTGGGAATATCAACTAAACAACGAAATTGGAATCAATTTAGGGGCATCTTATGTCAAAATGATCCAACGATCAACTTCCCGAAAATTAGATTTGGCATGGCATGGTTATGCCAACCTGGGTACTACCTTTTCCGGACTTGGGGTCGGTTTTATGCTTCGTAGCGGACGCGTAAATCAACTGTTCCAATCCGCCTCATACCACAGTGTAATTGGTACTAAAAGCAGCACCAATAATTTGGTCAAAAGTGAGTTATTCTTTTTCGCTAAACCTCAATTAGACCTTGTTTTACACGATGCAACTGTCTCTGGCGGGCTATTCAGAGAGGATAAAGGACCCGTGAGTTTTAAAGCCAAACCTTGGGTATTGAGTCAAGAATTTGGCTTGGTACACGCCAAAAACCGATTAAGTCTGCAATTATCTTATGTTTTCAAAACCGCAGAGATACAAAGTTCGGCAAAAGCGCATCAATACGGCTCCGTTAGCACCTTCTATCGGTTTAATTAAGGTTTAATTTAAAATTTAGCTGGGCTTATTGCTATCAAAAGTTAACTTTGTACCCCAATGAATTCGAATATTGTAATCGCCATAGATGGCTATTCTTCATGCGGAAAAAGCACCTTAGCCAAAGCATTAGCTAAAAAGCTTCATTTCGTTTATGTAGATAGCGGGGCCATGTATCGAGCTGTAACGCTTTACTTTATTCGAAATCAGGTCGACATCCAAAATCCGGAAGAAGTAAAAAAAGCCTTGGCCCAAATTCATCTAAATTTTCATTCGAGAGATTACCAAACACACATTACACTTAATGATGAAGAAGTATCGGATGAGATTCGTGAAATGAAAGTTTCGGAGCAAGTAAGTGCAGTAAGTGCCTTAAAAGTGGTTCGGGAAGAAATGGTGAAACAGCAACAACGCATGGGTTCATCGAAAAATATTGTGATGGATGGACGAGATATTGGAACCACCGTTTTTCCGGATGCAACACTCAAGTTCTTCATGACCGCCGATCCGAAGGTACGTGCCGAACGACGCTACAAGGAAATGATTGCCAATGCTGCAAAAATTACCTTGGAAGAAGTTTTCGAAAATTTGGCTCACCGCGATTATTCGGATACTACACGCAAAGAAAGTCCACTTACACGTGCCGAAGATGCCATCGTTCTGGATAACACCGAGTTAACCCCAGAAGAGCAATTGCAATTTGCCTTAGACAAGGTAAAGCCTTTCTTAAGCAACTAACACGATTTACTTTCCGAAGCCTATTTCCTAGGCTATTGATTATCAGCAACAATAGCTCAAATTTTATTTTTGTTTGGACGGATAATTACCTACCTTTGCAGTCCTGATTGAAAATCGGGAAAAGGAGAAAAATTATTTAATGGCTAAAAAACAACAAGCAGAAAAAGAGTTAAAAGCTAAAGAAGCTGAACTCGGAACAGACACCGTTGAGGTGAAAGAAACAGAAATCATTGAATCTGAAGCAGATTCTTTGTCTATCGAGGAGATCAAATCTACCACGATGGTTACCCCTTCCGGCGATTTTGACTGGGATGCGGACGACAAAGGTTTTGGCAATTACAGCCAAGCTGAACGCGAAAAGCTGGAAGCAATGTATGCCGGAACATTCAATTCAATCACTAAAGGAGAAATTATCTCCGGTATAGTGGTTTCTATCAACAACAAAGATGTGGTATTGAACATCGGTTTTAAATCGGATGGATTGGTATCACTTTCTGAATTCCGCGATTTACCTGATTTGAAAATCGGTGATACCGTGGAGGTGTTTGTAGAGTCGCAAGAAGATGCTAACGGACAGTTAGTTTTATCTCGCAAACGTGCTAAAACCCAAAAATCTTGGGAATTAATTAATGAAGCCTTAGAAAAAGACGAAATCATCAATGGTTACGTGAAAAGCCGTACCAAAGGTGGTTTGATCGTTGATATTATGGGCGTTGAAGCCTTCTTGCCTGGTTCTCAGATTGACATTAAGCCAATCCGTGACTACGACATTTATGTTGGCAAGACCATGGAATTCAAAGTGGTTAAAATCAACCACGAATTCAAAAACGTAGTCGTTTCGCACAAAGTGTTGATCGAAGACGATTTAGAAAGCCAAAAAGTAGAGATTGTTTCTAAACTTGAGAAAGGTCAGGTATTGGAAGGAACTGTTAAAAACATTACTGATTTCGGTGTATTCATCGATTTAGGTGGTGTTGACGGTTTATTACACATTACCGATATCTCTTGGGGCCGTATCGAGCATCCACGTGAAGTATTGGCCTTAGACCAAAAAATAAATGTGGTTGTTTTAGATTTCGATGACGACAAAAAACGTATCGCTTTAGGTTTAAAACAATTAACTTCTCATCCTTGGGAAGCCTTAGACACCGACTTAGCTGTAGGTTCTAAAGTAAAAGGTAAGATTGTTACCGTAGCTGACTACGGTGCGTTCTTAGAAATTGTACCAGGGGTAGAAGGATTGATCCACGTATCAGAAATGTCTTGGTCTCAAAACTTACGTAACCCTCAAGAATTCTTGAAAGTGGGCGATGTAATCGAGGCACAAGTATTGACCTTAGATCGTGACGAGCGTAAAATGAGCTTAGGTATTAAGCAATTAACGCCAGATCCTTGGAAAGATTTAGCTAAACGCTACCCTGTAGGCAGCAAACAAACCGCAGTAGTTAAAAACATGACTAACTTCGGTGTGTTTGTAGAGCTTGAAGAAGGTATCGATGGCTTGATCCACATATCAGACTTATCTTGGTCTAAAAAAGTTAACCACCCTAACGAATTCACCAAAGTTGGCGAAACTTTAGAGGTTGTTGTTTTAGAATTAGACGAAGAAAACCGCAAATTAAGCTTAGGTCACAAACAATTGGAAGAAAACCCTTGGGAAACTTTCGAGACCGTATTTACTTTAGATTCAGTTCATCAAGGAACAGTGTTGAAAGTAACTGACAAAGGCGCCATTGTTGCTTTACCTTATGGAGTAGAAGGCTTCTGCCCTACCAAACATATGGCCAAACAAGAAGGCGGTTCGGTTAAAGCTGACGAAACTGCAGATTTCAAAATCATCGAGTTTAACAAAGATTCTAAACGCATTGTAGTTTCTCATGCCCGTATCTGGGAAGAAGAAAAAGCAGAAGAGCGTAAAGAAGAGTTAAATCAGAAGAAAAAAGATGCTAAAGCTGCTCAAAGCGCCGTTAAAAAAGTAAAAGACTCTGTTGAGAAATCTACTTTAGGCGATTTGGATGTTTTATCACAATTGAAAGCCAGCATGGAAGGAGCAGAAACAAAAGCTGCAAAAACCAAAAAAGCTTCAAAATCTGAAGATGCGGAATAAATTAGCATTCAGCTGATAAAAAAGCCTCCCCGTTTTCAGGGAGGCTTTTTTTATTCATCATCATTTCATACATTGCTTATTACGATTAAAAAATGAAGAAGCTAATTTGGATTATTCTGGCACTTACAATTTTATGTTCTTGCAAGAAGCGCACTACCGAACAAGACAATTTTGCTAAAGGGGCCGATATCGGTTGGCTAAGTGAAATGGAAAACAGCGGAGTACGCTTTTACGCTAACAATGGCAATTCAGAAGATCTGATCAGTATTTTAAAAAGCAAAGGAATCAACTCCATACGCTTAAGAATATGGGTAAATCCAACCAGCAAATGGTGTGGCACTGAAGATGTAATAAAACAAGCCTTAAGAGCAAAAAATGCAGGAATGCGCCTGATGATTAATTTCCATTTCAGTGACAGTTGGGCAGATCCAGGGCAACAAAATAAACCTTTTGCTTGGCGTAACCTAAGTTTTGCAGAACTACAAAACTCGCTCTACAATTACACCAAAGATGTAATGCAACAGTTAAAGGCGAATGATATAAAGCCCGAATGGGTACAAATTGGAAACGAAACGAACGATGGCATGCTCTGGCAAGAAGGCAGAGCATCAACCAATATGCAAAACTTCAGCAACCTTCTCAAAGCCGGTTATCGGGCAGTAAAAGAAATTAGTCCAACTTCAAAAGTTATCGTACACCTCTCTAATGGATATGATAATCAGCTCTATAGATGGATGTTTGATAACTTAAAGGAACAACAGGTTGAATTCGATGTGATTGGCATGTCATTATATCCTAATGCTACAAATTGGAAAAGTAAGAATATCGAATGCTATAACAACATGCTTGATATGATTCAGCGATACAATAAAGAAATCATGATATCTGAAATAGGCATGGCTGTTAACGAAGCTGAAAACTGTAGAGCATTCATCGAAGATCTTGTAAACAAAACCAAAAGCCTTCCAGGCAATAAAGGACTGGGGGTATTTTATTGGGAACCACAATGCCATAATAATTGGAAAGGTTATACTCTTGGCGCATTTGATAATTCAGGCAAACCAACAGTAGCTTTAGATGGCTTTTTAAAATAGGATTGGATAGATCAGATTTAAGGAGTTAAAAAAAATAACTATTTTTATCCCAATTTAAAGCAAGATGCAAAAACTCACGTTGCTCGACGGTCAGAAATTTCAAATAACCATTCAGCGTCTTTGCCATCAATTAATTGAGAATCATAACGATTTTTCAGAATCTGCTATCGTCGGTATTCAACCCCGCGGAGCTTATTTAGCCAAACGCATTGGCGACGAACTGAGACGTCTGCAACCGAAAGCGAACATTTTGCAAGGTAATCTGGATATTACTTTTTTTAGAGACGATATTCGAACCAATAAAGACCTGCCACAAGCCAGTGCAACAGAGATCGACTTTATCGTCGAGAATAAGAATGTGGTGCTTGTAGATGACGTACTCTGGACCGGAAGAACCATCAGAGCCGCTTTAGATGCCCTTTTGGCCTTCGGCCGGCCTCGAAAAGTAGAATTATTGGTGCTAGTAGATCGTCGTTTCTCTCGACAGCTACCCATTGAACCCGATTATATTGGCATACAAGTTGATTCCGTTGACTCACAAAAAGTACTGGTGAGTTGGGAAGAAACCGATAAAAAAGATCAAATCATCCTTTTATCCGAAAAATAACATGGCAGATCAGCATCCAAAGCTCAGCACTAAACATCTCCTCGGCATCAAAGACCTGACCACAGAAGATATTCAACTGATTTTTGAAACTGCTGATAATTTTAAAGACGTACTAAACCGTCCAATTAAAAAAGTACCATCCTTACGCGACATAACCATTGCCAATATCTTCTTTGAGAACTCCACCCGCACAAAGCTTTCATTCGAATTGGCTGAAAAACGCCTTTCCGCAGATACCATTAGCTTTGCAGCCTCGTCATCATCGGTTAGTAAAGGAGAAACCCTCATCGATACGGTCAATAATATTTTGGCGATGAAGGTTGACATGGTTGTTATGCGCCATCCACATGCCGGAGCAGGTCTTTTTTTGAGTAAACACGTTGATGCCCAAATCGTAAATGCCGGCGACGGCGCTCATGAACATCCTACCCAAGCTTTACTAGATGCTTTTTCCATTCGTGAAAAATATGGAGATGTTAGTGGCAAAAAAGTAGCCATCATTGGCGATATTCTGCATTCCAGAGTGGCGCTATCCAATATTCTGTGCTTGCAAAAACTAGGCGCCGAAGTGATGGTTTGCGGACCAACTACACTCATTCCGAAATACATTGGCACTTTGGGGGTGAAGGTAGAGCACGACTTGCTCAAAGCCTTAAACTGGTGCGATGTGGCTAACATGCTACGTATCCAACTCGAACGACAAGACATCCGCTACTTCCCTTCTCTCCGAGAATACACCATGCTCTATGGCTTAAATAAAGAAATTCTAGATAGTCTGAATAAAGAAATAACAGTGATGCACCCCGGACCAATTAATCGAGGGGTAGAAATTACCAGCGATGTTGCCGATAGCAAACAATCCATCATACTCGATCAGGTTGAAAACGGCGTAGCCATCCGTATGGCTGTACTTTACTTACTTGCCGGGCATCGGGCTTAGGTACAAAATTGTTAGTAATTATTTCTGCTGAAGATTCTTCCCAACGCATCTTTTCCTTAAAATTGTGTTATCCACAGATGTGGATTTATTGATAGCTGAAGAGCTATCAAATTGGACTAAATTAGTACTCACACCCAATGTTCATTCTATGTTCAGCTTGCAACGGATAATCCTTAGTTTACTTTTCCTTAGTTCTTATCACGCATTTGCACAAGAAAATACCTGGTATCAACTAAATCAAGACTACCAAAAGGGACTGGATTTACTCCAAAAGCAGAGGTATGTAGCTGCTGCTGAACATTTCGACAGAGTGGAGAAAAGTCGTCTAAATCTCGATGCTGATGCAAATCAACAACGGGACGCAAGTGTACTTAAACAAAATGCTTTGTATTACCAGGCCCTATGTGCCTTAGAGCTGGGAAATGAAGATACGCGAAACCTTTTTCACAAATTTGTAGAGCTCTACCCGGTAAATAACAATACTAGAATGGCCTATTACCATTTGGGACGTTATGAGTTTAGTCTTTCTAACTACCCAAAGGCTATCGAATGGTTTAAGAAAACAGATGCCCAGTTTTTAGACCCCAAAACCAGCAAAGATTACCGGTTTAAACTGGCTTATGCTCTTTTTGAAACTAAAGATTATACCTCTGCTGAGCCGTTATTTGGCACTTTGAAAGACGAACCATCTGACTATCAGGAAGCCGCCATCTATTTTTACGCCTACATCAGCTATCTAAATGCAGATTATCAAACGGCTTTAAAAGAATTCGAGCGGTTAAAAGGCTCTAAAACCTATGCTTCCAGTTATCCATATTACATTTCTGCGCTGTATTTTTTAGATAAGCGATACGAAGATGTGATTACATATGCTATACCGAGCTTGCAGGGTATAGAAGCAAAGTATGAAACAGAAATGCTTCGCATAATAGGTGCCTCTTATTTTGCCATTTCCAATTATGCTCACGCAATCAATTACTACCAAAAGTTTCAGGAAAAAGATCAGCGAAAAACGCAGAACAATCAGGATAGCTACCAAATTGGTTACGCATCCTTACAACTAAAAAATTACGAAAAAGCCATTGAAGAGCTAGAAACACTGAATACCACCGATGAGTTTTACCAAAGTGGCATGATGGCCCTCGGCCAAGCTTTTCTACAAATTGACAATAAACAAAGTGCTAGAAATGCTTTTTTCAGAGCTTCTAAATTAAATTACGATAAGGATATTCAAGAAGAAGCTTCTTTTAATTATGCCAAGCTTTCTTACGAGCTGGCATTTCATCAAGTTGCCTTAGATGCCACACAAGAGTTTATAAGTAATTACAGCTATTCCAAACGCTTGGATGAAGCAAAAGTGCTTTTAGGTGAAATTTTGCTAACCACCAAGAACTATAAAGATGCGATCGATATTTTGGAAAGCATTCCAAATAAATCCAAAGAAGCACTAGAAGTCTACCAAAAAGTAACGTATTACCGGGCCTTAGAATTTTACAACGAAAGAGCCTTCCAAAATGCAATTTCGGCATTTATGCGATCCAATAAATCTGCTATCGACGAAGAAATTGCTGCGCTATCGACGTATTGGATGGCCGAGGCCATGTATGAAGTGCGTAAATACGGTGAAGCGATTGAGAAGTTCCAAAGCTTCTTGGCCATGCCTATTGCACGAAAAACAAACCTGTTTAATTACGCCAACTACGGTTTGGGCTATGCCTATTTTGAAGATGAGAACTATTACAAAGCTTCTTTACATTTTGAACAATTTTTGAAAGGTAAAGATATCGACAACAATACCCATACGGATGCCACTCTACGTTTAGCCGACGCTTATTTTGTGTCTAAAAACTACGAGGGAGCAATGGCTAACTATACCCGTGTACAAATTGAAGGCTCATCTAGCCAAGATTATGCATTATTTCAACGAGGGATGATTCAAGGTCTACAAGGACAGAATGATGCCAAAATCGCAACTCATCAAACGCTATTAGCACAATTCCCTAACTCCAATTACGCAGACGATGCCGGATTTGAAATTGCTTATACTTATTTCGTAAAAGGAGAATTTGAACGCTCCAAGGCCGATTTAAGCTTACTCATTCAAAAATACCCAAGAAGCAGCTATGTACCCAGAGCACTTGTAACCATCGGACTTGTTCAATACAATCAAAACAACGACGATTTAGCTTTAGAAACCTTTAAGAAAGTGGTTTCGGAATATGCGGTAACCGATGAGGCACAACAAGCCTTAGAATCGATCAAAAACATTTACATGGATCGTACCGATGCAGAGGGATTTTTGAATTATGCCAATTCTACCAACATTGGCAATTTAAGTCAGGCGGAGCAAGACAATTTAACTTTTGAAGCTGCTAATAAGCGTTTCTTAAACGGCGATTACAGTGGGGCTATTGATGCTGTTTATGCCTATTTTGATAAATTTCCTAAGGCTATTCATGCAAAACAAGCCTCATATATTCGGGCAGAAAGTTTAGTAAAGACCGGAAAACCCGATGATGCTATCCGCGATTACGAATTCATTTTGAATGATTGGACCAGCGATTTTACAGAAAAAGCCTTGATCAGCATTTCTAAAATTTACCTGACACAGAAGAAATACAACGAAGCCATTGTGCATTTGAAAAAACTGGAGCTTACGTCAGAATATAAGACCAATTACGGTTTCGCCGTAAACAACCTAATGGAATCTTACGCCAATTTGAAGATGCCAGACGAAACTCTTAGATATGTCGACTTGGTGAAAGCTTTCGAAAAATCCTCAGAAGAAGACAAAACGAGGGCTGGACTATTTATGGGCAAAGCCTACCTATTGAAAAATAACCAATCTGCTGCATTAGAAAACTTTAAAGCAGTTAGCAAACAAACAAAAACGGTGGCAGCAGCCGAAGCGCTATACCAAATTGCGCTCATTCAACATCAACAAGGCGATTTTGCGAATTCTCAAAAAACGGCTTTCGAATTGATCAATAACCTCCCCTCCTTCGATTACTGGGTTGCAAAAAGCTTTATCCTCTTGGCTGATAACTACCTGGCTTTAAAAGATGAATTCCAGGCAAAAAGTACTTTACAAAGTGTTTTAGATAATTATACTGGAGATGATGACATCCTTCCAACCGCTAAAGAGAAATTAGATGCACTTAACAAAAAGAAATAAGATGAACCAAATCCGGAAAACAAAACTGATTTTTCTTCATATCGCACTTATTTCTGCTGTGCTATGCGGAAAGACTTACGCCCAAGATAAAAAGGAAGAACCTAAACCGGAAGCTCCAAAAAGTGTTTTAGCTGAAGAAATAGAGGTAGTTCGGCCCTACAAACCCGTATTGGCAAATGCTTCCAAAATCCGCAGAAACCCGGATTTAAACGAAAGCCCAACTTACAAACCAACGCTCACTTACAGTATTCTGAACAAAAAACTAGAGTTGAATACCGATATCCGTCAACTACAGTACCAACAACTTGAAACTCCAAAAATCTCGGAGTTAAACAACAGTTTGATCAAGGCAGGATTAGGAAGCTTCAAAACCGGTATTGGTGAATTCTATCTTAACAATGGTAGAGACCAGGCAATGCAGACTGGCTTTTTTGCCAAACACTTTGCACAATCTGGAGCTATAAAAAGGCAAGAATTTAGTGAGCAACACCTCGGTGCTTTCCTAAAATCAGTAGGCAAAAACACAAGCTTTAGTACTCAGGCCAATTACAAAGGCTTCGGCACGTATTTTTACGGGGCAGATCCACTAGCCTTGCCTTCTGTACTCAGCGATCCGGAAAAACAACGATTGAGTGTAATTCAATTAATTGCTGACCTTGGTAGTACGTACGACAGTAATCCAGAAGGCATTAATTACGGCTTAAAACTGGATGCCAACCTCTTCAAAAATTCTACATCAGCTAAAGAAAACTCTATCGTAGTGAGTGGTATGGCTACCAAAAAGTGGAGAGCGTTCAATTTTGGATTACGTAGTTCACTAGATTTGACAACCGTCAACTTGGAAAGCAATACGGTAAAAAACAACCTAACCAGGTTAAATCCATTTGCAAATTATCAGGCCAACGGCCTCCAAGTGAACATTGGACTTAATTTAGTTCAGGAATCTGGGATCCTTAAAAGAACAAATCTATTCCCTGTTGTTCATGCCGAATTTACTATTGCACCCGATTATGCCGTATTTTTTGCCGGCTTAAACGGTGATGTACAAAAAACTTCTTTAAATGAATTCTCTTTTGAGAACCCGTATTTGGGAAGATCAATTAGCATACAGAACTCTGTTGTAAAAAATCATTTTTTTGCTGGAGTAAAAGGAAATGCAGGTGAAGTATTGGGTTACAAAGCAAGCGTATGGATGAAACGAATTCAGGACCTACCCTTACTAGTCAATTCCTCCAGCAGGCTTAACCGCTTCGAGATTAGCTATGCGCAAGGTATCAGTCAGTTGAGTGGATTTGATGCTCAGGTTGATATCAAGGCTACGGATAAATTGAATATCTCAAGTAAATTACAAGCCATTAACTACAAATTGGAGAACGAGACTAAAGCTTGGTTCAAGCCAAGTTTGCGTTTAGAAAGTCAGCTTCGTGCACAAGTGTCACAAAAAATCAATTTGAGTAGCAGCTTAGTTTACCAGGGTGAAACCTTTGGCAAAGGTTTAAACGCCGAAGCAATCAGCTTAGATAGCTTTTTGGATATCAGTGTGGGTGCAGAATACCAAGTAACAAAAAAATGGTCGGCCTTTGCGCAAGCCAACAATCTCTTGAACAAGGCCTATCAACAATACCTATACTACCCTAGATTAGGGCTAAACTTTTTTGGTGGTTTACAGTATTCCTTCTAATGAGATTTTGCCTTTTTACAATTAAGGGTTAAATTTACTGCGATGGATATTAGCCGTTACTTAGTAGAACTGATTCGCAAGCGAAATGAACTGATTGTGCCCGGACTGGGCAGCTTCCGTCGTGAAGAATTACCGGCTTATTTTGATCAAACTACCCAGAGCTTTCTACCTCCAAGTGAAAAAGTGGTATTCAACACTAAATACGTTGAAGACGACACACTCTTGGATTACATTAGCCTGAATGAAAATATTTCTAGAGAAAATGCCGAAAATTTCATCAGGGAATATGTAAATAACCTGAATGATTTACTCTCGACTACCGAACTCATCAAAATCGATTTCTTAGGCACGTTTGAAAACGGACCTAAGGGACTTGTATTTGAAGCCGACCCGGATCTGATTCCAAACGCTTTTTTTGGCTTAAAAGCCCAAAAAGAAACCGGAGAAACTCAGGAAATTGATGAGAAAATAGCAGATGAACTAGTTGAACAACAATCTGTTGAGGAATTTGAGGAGGAATTGGATGCTGTTGAAGAGTCGAGCTCATCAAAAACCTGGATTTTTGTGCTAGCCCTGCTACTAGCATGCACAGCTATTGTTCAGGTACTTTATCCAAATCTGATTAGTTCTTTACTAAATCCGAAGCAGGAACCTATTGAGGTTAAAGCCCCAATTATCCAGAAAGACACAGTAGCTGTTGACACGGTAGCGATTACCGACTCCGTTTCTAATTCACCAACACAAGATTCGTCGAAAATTGCCGTTCAAGAAGTAAATCAGGAATCGAGCTACGAAATTGTGATTGCTGCTTTTGGAAAACGTTCTGAGGCCGATAAGTTTATTCAAGAGCTAGCTCAACGGAATATTAGGGCAAAAGCATTAGAAACGCGTCCGGGTAAATTTATTAAAATAAGTGTAGGCTCCTTTGCAGATCAAGAGTCGGCACAAACCGAGTTGAAAAAAATCCAGTCTGAATTGAGCAGAGGTGCCTGGATTTATCATGTTAAACCTAAAAAATCAAAAACCTAATATGTTTTTATTACAGATCGATAGTATGAGTCAAAGCTTAGCCGACAGTACAGCAAAAGCCGTACAAGCAAGTGCCGCCGGGCAAGAACTCCGTTTCATTGACCTTCTTTTCAAAGGTGGATGGGTAATGTTGCCGCTCATTTTACTTTTCTTCCTGGCTTTGGTCATTTTTATCGAGCGCTACTTAACTATTCGAAAAGCTTCAAAAGACGAAACCAATTTAATGCAGCAGGTTAAGCAAAGCATTACATCCGGCAAGCTTGATTCAGCCATTGCCATTTGTCGTGGTAGCAATAGCGCCCTTGGACGCATGTTGCAAAAAGGATTATTGAGAATTGGACGCCCGATCAAAGAAATTGAAGGAGCCATAGAGAATGTAGGTAAGCTGGAGGTTTCAAAACTGGAAAAAAACATCAGCATTTTAGGAATTGTTGCCGGAATTGCGCCAATGCTAGGTTTCGTGGGGACCATTTCTGGGGTTATCCGGATTTTCTACAACATCTCTTTAACTGATAACATCAGTATGGGTGTAATTGCAGGAGGCTTGTACGAGAAAATGATTACCTCTGCAACGGGCCTGATGATCGGTATTTTGGCTTATGTGGGCTACCACATCCTCAATATCATGGTTGACCGTGTAATCTTGAAAATGGAAACTGATGCCGTAGAATTTATTGATCTCTTAGAGGAGCCCGGACAATGAATTTAAGAGGAAGAAAAAATCGGCCAGGTGCAGAAGTACACGCTTCTGCAATGAACGACATCATGTTTTTCCTGTTGTTGTTTTTCCTCATTGCATCAACCATTACCAATCCCAATGTGGTAAAACTCTTGCTACCGCGATCTGATTCCGGACAGTCGGTATCTAAAAAAACCATCACGGTATCGGTAACCAAAGATTTAGAATATTTTGTAGATAAACAGCAGGTAACACCTGAGCAATTGATGCCCAAACTTCAAAGTTATCAGGGCACAGCTCAGGAATTAACCATTGTATTGTACGTTGACCGCAGCGTTGCCATAGAAAATGTGGTAAACGTGATGGATATCGCCAACAAACTAAAAATAAAACTCGTTTTAGCTACAGAACCGAAGTAATTCATGGCCTATCGGGAAGAAAATAACTATCCAAAAGCCTTTGCTTTATCCGCATTGGCCATGGGCATTTTATTGCTCATTAGTTATTTTGTGATTATTGGTATGCCCTTGAATCAAGAAGTAGGCACAGGTGGCATTATTGTGAATTATGGCACCTCCGAGTCGGGTATGGGAGACGATTTCATGAGTATTGATGAACCATCCGTTGATCCTAATGCTAATGGGGCATTACCAGATAATACACAAACAACCACTAGTAATAATCCTTCAGCAGAGAGCTCAAATAAATCTGTATTAACACAAGATGCAGAAGATGCACCAGCAATTAGCACTAAAAATAAACCCAACAGCAACCCAGCAACTGTGAGCGATGTTAAGAATGCCAGTTCTGCGGTTAATCAGAATGCTTTGTACAAGGGCAAACAAAATACTGGTCAGGGTAAAGGCGACGGAACGGGAAGTACTCCAGGAAACCAGGGAAGCGTAAACGGAGATCCGCTTTCTCCAAATTACGGCGAAGGAGGTTCTGGCTTCGGAGGTGTAAGTTTATCCTTAGCCAACAGACGTTTTGTAAGTATTCCGAAAATTGAGGACGATGGCCAGGCTGCCGGACGTATTGCGGTAGAAATCAGGGTAGATAAAACCGGATTGGTGGTGTATGCCCGTGCAGGTGCCAAAGGCACTACCCTATCCGATTTAAGTTTATGGCGAAAATGTGAACGAGCTGTTGTCGGATCACGTTTAAATCAATTGGAATCTGCCCCAGATGTTCAGATTGGGGTGGTAATTTTTAATTTCAAGGTAAGGTAAGCTATCCTCCATGCCTTTTAGCAGCTACTCCGAAACTCTGGATTTTCTGTATGCCCAACTGCCGATGTTTACTCGAATCGGCTCGGCGGCCTATAAAAAAGATCTGCACAACATTCAGGCTTTGTGTAATGCCTTAGGAAATCCCGAAAGAAAATTCAAATCCATACATGTGGGAGGAACCAATGGCAAAGGCTCAACTTCGCACATGCTTGCCGCTATTTTACAAACTGCAGGCTATAAAACCGGGCTGCATACTTCCCCACACCTAAAAGATTTTCGGGAGCGTATTCGCATTAATGGAGAATTGGTGACTGAGCAATCGGTAATTGATTTTGTAAACCAGCATGCCGACTTATTTCAAAAGATTGAACCTTCATTTTTTGAAGCCACGGTAGCCATGGCTTTTGACGCTTTTGCCAAAGCTGAAGTTGATGTAGCAGTAATTGAGGTGGGTTTAGGTGGACGATTAGACTCCACCAACATCATCCAACCGCTTATATCAGTAATCACCAATATCGGGTTTGATCACATGAATATCTTGGGCAATACATTACCTGAAATTGCATTTGAAAAAGCCGGGATAATTAAAAATCATACACCCGTCATTATTGGTGAAATCCATCCCGAAACAAAATCTGTATTTGAGAAAAAAGCCTATGAATGCCAATCTGAAATTCATTTTGCTCAGCACGAATGGCAGATTAATCCGATTGAGAAACAAGAACACTTCAGTGTAAATGCAGAGCACATCAAATCCCACAAGAGTTTAAAAATCGAGTTGGATCTGACAGGAAGTTATCAGTTGAAGAATCTTGCGACGGTACTATCTGCAGTAGAAGAACTCAAAAAAATAGGTTTCAAAATTACAGACGAACACATTCAAACTGCACTTAAGCAGGTTAAGGTTTTGACCGGTTTACAGGGACGTTGGCAAACACTACAAACTGGACCTTTAGTAATTTGCGATACCGGACACAACGAGGACGGCATTCGGGAAGTGCTGGAAAATATAGTGGCCACACCGCATCATGAACTGCACCTGGTTTGGGGCATGGTAAGTGATAAAGACACCCTCAAAGTATTGAGTATGCTACCCAAAACCGCCAATTACTATTTCTGCCAGCCCAATATCCCGAGAGCCAAAGCAGCTTCAGCATTAGCCCAAGAAGCAAACTCGGCCGGATTAATTGGCAAAACTTTTAATACGGTACAAGAAGCCTTTAAGGCAGCTTTAAAACAAGCTGCCCCCAATGATCTGATTTTCATCGGGGGCAGTACTTTTGTAGTTTCAGAAGTAGTCTAGTTTTTCTTATTCGCCCACTTCCACAAATAATATACTGGTAAGCCAATAATTACAATTACCAATCCCCTGCCACAGGTTTCGGGCTTATAAATCAACAAATCTATACAAATAGCTCCTGCAATCAAGATATAGAAGGCTGGTAATACCGGATAGCCAAATGCTTTATAAGGTCGGTCTACATGAGGCCATTTGTAGCGTAAAACAAAAAGACCAATAATGGTAACCATGTAAAACAGTAGCGACGAAAAGGTACAGTAATCCAATAAATCGCCATAGGTACCAGACAAGCACAAAAGCGAAGCCCATATTCCCTGAATAATCAATGCAAAACCAGGAACATTGTTCTTATTCAGCGTTCCTGCCTTTTGAAAGAATACTCCATCCTTAGCCATTGCATAATACAAACGAGCGCCAGAAAGGATCAATCCATTATTACAACCAAAGGTTGAAATCATAATCAGTACCGCCATAATCACCACAGCTGCACTGCCAAAAACCGTTGCAATAGCGGCTGTACCTACCCGATCATCGGTTGCAAACATAATACCACGAGCCAAAACATCCTCGCCACCGGGAGTGCCCTGAAGCGGCAACAGCATCAAATAAGCAACATTTGCCAATACATACAATACAGTTACGATCAGGGTACCGAAAAATAAACTCAATGGGATGTTCTTTTGTGGCTCTTTTACCTCACCGGCAGTATAGGTAATGTTATTCCAGGCATCGCTGCTGAACAAAGATCCTACCATAGCTGCACCCAAAGCTCCAAACAAAACAATCCCGCTTAGTGCCTCGGTACTTACACTGCCATCCGGATTTGGAATGGTCTTAAACGGTTTCCAGAAATCCTGAATATTGTTTAGGAAGGTTTCGCTGTTTAACCCAAAATAAACACCCAATACAATCAGCCCCAAAAGGGAAATGATTTTGGCCAGCGTAAACGTGGTTTGCACAATTTTGGCATTTTTAACGCCCTGCAGGTTCACATAAGTTAAAAAGGCAATCATGGCAATGGCCAAGGCCTGTTGTGTATTAAACTTCAAAAATCCTAAATCGGCTAGCACAAGCTGATCAGAAATGTATTGTGGCAAGAGAATACCGGTAAACTTGGCAAAAGCAATGGCCACAGCTGCAATTACTCCGGTTTGGATCACCATAAAAACCGTCCAGCCGAATAAAAACCCAATTAAGGGATTATACGCCTCTTTTAGATACACGTACTGGCCACCGGCCTTCGGCATCATTCCTGCCAATTCTCCGTAACTTAAAGCAGCAATCAGGGTGATTGCACCGGTCAATAACCAGATCAACAAAATATAACCGGGAGATCCAACAGAACGGGCAATATCAGCCGTTACAATAAAAATACCTGAGCCAATCATTGATCCGGCCACAATCATGGTCGAATCCAGCAGACCCAACTCACGTTTCATTCCGGTTTGTTCTAATTTTTCTTGCATAAAAAGGATTTAGTTCAGTCTAAGATATTAAAAAATAGATAGCCTCGAATTTAAATTAGCCTAATGGATAATTAATTAATCGTAAACTTCAAAAAAATGAATAATTAGCCAAATATAAATTGCATTAATGGCTTAAGCCTGCTATTTTTGCCGGTCGTTTACTATAAAACCATTATTTATCTGACTAAATACGAAACATATTCATGGAATTTTTACAAAACAATTTAATCTATGCGATCCCGGCGATGGGATTATTCGGCATTTTAATCATGCTGATCAAATCTGCTTGGGTAAATAAGCAAGATGCAGGCGATGAAAACATGCGTACCTTAGCTGGCTATATTGCCGACGGTGCCATGGCTTTTTTGAGAGCTGAGTGGAAAATTTTGACCTATTTTGCTGTAATTGCAGCTGTTCTGTTGGCCTATTCTGGCACTTTGGTTGAAACCTCAAGTCCGGTAATTGCCATTTCATTTTTAATTGGTGCATTTACATCTGCTTTCGCAGGATATATTGGTATGAACATCGCTACAAAAGCGAACGTTCGTACTACACAAGCTGCCCGTACCAGTTTAGCTAAAGCTTTGAAAGTTTCTTTCACTGGCGGTAGTGTTATGGGTATCGGTGTTGCCGGATTAGCTGTTTTAGGTTTAGGTTCTTTATTCATCTTGTTCTACCATATCTATGTAGTAAAAGTGGGTGGTAGCGTAAATGGCAAAGAGATGGAAAAAGCATTAGAAGTGCTTGCCGGATTCTCCTTAGGTGCTGAGTCTATCGCACTTTTTGCCCGCGTGGGTGGAGGTATTTATACCAAAGCCGCCGACGTAGGTGCCGATTTAGTTGGTAAAGTAGAAGCCGGAATTCCGGAAGATGACGTGCGTAATCCGGCTACTATTGCCGACAACGTAGGTGATAACGTAGGTGACGTAGCAGGTATGGGTGCCGATTTATTCGGTTCTTATGTTGCAACCATCTTGGCAACCATGGTTTTAGGTCGTGAAATCGTATCTGCCGATAATTTCGGTGGTATCGCTCCAATCCTATTGCCAATGCTGATCGCTGGTTTGGGTTTGATCTTCTCGATCATTTCTACTTACCTAGTGCGTATTTCAAAAGAAACTGACAGCGTTCAAAACGCCTTGAATATTGGTAACTGGTCATCAATTATTATGACCGCCATTGCTGCATTCTTTGCTGTGCGTTGGTTATTACCTGAAACCATGGTTATCCGTGGGTTTGAATTCACTAAAACAGACGTTTTCATGGCTATCGTGGTAGGTTTAGTGGTAGGTGCTTTAATGAGTATCATTACCGAATACTACACGGCTATGGGCAAACGTCCGGTAAACTCGATCATTAAGCAATCAGCAACCGGCCATGCAACCAACATTATTGGTGGTTTAGCTGTTGGTATGGAATCAACCGTATTGCCAATTTTAGTTTTGGCTGCCGGTATTTACGGTTCTTACCACTTTGCCGGTTTATACGGTGTGGCTATCGCCGCTGCCGGTATGATGGCTACTACTGCTATGCAATTGGCTATCGATGCTTTCGGACCTATTGCCGATAACGCTGGTGGTATTGCCGAAATGAGCCAGTTACCAGAAGAAGTTCGTGGACGTACCGACAACCTGGATGCCGTAGGTAATACTACTGCTGCTACCGGTAAAGGTTTTGCCATCGCTTCTGCAGCATTAACTTCACTAGCTTTATTTGCCGCATTCGTAGGTATTGCAGGTATCGATCGTATTGATATTTACAAAGCCGACGTATTAGCCGGTTTATTTGTGGGTGGTATGATTCCATTCATTTTCTCAGCCTTAGCGATCTCTGCCGTAGGCCGTGCTGCTATGGATATGGTACAAGAAGTACGTCGTCAGTTCCGCGAAATTCCTGGAATTATGGAATACAAAGCGAAACCTGAGTACGAAAAATGCGTAGCTATTTCTACTAAAGCATCTATTCGAGAAATGATGTTGCCAGGCGCAATCGCCTTAATCGTTCCAATCGTTGTAGGTTTTGCCTTCGGTCCGGAAGTATTGGGTGGCTTATTAGCGGGTGTAACCGTATCGGGTGTATTGATGGGCATGTTCCAATCAAACGCAGGTGGTGCATGGGATAATGCAAAAAAATCGTTTGAAAAAGGTGTGGAGATCAATGGTGAAATGTATTATAAAAAATCAGAGCCGCATAAAGCTTCAGTTACCGGAGATACCGTGGGTGATCCGTTCAAAGATACTTCAGGTCCATCAATGAATATCTTGATCAAATTGATGTCTATCGTGTCTTTAGTGATTGCTCCGCACATCTCTGCTGGAAATCACGGTGAAAACCAAGAAGTGCGTAAAGAAATCAAAGTAATGGTTAAAGTTGATTCGTTAGGAAATCAAACGGTAGACACCCTGGTGAATACCACCGACACCTTGAAAAAATAACCTTCTAAAATGAATTGTTTAAAAAGGGATTTCTAATCAGAAATCCCTTTTTCATTTTCCGAATAAATTAATTAGGTTTGGTACTTAAGTATAAAAACCAAAACAAACTATGAAGTTTACAAAGTCATTAACACAGTTGTTAGCCGAAGCCAACTCAACTGGCGAAGGCTCACTGAAACGTACCTTGGGTAGTTGGAACCTTATTGCATTAGGAATAGGTGCCATTATTGGTGCGGGTCTATTTGTTCGTACTGCCGCCGCTGCCGGAGAAGCAGCCGGTGCAGCAGTAACCTTATCGTTTATTATTGCAGCAATAGGTTGTGCATTTGCCGGACTATGTTACGCAGAATTTGCTGCCATGATTCCAATCGCAGGTAGTGCATACACCTACGCCTATACCACCATGGGTGAAGTAGTAGCCTGGATCATTGGATGGGCATTGATTATGGAATATGCCTTAGGGGCAGCAACCGTTTCTATTGCCTGGAGTGAATACCTCAACAAACTACTCGGAGGGGCAATACCTTACGAGTGGTCGCATTCGCCTTTCGAATCTTTAAACGGCGTTTCAGGTATCATCAACTTACCTGCTTTGGTTATCTTATTATTGTTAACCTTAGTATTGATTAAAGGAACACAAGAATCTGCAAAATTAAATGCGGTAATTGTATTCATTAAGGTTGCCATTGTATTGATCTTTATTGTAGTTGGCTGGCATTTCATCAAGCCCGAAAACCATACTCCATATTTAATTCCAGAAGGAACACCCGGACATGAAGGCATGTTTAAATGGGGCTGGGGCGGTGTGTTAGGTGGTGCAGCCATTGTGTTTTTCGCTTTCATCGGTTTTGATGCTGTTTCTACTGCAGCACAAGAAGCTAAGAACCCGAAAAAAGATATGCCAATCGGTATTCTAGGATCGTTGGTGGTTTGTACTATTTTGTATATCCTGTTCTCACACGTATTAACCGGTGTAACCAACTGGCAAGAATTTGCTGATCCTGAAAAAGGAAAAGAAGCATCGGTAGCTTATGCCATTTCAACCTATATGCATGGATTCGATTGGTTGGCTACCGGCATTACCGTAGCTATCCTTGCGGGATTCTCTTCTGTAATCTTGGTTATGTTATTGGGTCAGTCAAGAGTATTCTATACCATGTCTAAAGATGGTTTATTACCAAAAATATTTTCTGAACTACACCCTAAATTCAGCACTCCTTATAAGAGTAACATCATCTTGTTCTTTTTGGTAGGTGGATTTGCTGCATTTGTACCTGGAAGTGTTGCAGGAGATTTAACCTCATTTGGCACCCTTTTGGCCTTCGTTCTAGTAAGTGCTGGTATTTGGATCTTAAGAGTTCAGAATCCAGAATTGGAACGTCCGTTTAAAACGCCATTAGTTCCATTGGTTCCGATTATGGGAATTTTAGTGTGCGGTGGTATGATTGTAGCTTTAGATATCAACACCCTAAAAGTAGCCGCCCTTTGGATGGCATTAGGCTTAGTAGTGTATTTCTTATACAGCAAAAACCATAGCGTAGTTCGTAAAGAAGCTGCTGCTAAAAAATAAATTGATCTTAATCAATGTAAAAAGGTTCCGGAAATTCCGGAACCTTTTTTGTTTCTATTTGTACCTTTAACAAAAACAGTCCGCATGAGCCAATACCTTAATTTCAATCTGAAGGAGATCCTCTCTGTTTCGATGATCCTGTTTGCAATCATCGATATCCTGGGATCCATCCCGGTGGTAATCCAGTTGCGTCAAAAAGCAGGTCATATCCAATCTGAAAAGGCCAGCATTGTTTCGCTGACACTCATGATCTTGTTTTTATTTTTAGGTGAAGGATTGCTGGGCATCATTGGTATCGATATTCAATCCTTTGCCATTGCAGGTTCATTGGTCATCTTTTTTATCGCCATGGAAATGGTATTGGGTATTAATTTTTTCAAAGAAGAAGTGCCCGAGAGCGTGTCAATAGTACCCTTAGCGTTTCCCTTAATTGCCGGTGCAGGCACCATGACTACCCTCCTCTCCCTGAAATCTGAGTATGCTACTCAAAATATTATCGTTGGAATCATAGTCAACATGATTTTTGTATACATTGTACTGAAGAATACCGCCCGTTTGGAAAAACTTTTTGGCAAAGCCGGACTCAATGTGTTGCGTAAGGCATTCGGTATTATTTTGTTGGCTATAGCTATTAAATTATTCAGAAACAATACCGGTTTATAATTGGAATTAACAAAATTAGATATCATTAATCACTTGCTCCAGGTGTTGGACTCACGGATTGCCGAGATTAAAACGGCTCTCGCCTCGGCTAAAGAAGCTAGAGATACCGAAAGTAAAAGCAGTGCCGGCGATAAGTACGAAACTGGCAGAGCAATGGTACAAATTGAACTCAATAATTTAGAGCAACAGCTCCAAAATCAGGTTGAATTGAAAACAGAAGTTTTAAGAGTAAACCCTGAATTGACAACAGAAAAAGTTGGTTTTGGCAGTTTGATAAGTAGTACTAACGGTACCTATTTTATAGCAATTGGCCTAGGCAAAATTGTGGTTGGTAATGAAACGGTCTATGTCGTTTCACTGGCATCACCACTTGGTAAAGCATTAAAAGGTGCTCAAAAAGGTGAAACCATATCCATAAACGGAAACTCAATAAAAATTAATAATGTATTTTAATTATGAATTCAGCTCCATACCCCTGCTTATGGTTTGACGACCAAGCCAAAGCTGCTGCCGAGTTTTACTGCAGTGTATTTCCAAACTCTAAAATTTTAAATATTACGCCAATGGTTGCAGTTTTCGAACTTAACGGTACTCGTTACATGGCTTTGAATGGCGGGCCGGAATACCAAATCAATGAAGGCGTTTCCTTTGTGATTAATTGCGATACACAAGAAGAAATTGACCATTATTGGAATAGCTTTGCAGAGGGTGGTTTAGAGAGTAAATGTGGCTGGGTAAAAGACAAATTTGGCGTTTGGTGGCAAGTAGTGCCCAGTATACTGGGTAAATTAATGAGCAATCCGAACAAAGCCCCTCAGGCCATGTATGCGTATATGCAGATGAAAAAGTTTGATATTGCGAAACTACTCGAAGCTACTGCTTAAAAAACTATTTTTTAAGTAACCTGGCTACAAACATACTGTCGGCTTTGTGGGTAAAGCCTTTTAACACTTCTATCTGCTCTAATTGAAGTTTAAGTTCATGAGTTAGGTAGTGGACCATCTCCTCATTCTCCTCCTTAAAAACCGAACAGGTGATATAAATGAGCGGCTTACCGGGTTTGAGGTATTTAACTACGTTCTTGGCAATATTTTGTTGTAAAGTTCGAAACTCGGCAATACGCATTTCGCTGAACTGAGAAATCATTTCCGGTGTACGGCCCCAGGTGCCCGAACCGGTACAAGGCGCATCGAGGATGATGCCATCAAATTCGAAATGATGCAGAATAGGGTCTGGATTTTGAAGTAGATCGATCACCTTGCTTTGGTAACTGCGAATTTGATTGGATTTAAAGCGCTCTTCTAAATTATTCAAAACGCTTTCGCGGATATCAGAAACTAAAAGTTTCACACTAGGTTCCAGCTGATGCAGCAGAATAGATTTTCCGCCAGATGCGGCACAAGCATCCCACCAATATTCCCACTTGGCAGGCTGAAACCAGGCGGCCGTTTGCTGTGAAGAATAGTCCTGTACTTCGTATAGGCCCTCATCCAATAGCTGATTTAGCTTGGTGCCATTGGCAAAAGACAGGGTTTGTGCGCTAAGTTCCCGATATGCAACAGACTCAGCATTCAATTTGGCTTTCACCAAATCTTCCTTACCAGGATGAATACGGATAAAGAGATCGGGTTGAATAAAGAACGATTGCAGAAAGTCTTCCTGATCTATGTCTTTACTCAGGTGTTTGCTGAACGGAAAAACATCCTCCAAAGCGAATGCAAATTCCTTTTCGAGCCAGGTTATTTTATCGGCCAAAGGCCAAGCTATATTTTGGACTAGTTCTGGTTTAAAGTGGGCTAAAAATTCGTTCGGACCAGTAGTGCATAAAAACTCAGCCAAGAACAAGCGTTCTTCGGGCGGTAATTGTAAACAGGCCTTACCTAAGCGAAAATACGTGTAGAGCAAACGAGAAGTAGTACGGCGGTCGCCGGAGCCCATTTCCTTGTGCTTTTTAAAGTAGTCGGGCAAAAATTTACTCAATGGCCTGTCGGCTGGATAGGCTGCCAGTGCCTTCAGAAAATTACGCAGATAGGCTTCGGCACGCATTATTCCCACTCAATGGTAGCCGGTGGTTTGGAGCTAATATCGTACACCACCCGGTTAATCCCTTTTACGTTATTGATGATTTCGTTAGAAATTTTAGCCAGTAATTCGTAAGGCAGGTGACTCCAGTCGGCGGTCATACCGTCTACTGAACCAACTGCTCTCAGGCAAATCACGTGTTCGTAGGTACGCTCATCGCCCATTACCCCAACCGATTGTACAGGCAGGAAAATAGCCCCAGCTTGCCAAACTTTATCGTACCAGCCCGATGCTTTGAGCTGATCGATATAAATGGCATCGGCTTCTTGTAAGATGCGTACTTTTTCGGGGGTAATGTCTTCCAAAATACGAATGGCCAAACCCGGACCAGGAAATGGGTGACGTCCCAATAAATTGGCATCAATACCCAAAGCTTTGCCCACACGACGAACTTCATCTTTGAATAAAGTGTTGAGGGGCTCGACAACTTTCAGTTTCATAAAATCAGGCAACCCGCCAACATTATGGTGCGATTTGATGGTGGCTGATGGCCCTTTTACCGAAACGGATTCAATCACATCAGGATAAATGGTACCCTGCCCCAACCATTTTACATCCTGCACTTCGTGAGCGGCATCGTCAAAAACTTCGATGAACACCCGGCCGATGGCCTTACGTTTTTGTTCGGGATCTTTGATTCCCGCTAGGGCACCGTAAAAACGTTGCTTGGCATCAATACCTTTAATATTTAAGCCCATATGCTGGTAAGAATCCAACACTTGTTGGAATTCATTCTTACGCAAAAGGCCATTATCAACAAAAATGCAATGCAAGTTTTTGCCGATAGCCTGGTGCAGTAATACAGCAGCTACGGTAGAATCTACTCCTCCGGATAGGCCTAAAACCACTTTATCGTTTCCTAGTTTATCTTTTAGCGAAGCAATGGTGGTTTCAATAAATGAATCCGGAGTCCAGTTTTGCGAACAGCCGCAGATATCGACCAAAAAGTTTTCAAGCAATTGTTTACCATCGGTACTGTGAGTTACCTCAGGATGAAACTGTATGCCCCAGATAGCCTTGTTTTTGATTTGGTAGGCAGCAGCCTTTACCGTATCGGTACTGGCAATAATATCGAAATCGGCAGGAATGGTGGCAATGGTATCGCTATGCGACATCCATACCTGCGATTGTTTAGGTATATTTTTAAGTAGCGGATTGCTTTCATTCACGAAATCGAGGTGCACACGGCCATACTCTCTAGTAGATGACGCTTGTACTTCGCCACCGCTGTGGTGAGCCATATATTGAGCTCCATAACACACGCCCAAAATCGGATACTGGCCATCCCAGGCCCTAAAATCTACTTGTGGAGCATCCGTCTGACGCACCGAGTACGGACTTCCTGAAAGGATAATACCTTTCCAACTTTGATCTAGCTCAGGGATGTGGTTGAATGGATGAATTTCACAGTAAACATTTAGTTCGCGAACGCGGCGGGCAATGAGTTGGGTATACTGTGATCCGAAATCGAGAATGAGAATTTTTTCCAGCATGGGCAAAGATAGCAGATAATCCTGAAGCCTAAGGATTAAAATGTATAGTTTTTAGCAATAATTTGACGAAGATCACCTAAAATCTCTTGCCCTTTTTCTTAAATTCGGGCACAATTTCAGAAAATTTAACATTATACTTAATCATATGAAAATTACCGTTGTAGGTGCCGGTGCCGTAGGTGCAACTTGTGCCGATAACATTGCAAGAAAAGAATTGGCAACAGAACTGGTTCTTTTAGACATTAAAGAGGGTTTTGCCGAAGGTAAAGCCATGGACATGATGCAAACTGCTAAGCTCTTGGGATTTGATACCAAGATTACAGGCAGCACCAACGATTACAGTAAAACGGCTAACTCTGATGTAGTTGTGATTACCTCAGGTATTCCCCGTAAACCGGGTATGACACGTGAAGAGCTTATTGGAACGAATGCCAATATTGTTAAAGGTGTAGTAGAGAATACGCTAAAATATTCTCCGAAAGCCATCATAGTGGTGATCTCTAACCCTATGGATACGATGACTTATTTGGCGCTTAGATCGAGTGGATTGCCTAAAAACCGTATCATCGGCATGGGTGGTATTTTGGATAGCGCTCGTTTTAAATATTACTTAAGCCAAGCTCTAAATTGCTCAGCTAACGATTTACATGGTGTGGTTATTGGCGGTCACGGCGATACGACCATGATTCCGTTAACCCGCTTGGCGCAATTGAATGGATTCGCTGTTTCAAACTTATTGGATGATGCCACTTTGCAAAAAGTAGCTGCCGACACCATGGTGGGCGGAGCTACCCTAACAGGTTTATTGGGCACTTCGGCCTGGTATGCTCCAGGTGCAGCTGGTGCTGCTTTGGTAGAAAGCATTGTACGCGATGAGAAGAAAGTATTCCCGTGCTGTGTAGCTTTAGATGGCGAATACGGTCAGAAAGATATCTGCCTGGGCGTGCCGGTAGTAATCGGCAAAAACGGCTGGGAAAAGATCGTAGATTATAAACTGAATGATGAAGAGCAAGCAGCATTCAATAAGAGTGCAGATGCCGTTCGTAATATGAATGCGGTATTGCACGACATGAAAGTGATCTAAAACTAAAATCAATGCATAAAAAAAACCTCCCGAAATTCGGGAGGCTTTTTTTTGTGCTTACTGGTTTAGATATCTATACGAGCATACTTAGCATTACGCTCAATGAATTCACGACGTGGTGCAACTTCATCCCCCATTAACATAGAGAAAATATGATCGCACTCAGCGGCATTTTCGATGGTTACTTGGCGAAGTGTACGCGTTTGAGGGTTCAGGGTAGTATCCCACAACTGTTCGGCGTTCATCTCTCCCAAACCTTTGTAGCGTTGTACGTGAACGCTATCTTCTTTACCACCGCCTTTCAATTCCTGAACAGCTTGATCGCGTTGTTCATCGTTCCATGCGTAAATCTGGTTGTTTCCTTTTTTTACAAGATATAATGGAGGAGCGGCAATGTACACGTATCCTTTTTCGATCAACTCCTTCATATAACGGAAGAAGAATGTCAAGATGAGTGTGGTAATGTGCGAACCGTCCACGTCGGCATCCGTCATGATGATTATGCGGTGGTAACGCAATTTATCCAAATTTAAGGCCTTGTTATCCTCTTCGGTACCGATGCTTACGCCCATGGCGGTAAACATGTTCTTGATCTCGTCGTTTTCGTAGATTTTATGCTCCATAGCCTTCTCTACGTTCAAAATCTTTCCTTTTAAAGGCAAAATCGCCTGGAAGTTACGATCGCGACCTTGTTTAGCTGTACCACCCGCAGAGTCACCCTCTACGAGGTAAAGCTCACATTGTGCAGGATCGTTATTGGCGCAATCGGCCAGTTTACCCGGCAAACCGGAACCACCCATCACGCTTTTGCGTTGTACCATTTCGCGGGCCTTGCGGGCAGCGGCACGAGCTGTAGCAGCTAAAATAACCTTGTTTACGATCATTTTGGCTTCGCGTGGATTTTCTTCCAGGTAATTACCTAAAATCTCTCCTACAGCCACATCTACGGCACCCATTACCTCATTGTTACCCAATTTGGTTTTGGTTTGTCCTTCGAATTGAGGCTCGGCTACTTTGACAGAAATTACAGCGGTTAATCCTTCACGGAAGTCATCTCCGGTAATTTCAACTTTCATATTTTTCAATAATCCCGACTTTTCGGCATAGGCTTTTAAAGTACGAGTCAAACCACGACGAAAACCGGCTACGTGAGTACCCCCTTCGATGGTATTGATGTTGTTTACGTAAGAGTGTACGTTTTCAGAGTAGGTATCGTTGTATTGCAAAGCTAGCTCTACCGGAATGCCTTGCTTCACTCCTTCAACATAGATTGGATCAGGAATTAATGACTGACGGGTACCGTCTAAGAATTTTACAAATTCCTTCAATCCACCTTCAGAATAGTAATGTTCGCTCAAAAATTCACCGCTTTCGAGTGTTTCACGCTCATCAGTCAAAGTCAATCGGATTCCCTTATTAAGGTAAGCCAACTCACGTAAACGAGCCGCCAGGGTATCAAATTTATACTCGGTGGTCAAAGTAAATATTTCCGGATCTGGATTGAAATGAACAATGGTACCGGTAATGTTGGTTTCGCCAATCACTTTCACATCGTACATAGGTTTACCACGCTCGTATTGCTGTTGGAAGATCTTTCCTTCACGATGTACAGTTGCGGTTAATTGGGTTGACAAGGCGTTAACGCAGGAAACCCCTACCCCGTGCAAACCTCCGGATACTTTATAAGTGTCTTTATCGAATTTTCCACCGGCATGCAATACGGTCATTACGACTTCTAATGCAGAACGGTTTTCTTTGGAGTGCATCCCGGTAGGAATACCACGACCATTATCTTTTACAGAGATGGAATTGTCTTTATGAATAGTAACGAAAATGTCGCTGCAATAACCGGCCAATGCTTCGTCAATAGAGTTATCTACAACTTCGTAAACCAGGTGATGCAAACCTTTGATGCCTGTATCACCAATATACATGGAAGGACGTTTACGTACGGCTTCTAATCCTTCTAATACCTGAATGTTATCGGCTGAATAATTTGATTTAATTTCCTTTTCTTCGCTCATAATATGTGTTAGACTACAAGTATCAAAAATAAGCTTTTAAACCATAGCCGATGCAGAATGTGGATAAATAAACAGTGCTGGGTGACGGCTTTTATTAACAAGTGTTAAAATTGTAAAATACTTGGCTCAGAATTATATATTTGCTTAATTATTGACGAAAAATCACATGAAAAAAGGACTTAACTATTTATCTAAATTGGGTATCGGACTTGCGCTTTCTGCATTGGTTGTTGCCTGCAGTAAACAAACTCCGAGCGCCAGCACCGAAAAAACTGCTCAAACGATTGTGTATGTAAATTCAGACTCTTTATTGAGTAAGTATGAATATTTCAAAAGCATCCGTAGCCGATTTGAAGAAAAATCTAAAAAAGCACAAGCCGATTTAACTGCAAAAGGCACTGCTTTCCAACGCGAAGTTGCTCAATACCAACAACAAGCTAATGGCATGAGTGCAGATCAGCGTGCTGTAACTGAAGAGCGCTTGGCCCGTAAACAACAAGAATTAGCTGCTTACAATCAAAACGCTAGCAATGCTCTAGCTAACGAAGAAGCTGCTGAGAACGAGAAATTGTACGAGAAAGTTTCTGAGTTTTTGAAAAAGTTTGCAAAAGACAAAGGCTACAAAATGGTGTTGACCTATTCTAAAGGAAATTCAGCTGTTTTATTTGCTGATGAGAGCCTAGACGTTACCCAAGAGGTAGTTGATGGTCTAAACAAAGCCTATAAACAAGAGAAATAATCTTTTTCACTTTAATGGTGAGTTTAAAACCCCGGCTTTATGGCTGGGGTTTTTTATTTTTGCTAGCTATGTCGACACTAAAAGAACACCAGAAATTCATGCGGATGGCCATCCGTTTATCTGAAAAGAATGTTGAAGAAGCCAAAGGAGGTCCATTTGGTGCCGTAATTGTAAAAAATGGAAAACTAATTGCTAAAAGTGCCAACAAGGTTACGCTAACCAATGACCCAACGGCCCATGCAGAGGTTTCAGCAATTCGTTTGGCCTGCAAAAAACTCCAAACCTTCGATCTTTCGGGATGTGTAATCTATACGAGCTGTGAACCCTGCCCCATGTGTTTAGGAGCCATTTACTGGGCCCGACTGGATACCATTTACTATGCAAATACCAAAACCGATGCAGCTGCCATCGGTTTTGATGACCAATTCATCTACGAAGAATTAGAAGTTACCATGCAGGAGCGAAAACTACCTATCGTTCAAATCATGCGCCAAGAAGCATTAGTGGCATTTAAAAAGTGGGGCAATTCGCCTCTAAAAATTGAATACTAGGCTAAATCTTGATGAATTTATCTATGCCTAATTAGCATAGAAAAAATAATACCTAGCTAAACAATAAAAGACACCTATCAGCAGTTTTAATATTCGATTAACTATTCGACTATGAAAACAGTAATCTACAGTACATTGTACCAAGTTTGTATACTTACACTCACTTTAACCTCTTGTAAAAAAGATAAAAAAATAGAACTGGCCGTTTATCATTTGGATGGGCTTACCAATGCAAAAGTCCAAAATGCAAAATGTGGAATAGACTTGAGCAATGGCCTCTTATATAGCATAGATGAAGGAAAACCTATTTCTGACAAAATTGATATTGCATATGGTTTTATGATGGGGGGCAATCCTTCTATTTACGAAAGAATTTTTCTTGATATCAACAGAGCCGGCTGTTTATGCGCAGGGGCAACTTTCTTCTCTTACGGAGATGATAAAAACCCTAAATTAGGTTACTCCACCTATACCACTAAAAATTCTACAGAACTATATCCAGCAACCGGAATAGTTGACTTTGAAAAAATTGCAAGCGAGAAAACTAAATCAGCTTTAGATCAATATTTCCCAAAAGATGTGGTAGTGAATAACGAAGCGTTTCTTTCAGCAAATGGCTCTCCGATAACTTACCCTTATATTTTCTTTAAAACTACTTCTGGAAAACGAGGTGTAATTAAAGTTGGAGTATTTGGTGTAAATCTGTCTGCAAATTATCAGCTAGAAACCAATCCTATAAGTATTGATATCATCGTAGAATTATAGTTGCTACACTATTCATCAAACCAACCCTCTCGTAATTCGTCAATTTCACGGCGATCTTTCTTGGTTGGCCTACCTGCCCCCCGATCCCGAGTAAGTATTGGCGCTAAAAATGCCGATTTGAATGAAGCTGTTTCCTCGGGAGGAGTCAAATCCAGGTAGAAATTTATTGCCGTTTTTGCATCTACACGCCTTTCGAGCAAATCTACCACCTGAATAACTTTTTTGAGCGCACCCTTCTGCACCGAATACACTTCGCCAACTTTAACCACATAAGCCGGCTTAATGGCATGCCCGGCTAGTTTTACCCGACCAGCTTTACAGGCCTCGGTAGCTAAACTACGGGTTTTAAAAGCTCTAATTGCCCACAGGTATTTATCGATGCGTAATTTTTCAGCCATGACTTAGTAATGAGACAAAACTCCTCAAAAAAGCGTTAATTTGCTAAAAAATTTGAAACATGATTGCCGAATTACAAGAAAAGATTGAAGCTGCATGGGCAGATCGCCAATTGCTGAGTTACCCTGAATACCAAGACGCTATTGATACCGTTATTCAAAAACTGGATTTGGGCGAACTGCGTGTTGCCGAGCCCATAGGTGTTACCTGGCATGTAAACGACTGGATCAAGAAGGCCGTAATCTTATATTTCCCTATCCGTCAGATGGAAGAAATCAAGGTTGGACCTTTCGTTTTCCACGATAAAATGAAATTGAAAACCAATTTCAAGGAGCAAGGTGTACGCGTGGTTCCTCACGGCTTGGCACGTTATGGAGCCTATTTGGCAAAAGGTGTGATTATGATGCCTTCCTATGTGAATATTGGTGCTTATGTTGACGAGGGTACCATGGTAGATACCTGGGCAACCGTAGGTTCTTGTGCGCAAATTGGCAAAAATGTACACTTAAGCGGAGGTGTAGGTATTGGCGGTGTATTGGAACCTGTACAAGCGGCACCAGTTATTATTGAAGATAACTGTTTTATTGGTTCGAGAGCCATTGTGGTAGAAGGTGTTCACGTTGAGCAGGAAGTTGTTTTGGGTGCGAATGTGGTACTGACAGCATCAACCAAAATTATTGATGTAACCGGTCCAGAACCAATTGAATACAAAGGAAGAGTTCCTGCACGTTCAGTAGTTATTCCTGGTTCGTATACTAAAAAATTCCCTGCCGGAGAGTACCAGGTGCCTTGCGCCATCATCATCGGTCAACGGAAAGAATCAACAGATAAAAAAACCTCTCTGAATGATGCCTTGAGGGATCATAACGTAGCGGTTTAATTTACCAATCAACCGATGAATATAGGATTCGAGGCAAAAAGAGTGTTTCATAACACCACCGGACTGGGCAATTACAGCCGAGATCTGGTTCGCATTATGAGCACCTTTTACCCGGAGAATCACTATTTTTTATACAATCCTAAACAGAGTCAAAAAGGTCTTTTCAAAGCCAATCGGGTAAATGTGTTTGAGAAACAGCCTAAAGGTTTTTTCAATCAATTACTGACCAATACCTGGCGACGACTGGGCATTGTACAAGATCTCAAAAAGGACCAAGTTGACCTGTTTCATGGGCTATCTGGAGAAATACCGGTGGGTCTCAAAAAAAAGGACATTCCATCGATTGTTACTATTCACGATTTGATTTTTTTACGGTATCCAGAATACTATTCGTTTATTGACCGAGCCATCTATACCCGAAAATTTAAACATGCTGCAAATGCTGCAGATCTGGTGGTTGCCATAAGTGAGCAAACCAAGCAAGATATCATTGATTTTTTAGGCATTGATTCGAAAAAGATCAAGGTGATTTACCAAGGATGCCATGCTGCTTACAAACAAGAGTTCAGCGAAAGCGAGAAAGCTGCTGTATTAAAAAAATACCAATTACCGGAAAAGTTTATTTTAAATGTAGGCACCATTGAGCCCCGCAAAAATGCCTGGAGCATTGTAAAAGCGATTCAAGATCTGGATATCCATTTGGTGTTAGTTGGCCGGGAAACGGCTTATGCCAAAAAGATTAGGGCATACCTGGCGCAAGAAAAGCTGGAACACAAGGTGAGCTTCTTAAAAGGTTTAACCAAAGAAGAACTCGCCATTTTCTATCAATCGGCCCAAGCTTTTGTTTACCCCTCTCGTTTTGAAGGATTTGGTATTCCAATTATCGAAGCTTTATTCTCCAAAACTCCGGTAATTACCAGTCGCGGGAGCTGTTTTCCCGAAGCTGGCGGAGCCGGTTCTACCTATATTGATCCAGACAATGTTGAGGAGTTGAAACAAGCCATCGAGCAGGTGCTAAATCATCCCCACATTGCCAAAAAAATGGCTGATGATGGCTTTAGCTATGTCCAAAAATTCCAAGATCAACTCATAGCTGAAGAGTGGATGAAAACCTACAAACAAGTACTGAAGCACTAACTATGGCCTTGAGAGAAGAAATTGCTAAAGCAATAGAAGTATTAAAATCGGGTGGAACAATCCTATACCCTACAGATACCATTTGGGGTATTGGCTGCGATGCGACCAATGAGCAGGCCGTGAAAAAAGTACAAGAACTTAAAGGGAGAATCGCTTCAAAAAGTTTGATTATACTGCTTGATACTGAAAATAAACTTGGCGGCTACGTTCGTGAAGTTCCGGAAATTGCTTACGATTTGATTGAATATGCCGAAAAACCCTTAACCATTATCTACTCCGGTGCTAAAAATTTAGCTCCGAATGTCATTAATGAAGATGGCAGCATTGGGATACGCATTGTTAAAAATCCGTTTTGCGAACAGCTAATTCAACGATTCCGCCTGCCTATTGTTTCCACTTCAGCCAATACAAGTGGAAATCCGGCTCCTAAAAATTTTGCAGATATTGAAGAAGATGTTTTAAACGGAGTAGATTATGTAGTGAACTGGGAACAAGACGACATGGCAGAAAAAACACCTTCAACCATTATGAAACTGGAACCCGACGGCAGGTTCTCTTTTATCCGTAAATAAATACTGTATTTGAAAATTCAAAAGAATATACGCTCTTTTGAATTGTTTTTGAAGATCTGAGGGGGCAATGAAAAAACACCTACAACATCCCATTTTTAAGCATTTATCGTCATTGGCTACACAAAGTGGCGCTGAGATTTATATTATTGGCGGTTACGTACGTGATATTTTTCTCAAGCGCAGCTCTAAAGATGTAGACATACTGGTAATTGGACAAGGTATAGAGTTTGCCGAGGCTGTTGGAAAAGCCCTCAAGTGCAAGGTATCGGTATTCAAAAACTTTGGCACTGCGATGCTGCGTTACCAAGATCTGGAAATAGAGTTTGTAGGCGCCCGAAAAGAATCGTATCGGTTTGACTCGCGAAAGCCGATTGTGGAAGACGGAACCTTGGCCGACGATCAGTTAAGGAGAGATTTTACCATCAATGCCCTAGCCATTAGTCTGAATAAGGCTAATTATGGCGAATTATTAGATCCTTTTCAGGGATTAACCGATCTGGAAAATCAACTGATCCGTACACCACAAAATCCAGCAGAAACCTTCTCAGACGACCCGCTTCGGATGATGCGTGCTATTCGCTTTGCTACACAACTCAATTTCCAAATTGATCCAATGGCCATCCAAGCCATCAAATCGCAGACAGAGCGCATTAAAATCGTTTCTCAGGAACGAATTAGCGACGAGTTGAACAAAATCATCCTGGCAGATAAACCTTCAATTGGGTTCAAGTATTTATTTGATACCGGATTATTAGCACTTATTTTTCCGCAAATGGCCAAACTCCATGGCGTGGAAACCATCAACGGAAAATCGCATAAGGATAATTTCTACCATACCTTGGAAGTGCTGGATAATATTTCACAAACCAGTGATGACCTTTGGCTACGCTGGGCTGCCATTTTGCACGATATTGCCAAACCCCCAACCAAACGCTTTGATCCCAATCATGGCTGGACTTTTCATGGACATGAAGATAAAGGAGCCCGAATGGTGCCTAAAATTTTCGCCCAGCTGAAACTGCCTCAGAATGAAAAAATGAAAATGGTGCAAAAGCTTGTACAATTACATCTGCGTCCTATCGTTTTAGCTCAGGATCAAATTACCGATTCGGCGGTACGCCGTTTGCTGTTCGAAGCAGGTGATGATATCGATTACTTAATGCTCTTGTGTCATGCCGACGTGACTACGAAGAACGAATATAAAATGAAGAAATACCGCCAGAATTTTGAGCGGGTGAAACAAAAATTGAAAGATGTGGAGGAGCGGGATCAGATTCGAAACTGGCAACCTCCGGTGAGTGGTAACGATATTATGAGTGCCTTCGGAATAAAAGAAGGTCGTGAAGTGGGCTTAATTAAAAATCAAATTAGAGAAGCTATTCTGGAGGGTGAGATCAAAAACTCCAGAGAAGAAGCGTTGAATTTTATGCTGAACAAAGGAATTGAGCTTGGTCTCAAACCCGTCAAAGACCTCAAGGTCTGAAACTTTATCAGCACGAAACTGTTATTCGATGCGCAATTAGTAATTTTGTGAACTAGTTTTTATCAATACATGGCCATTTACAGATTTAAAGTTTCATTTGAAGATTACGACGATGTGATTCGGGAGATCGATATCAAATCTAACCAAACATTTGAAGATTTACACCGAGCTATTCATGCCAGCACAGGTTACCCGGTAGAAGTTTCTTCCTCATTTTATGTGAGTAACGACTTCTGGAATAAGGGACAGGAAATTGCGTTTATGCCCACTGAAAGAAAGCTAGAACGAGGTGTGAGCTTGATGGACAAATCTAAGCTAAGTGGCTTTATCGATGATCCGCATCAAAAATTCTACTACACCTATAATTTTGATCGTCCATTCGATTTTCATGTGGAATTGATTAAAATCTTGTTGGATGAAAATGGCAACACCTACCCTGCTTTGGTAAAAAGTATAGGTACGGCTCCTAAAATACCCGGCAGTGTAGTTGTTCCTCAGGCGGGTACTACAACCAGCAAATTGGTAAATGATTTTGACTTCTTAGATGGCCTAGAGTTTGATCCTGAACAATTGGAAGATGTAGAAGATTTGGATGTAGACGAAATGAGCATCGACAATCCAGGAAAATCTAGCAGCGACGACACTCATCATGAGACGCAAGAGGAACACGAAGAAGACGATGAATTTATGGATGAATTCTCTGATAATGAGAATTACGATTCAGACGACTATCAACGAGACGATTATTAGTCTACAAAATGCCCACACTCCTCACGATTATTGGGCCTACGGCTGTTGGTAAAACCGAATTGGCCATTCAGTTGGCGCAACATTTCGATAGCGAGATCATATCTGCCGATTCACGTCAGTTCTACCGAGAAATGAGTATTGGCACAGCCAAGCCCACAAAAAAGGAGCTGAATGCTGCAGTGCATCATTTTATCGACTCACACTCCGTAGCACAAGATTTTTCTGTAGGCGATTTTGAGAAACAAGGTATTGAGTTGCTTATTGAGCTGTTTAAGCGAAAAAACGTTGCAATTTTAGTAGGCGGATCTGGCTTGTACATTAACGCCATTACCCAAGGCTTTGATGCACTACCCAAAGCATCCCAAGAAGTTAGAGATCAGCTTAATCGGCGATTTGAAACGGAGGGTCTCGAGGTGCTGCAACACCAACTCAGCGAACTAGATCCAGATTATTTCTCATCGGTTGATACCCAAAACCCTCAACGCCTTATCAGAGCACTAGAGGTGTGTCTAAGCACTGGAAAAACCTTTTCTGAACTTAGAACAAAATCCATCAAGCAAAGGCCATTTGATATCGTAAAAATTGGCCTGAATATGGATCGGCAGAAACTCTACGACCGAATTAACCAACGCGTGGATTTGATGATGGATGCCGGACTCCTCGAAGAAGTCAGAACACTGCTACCCTACCGGGATAAAAACGCCCTGCGAACGGTAGGTTATCAAGAATTATACGACTATTTGGACGGAAAATGCAGTTTAGAACAAGCTGTTGAAAAAATAAAACAGAATACTCGGAACTTCGCAAAACGCCAGCTCACTTGGTTTAGAAGAGATACTGAGATCACTTGGTTTGAGCCTCAGCAAACCTCACTAATCATCGAAACCATTGAACAAAAAATGGCGGATAACAACTAACGACGAATCTTTGAGCCAAAATAATTAAAGAAGAGTACGATAAAAGACAGCGAAGTAAACGTCTGACAAATCACAATAAGTTTACCTGCATTAGTAACCGGATAGATATCACCATACCCAATTGTTGCTCCACTTACCGTACTGAAATAAATCGCATCGATATAATGATTAAGCGTTATATTAAGATAGTTCCCTCCTGAATAAATCACAGCAAAAGCCAAAATAACTTCCACGTAGTTGAAGAATAAGAGTAAAATTGAACGCTTATGCGCAGTTTCTTCCTCGTGTTCAGAAACATAAATCTTATTGAAGATATAAATCAATGTTTCTGCCAGCATATAAACGTTTAAAACTTGAAAAACAGGTATGGTATTACCACCATAAATCAAAATAAATAGCGGAAGTAACGTTTTTAAGTAAACATAAAATTCTCCTGTCAGTTTTGTGGCTAAGTACTCTCCTTTACCAAAGAGCCATTGAAGGTAAATACCAGGAAACAGTAATTTTGCAGAAATTAAGAACAGCCTGAAAACTCGTTCTATGCCAAAATCCTCATACAATTCGCCATGCCAAACCAGTTTAATCTTTTGGAGATGTTCCAGAAGACTATTTTGTACAGGAGCCCTGGATTTCGAATTGGGTTTACCTAAGATAAGTTTATTGAGTTGTGCTCTCATAACTAAGCTTGAGCAGTAGGTCCGCCAAAATTCATCGGAAAGCCCGGCGGCTCTTCATTAATTTTAATACGACCATTAATAGATTCAAACTTTTCGATATTGTCTTCTAAAGCTCTTAAAAAACGTTTGGCATGTTCCGGAGTTAAAATTACCCGAGATTTAACTTTTGCTTTAGGAACACCCGGCATTACCCGAATAAAATCTAAAACAAATTCACTATTTGAGTGAGTTATAATGGCCAGATTAGAATAAATACCTTCAGCAGTTTCTTCCGACAACTCGATATTTAATTGATTTTCGTTTTGCTCTTCCATAGTTTAAAAATAAAAAAGTCCGCTCGATAAAGAGAGGACTTTCAAAAAATTAGTTAATTAGGTTATTTAAGCATAAAATTAACAATCATTAATACAGAGGCAACAATTGCCAAAAACTGCACCAAACCAACCATATAGACTGTTCGTAACAAATCAGATTTGACATTTGCCAAATCTTCTTTTAAAATGTAGATATCCTCCTTGACTCCAAAAACATCTTGCTTGGTAGCCAAAACATCTGTTTCTCTGTTCAATTCTGCTTTTACTTCTTCCTGAACAAAAGTAACTAAAGTTTGAGCTTCTTTTTCGCCCAGCTTATTTTTCAAAATCTGAAAAAGTTGTGTTTCTGTAACAACCATTGGTATAACTTTCTATAAAGTTACAAAAATAGCGTCAAACTAAAAAAGGTCCCTTAATCGAAATTAAGAGACCTTTCCGTATGATTAGGGTTAAAGCTTATGCTTATGCTTCTTCCTCTACTTCTTCATTTTTAGAAGCCATCAGTTTGTCGTACTCTTCCTGAGAACCTACGATAATACGATCGTAGTCACGCAAACCGGTACCTGAAGGGATCAAGTGGCCAACAATTACGTTCTCTTTCAAGCCCAACAATTTATCTACCTTACCACTTATTGCTGCCTCATTCAACACTTTAGTAGTTTCCTGGAAGGAAGCTGCGGAGAAGAATGATTTAGTTCCCAATGAAGCACGGGTGATACCTTGCAAAATAGAGCTTGACGTAGCAGAAATTGCATCGCAAACCTCAACCAGTTTCATATCCTTACGTTTCAACTGTGAATTTTCGTCTCTCAGTTTACGTAATGATACAATCTGACCAGCTTTCAAGTTGGTAGAATCTCCTGGATCGGTAACTACTTTTTTGTCGAAAATAGCATCATTTTCTTCCATGAAATCCCAACGATCTACAGCTTCGTTTTCTAAGAAACGTGTATGTCCTGGATCCTCAATCAACACTTTCTGCATCATTTGGTGTACAATTACCTCAAAGTGCTTATCGTTGATTTTTACCCCTTGTAAACGGTAAACCTCTTGAATACCATTAACCAAGTACTCCTGAACAGCAGCTGGACCTTTAATGGCCAGAATATCTGCTGGAGAAATAGACCCATCTGATAATGGCATACCCGCTTTCACGAAGTCGTTATCTTGAACCAAGATGTGTTTAGACAATGGTACCAGGTATTTCTTCACTTGTCCGTCTTTAGACTCGATCGAAATTTCACGGTTACCACGTTTCACACCACCTAAGGTTACCACACCATCAATCTCGGTTACAACCGCAGGATTAGATGGGTTACGTGCTTCAAACAATTCGGTTACACGTGGTAAACCACCGGTAATATCTCGTGTTTTTCCAGTAGAACGAGGAATCTTCACAATGATTTGACCCGTTTGAACAGTATCGCCTTCGTCAACAGCAATGTGAGCACCTACCGGGATATTGTATCCTTTTACCAATACACCTTTCTTATCTGTGATTTGGATAACTGGGTTTTTGGTTTTATCACGGGTATCAATAATTACTTTTTCACGGTGACCAGTTTGCTCATCCGATTCTTCACGGAAGGTAACGCCTTCAATGATTGATTCAAATTGAACTTTACCGGCAAACTCAGAAATGATTACCGCGTTGTATGGATCCCATGAACAGATACGATCGCCTTTAGCAACTTTTGCACCATCCTTAACGAATAAGTGCGCACCGTAAGGGATGTTATTGGTTACAATAACTTTACCTGTTTTTGGCTCTACAATACGGAATTCACCTGAACGACCCAATACTACTTCCACTTTACCATCTTCGGTATCTAGGGTAACTGTTCTAACATTTTCAAACTCAATTACCCCTTCAAATTTCGCATTGATTTGCGATTCGGCAGCAATGTTAGACGCCGTACCACCCACGTGGAAGGTACGAAGTGTTAACTGTGTACCCGGCTCACCGATTGACTGAGCGGCAATTACACCGACAGCTTCACCGGCTTGAACACGCTTACCGGTTGATAAGTTACGTCCGTAGCAAAGGGCACAAACACCACGTTTGCTTTCGCATGTTAATACCGAACGAATTTCGATACCTTCTAAAGCTGAATTTTCGATTTTCTGAGCAATATCTTCATCAATATCCTGACCTGAAGCCACGATTAATTCGCCATTTAGAGGATCAAACACATCGTGTAATGAAGTACGTCCTAAAATACGATCGTATAATGGCTCGACAATATCCTCGTTATCTTTCAAGGCTGTGGTGTAAATACCTCTTAAAGTACCGCAATCGGTTTCACCAACAATCATATCCTGAGCAACGTCATGTAAACGACGAGTCAAGTAACCCGCATCCGCAGTTTTCAAGGCCGTATCGGCCAAACCTTTACGGGCACCGTGGGTAGAAATGAAGTACTCTAGTACCGATAAACCTTCTTTAAAGTTAGATAAGATCGGGTTTTCGATAATTTCACCACCTGAACCTGATTTTTGAGGCTTAGCCATCAAACCACGCATACCGCATAGCTGACGGATCTGCTCTTTCGAACCACGAGCTCCAGAATCCAACATCATATACACAGAGTTGAATCCTTGGTTATCGTTAGATAAGATATCCATAACGTTCGCCGTCAACTTGTTGTTGATACGAGTCCAGATATCGATAATTTGGTTGTAACGCTCGTTGTTGGTAATGAATCCCATGTTATAGTTATTCATTACTTCTTCTACTTCTTTAGAAGCCTGATCGATCAATTTCACTTTCTCGTCAGGAATATTCAAATCCTGTAAGTTGAACGATAAACCACCACGGAATGCCATTTGGAAACCTAATTCTTTGATATCATCCAAGAATTGGGCTGCACGAGCCATACCGGTTGTTTTTACTACCTCGCCAATAATATCACGTAATGATTTTTTGGTTAATAGCTCGTTGATGTAACCCACTTCGGTTGGAACAACCTGGTTAAACAACACACGACCCACAGTAGTTTCGATTAATTTATTTACAATAGATCCGTCTTTCTCTTTCACATTGGCTTTCACCTTAATGAAAGCATGCAGATCTACTTTTTTCTCATTGTAAGCAATGATTACCTCTTCGGCTGAATAGAAAGTTAAACCTTCCCCTTTAACTACACGGGTAGCATCGGTTTTACGGCCTTTAGTGGTATAATACAGACCCAAAACCATGTCCTGAGAAGGAACGGTAATTGGGGTACCGTTAGCAGGGTTCAAAATGTTGTGCGAAGCCAACATTAACATTTGAGCCTCTAAAATAGCGGCATTGCTCAATGGTAAGTGAACCGCCATCTGGTCACCGTCAAAGTCGGCGTTGAACGCGGTACATACCAATGGGTGCAATTGGATTGCCTTACCTTCTACCAGTTTTGGCTGGAAGGCTTGGATACCCAAACGGTGCAATGTTGGTGCACGGTTTAGTAATACCGGGTGTCCTTTAAGCACATTTTCCAGAATATCCCAAACGATAGGATCTTTACGATCTACAATCTTTTTGGCCGATTTTACAGTTTTTACAACTCCTCTTTCAATCATCTTACGGATGATGAACGGTTTGTACAACTCAGCAGCCATATCTTTTGGCAAACCGCACTCGTGTAATTTTAGGTTTGGACCAACCACAATTACCGAACGGGCAGAATAATCTACACGTTTACCTAATAAGTTTTGACGGAAACGGCCTTGTTTACCTTTCAGAATGTCTGAAAGTGATTTCAGGGCACGATTACCTTCGGTTTTAACCGCATTCACTTTACGTGAGTTATCGAATAAAGAGTCAACCGCCTCTTGTAACATACGTTTTTCGTTACGTAAGATTACTTCTGGCGCTTTGATCTCGATTAATCGTTTTAAACGGTTATTACGAATGATTACTCGACGGTATAAATCGTTCAAGTCGGAAGTGGCAAAACGACCACCTTCCAATGGCACCAATGGACGTAATTCTGGTGGAATAACAGGTACGATTTTCACAATCATCCACTCTGGGCGGTTTTCAATGTGATCGTTCGCACTGCGGAAAGATTCTACCACTTGAAGGCGTTTCAAGGCCTCGTTTTTACGTTGCTGAGAAGTTTCGTTAGCTGCTTGGTGACGTAAATCGTACGATAATTGATCTAAATCTAAGCGGCCTAACAAGTCAACTAAGGCCTCAGCACCCATTTTAGCGACAAATTTATGAGGATCTTTATCGTCTAAATATTGATTTTCTTTTGGTAAGGTATCTAAGATATCCAGGTATTCTTCTTCGGTTAAGAAATCCATGGCTTGGATGCCATCTGCTTCTTTAACACCCGACTGGATAACTACATAACGCTCATAATAAATGATTAAATCAAGTTTTTTAGTAGGCAAGCCTAATAAATAACCGATTTTGTTCGGCAATGAACGGAAGTACCAGATATGTGCCACAGGAACAACCAGGTTGATGTGTCCCATACGCTCACGACGTACTTTTTTCTCGGTTACCTCCACACCGCAACGGTCGCAGACGATACCTTTGTAACGGATACGCTTGTATTTACCGCAATGGCACTCGTAATCCTTAACAGGACCGAAAATACGCTCGCAGAATAAACCATCACGTTCCGGTTTGTAGGTACGGTAGTTGATCGTTTCTGGTTTTAAAACTTCCCCGCTTGAACGCTCTAGAATTGATTCTGGAGATGCTAAGCTGATGGTAACTTGCGTAAAGTTACTTTTGATTTTATTATCCTTTTTGTAAGACATAGCTCTTTTATTTTGAGTACTTGGTATCAAGTAGTGAGTAGTTAGATGGCTAAACGCCCTAGTCTAAATACTCAATACTTCATACTCAATACTATTAGTCTAATGTGATATCTAAACCTAAACCTCTTAATTCGTGAACCAATACGTTGAATGATTCAGGAACAGACGGTGTTGGTAAGTTTTCACCTTTTACAATCGCTTCGTAAGTTTTGGCACGGCCAATTACATCATCAGATTTCACGGTTAAGATCTCCTGAAGGATGTTTGCTGCACCAAATGCCTCTAAGGCCCATACCTCCATCTCACCAAAACGCTGACCACCAAACTGGGCTTTACCACCCAATGGCTGCTGTGTAATTAATGAGTATGGACCGATTGAACGGGCATGCATCTTATCGTCAACCATGTGACCTAATTTCAGCATGTAGATGATACCTACTGTAGTTGGCTGATCGAAGCGTTCACCGGTTAAACCATTGTGCAGGTAAGTTCTCCCTGAAGCTGGCAATCCGGCTTTAGCTACCCAGTCTTCCACTTCATGATGTGTTGCACCGTCAAAAATTGGAGTAGAGAACTTCATACCCAATTCTTTTCCAGCCCAACCCAATACTGTTTCGTAGATCTGACCCAAGTTCATACGTGAAGGCACCCCAAGTGGGTTCAATACGATATCAACCGGTGTACCATCCTCCAAGAACGGCATGTCCTCATCACGAACGATACGGGCTACAATACCTTTGTTACCGTGACGACCGGCCATTTTATCACCCACTTTCAACTTACGTTTCTTAGCGATGTAAACTTTAGCCATTTGCACGATACCTGAAGGAAGTTCGTCACCTACGGTAATCGCGAATTTCTCACGTTTGTAAGCACCTAATTCTTCATTCAGTTTAATATTGTAGTTGTGTAAAGCTTGCTTAATTAGCTCGTTTTTATCCTCATCGGTTGTCCATTTAGTTGGATTGATATTGGCAAAATCTAAATCAGCCAATACTTTCTGCGTAAATTTCACACCTTTGGCAACAAGCATATCTTTGTAAACATTGTACACTCCCTGAGAAGTTTTTCCGTTCACAATTGTGAATAGTTTTTCAACCAACTTATCACGCAAATCTTTAACTGCTTTATCGTGTTGAGCGTCTAATTTTTCTACTAATGCTTTTTCTTCAGCTTTAGTAGTCTTTTTAGCTCTTGAGAACAGTTTGGTATCGATTACCACACCATTGATAGAAGGAGGCGTTTTCAAAGATGCATCTTTCACATCACCTGCTTTATCACCAAAAATGGCTCTCAATAATTTCTCTTCTGGTGAAGGATCAGACTCTCCTTTTGGAGTAATTTTACCTATCAGGATGTCACCTTCTTTCACCTCTGCACCAACACGGATAACCCCGTTTTCATCCAAGTCTTTTGTAGCCTCTTCAGAAACGTTAGGGATATCTGGAGTTAATTCTTCTTCTCCACGTTTAGTATCGCGAACTTCGAGTTCGAATTCTTCAATGTGGATAGAAGTAAAGATATCTTGAGATACAACACGCTCAGAAATCACGATCGCATCCTCGAAGTTGTACCCTTGCCATGGCATGAAGGCCACTTTCAGGTTACGACCCAAGGCTAATTCGCCATTCTGAGTAGCATATCCTTCACAAAGTACTTGTCCTTTTTCTACTTTCTGACCCTTTTTAACAATAGGCTTCAAGTTGATACAGGTACTTTGGTTAGTTTTCTTGAATTTGATTAATGGATAAGATTTCACTTCACCATCGAAAGAAACCAACACATCATCAGCATTGCGCTCGTAGCGAATACGGATTTCGTTGGCATCTACGTATTCTACCACCCCATTGCCTTCGGCATTAATCAGGGTACGAGAATCACTGGCTACGCGGCCTTCCAAACCGGTACCTACAATTGGTGCTTCAGGGCGCAACAAAGGCACAGCCTGACGTTGCATGTTTGATCCCATTAACGCACGGTTCGCATCATCGTGTTCCAAGAACGGAATCAACGAAGCGGCAATAGAGGTAATTTGGTTAGGGGCAATATCCATGTAATCCAAACGCTCTGGTTCGATAACCGGGAAGTCACCTTCGTAACGTGCTTTTACACGTGGATCGGCAAATTTTCCTTTATCATCGTATTGTGCATTGGCCTGAGCAATAGTTTTACCGTCTTCATCTTCGGCAGAAAGATAAACTACAGGTTCTTCTACAACTACACGACCATCTTTCACCTTACGGTAAGGCGTTTCGATAAAACCTAAATTGTTGATTTTGGCATGCACACAAAGTGATGAAATCAAACCAATGTTCGGTCCTTCCGGAGTTTCAATGGTACATAAACGACCATAATGCGTATAGTGTACGTCACGAACCTCGAAACCTGCACGCTCACGTGATAGACCACCTGGACCTAAGGCTGATAAACGACGCTTGTGCGTAATTTCTGCCAATGGGTTGGTTTGATCCATAAACTGTGACAACTGGTTGGTTCCGAAGAACGAGTTAATCACAGAAGATAAGGTACGAGCATTAATCAAATCGGTTGGTGTAAACACTTCGTTATCACGAATGTTCATACGCTCACGGATGGTACGAGCCATACGGGCTAAACCAACACCGAATTGCGCATACAATTGCTCGCCTACGGTACGTACACGACGGTTTGATAAGTGATCAATATCATCCACCTCGGCTTTGGAGTTGATCAACTTAATCAAATATTTCACAATGGCAATGATATCAGCCTTGGTCAACACTTTCGTGTCATCCGGTGTATCTAAGCCTAATTTGCGGTTAATGCGGTAACGACCCACATCACCCAAATCGTATCGTTTGTCAGAGAAGAACAAACGGTCGATGATACCACGAGCAGTTTCCTCATCTGGTGGTTCAGCGTTACGTAACTGACGGTAAATGTGCTCTACCGCTTCTTTCTCTGAGTTAGAAGTATCTTTTTGTAAGGTATTGTAAATGATGGTATAATCACCGGTGTGGCTGCTATCTTCTTTAGAAAGAATGATAGATTTAGCTCCTGCATCAATGATTAAATCGATATTATCGTCATCTAGAACGGTTTCACGCTCTAAAATCACTTCATTACGTGGAATAGAAACTACCTCACCGGTATCTTCGTCCACGAAATCTTCTACCCATGATTTCAGTACTCTGGCAGCAAGCTTACGGCCTACGAATTTCTTCAGACCTGATTTGCTCACTTTTACCTCATCGGCCAATTCGAATAATTCCAGGATATCTTTATCAGAATCGTAACCAATTGCACGCAATAAAGTAGTAACAGGGAACTTTTTCTTACGATCGATGTAGGCATACATAACGTTGTTTACGTCTGTTGCAAACTCGATCCACGATCCTTTGAAAGGAATTACACGGGCTGAATATAATTTGGTACCGTTGGTGTGGCGGCTTTGGCCAAAGAACACACCTGGTGAACGGTGTAATTGAGATACGATTACACGCTCGGCACCATTAATTACGAAAGTTCCTTTTGGAGTCATGTACGGGATGGTACCCAAATACACGTCTTGAACAATCGTTTCAAAATCTTCGTGTTCTTCATCGTTACAAGACAAACGTAATTTGGCTTTTAACGGAACACTGTAAGTTAAACCACGTTCAATACATTCCTGAATATCGTAGCGTGGTGGATCTACGAAATAATCCAAAAACTCTAAAACAAATATGTTTCGGGAATCAGAAATTGGGAAGTTTTCTGAGAATACTTTGAATAACCCTTCTTGATGACGGTTATCTGAAGTGGTCTCTAACTGAAAGAATTCCCTGAATGATTGCAATTGCACATCCAGAAAGTCAGGATAATCCAACACATGCTTGCTGGTTGCAAAATTGACTCTTTCGGTATGAATATTTTTGTTTGCCAAGGGATTGAGAATTTTAGTTTAATAATTAAACCGCGACTTGTTTTCCCCGAATTTCACGGGATTTGTAAGTCAAACAAAAATGAGCCTTATACAAATGGCAATAGACCCCGGTGAAAACCGGAGTCTAGGGCCATTAATTATTGAGTATCAGATTATTGAATCTCAACAACTGCTCCGGCTTCTTCTAATTGTTTTTTCAAAGCATCAGCCTCGTCTTTAGATACGCCAGCTTTTAATTCTGCTGGAGCAGCATCAACTAAGTCTTTAGCTTCTTTCAAACCTAAACCGGTTAAGTCTTTCACTAATTTTACAATTGCCAGTTTCTGACCACCAGCGTCTTTCAAGAATACGTTGAAGCTAGTTTTTTCTTCAGCAGCACCACCGGCAGCAGCGCCACCAGCAGCAGGAGCAGCAACAGCTACAGCTGCAGCAGCAGGCTCAATGCCGTACTCATCTTTCAAAATTTGAGCTAACTCGTTAACTTCTTTTACTGTTAAGTTTACCAATTGCTCAGCAAACGATTTTAAATCTGCCATTTTATTTAATTTTTAACGTTAATTACTTTGTTTCTAATTACTCAGACTTAAGGTGTCTGTTAACCTCTTTGTTCTAATGCTTTAACAATACCTGCTAACTTGCCTTTTCCAGACTGTAAGCCTGAAACCACATTTTTGGCAGGAGATTGTAACAAGCCAATGATTTCGCCAATAAGCTCTTCTCTTGATTTCAAGTTTACCAGAGCGTTCAACTGGTTATCGCCAATGTAGATAGCGCTGTCGATATACGCTGCTTTCAATACCGGTTTATCACCACTTGCTCTCAACGATTTGATCAGTTTTGCCGGAGCATTACCTGTGTTGGAGAACATAAGGGTTGATGAACCTTTAAGCACATCGTACAATTCAGCATAATCACCTGATGCGGCTTCCATCGCCTTTTTAATCAAGGTGTTTTTTGCTACCTGCATTTTGATTCCGTTGTCGAAACATTTGCGGCGAATATCATTCACAGCTGCTACAGTCAGGTTGGCAGTATCGGCAATATAAAAATTACCGAAGCTTTCCATCTGCTCTTTTAAAGCAAGAACAACATCTTGTTTTTCTTCTTTTCTCATGATTAGATTCCTGCTATAGTTTTAGTTTCGATTTGGATTCCAGGACTCATTGTAGAGGATATAAAAATGCTCTTAAAATAAGTACCTTTTGCAGCTGACGGTTTTAATTTAGAGATGGTTTGAATTACTTCTAACGCATTCTCGTAAATTTTATCGGCAGGAAAGGATGCTTTCCCGATTGAGGTATGGATGATACCTGTTTTGTCTACTTTGAAATCGATCTTACCGCCTTTTACATCAGAAACAGCTTTACCTACTTCAGTAGTTACTGTACCCGACTTTGGATTCGGCATCAGGTTACGTGGACCTAATACGCGGCCCAATTTACCTACTTTTGCCATCACACTAGGCATGGTAATAATGATATCAATGTCAGTCCATCCGCCTTCAATTTTGGCAATATAATCATCTAAACCTACGTAATCTGCACCTGCAGCTTTAGCTTCTTCTTCCTTATCAGGAGTTACTAAGGCCAAAACGCGAACAGTTTTACCGGTTCCATGAGGAAGGGTTGCTATACCACGCACCATTTGATTTGCTTTACGAGGATCTACGCCTAAACGTACATTCAAGTCAACAGAAGCATCAAATTTAGTGGTAGTAATATCCTTTACTAAGGCAGCTGCCTGTTGTAAAGTATATGCTTTACCAGCCTCAATTTTAGATTGTGCCAATTTTTGATTTTTTGTTAATCTAGCCACTTCTTAAACTGATTTTTGTTAATTAATTATTCCAGGGTGCGTTACCATTTACGGTAATTCCCATACTGCGTGCTGTACCGGCAACCATTTTCATGGCCGATTCTACGGTAAAGGCATTCAAGTCAGACATTTTATCTTTAGCAATTGCTTCAACCTGCTCCCAGCTTACACTGGCAACTTTTTTACGGTTTGGCTCTGCCGACCCACTTTTTTGTCCTGAAACTTCCAATAATTGAATAGCTACAGGAGGGGTTTTGATGATAAAATCGAATGACTTGTCGGCATACACGGAAATTACAACCGGTAATACTTTACCTGGCTTATCTTGGGTACGAGCATTAAATTGCTTGCAAAACTCCATGATGTTTACCCCTTTAGCACCTAAAGCAGGTCCTACTGGAGGCGATGGATTTGCGGCTCCGCCCTTGATTTGTAATTTTACTAACGCTTCGACTTCTTTTGCCATTTTAAATTAATTTGTTAATACTCAATGTTAGTAAGTTGGAAGCTATGTAACATTTAAGGTCTTGGAGTATTGAGTAGTTAGTATTGAGTATTGAGCTATGCTCTGTAAACCCGTTCTGCCCTACGCAAACTCGTTTTAATTTCTTTATATAGATTAGTTATATCTCTGTACTCAATACTCTGTACTAAATACTATAATCTACTCTTTCTCTACTTGCATGTAGTTTAACTCAAGTGGTGTACGACGACCGAAGATTTTAACCATTACTTTCAGTTTCTTCTTCTCGTCATTTACCTCTTCAATTACACCACTAAAGCCATTGAACGGACCATCGGTCACTTTCACCTGCTCACCTACATAGTGTGTAACGTTCATTACTTCACTTTGCTCGGCCATTTCGTCTACCTTACCCAGAATTCGATTTACCTCTGCCTGACGCATTGGTACCGGAGTTCCGGCCTTATCTCCCAAGAAACCGATTACACTGTTGATGTTTTTGATCACGTGTTGTAATTCGGCATCCAGATCAGCTTCAATCAGCACATATCCAGGATAGTAGTTACGTTCTTTAGCAATTTTTTTTCCATCTTTCATCTGAAAGTATTTCTCCATAGGGATTAATACTTGCGGAATTAAATGGCTTATACCCAGACGGTTTACTTCCGCCTCCAAGTATTGTTTTACTTTTTTCTCTTTGCCGCTTACCGCCCTAACCACATACCATTTCAATTGACTACTCATCTTTATCTAAAATTTAAGCAAGAGATTTGTATAAAAGTTTCAACGCATTACCAGCAGATTCATCCATACCTAAAATGATCAATGCAATCAGGATGGAAGCAACCAAAACCAATACGGCAGAATTTTGTAATTCTAACCAAGTAGGCCAGCTTACTTTCTGGGTCATCTCGTTGTACGATTCTTTTATAAATTCAACAACTTTAGTCATTTGTTTCTTTTCTTAGCACGGGAACAAGGATTCGAACCCTGATCAAAGGTTTTGGAGACCTCTATTCTACCATTGAACTATTCCCGTATTTCAATTAACAAGAAAACATAAGTCCACTTTCGCGGACTTATGTTATCCAATTAACCTTTTATTTGAAATATATTATTTCAAGATTTCAGTTACCTGTCCGGCACCTACGGTTCTACCACCTTCACGGATAGCGAAACGTAAACCTTTTTCCATCGCGATAGCGTTGATCAATTTTACAGTGATCGTTACGTTATCACCAGGCATAACCATTTCTACACCAGCAGCTAGTGAAATTTCACCAGTTACGTCTGTGGTACGGAAATAGAATTGTGGACGGTATTTGTTGAAGAATGGCGTGTGACGACCACCTTCAGCTTTTGATAATACGTAAACCTCAGCTTTGAATTCAGTGTGAGGAGTTACAGAACCTGGTTTACAGATAACCATACCACGACGGATATCGGTTTTCTCAATACCACGTAACAATAAACCTACGTTATCACCAGCTTCACCGTAATCTAAGATTTTGCGGAACATCTCTACCCCGGTTACGGTTGATTTCAAGTTCTCAGCACCCATACCTAAGATGTCTACTGCATCACCTGAGTTGATCACACCACGCTCGATACGGCCAGTTGCTACTGTACCACGACCAGTGATTGAGAACACGTCCTCAACTGGCATCAAGAATGGAAGATCTGTCAAACGTGGAGGAATTGGAATGTGGTTATCAACCGCATCCATTAACTCCATAATTTTAGCAACCCACTTAGCATCACCGTTCAAACCACCTAAGGCAGAACCTTGAATAACTGGGATAGTATCTCCTGGGAAATCGTAGAATGATAATAATTCACGAACTTCCATCTCTACTAATTCTAATAATTCTGGATCGTCAACCATATCTACTTTGTTCATGAAAACAACCAAAGCAGGTACACCTACCTGACGAGCTAATAGGATGTGCTCACGAGTTTGAGGCATCGGACCGTCAGTAGCAGCAACTACTAAGATTGCACCGTCCATCTGAGCAGCACCAGTAACCATGTTTTTTACATAGTCAGCGTGACCTGGACAGTCAACGTGTGCGTAGTGACGAGTTGCAGTAGAGTACTCTACGTGAGCGGTATTGATTGTAATACCTCTTTCTTTTTCTTCAGGAGCTGAGTCAATTGAATCGAATGAACGAGCTTCTGACAAACCTGCATCAGCTAATACTTTAGTAATAGCAGCTGTTAAGGTAGTTTTACCGTGGTCAACGTGACCGATAGTACCAATGTTTAAGTGTGGTTTACTACGGTCAAATTTTTCTTTTGCCATTTTGTTTAATTCTAAGGTTAATTTTTGTTTGTATTTGTTGTATTTAAAGTTTTTGAGCCAAAGATGGGACTTGAACCCACGACCTCTTCCTTACCAAGGAAGTGCTCTACCGCTGAGCTACTTCGGCTAATCGCTTTGTGGAGCGGAAGACGAGGTTCGAACTCGCGACCTATAGCTTGGAAGGCTATCGCTCTACCAACTGAGCTACTTCCGCTTAATTAAAAGTG
>CANHRG010000005.1 GCA_947463785.1 Sphingobacteriaceae bacterium | reverse complement strand
TGAACCACCGATACGTCCGATACCTAATCCGGCACCGATTGCGGCTAAACCTGCACCAATTGCAGCGATACTTCCTACCATTTTGATTGATTATTTAAGTGAAACAAAAAATTGCATAATTAATGATCGTGGTGCTCCTCAATGGCCATTCCGATGAACAATGCCGACAGAATGGTAAAGATGAACGCCTGGATAAATGCCACCAGCAATTCAATTAAGCTGATAAAAACCGCAAACGGAACCGCAATGGGGGCAATCGCCAGATTTTTAAAAATAAAAATCAAGCAGATTAACGATAACATGAGGATGTGTCCTGCCGTAATGTTCGCAAACAAACGAATCATCAAAGCAATAGGCTTGGTAAAAATACCCACGATCTCTACTGGTACCATTACCGGGTACATCCACCATGGCACAGGAGGCATAAAAATGTGCTTCCAGTAATATTTATTTCCACTAAAGGTGGTGATTAAAAACGTACACAATGCCAAAACCATGGTTACCGCAATATTTCCGGTAACGTTGGCCCCTCCTGGGAAGAAAGGCACCAAACCCAATAAATTATTGAACCAGATAAAGAAGAACACGCTCAATAAGTACGGCATGAATTTCTCGTATTTGTAACCCAAGTTAGGTTTAGCAATATCGTCACGTACAAACAGAATTACCGGCTCAATTAACGACTGGAACCCTTTCGGCGATTTCCCTTCACGTTTCTTGTAGGCACGGCCCACGCTGATGAATACAATCAACAAGACGGTAACCGAAACCAGTAAGGAAAATACGTTCTTGGTGATTGATAGATCTATCGGTTTAGCATTTTTAGCCTCGTGCTTCTCATTCACTTCTACAAATGCACCATGCTCATTTGGCTGTGCAGATGCGTAGTAAATTTTCTCATGCAATTTCACAAAACGCTGACCATTGGCTTCTACTACATGTTTACCTTCATCATCGTGATGAAAAGCAGATGACATAAAAGTCACCAAACCATTGTCTGTCCATAAGATTACCGGTAAAGGCAAGCCTACACTATGTTCGCCTTCGCCCCAAAAATGGAAATCGTGAGCATCGGCAATGTGATGTAAAATAAAAGCGCCTGTATCGAAGGGTTTATCCTTGGCTTCAGCTTCGTGTGCGGCCTCTTGTTTGGCAGGACTAGTAACTGCTTTGGCAGTATCGGTTTCCGCATTGGCCATAGCCGACAAACTAGTTAAGCTGAAAAAAACTGCAACAAGTGCAAAAATCCCGATTGTGTTTAACTTGAAGATGCGGCTAAAATCCATCAAAAGCTGTTTTTTAGGTTTTTATTTTGGTGGCGCAAGTTACACAACAAAGCATAAACTTCAAAGGCTGTAAACAAGAAATATAGAGAAATAAAATTGGTAGCAAAGATGAGGTCATTTACCCTAAATTTAAGTAGATAAACCAGCACCAAAACCATACAAAAAAGCAGCTTGACCAAAATGCTGCCCATCATGGCTACAATGGAGAATTCGCCGCCTCTGCGAATGCCCATCCAGGAAAAAATATAGGCTAGCAAAGTCAATACGGCTATGGCTCCAAAAATGACCCAAAATTTAGGTATCAGCAAGCCCTGACCCGGATAGCCTAAATCGATAAAATAAGCTATCAGGCCTACACCTAAAGTAAAAATGAGATACAGGAAAAAGAATCTAAGTAGTTTCAAAGCTTATTTTTAGTAACTGATTTGATGACTTGATACAAGGCAACACCCACACCTGCCAGACTGAACAAAGCGGTCATGAGCGGCTGTTTCGCGTTTCGGTTTTGATCCAGTTTATAACCAATAAAGGTAAAAAGTCCGATAACGGCAACCATTTGGAAACCGATGCCCGCATAACGAGCATAGACTTTCGAAGACCTAGTTGACTTCTCTTCAGAATTACCAGTTTTATTTGGCTCGATCATTAGGAACAAAGTTACGCTTTTGAGTACGATGATCGATTAGAACGCGATGAAATTAAAATTAATAACCGGCGATGGCGTTATGGAATAAATATTATGCCCGATTATGCTATTTTTGTTGAGTTACGATACGTTAGCCTTGAAAAAAACGATCCCATTTCTCATTTTACTTTTCGTTTCGCTTTTCTTTCCTTGGACAAGTTATGCTCAAGAAGGAGGAAGCAGCAATAGGGTTATGCAAAATCTAACTGCACGCTACAATGTCTTATTTAATGCCCGCGAACTGATTAAAACCCATGAAACAGACCTGCAGTCTAGTTATAAGTACAAATACAATCGGCTGATTCCCGTCTTCATAGAACCAGAACCTAAAACTACTGAGACGGCATCTAAAAAGCTGGAAGAAGCTATCGCTAAAGCGAATGTTGTCGCCAACGAGAAATCTAAAAGTAATTATGTTGATGACGCTTATTTATTGATTGGTATTGCCAACCATCTTAAAGCTGATTTCTATAATGCCGTAGAGTTTTTCGATTACGTGTATCAGAATTATCCCAAATCAAAAGAGATAAGACAAGCGGCATTGGTATGGAAATCTCGATCATTGATGCAGTTGAAACGATTTGACCAGGCACAAGCAAGTCTTGACACTGCATTGAACTATGTAAAAAACTCAAAAAAAATGGCAGCAGAGAGTTTTGCAGCAAGGGCTCAGCTGCACATCTACGCCAATGAGTTTAAAGATGCCAGCTTGCTTTTAACTAAAGCAATCGGTACATCAAAAAATAAAAAGCAAAAACTTTACTGGACTTATCTTTCCGGACAACTTGAAGTAATTAATCAACATCCGGAGCTGGCCTACAAACAGTTTACCTCTATTGTAAAAAGTAATGCTCCGTTTGAGATGGCTTTCAATGCAAACCTAAATCGCATTGCCATTGAAGAAGAACAAATTGGCGAGAAGCTCGACAAGGAAGCAAAATTGAGGACATTGTTGAAAGATGAGAAAAATAAAGAGCTGACCGATCAAATTTATTATCAAATTGCTCGAAACTTCGAGACCAAACAATCCGTCGATAAGGCAATCGAAAATTACACTATCGCTATACGTGAGGGTTCCAGAAACATGGAACAACGAGGATTGTCTTATTTAGCATTATCAGATATTTATTTCAAACAAGCAGATTATGTGCAGTCTAAAAAATACCTAGACAGCACCTTGATGGCACTCCCGCCAAGTTATCCGGAATACGAAACGATAAGAAGGAAGTCACAAAACCTGGATTTAATTGCCAAAAACCTAATTATTATTGCTGAAGAAGATACCTTACAGCATTTGGCATCTCTTCCAGAAAAAGAAAGAGCGTTCAAAATTAATCAATTGGTTGAGCGAAAACTCAAACAGACACAAGTACAGCAAACAGGTAACCTTAAAGGCATTAGCGATATTGCGCTTAACCCGGATCAGGAAAATTCCAATACTAAAGGAAGCACCTTTTATTTTAACAATAGTGCTGCCTTAAGTCAGGGTTTTTCTGATTTCAAACGAAGATGGGGAAATCGGAAGCTGGAAGACGACTGGAGAAGAAGCCAGAAAATATCTTTGGAAACCACTGTTGCAAATCAAGCGAAAACTGAGATTGCAAATACACAACCAAGCCAGGAATCCGGCACTAACACAATAGAATCAGGCGAGGAACTAAAAAATAACTACCTGTTCCGATTGCCCAACAATTCGGATAAACTAATGGCATCTAATCTTAGAATTGCTAATGCGTACTTTGAACTTGGAGATTTTTACCGTGAAGTTTTCAACGATCCTCAGGAATCCATCAAATCATTTGAAACCCTGTTGCATCGATTCCCTGAATACAGCAATCGAGCTGCGGTGTATTATAATTTATACCGTTTATACACCAACAGTGATAGCGTAAAATCTGAAGCGTATAAACAAAAAATACTGGCAGAGCATCCGAATTCGGCATTCGCTAAAGTGATTATTGATCCGGAATTCAGCCAAAAGCAAGACGAAAAAGACCTTGCTTTAGGAAGATCGTACAATCAGATTTTCGATGAGTTTGCTAAAAAGAACTACAAGGATGTGTTAAACTGCATTCGTGAATTTGAAGTTGAATTCGGTAAAAACCGATTATCGGCACAAATTGCTTATCTCAAAGCTATTTCAGCCGGGCATCAGCAAAGTTTAAAGCCTTTTGAGGCGGCTTTACAGGCAATTGTAAAAGAATTTCCTGAAGATAAACTGATTACACCCCTTATTAAATACTACCTGGAGTTTATTGAAAAAAACAGAAAACAACTCTCATCACGATTAGTCGTTTTGGTTGACAAGAGTCCGGACAATCTGATTTGGGCCCACGAACTAGAATCAATTCTCGCTGAAGGCAAAACAGCAAAAACAAACGCTGGGGGAGAAACTGCCAAAAAGAATGAAACCCCTGCCGAGAGTCCGAAAACACAAGTCAATTCAAAAAATTCCTTGTTCGACCTGGCCGACGCAACGCATTATTATGTGGTAGTTAACGTGGCAGACCCATCGGTCAACTTAAGCTCTTCCCGTTTTGGAATCGGGCAATTCAATCGGGCAAATTTCCCAGATGGCGGTATAAAACACCAGTTAAAAGATGTAAATAATGAAAATCAGCTGATATTTATTGGTGAATTTGGCAGTCGTGAAAGTGCAAAAGAATATGAAATCAATATTCTGCCATTGATGGGAGAAATTATGAAAATACCGGCCAACCAATACAGTTTGTTTATCATCACCAAGTCAAACCTAGACAAGTTGACCAAAAAAGAAATTCTGGATCAATACTTGATATTTTATAAAGAGAATTATCAATAGCGTTTAAAACATGAAAGAAACATTAGGTCGCGAAGAACTACAACGTTATACCTCCTTATTTTGGAAAATCATCATCGGCGGTGTGGCGTTTGCAGCCATTTTTATCCTAAGCATTGGCTTGGGTTTATTTGGGAAGTTACCTTCCTTCCGGGATTTGGAAAACCCCAAAAGCAACCTGGCTTCTGAAATTATCTCGGAAGACAATGTGGTTTTAGGGACCTATTACGTACAAAACAGGTCGAATGTGCGCTACGAAGACATCTCACCCAATGTGATTAATGCCTTGATTTCTACCGAGGATATTCGCTTTTATAGTCATTCAGGCATCGATTTTAGACGAACGTTTACCATCATTTTCTACAACCTGATTGGTAAAAAACAAGGTGCCAGTACCATCACCCAACAATTGGCCTTGAATTTATTTTCTGAACGGGCCAAAAATCCGGTAAAACGAATCATCCAAAAACTTCAGGAATGGATTATTGCAGTGAAGCTAGAACGAAATTATACGAAAGAAGAAATCATCACCATTTACCTCAACACAGTAGATTTTGGTGCTTACAATACCTTTGGAATTAAATCAGCCGCCAGAACGTATTTCAATACCACACCCGATAAGCTCAATCCGGCACAAGCAGCCGTTCTGATTGGCATGCTCAAGGGGCCATCCTTATACTCCCCAACCCGAAATCCAGATCGGGCACTGGCACGTCGGAACACCGTACTTGATAACATGAGAAAAGCAGGTTTTTTGGGCGATGAGGAAACGGAGACCTATCAACAAACACCATTAAACCTCGATTTTAATCCTTCTACCTATAATGTAGGTCCTGCACCCTATTTCCGGGCCATGCTCAAAAAAGAAATACAAGATATTTTCGAAGAGCAATCCATTACAAAAGCCGATGGCACTCCTTATGACTTAGATAGGGATGGATTAAAAATATACACTACGCTAAACGCCAGCATGCAAAACTATGCTGAAGAAGCACAGAAAGAATACATGCAAGAATTGCAAAAGCAGTTCAATGCGCAATGGAAAGGACGCAAAGACCCTTTCAAGGATTTTCAGCAATTGCTAGACCAAGGCATGAAGCGTTCCGATCGTTACCGCCAGTTAAGCGCCGAAGGCAAAACCGAGGATGAGATTCTACGCGATTTCAATACGCCAACTAAAATGACTGTTTTTAGCTGGAAAGGCGATATCGACACCTTAATGAAACCCATCGATTCCATCAGGTATTACAAACTGATATTACGGAACTCGTTTATGGCCATGGAACCTCAAACCGGTTATGTAAGAGCCTGGGTTGGAGGAACAAATTTTGAACATTTCAAATACGATCAGGTAAAAATGGGAACCCGTCAGGTTGGTTCAACTGCAAAACCATTTACCTATGCTGTGGCTATTGACAATGGATACTCACCCTGCATGGTTGTGCCTAACGAACCTGTTGATATAGAGGGATGGGCACCCAATGCCAATAAACCCCTACCGGGAAGCATTACGTTGAAAACCGCACTGGCCTATTCACAAAACTATGTAACCGCTTACATGATGAAACAAGTGGGCGCTACCGCTGTGTCTACCCTAATCAAAAAAATGGGTATTACCAGTGAGGTGCCTGCCTATCCATCCATCTGCTTAGGTACATTTGACGCTTCGGTATACGACATGGTTGGTGCCTATTCAGCCTTTGTAAATCACGGAATTTGGACAGAACCTACGTATTTACTTCGCATCGAGGATAAAAATGGAAACGTGTTGTACGAGCGTAAACCCAAAGTAGTTCTGGCCTTAAATGAACAGACTGCTTACATCATGACTCAAATGCTGAAAGGAGTGGTTGAGAACGGAACCGGTTCACGCTTGCGCTATAAATACGGCTTAAGCAATCCAATTGGAGGCAAAACCGGAACTACGCAGAACAACTCCGATGGCTGGTTCATGGGTATTACTCCGCAATTGGTAGCCGGTGCATGGACGGGTTGCGAAGACCGGGCTATTCACTTTTTCTCTACCAACCAAGGTGAAGGGGCGAACTCTGCCCTGCCTATTTTTGGTTTGTTTATGAAGAAAGTATACGCTGATCCGAAATTACATTACAGCAAGGGCGATTTTGAACCCCCAAAAGGAGAGCTAACCGTAACCTGGGATTGCGATGCCTACAACCAGCAAGAGCAGTCGCAAAACATGCAACAGAACTAGGGGTTTTAATGGAATTATTCCGCCTTTTGAGCACCAACCGTCATGAGCGAGCTTTTTGATTATCAATCCTATCTGAAAACACTGCCTGGGAAGCCCGGCGTGTATCAGTTTTGGAATGAGGCTGGCGATTTGATTTACATCGGGAAGGCTAAAAATCTAAAAAACAGGGTTAGTTCGTATTTTACCAACGATGCCCAACGCTTAAATGCCAAAACCCGGGTTTTGGTTAGTAAAATTCGTAAAATCACGTTTACACTCGTGGATAGCGAAATTGATGCTTGGTTGTTAGAGAACAGCTTGATTAAAAAGCATCAACCCCGATACAATGTGCTGCTCAAAGACGATAAAACCTATCCATGGATTGTCATCAAAAACGAGCCATTCCCTCGGGTATTTACTACCCGCAAGGTCATCAAAGACGGTTCAACCTATTTCGGACCTTATGCATCGGTTTCAATGATGTATACGATTTTGGGACTCATCAAAGAAATTTACCCGCTCAGGACCTGCAGCTTGCCGCTTAGCCAGACTAACATTGCTGCCGGGAAATTTAAAGTGTGTTTGGAATACCAGATTGGGAATTGTAAAGGCCCCTGCCAGGCTTTTCAAACAGAAGTCGATTACCAAGAAACCATTGAGGATATTAAAGACATCCTAAACGGAAAAATCGGATCTGTAATTAAAAAACTGAAGCAAGAAATGTCGAATGCAGCCGCAAAAATGGACTTCGAATTGGCGCATCAGCTAAAAGAAAAACTGGATAATCTGGAAGGCTACCAAAGCAAATCAACGGTTGTGAACAGCTCCATCACCAATGTAGATGTGTTCAGTATTGCTTCTGAAGCTTCGTATGCTTTTGTGAACTATTTGAAGGTGATGAATGGCAGCATTATCCAAACACAAACTATTGAACTTAAAAAGCGGTTAGACGAGAGCGATGAAGAGTTGTTGAGTATCGCTATTTCCGATTTCAGAAACCGGTTCAATAGTCAATCCAAAGAAATTATTGTTCCCTTTGAGCTGGATGTGAATGACCCGGGGATTCATTTTGTGGTTCCCAAATTGGGTGAAAAGAAAAAACTGCTTGAATTATCTCAAAAGAATGTGCTGTACTTTAAACGGGAGCGTTTGGATCAATACGAGAAATTAAATCCGGAAGTTAAAACGGAGCGAATTCTGAACCAGATGATGAAAGATTTGCGTCTTAATCAGCTACCGCGACACATTGAATGCTTTGACAACTCCAACTTTCAGGGCAAATATCCGGTTTCGGCCATTGTGGTGTTTAAAGATGCCAAGCCTTCGAAAAAAGATTACCGGCATTTTAATGTTAAAACCGTTGAGGGACCCAATGATTTTGCCACCATGGAGGAGGCTGTTTACCGCCGCTACCACAGAATGTTGGATGAAGGCGAAAACCTGCCGCAATTGGTTGTTATTGATGGAGGTAAAGGCCAATTGGGGGCCGCCTTAACCAGTTTGAAGAAATTAGGCATTGAGAAACAACTTACTGCTATTGGTATCGCCAAACGTCTGGAAGAATTGTACTATCCCGGTGATCCCTATCCGTTGTATCTGGATAAAAAATCGGAGAGTTTACGAATTATCCAGCAGCTACGTGATGAGGCACACCGGTTCGGGATTACTTTCCACCGTAAAAAACGTGATCAGGGAACCTTAGTTACCGAGTTAGAGCAAATTGAGGGCATCGGGAAAACCACAGCCGATAAACTATTACGCCAGTTTAAATCGGTAAAGAAAATCAAAGAAGCCTCAGCAAAGGAATTGCAAGAAGTGCTAAATACCAAACAGTTGAGAGCACTTCAGGATTATTTTAAGCAATAAAAAAGGCTCCAGTGTGGAGCCTCTAAACTATTAATACGACCACAAATCGTGCTCAAAGTCGAGCAAAGCCTTTTTAATTCGTTCAGATTCATGGAGACGATCGATACCCTGGGCATAATCCTTGATCCGCTGATCCTTATCGTTCGACTCTTTAACAATATAACTCGAGAACAGGCGCTTCATAAATACATCGTCGTAGGTTAAACTCGAAGCATCGTTGTGTCTGTTGGCTACTTCTTTGGTTACTAAAATTTGGCTCACTTCCGGGAAGTAGATCCAAAACGCCGGCTGATCTTCAAAAGTTTCACCGGCAGCTTGTTTACGTACCATGGGTGCAATGCCAATAATTCGCGGTTCAAACACTGAACGCTGTTTGTCAAAAATCCAGTCTTCTTTAATTCGGAATTTCAATACGCTATCCGGATTGAATTCACCGGCTTTCTTTTCTGCTCCAATCTGGTTCCCGTCGGCATCAAACTGAGGAACCAAAACGCTATCGGCAAATTGAGCAAAAGCTTGCTGTGGAGTAAAAACCGTTGAAAATGCATCACCGTTAGGGTCTTCTTTTCGTGGTGTAGGATCGTATGCGGTCAATTCGCCGGCCGTAACCGCATCCATAATGATGTCAATTAAACGTGCTTTTGGCGAAGCAAATGCCTCGTTCATTTTTTCGCGAACATCAATTTCTCTCCAAATGCGTCGGCTAAAAAATACGTCGGCCTCTCGTAAGGGAGCATATGGTGTTACTCTGGCACTTAAAATATTGTCTTTTTTATAATAACCATCCAATGGGCGATCAACCGTTTTTTTCTTTGGCTGAGGAGCGGGTTGAGGAGCAACTTGCTGAACAGCGGCAGGCTGTTTTGCTGGATTGCTTTGCGCATTATTCTGATTGGTTTTGTTCCGATTGGCATTTTGTGCAGCCAGCTGAAGGCTACCTAAAACCAAAACAAATGACAAAATTCTCGTTTTCATGGTCAATTAGTTTGCTGTTAACACAATCGGGTCTAACTGGCGTTGTATACCATCCGGTCCGACAGCTGAAATATTATCAAAAATTACTCTGGTACCAGGAGCTACCGAATTTAATGCAGCTTTCATACTGCCGGTAATGGCATTGCTACTGCTTTGTAGCGGACCAATTACATCGGCTCTTGGCTTGGCAACTATTAAACTAAAGCCGGTAATGGAGAATTTCGCATCGAAATCAAATCCATCCAATACCGCAAAAATATTATCCTGAGATTTAATCACCACCGAACTCATTTTACCACCCGTTTTACCTGCAAATTTTGCTCTTGGATCCGGAATTCGTTTCACACGGAAATTGCTTGATCCAATAGATTGTACTTTGCCATTAAGTTGTGCCGATACATTAACGGTAGCCTGACCAACGGTGTTCACCATTACCGAGTATTTACCATTGCTACCGGAAATACTTCCTCCGGTGATGCTTACCCGTAAATTTTCCTTAGCAATACCCGGTGCAGAAATAGACACAGGGTTAGCTACACCCACATAAAATACATTCATCTTATCTGGAGATACAACAGCCGAAGGACGCGAAACCTGATATTTCTGTTCGGCAGTTCGGTATTCTTTTACCGTTCCGTCGGTTTGCTGAACACGAATGGTGGCAAACCAACTAAATAAGCCTTCACGATTGGTGGTTATTGAATAAACCCCTTTACCGTCTTTAACCGCAATGGGAGATCCGTTTACGGTAATGGAAGGATTTGACTTTGAATCGTAAGCCGTAAGAAAAACCTCTGCTTGATAGGGTTGCCCTTGAATGATATACGAGGTTGGAGCCACGGCCACAGCAGCGAACTGGTCTAAGTTAACTACCGCCTGATCCATCTGACCCAAAATCTTCTTTACCATTTCGGCTTCGGCATTTTTAATGTCGGCCTGAATTTTGGTTAAGGCTGTAATGGCTGCGGTAAGCGGAATGCCATCTCCAAAATTTGCTTGTTCCCACGTTTTACGTGAAATTCCTGTTGCAGGAGGATCAACTGCGGTGAGTGAAAAACTTACACCGTCTCGTTGTTTCGGATCTAAAAGTGCGATTAACTTTTCACGGGTATCGTTAATCCGGTTTTTTAATTCTTTGGCACGTCCCTCATTAATCATCAATCGGGAAGAAATATCCAAATTATCTCGTTTTTTCAAATCACCAGTCTCCGAATCGTATCCCCCACCCTCAGTCGTCATTGTCGATTTAAGCTCATTAACATACGATTCGAGATCTTTAGTCAGCTTACTGGCTTTCTTTGCCTTTTCGTAAATAGGTTGAGCACGCTCAGGCTCATTTTTAAGCTTGGTTGCCTCAAAGGAAGCAAAAGTAGCATCAACACCTCCTTGTACGTTTTGGGTTGAAGTGCTCAAACTATCGGTTAAATTTTTAAAGGCATCTAAAATAGAATCGCTTACATTTAATGCCACTAATCCTAGCAGCACTAAATATAAAATGCCGATCATCTTCTGCCTTGGTGTTTCTTTAACTCCCGCCATTAGTCAATTGTGTTTTGAGGTTGAGTACTTAATTACGGGGTTGATTCATGGCAGTAAGCATGTTGCCATAAATAGCATTTAATGCCGCTAAATTTTTAGTCAGCTTGGCAACTTCTTCTTTAAACTGTCTAGCATCTTCCATCGATTCGGTAAAATCATTCATGGTTTGCGCCATGTTGTGATAAAACTTGGTCATCGATTTTAAGTGTGCGCTAGAGTCTTGAAGCTCCAATTCGTAAACGGCATTCAAAGCCGCCAGGTTTTTGGCTAAATTATTTACCTGGTCGTGGTATGCTTTTGAGTCGATATTGGTATTCGACATTTCTTTCAAATTGGCACTTGCTTTTTCAAATGCCATACTCAGCTGATCGAAGCTGGTGGTAGCAGATTTTACTTTTGTAGTGAACTCATTGGTTACCGTAGCGGCATCAGCTGCTGCTGAAATAGTAGCAATTTTGTCTGCAAAATTTTTAAGACCTGTTTCAATTTTTGCAACAGATTCTTTGTCTAATTCTACACCCGGAATACCCATAGTGCCTGCACTTGGCTCGTCGGCAGCAGAGGTTTTCTGGAAACCCAGGATGAAAAACAAAATGGCCTCGGTAATTAAACCTAATGAGATCATCAATTCGCCACCCTTCCAATGCAAGAGTTTAAACATCAAGCCAATGATTACTACAGAGGCGCCCCATGAGATTAAGGAATTGATTCCGTTATAACTTAAATCTTTGAAAATGCTTTTTTTAGACATTGTTTAAATATGCTATGTGACAGTTAGTTTGTATTAATTTTTATAGTTCACATCGTTACCTACATAAGGAGTAACGCATCTAAACCCGATATATGATTTTGCTTCATCCTGATATTCGTAGGTACGTACCGAATTTTGCAGAAAATATCCGATATCTTTCCATGATCCACCACGAACAACTTTTCGTTTTAAAACCTGTGGATCATCGGCTTTAGCCTCGAAAGTATAAGTTGGATTCAGGTCGTAAGTAAAAGTCGTTGATGATTCGTCGAAGGCTGATGAAGTCCATTCGGCAACGTTTCCGGCCATATTGTATAAACCGAAATCGTTAGGGAAATATGATTTCACATGAACGGTAAATGCTCCGCCATCATCGGCATAATTACCTCTACCCGGTTTAAAATTAGCCATCAAGCAGCCTCGGGCGTTTCTTGGATAAGGACCGCCCCAAGGATAAGTTGTTCCTGTTTTACCCCCTCTGGCCGCATATTCAAACTCTGCTTCGGTGGGAAGCGCATACGGTAAACGTTTAGGCATTTTTCTGCTTTCGCGATACGATTCGTTGAAGCGGCTTCTCCATACGGTAAACGCTCTGGCTTGGCGCCAGGTAACTCCAACAACCGGGTAGCTATTGTAAGCTGGGTGTGAGAAATACCCTTGAACCATAGGTTCATTTTGGGCATATTCAAAATCTGCAAGCCAAACCAGCGTATCTGGATATACGCCAACCTGATCGCGGACAATGAAGTCAGAACGCGATTTGGTTTTATCGTTTTTGGCAAGAGCTGCTGCACGGTAGTCGAAGAAGGCATAATTGTATTTCAGCAGACGCACATCGATCTCGTTACGATCAAAAATTCGGTCATCGCCTTGGTAATACATCCCTTGAAGCTTATTTTCATTGACAGTTTGACCTTTACGGGTAGACCAGATGGCTGTATTGCCTTTGCCCACCTTTCTCCAGTCGATGTATCTTCTGCCACTTAAATTCTGATCGGCATTTTTCGGAACGATATAGTATTTATCATCGCGTAGATAGTCGGTAATCGCAATCGAATCACGAACCCAATTCACAAACTGACGGTATTCACTGTTGGTTATCTCCGTTTCATCCATGTAAAAGGCCTGCATACTTACCTGTTTGTTTTGTGCAATTTGCGAAAAGGTAATATCCTGATCGGTTTGCCCCATGATGAAAGACCCAGAAGGGATGTAAACCATGCCGTAAGGCACAGAGGTACTTTTAAAATTTTGCGGCCCCACACCTACCAATTCTCCACCGGCACCCATCTTCCCACAGCTATTTAGAAACCCAGCTGTTAGCATTACAAGCAGGGCAATAGCTAGTTGTTTATAACAATTGTTCGATCGCATCACAGAAAAATATTTCGAATATACTAATTGTAATCTATTTTGACTTCCAAATTAACGATCAAATATCGCAATGCGGTATTGAAGAATCGAATATAGTTATCCGATAGAGCGGTATACTCTCGATTACTTATTTACTTGTTTGATGTAGTCTTCCAAAGCCATAATCATACTAGGAGCTTTAGGAGTTGGCGCAGGAATGTCCAAGATCAATTCACGTTCTGCTAGTGCCTTGTGGGTAGTGAGTCCAAAAGCGGCAATACGGGTATTATTTTGTTTAAAATCAGGGAAGTTTTTGTAGAGCGATTGGATACTGGATGGACTAAAAAAGGCAATCACATCGTAGAATACATCGGCTAGATCAGATAAATCGCTACAAACCGTTTTAAAGAGAACGGCTTGGGTAAAATCGTAACCATTTTCCTGTAGAAATTTCTGAGTTTCCTCTGCCGCAACATCAGAACATGGGTACAAGAACTTTTCTGTAGCATGCTTTTTAAGCACTTCAGCTAAGTCTGAAGCAGTTTGCTTGCCGTAAAAGATTTTACGTTTACGGTATTGGATGTACTTTTGAAGATAAAGTGCAATATTTTCTGACAAACAGAAATACTTCATTTCAGCCGACACTTCGTAACGCATTTCGTCGGCAATTCTGAAGAAATGATCAGCTGCATTACGGCTGGTAAAAATAACTGCCGTAAAATCAGCCAAATTGATTTTATCTTTTCTGAAATCTTTAGCCGGAACACCTTCAACATGAATGAAAGATCTGAAATCCAACTTTAAATTGTATTTCTTAGCCAGATCGTAATAAGGTGATTTTTCTGTTTCTGGTTTAGGTAAGGTAATCAGTATACTTTTTACCTTTTTATTTCTGGAATCTGATGATACTGCCATGGACGGGTTCCTAAAATCTAAGCGCTTTAATTAGTATCAATAAGGGACAAATTTCAAGGGCACAAAGATATAAAAATATATAGAACTTAGGAAATTGATAATGAGAAATGATGTGTACGAAGGCCCTGACTAGCTGATAACTAAGCAGCATTAATGTTAATCCTATTCCGGAATACAAGAAATAAACAGCGTAACCAGAAGGCGATAAACTAAATGCTAAAATTAAGGGCAAAAAAACCAAAGCAGCCTGAAAATACCCCAAAAATAAAATTGAGATGTAGGTATTAACTGCCTTTTTGACTTCCAAAATAAAGCCCAGAAACTGAAGCGCAAAAATCTTTAACACGAACAGACCCATCACAGAGGTAGAAAGGATAAAATACCAGTAGACATCAGACCAGCCGTAGGATAGTTGCAAATACTTGCCAACCAGAAACAAATACATCCCGATTGTAAAACCAAACAGCAAATAGAAAAATAAGAACGGCCAAGTATTAAGCATACTACCCAAGGAAGCTGATTGGCCTAAAAAGCGGTGATCAAAAAAAGATTGAATAACCGATTGTAGCTCTTTCGCAAATTTGAAACGCAGGATTGCAAAAACTAACCATAAGAACAGCACGGTGTAAATGATCCATTGCGAACCTTGCACTCTTGGCTTACCGGAAAATTCAGTGTTTTTGTGGGGGATATATTTTGATGCCCAGGCTTGAAAATCAAGGTTTTTTATTTGATAAATACTGACCAGGCTATCTCTAAATTGGTTGGGGCGTTTGGCATCGGGGGTTTTAACCCAAAAATAAGTGAGTGAATCTGCAATTTTTTTCAAGGAATCCCTTCGGGCTGGATTATCCTTGAGATCAGTGAATGTTTTGGTAGAATCTGACTGCAACTTTTTCGCTGGCACAAGTCTGTTCGAATCTGTTTGGGCTTTCAACCCACTTGCAGCTAGGCAAAACAAAATCGAAAGAATTAAAAAAAATCTGGGCATTAGATTCAAACAGAACAACTGAATTTATCTGGCAAATTTACCCTAATATTTTTAGAAAATTACTGCTCTGCCAGATATTGCAGCACTTGTGCCAGTTTCTATTAATTATACTTTGGGCAATTACGAATTAAAGACGTTAAAAAGCATAGAAGTAGTACTTTAGCAAAATGGCCGGGATTTACATTCATATTCCTTTTTGCAAGAAAGCTTGCCACTACTGCGATTTCCATTTCAGCACATCGCTTCAGTATAAAACGGAAATGATAGAGGCGCTGATCCATGAATTAACTCTTCAAAAAAACTACTTGGAAGGGCAAAAAGTGGAGACTATTTATTTTGGAGGCGGCACCCCTTCCTTACTAGAAGCGGATGAACTTACCCGTATACTAGATGCGATTTCTGGTCAGTTTAATTTGGCTACTGATTTGGAGATTACCTTAGAAGCTAATCCCGACGATTTGACTATCCAAAAAGTCAAAAACTTTAAAGAAACACCCATTAATCGGTTCAGTATTGGTGTCCAGTCTTTTTTTGATGAAGATTTGATGTGGATGAATCGGAGTCACTCTGCATCAGAAGCAGAAAGCGCCATCAAAAGAGTACAAGATGCGGGTTTTGAAAATATTACCGCCGACCTCATCTATGGCTACCCACTCTTGAGCGATGAAAAATGGAGTACCAACATCAGGCAAATGCTTGAGTTACACATTCCGCACATTTCCTGTTACAGCATGACCATTGAGCCCGGAACTGCCTTAGCGCATTTTACAAAGCAGGGTAAAAGCAAACCCATAGACGAGCGGCAGAGCGCCGCACAATTTATTGAGCTAATGGCCAAACTGCAAGAGGCCGGCTATCTGCATTACGAGATCTCTAATTTTGCTCAACCCGGATACGAGTCTAAGCACAATACCAATTATTGGAAGGGAGAATTTTATTTAGGTATTGGTCCATCTGCACACTCGTTTAATGGAGTAAGCCGCCAATGGAACCTAGCGAATAATGCAAACTATCTGGCAGCAATTGCTAAACATCAGGTTCCGGCTCAGCTAGAAGTACTTACACTAAACAATCGCTTTAATGAATACCTAATGACCAGTTTAAGAACCCATTGGGGTGCCGATATGCACTATCTGCGTTCAAATTTCGGAACGGAATATGCTAACTTGGTGTTGGCAAAAGCTGAAACCCTGTTGCAAAAAAACTGGATCAAAATTGAGGATCAAAAACTGGCATTAACTGAAGAAGGAAAACTCTTCGCCGACCATATTGCAGCCGAATTTTTTATTATAGATCATGACTAACAAAAACAAAATTGTTTGGATAACCGGAGCCTCGTCAGGCATTGGCGAAGCTTTGGTTTACGCCTACCATAAATTGGGCGCTAAATTGATTATTTCATCCAGAAATAAGGACAAACTTTATGAGGTAAAATCAAACTGCAAGGCTAACCCAACCGATATCCATGTATTGCCCTTGGATTTGGATAACACAGAAAGTTTATCAGCCGTAGCAGAAGAAGCATTAAAAATTTATGGAAAAATTGATGTGTTGATTCATTCTGGAGGCATTAGTCAGCGTTCATTAGCCATGGATACCCAACTTAGCGTAAATGAGCGGTTGATGAAGGTGAATTTTTTCGGCACGGTTGCACTAAGCCAAGCAGTTTTGCCGGCTATGATTCAACACGGCGGTGGACATTTGGTAGCCATCAGCAGTCTGGTTGGAAAATTTGGCACTCCGCTACGTTCTGGTTACGCAGCATCTAAACACGCCTTGCACGGTTATTTTGATTCACTAAGAGCTGAACTCTATCAAGAGAATATTAAAATTACGATAGTATGCCCTGGATTTATTAAAACTCAGGTATCTGTAAATGCATTGGTTGGCGATGGGTCGGCACAAAACAGTATGGACGACGCCCAGGCCAATGGCATGACTCCCGAAACCTGTGCTCAAAAAATCATTTCTGCCATCAATAACGAAAAGGAAGAAGTTTACATTGGCGGCAAAGAGATTTATGGAGTAGCGCTGAAACGGTTTTTCCCAAAGCTGTTTTCCAAATTGCTTAGAAAAGCCAAGGTGACCTAAAAAAACTACAAATTTATCGTTCTACAAGTTGTGACTTGTTTCAGATTTTTGGTATTTTGTAGTTCAATACTTCAAAGCATCAACCTTTAACAGCTATTTTACCTTGCTAAACCTTGCAAAACATACCCTCCGGAATACGGGCCATTTTGAATCTATTTTAAAAGGATTCAATACCGGATTGTACGAGTGTAGCATCATTGATGATAATTGCTGGTGGTCATCGCAATTTTTCGAAATCCTAGGACTCAAAGAGGGCGAAATTGAGCCAAAGATGGAAGCATTCATTCATCTAGCCAAACCAAAAGAACGAGACTTTCTAAGAGCAAAGATTAATGAGTTTGCAGATCAGAAAGAAGTGTACAGTCTGGAAATTCAGCTCAAACATCAATCTGGTGTTTACAGATGGTATCGAATTACCGGCCAGGCGCATTGGACTAAAAATGAACCCAAATACCTCACCGGATTTTTAACCGATATTCATGATCGAATAACCACAGAATTACGTAATAAAAAGAACGAATTGCTGATGGAAGAAGTTAACCTCATGGCTAAGGTAGGTGGCTGGGAGATTAAGCTAGACCCATTTGAAGGTATTTGGTCTAAAGAATTGTCCATCATTCACGATTTACCTCCTGATTATGTACCCTTGTTTGAAGAGGTGATGACCTATGTGAAGCCCGAATATCGGCCAATGGTTAACGAAGCGATTAACAATGCCATAAATAAGGGTACACCCTACGATTTTGAGGCGAAAATTATTACCGCGAAAAAACGTGAAATCTGGATTAGGATAATGGGCAAACCCATTGTCGATCCAGAAACTGATAAAATTACCGGCATTATAGGTGTAATACATGATATCGACGAACGGAAAGAGCGTGAATTAGCCCTAAAGGCTTCCTTCAACCTCATCCACGAACAGAATGAGCGCTTGGTTAACTTTGCCAATATTGTATCTCACAATCTTCGTTCTCATTCTTCCAATTTGGAGTTGACACTTTCTTTGCTCGATATGGAAACCGAGGAAAAAGAAATTAGTCACCTGAAAAACAACCTGCATAAGATTAGTAAAGGTTTGAACCAAACTTTAGAAAGTTTGAAAGATATTGTAGTGATCAATAATAATGCAGGTGAAATCAAAGTTCCGGTAAAGTTTGAAAATGCCTTAGCAGCTGTAAAGCTAGCCTTAGAGGCCGAAATTGAATTGGTTAAGCCCGCTATTCATACCAATTTTACAGAATACCCTGAAATTGAATACATCCCTGCCTATTTAGAGAGTATTTTACTCAATTTAACGTCTAACGCCATCAAATACCGCAATCCAGATAGACCACTTGAAATTAACATCACCACCGGGCAACAGAAAGGGAAAGCTTGGCTCCGGTTTCAGGACAATGGATTGGGTATTGACTTAAAAAAACATAAATCTGAGGTTTTTATGATCAATAAAACGTTTCATACCAACCCAAATGCAAGAGGTGTTGGTCTTTTTATCACGAAAAACCAGATAGAATCACTTGGTGGAAACATCGACGTAGCGAGCGAAGTAAATGTTGGAACTACGTTTACCATTAATTTTTAGATCATGAACTTACCCATTGTTTTTTTAGTAGACGACGATGATATTTTCGTGTATGCCATGAAGCGCCTAATGGGTATGAAAGGTTTGGCCAAGGAAATCATTAGCTGTGGAAGTATTGCTGAGGCAATAAGCTATCTAAAAGATCATGCTGGAGAGCAAAGCGAAATTCCAGACATTGTTTTGTGCGATATTAACCTGCCGGATGGAAGAGGCTGGGATTTCTTAAATCAATATAGCCAACTTAAATCCCAACTGGCAAAAACACCAAAAGTGTACATGTTGAGTTCTTCGGTTATCCAAGACGACAGAATTAGGGCCGAAAAAAATGAAGATGTCCTCAAATATTTCAGCAAACCACTTAGCAAAGAGGATTTCGAAACCATTTTTGGCTAAGCCTCCATTAGGAAGAATGATCGGCTACCACTAACCATTTACCCTTAATTTTCTTAACCAATAAGGTAAAAAAACCATGCGGCTCGTCTCGTTCTCGCTTCAAATGCCAAGCACCCAAAACAAAGGCATTTTGAGCATCAATTAATCGGACTTCCTGTATTTCAAAGGTTAAAGTCCCCATTGCTGCTTTATCAGGGTAACCTTTTTTGTAATTGGCCAAGGTTTGCTGCCAACCGTATTTAGGTCCGTTCTTCCCTACAAAAAGCAACTTTTCAGAATTCCAATACCCTTGCATATAGGCTTCCAGATCACCTTTATTCCAATCTTGACGCTGTTGCTCCAAAACCTGTTTAATTTTTTCTATTTCTTTCGTTTGAGAAAAACCAAGGGCGCTAAATAAGAAAAGAGCAAGCGTAAAAATCCATTTTTTCATGCTTGAATATACAAAGATTAAACCATTGCGCTAAGTCACTGGATTTAACTACTATGATGATTATTGTCCTAGCAAAAACATTAACCGTTCGGGCTTGTTATCTCCAAATATGAAAACCTTGTACTTACTAACCTTATTTTTTTATCATGAAAAATAAAATTACCAATCGGCTACTTGTTGTATTGATTAGTTTGTATCCTATAACAAATTATGCACAAAATTGGCCTAAAGCACCCAATGCGTATTCTTGGGAGGGCACCTGGAATCCGGTATTACCTATTCCGAATATGTACGACGATTATTATTTCGACGGGCACGAACAAAATGGCACTCCAACACCTGTTTTGCCTCCCGGAATTTGGGATTGGGAAACCGAACACAATCTGGCAAATTGGAAAAATTACCAAAAGAATATTGGACATTTTGCAGCCATACTAGATAACCAAAATCGTATTTATGGTTGGAAAATAATACTAGATCATCTTCCTGCAGAGTTCACCCCAGGTGCAGCATATTTTAGCGGCTCGCCTGGCAGCGATATTGTAGATCTGGGGGCAGGTTCGAGTATTCATACTACCGAACACATCAATTTGGGTGATGGTCCGGATATATTACGATTTGAGAAATCTTGGTCACTTTTTCTACAAACCGGCTCTACCTTTACCGGTTTCAAAAACGATAACGATCTGGTGATCGCAGGACGAAATACGGTACCCGTTGACGGATCGCATGACATTGGACAAACCTCTATTGTAACCGGACCAGGCAACGACCTGGTTTTTGTAAACAACATGGCTTCAGCCGGTGTAGATGCCGGTTGTGGGAACGGAGGTCGTTCAGACATTTTGGATCCAAATGACGGAGACGATATTGTGGTGTATGGTGGCAATATGGCAGATTTCAGATTTTTGGGTGGAAAAGGAAACGATTTAGCGGTATGGTACGCAGATGAAGTTCAACAACAGGCTGCAGGTTGGAAACTGTTAGGGCCTAATTTTTTTGGAGGAGGAGCCTGGGGTAAAGCCCTCTGGGATGACGAAGGTACCGACCGTCTGATCATGGCTATTTCACCAAATACGGTGGTGAAAAATGCCTATGGTGCCCCGCAACCCGGGCAATTAAACGTGTATTTGCTCAATAACTATCCAGAAGCAATGAAAGTTGACCAACCTACAGAAACCTCACTGTTTGGTCGTTATTGCATTACCTGCGGCATAGGACCCAATCAGAAAAAAACCGTAACTCTAGAATACGTTTCGCCCGACGGTAAAGTGTTTACCGGGCGATTTTGGTTGACCGGCATGGAAGAACTGCAAATTGGGATCGGACAGGGTGCAAAAGTGTACAAGTTGGATGAGGTAAATGGCAAAGCAATTCTCGATAATAGTCTGCAAGCAATAGATCCTCCATTACGAAGCACCTACAACCAAATTGCAACAAACTTTATTGCTGCACTGAACCTGTCTGACCCACCACCCACAACAGGTTATGCCCCAATCAACCCACCTAAATTAAGCGGAATGGAAGTATTCCCCAATCCGGCATTCGACCAGGTGAACATCCGGTACATAGGTAATAAATCTTCCTATTGTACCATCTCATTGACCGACATGACCGGGCAAAATGTGTTTAAAAAACAACAACACTTGGTTCCGGGCGAAAATTACTTTCAAGTAGATGTAGCCAAAATAGAAAAAGGCATTTATCTCGTTAGGATAGATGAAGAAGGCCTAATTACCCAAACCAAACTAATACTGAATTAAAAATTTAGCCTAATTTATGACCCCATGTAAACAGGGAATGCTTCCAAAACCTTACTTTTGAAGTAGTAAATTCCCTGTTTACCCTTATGGCCAATCGTATATTTGCTCTCCTATTCATCACCGTTATACTGCTCATTATCGACGTTTACCTGTTTAAGGCGATAAAATCCATACGTCCGAAATGGACTCCTAAACAACAAAGGAATTTCGGCTACATCTGGTGGGGGTATTCAATCTTTCTTATTCTGGGTGTTTTTTTGAGTATCTATTTCAACATCCGACTAACGCTCAGGGCAATTTTAATGGTGGCCTTCTTTCTCACTGCCGTTGCAAAACTAATCGCCATACCTTTTTTAATTATCGACGATATACGCCGTGGAATTATTTGGATGAAGAAAAGACGGGGTTCCTCAAAAACAAATTCAGAAACAGCAGCCCCACAATCTGAAAAAATTAGTCGATCACAATTTTTGGTTAAAGCAGGTATGCTGGCTGCTGCTGTGCCCTTATCATCCTTGAGTTTTGGCATTTTGTCGGGAGCATACGATTACCAATTGGTCAGAAGAAAATTATACCTGCCTAATCTGCCTAAATCTTTTGATGGGATGCTGATCGGTCAGCTTTCTGATATCCACTCGGGTAGTTTTTACGATCAAAAGGCCGTATTGGGGGGTGTAGAAATGTTACTGAACGAGAAACCCGATGCTGTTTTCTTTACTGGAGATTTGGTAAATAATGTCGCCTCTGAAATGAGAGAATATCAAGATATTTTCACCAAAGTGAAAGCACCTCTTGGCGTATATTCCGTTTTGGGAAATCACGATTATGGTGATTATTATTACGGAAGAGGTCCATCAAAAGCGAAAGCCATCAATCTGGCTAATCTGAAAAAAACACACCAAAATATGGGCTGGGACTTGCTACTAAATGAGCACCGCCGCCTGAAAATTAATGGAGAGGAAATTGCCATTTTAGGTATTGAAAATTGGGGTGCCGGACGCTTTGCAAAATACGGCCGTATGGACTTGGCCGTACAAGGAACTGACGATGCTCCGGTTAAATTGCTACTCTCTCACGACCCCTCACATTGGCGAGCTCAGGTACTGAAAGATTACCCTCAAATAGATGCCATGTTTAGCGGACACACCCACGGCATGCAGTTTGGCATTAAAAATGAGTTCATACAATGGAGCCCGGTTCAATACATTTATAAAGAATGGGCAGGCCTATACCGTGAAAATCAGCAACAACTGTATGTTAATGTGGGCTACGGATTTTTAGGCTACCCCGGCCGTGTAGGTATTTTGCCAGAGATTACCGTATTTGAATTAAAATCGGGCAATCCACCGCAGGTATAAACATGCAAAAACGAATAGTTCAGTTTATAGACTTTATACTATTCAGCAACATTTTCATTTCGATTGGTGCTGCTGCTCAAGTTGCGCTCACCTATCAACTACTAAACGTAAAACCCGATCTAAAATTAATTGTACTTGTATTTCTGGCCACCCTGGTACTGTACAATCTGAGTTTGATATTATCAAAGCCCGAAAAACTTGCCGATTCTCCTTTTAAAAGAACACATTGGTTTTTTTCCAGACAACGGTTCATGGCTTCGCTAACATTGATTGCCACGTTTATGGTGGTGATGATTAGCCTATCCATTTCTATTCAGGCGCAGCTGTTATTGGCATTTTTGGGAATTATTGCTTTAGGGTACAACATCCCTATTCTTAGAGTTCAGCATCAAAAAATAAGTTTAAGAAACATTCCCGGATTGAAACTTTTCGTGATTGCGTTAGTTTGGTCGCTCACCGCAGTAGTACTTCCAATTATTGAACTCGAACATCAACATTTATTAATTAGTAATACTAAAAGTTTAGTGCTCTTATTAGCTCATCGGTTTATTTTCATTACAGCAATTACCATCCCGTTTGATATTCGGGATTTGTACCAAGACAAGATCTATGCGCTTAAAACCATTCCGGTACTGTTGGGCGAATCCAATTCCTACGTGATTTGTCAATTACTCTTACTAGGATTTATTGGGCTAACTGCCTCCCAATTCTCATACCAGGAACCTGCATTTTGGTTGCTCATTTGCAGTACACTGATGGTATCCTGGCTTATCTTCAAATCACAACATAAACGAAACGAATATTTCTATTTCCTTTTTCTGGATGGGATGCTGATTTTACCCTGGCTGTTTTTTGAAGCATGGAACCTAGTAAACTGTTAGCTTAGCCTGATTTCCTGCGAAGCGGTAATGAATATGCAAAATCTTACGCTCTGAATCGTACCAATAGCTGCCCGCTTGTTTAACCATTTGCTCTTCAGAATTAGCCAGACTAAGCTCTCGACCAGCTTCTTGTACTTTTCTAGCAGATTTTACCTCAGAAACCTCAACGTAAACTTCTCTGGCTTTGCCTGGTTTTGAACTGCTGATTTCAATCAGTTGACCTTGCTTGGCCGGAGTGCCGGTAAGCTTAAGTTGCTGGTAATTGTCCTTGCTTATTGCATCCGGATCGTTGCCGTCGTCTTCATATAAGGTAAAATTAGCTTGCTTTTTAGCATCGGGGAAGTAACGAACAATGAGTGTATCGCCGGTATATTTTTCTGTGTTTTCCAAATCTGTGGTTAAAGGAATAATACACCCCGAACGGGCAAAAAGAGGGAGACTACTGAGATCTGCTTTAATTTTTGCTGAACGAGCATACGTTTTACCATCCCACCAGCCAATCCATTTACCGTCCGGAAAAATTACTTTTCGTTCGGTTTTACCTTTTTCAAGAATTGGAGCAACAAGTAGATCGCTACCCCATAAATAGGCATCATCAACAGAAGCCAGTTTAGCATTAGTACTATCAAAATAATTCAATGGTAAAGCCAAAGGCCTGCCGGTTTTAGCGTTTTGGTAGGCTAAAGAATAATTATAGGGCAAAAAACGATAGCGTAATTTCACAAACGGTTTCACTAGGCCTTGGGTAGCCTTGTCCCAAAATACAGGTTCAGGAGTGGCAACTGCAGGGTCGGCATGGGCTCGGTAAATAGGAGTAAATGCGGCAAATTGCATCCAACGGATATACAACTCGGCATCTTTCTCACCCTGACCAAAACCACCTGCATCAGAGTGCATGTATCCTATTCCGCTCATACTCATACCCAACATCACCGGAACTTGGGCCTTAAACCCATTCCACGAACGTAACACATCTCCACTCCATGGAAAAGTAGCGTATCGCTGCATTCCCGCTCCACCTGAACGTGCCAAATTGAACACCCGTTGCTGCGGAAAATCTTTACGATAACCCTCGTAAATGGTCTTGGACCAGGTTAACGGATAAATACTGTGAACATCACGGGCCATGCCATTGCTATGTACCATCCCGTCTGGATGCTTTTCAGGCTCACCTAAATCGCACCACCAACCGGCTACCCCTTCATCAATTCTTTTTCGATAAAAATTCCAGAGGTATTGTTGTGTTTCGGGCTTAAAAATATCGAGCAATCCTGCGGGACCTGCCCAAAAATCTTCAATGATATAATCTTTACCGGCAGCATTTTTAGTGAACAAACCCACTTGAGTTGCTTTATCGAAGTTATCCGAAAGTTTGGTTACAAAAGTTTGTGTAATCGGGATGGTTTTAACGCCCAGTTGTTTCAATTCACGGATCATTTTCTCGGGCTCCGGAAAGGAGTCACGGCGCCAATCGTGATTACCTATGGTTTTTACTTCTCCATACCAGAAGAGATCGAGAACTGTTGCGTCGATGGGATAACCGGCGGCCTTGGTTTTCTTTACCGTTTCTAAAGTTTCTTGAGCCGATTTATAACCAAAACGAGATTGAATAAAGCCCATTGCCCAACGTGGTGGCAGAGGTTGTTTCCCGGTAAGATTGGTATAAGCATTCAGGATTTGATCGTTGGTGCCTTGTATAAAAAAATAGGAAAGCTGTCCATTCTCTGCAGTATAAATCAGTTGATCTTTTTGAGTCTTACCTAAATCCAACGTCCCGGAGCTCGGATTTTCAAAATAAAGGGCATAACTTTTTGAGGATACGATCATAGGAACAGACACATTGAGGTTCTGTTCACCAAAACCATAGCCGTAATGAGGCTGATGGTAATTTTCCAATAAATAGCCCCGTCTGTTTACCGGAATCGCCCTTGATCCGGCACCATAGAGTGCTTCCTGGTCATCCAAAGAAAACTTCAAATTTCCTCCCTTGTCGGAGCCAGCAAGATAAGACTGGTTCTTACTGATTAGATTCTCTTTCACAAGATCAAAGAATTGAATCTGTAGACTTTGCTTGTCTATGCGCACTAGCAAGGAATCGGTTGAAAACTGAATGTATGCTTGCTTGTCTGTAATTACAGTTCTGGTTGGCATGGGTTTGCCAACAAGTACTTCCGAATGGTTGAGTGTATGCTGTCTATTGGGTAAATGCGTTACCCGAATAGTTTTGGCAGCATAGGGTTGAACCAAAATTTTATGAGTACTGGTTTGTACAATTAGGGTATCCTTTTGGGTAGTAAAAGATTGATAAACTGAAGGAGTTTGAGCAAGAAGTAAATGAACTGTTCCTAAAAACAGTACGAAGAAGAGTCTGAATTTCATGCGCTAATATACAATGTGAATGAAAGATTATTCAATTACAAACTGGTAACCAACTCCACGAACAGTTTGGAGAAAACTTGGCCGCTCTGAATCTTTTTCAATTTTTTTCCGCAAACGTACAATGTGCATATCCAGGGTCCGCGTGTTTACATCGGCCTGATAGCCCCAAACCTCCAGCATGAGCTCTTCACGGGTTACTACCTTGTTGGTGTTTTTTAAAAAGTAAAGCAGAATGCGGTTTTCTAAAATGGTTAACTCGATTTTCTTTCCTTGACTGAAGAGAGAATGAATGTTTGGATGATGCTCAATTTCACCAAACTTATGTACTTCGGATTTATCGTTATTGATAAAATATTTCACCTTGTTGGTGATGATGGTCACCAGCAAATCCATGTTAAAGGGTTTGGTTACATAGTCTGAAACACCGGCGCTGTAGGCATCAATTTTATCTACGTCTTGTGCTTTGGCGGTCATCATGATGATCAGATTTTCAAACCCTTGTTCGCGGATAGACTGGCACACTTCCAAACCTTGCTTACCGGGCAACATCCAATCCAACAGCACAATATCGGGCTGTGCTTGCAAAATGAGTTGCTCAGCAGCCAAACCGTCTGCGGATTCCATCACCTGATAGCCTTCGTTGCTTAAACGCTTGGCTACCAGAAAACGTAGATTCTCATCGTCTTCGATTACGGCAATTTTGATGTCTTTTTGCATACTATTCCTGATAAGGTAATTGAATGGTGAACACTGAACCTTTACCCAACTGACTTTTTACAGAGATACTACCATTCATAAAATTAACGAGTTCTTTACAGAAGGCCAAGCCGAGCCCTACGCTACCTTGTTGGTTGTATCGGTTTTCAATGCGGTAAAATTTTTGGAAAATATGTTTTTGGTCTTCTTTCGAAATACCAATACCCTCATCTATAAACTTAAAACTAATGTGTTCGCCTGTTTTTACGATTTCGATGCGTAAGCTTTTACGACCTGGTTCAGAATATTTATAGGCATTATCCATCAGATTATTAAAAATACTAGATAGCAATACCGAGTCTGTTTTGAAATACTTCAGTCCCGCTATCGAAAAGGAAATCTGATAATCGGGCTTATCTAGCTCGTACGCCTCTTTACGTTTTTGGCAGAACAGCTCCAAATCAATCTCATCTACATGCAATTGGATGGCTTTATTTTCAATCTGAGTAAATGAAAGTAATCTATTCATCAGGTTATTGAGCTTATCGGCCTCTTCATCCAAAATCTTGGCATAATGCAAGCGTTCTTTATCTGAAATAGAAGTGCTGTTACCAATGGTATTCCCAGCCACCTTGATGACACTAACGGGAGTTTTAAATTCATGCGTCAGGTTATTGATGAAATCGTACTGAAGCTTAAACATCATTTCGTTGATGTACAGATTACGATAAATCAGATAAGCAATAATCATTAAGAAGGCATAGATCAAACAGAGCAAACCAGCAATAGGTAAAAAACGGGTAAAAATGGTTCTTTGATGGAATCCAGGTGAAGAGCTCAAGAAAAGTTTATACCCCGAAAATGGACCCGGAAGTGCAATTTCGGTGGTCAATTGGTCATCTTGCTCACCCAATAACTCGTATACCACCGGTACAATTTTAATTTGCTGATAAAGCTCAGGGTGACTGTTGATTATGGGCAAGCGAGCCGGATTAAGCCAGAAACTGAACATGTCTTTCTCAAATACCGGTGATCTTGACCGATCGTTTAGCATTAAGTCTTGAAAAATGCTGATCTCCTCTCTCCTCGGAATGTTCAGGTAAGTAATCCGGTTAGGATAAATACTGTAAAACGTACTAAATATTTGGTCGTTGCTCAGTGCTTTGGTGGTATCGGCAGTTTCAATAAATCCACTAAACTTGATGGCCATTTTATTAAACTCATCGGCAGTTTTTAAGGAAAGACTATTGGGCTTATTGTTCTTAAATAGAATAACCGAATCTTTTGGAACAGATTTCCCGAACTGATAAACCGCTTTAGGCCCCAAAGCCAGGCGACCGGCTCTTAAACCGTCATCCAATTGGTGGTTGGAGATTTCTGTATCGTAGAAAATAGCCCGTTGAACGAACGGGTACTTTGCAGTGATATCGCTCACGTATTTTCGAGCAGAGGCCGAATCTAGATAGCCCTGATAATAGGAGATTTCCGGAATACTGTTCTGGAAAAAGTCGTTGTAAGGTTCAATAATGCGCTCAAATGTTTCAATCTTTTTCGACGAAAAATCGTTTTCTACATTTTTGCTCGTGAGGCTATACGCCAAAATAAGCGCCAAGATGAAAGACAGCGAGATCAAGACAATGAATGAAATGATCAGTGTAAAATTCTTACGGTAGAACGGCTTTTTAACTTCCATCCTCTTCTACCTCCCTTTCAGATTTTTTTGCAGGAATTTTTCTAGGTGCAGGTAGAAATCCAGTCGGTTTTCCTCATTTCTAAACACGTGGCCCTCATTGGGTTTAACCAGGTAAGTTACCGGCACTTTACGTTTTCTTAATTCTTTTACCAATTGATCGGTTTCGTTAATAGTAACCCGTGAATCGCGGGCGCCCTGTACAATGAGTAAAGGTGCCTGAATTTTATCGGTATGAAATACCGGAGATGCCTTGCGAAGGTATTCGCCATCTGTTGCCGGATTTCCTACCATTTCCTGATACATGAGTTGATAAGGTTTGTAATAGGGCGGTATAGATTTGAGATAAGAGTATAGATTACTCAGACCAGAATACGAAACACCGCAGGCATACAGATCGGGCTGAGTGTACAGCCCCATCAAAGCCGAATAACCGCCAAAACTAAATCCATAAATACCAATTCTATTCGGATCGGCGATACCTTGCTTAATCAACCAACGTACGCCATCGGTAATATCTTGTTGAATTAAACCACCCCATTGTTTAAATCCGGCCGACCAAAATGCTTTCCCGTATCCGGTGGATCCTCTGAAGTTCAACTGAAAAACACCGTATCCACGATTTGCCAAAAACTGAACTTCAGCATTGTAAGACCAAGTATTTCGAGCATTAGGACCACCATGAGGAAGCACCACTATGGGTAAATTTTTAGCATCCTTACCTTTTGGCAGGGTTAAATAACCCTGAATGGGTGTGCCATCGCCAGCAGTAAATGAAATGGGTTTCATTTCACTCAATTCTTCAGGTTTTATGGCCGAATTGAACGCCGCCAGTTTACTCAACTTGCCAGTTGCGGTTTGATACAAATAAAATTCACCTGGATTGCGGTCGGTGTAGGTACGAATGATAAATTTATCCTCAGCTAAGTTTTTATCTGTAATACGGATTTCCGTGTTTGGCAAGAGTCGGTTTAAATTTTTGAATAGGCTTTTAGTTGTGGAATCCAGGTATTCTCGCTGATTCTTCCAAGTAGTGTATTCTGCAAAAAGTAGTTTTTTGGTCTGTTTTGAGTAACCGGCATCAGTCAGGTCAACATCCGGGTGACTGTAAATAATCCGAGTTTCTTTACCGGTTTTACAATTGATTTCAACCAAAGCTGTTTTATCTCTGCCCTGGTTGGAAAGTGCATACAAACAGTCAGACTCCGAACAAAAGCCAATTGGCCTAACCGTAGTCTTAAAATTATTCGTGAATAACTTTTTAAACGATTCACGCTCGCTACCGCGATACAAATACGTTTCAAAAACGCCGTCGTTGGCCACTGCCAAACGCAACTGACCTTCTGAATCGGCTATCCAATCACTGATGTTACCCGGATTTTGGACTAACAAATTGAGTATACCGGTTTGTGTATCCAATCGATAAGCATCAAAAACCGTAGAATCACGCTTATTCAAAGCTAGCAAGACCTGATTTGGCTTTACGCGGTCGAGCCCGATAATACGAATCCGGACTTTTTTATCAGGAATCAAATCCCGAACTTGAGAACCATCTTTATTTACGGCATACAAACGACGATTTTCATCCCCATTGGTATCCTTAAAATACATCAATTGGTTATTATTGGCCCAAAAATAATTGCCAATGTTGCGATCGGTGCTGGCCGTAACCTGAACAACTTTAGTATTCGAAATGTGTTGTACAAAAATATTCAAGCGGTTTTTGTAGGGCTGCAGGTATGCGATGTATTCCCCATCTGGTGAAATTTTGAATGAGGTTTTCTCCGGATTTTTGAAAAAATCTTCGATGGGTATAGTACGCAGGTCAGTTTCACCTGCACATGCCGCCAGTACTAAAATTCCTAAACAAAAAATAAGACGTTTAATCTTCAACATGGTGGATGAATTGGTGCTTAAGCGAATTCAGGGATCAATTTACAAAACCCTAGGCATTGTTTGTATGCCCAAGAGTAACAAATGCACTACAAAAATACTAGTATTGATTAGTGCTTTACCGTGCATTTCAAAGCTGCTTATTTCCTATCTTCGCTTATGATTTTGTACAACGTAACTGTGATACTGGACGAATCTGCTGAGCAAGACTGGGTGAAATGGATGAATGAAGTGCATGTTCCGGAAGTAATGGCCACCAACTGCTTTGTTTCGAGCCGCATGTTGAAAGTGCTTGATTCTCCGAACGAAGGTGTAACGTATTGCATGCAGTACATTGCAGCAAATACTGAAATTTACGAGCGCTATAAAACCGAATTTGCTCCTGCACTACAAGCAGATGCCCTCAAAAAATTTGAAAACAAGTTTGTGGCTTTCAGAACCTTGATGGAGTTCGTTGACATTAAATAATAACGATGAATTTTATACCTACACCGCTATCAGGTTTATACCTAATTGAACCCAAAGTTTGGAGAGACGAACGCGGCTACTTTTTTGAAAGTTTTAAGCAAAAACAATTTACAGAAGCCGGTATTGATGCCGTTTTTGTTCAAGATAACCAATCCTTATCTCAGAAAGGAACCCTAAGAGGCTTGCATGCTCAGGCCGAACCCTTTGCTCAAGGCAAACTGGTGCGGGTTATACAAGGAAAAGTATTGGATGTTGCGGTAGATATTCGAAAAGAATCGCCTACCTATGGCCAGCACTTCAGTGTAGAACTAAGTGGAGATAATTTCCAAATGCTTTGGATTCCTCCAGGGTTTCTACACGGCTTCATAACCCTTGAAAACAATACCATTTTTGCTTACAAAGTAAGTGGTGGTTTGTATGCCAAAGCTGCTGAAATTGGCGTAATCTGGAACGACCCTAAACTGGCTATCAATTGGAATTTACCCGAATCGGAGATTATCCTTTCTGAGAAGGATAAAGCATTACCGCAATTCGCCGAATTTAAAAGTCCTTTTTAAAACAAAAGCCCTTTCTTGAAAGGGCTTTTGTTTTAAACTATTACTTAATGAGCTGATACAACTCGTCTAGCTTTGGAGAAAGTACAATTTCAATACGACGGTTACGGCTGCGTACTTCAGGAGTATTACCCTCGGCAAGAGGTTGAAATTCTCCTTTACCGGTGGCGGTAATACGTGTGTTTTCAATTTTCTCTATATCCGTTAAATAGCGTACTACCGAAGTTGCCCGCAATACGCTCAGATCCCAATTGTCTTTTATCTGACCCAAATTATTTACTCGCTGGTTATCGGTGTGTCCTTCTACCGAGATGTTAATCTCAGGCTGGGTTTTCAATACTTTGGCTAATTCTTTTAAGGCTTGCTGACCTTTATCGTCAATAATGATGCTGCCGGTATCGAACAATAACTTATCGGTTAGCGAAACATACACTTTGCCGTTGCGTATATCAACACTCAAGCCGCTTTGTTGGAAGCCAAGTAAGGCCTTCTGTAATTTATCTTTTAGGGCTTGAGTAGCTTCATCGCGTTTGCGCAAAATTTCTTCTACTTCGGTTAGACGGGCTTCGCGTTTTTTTAGATCCTCTGCCAAGCGGTTAATTTCAGAAGAGCTATTTTTGAGCAAAGCTGAATAGTTCGAGTCTAAGCCATTGTACTTGGCCTGCAAATCTCTTAAACGAGAGCTTAAACGACTGGTATCTGCTTTCAGGCGCTCAACGGTTAATTCTAAATTCTCGATGTTAATTTGTGCCTGATTCCAACCGCTTGAGAGCGAATCACGCTGTGCAATTAGGGCATTGTAATTCTTTTTAGATAAGACGGTGCAAGCATTCAAGCTGAATAAAGCTGTAATAACTGTCAGTAATAGTGTTAATTTTTTCATAGTTATCAAAGTTAGGCTAATGCATTTCGTAAAAAAAGCATCAGGGGGTGTAGAGCCCGGAAACCTTTCAGCACCGTTTCTGCGGCATGCAGGTTACACAAATCTACTGGATTTAACGAACGGTTAGCGGTAAAACTTTTCAATTTCAAATAGTCAATATCCGGATGGTCGGAATCGTATCCTTTAGGAACGGTTTTTAGTTTTTCGGTAGTATCCAACTCGCCAAAATAGTTTTTAAAATCAGGGCTTTCTAGAATCTCATGAAGCTCAGATCCATTGTAATCAATCTCCTGTCTAATCGCCTTCAACTCATTTGGCTCGGGCATCCAGCAACCACCGGCAACAAAAGATTGAGTGGGGTGTATGTGTAAATAATATCCGGGGCCATCAAAATTTTTTCCTTTGGCAGAAATGGCAATCGCAAAATTTTCTTTGTAAGGATCTTTGTTTTTACTGAAACGCACATCGCGATAAATTCGCATCACGCACAGTTTAGGATCAAGATCTGAGGGGATAACCGGGTCAAAAGCAGATAGACCATAGATTAGCGTTTGGGCAAATTGAAAAACATCTGCTTTTGCAGCCTCGAATTCAGATTTATGTTGCTGAAACCATTCCCGATTATTGTTATCAATTACCCCTTGCAAAAAAGTGAAGGTTGCGGGATTCAGCATGCTAGATTAATTCAAATTCAATTTCTCGTCTTTCATGTGTACAGCTACGTTTCTTCTACGGTATTTCTTGTACCAAACGTAACCTACACCGGCAATGGCCAAGTAAGGAGCAGCCAATAAGTAGAGGATGCCATTATTCAATCCTAAACCTTGCTTATTGCCATTTTTAACGGAATTTGCAGCAATCTCACCACACATGGCACACTGGGCATTAGCGGCATTAGGAAGCAGCAATGCAGCAACTGATACTACTAGAATAAAGATATTTGCTCTCCAGAATTTCATAACACAAATATACTCGAAAATATGTCTAGAAAGTGTAATAAGGCGAAATCATGAGGTACACAATTACTCCTGTAACCGTAACGTACAGCCAAATTGGGAAAGTCCAACGAACCAATTTACGGTGCTTTTCAATTTCCATTTTTAGTCCGTTATTAAAACTAAGCAAGACCAAAGGCAATACGGCTGCCGCCAAAATAATGTGAGTAATCAGAATCACATAATAAATGATGCGGATGAAACCATCGCCACCAAAAGTGGTTTCTTTCACGAAATAATGGAAAAGGATATAGGACACTAAAAACAGTGATGACAATAAAAAGGTAAGGATATTCAAACGCTTGTGTGCATCAATGTTTTTGCGCTTAATCTGATACAACGAGATTAACAATAAAACCGAACATGTACCATTGATGATGGCATTTAATTTAGGTAAAAAGTAAACAAAAGCCGGCGTAGGTATAGTTACTGGAATTAGCTTTCGGTTTAGGATAACCACCACGGCAAAAACAAAAATTGAGATAAAGGTTACCAGTCTAAAAATTAATTTGTCGTTCATAATTTCTTAGCGTACGTTTTTAGTTGTTCTACTTCTTAATTCTTCAGCAATCAATACTTTAATCTCATCGATCAACTTATCTGCCTGCTCTTTGCTCAAGGCATCGTAATAACCCCGGATGCGCTGCTGCGGATCAATCAATATTAGCAACGATGTATGGATAAATTGTCCCGGATGTTGAGGATCGGGCATGGCATCTAAGAGGAAATCTTGTTTGGAAAGATTAAGGATTGTTGTTTGATCTCCGCTCAGGAAAAACCATTTCTCAGAATTTACATTCAAGGATTTGGCATAAGCAGCCAATACTTCGGGCTTGTCGAATTCTGGATCAAGTGATATGGAGGCAAACTGCAGTAGGGTATTGGTGCCAAAGCGCTCGGCAACGCGTTTCATTTGCTTATTCATTGCCGGGCAAAAACCATCGCAACGGCTGAAAAAGAAATTCACTACAGTAATTTGAGGGCTATCGGCCGGAAATTTAAATTCCTTTTGGTTTTGATCACTCAGCTTAAAGTCGCGAATGGTATGGTAAATGGTATCGGGTATCTGCTTTCTGCGGACGGTATGGAACGTACTTGCCACTTGCTTCGGACCGAAAATAGGAAGGCTTTTATACCGGTTTTTCCCTTTTTCGGTTAGCATCCAATATAAAAATCCCGGTACCGCAAGTAAGGTGACCAGGATTAATATTTTTTTGATCGTAAACTTCGGCAATGTCATTAATTCATGTGTAAGTGCATGTACGAGCCTTCAGTAAGCATCAATATGATGAAATAAATGATGAAGATTAATGATACAACGATACTGGTTTTGAAAGCGAACTTCTCAAATTTCAAGTGCATGAAATACGCTACAATATAGAACGCTTTTACCAGTGTTAACACGATGTAGGCAAAGTTACCGATGCCATGAGAAACAATTCCTTTCGGGATTAAATACAAGGCGATAAAAAACTCTAAAGCAGTAATGCCTAACAAATAGAAAAATACTTGCCAGATTTTGCCTTTAGTCATGGTTTCATGCTCCATAGCATGATCTTGTGAATGTTGTGCAGACATATGATTTTAAATGCTGATTATACCAAGTAAAAGAATGTAAATACGAATACCCAAACTAGGTCTACAAAGTGCCAGTAAAGACCTACTTTTTCAACCATCAGGTAGCTACCGCGTTTCTCGAATACACCGGCTAGGGTCATACTCAAAATTATAATATTGATAAGTACACCGGTAAACACGTGGAACCCGTGGAATCCGGTAATCGTGAAAAACAGGTTAGCAAATTGCAAGGCCCCAATGGTATCTACACCGGTGTATGAAGCCGGGAAACTTCCCCACCAGTAGCCTTCGTGGTGTAAGTGAGTCCACTCTAAAGCCTGGCAACCCAAGAACATTAAACCACCTACAATGGTCCAGATCATCCAATTCACTACTTCTTTTTTAGCATTACGATGTCCGGCTTCTACTGCCAATACCATGGTTACAGAGCTCATGATCAAGATGAATGTCATGATACCTACGAAAACCAATGGGTAACCATGATCAGCTATACCCGGGATTGATTGGAAAACCACATCAGGATCTGGCCAGGTCAATTTACTAAAACGTTGTGCGCCATAATAAATCAAAAAAGCAGAAAAGGTGAATGCATCAGACAATAAGAAAAACCACATCATAATTTTGCCGTACTCAACGTCAAAAGGAGATTTTCCGCCATTCCAGGCGCCGGTTTTAACTCGATCAAGTGGTGATACCGTGGTACTCATTTATAGAAATTATTATTAGAAATTATTGGTTCAAAAGTAAGAAAACATATAGATAAATCCATAGTATATCTATAAAATGCCAAAAGATGGAAGTAGATTCCAAACGGAACAAATTGTTCACTTGGGGTATATTTTTCAACTTCCCGATCCAGGCATTTAGCAACATCATTAAACCTGCAAAAACGTGCAGTAAATGCGCCCCGGTAAATACATACAGAAACGATTGTGAAGCGTTCGGATTTACAAAATAAACGCCTTGTTGGGTCAGGTATGTCCAGGACGACAATTGCAAAAAGAAAAAGACGATTCCCAAAGCCATGGTAAGAAGTAAGTAGCCTTGTTGTTTTGCGAATTGCAACCGTTTTGCAGAAAGGTATGCCAGGTGCATGCTGATACTGCTGAGCACAATAACAGCCGTACTGTACATGAACGATTGAGGAAGTGAAATCTTGATTCCTCGTTCAACACTACCGGCAGTATACACAATAAAACCACTGGTTAATGCTGCAAAAAGCATGAAAGAAGAAATCACAAACAACCATACCAAAAACTTTTTGGCTTTCAGATTGGCTTTATCTTGTTCAGTAAAATTTGCCATAGGTTCTTAATCAGGGAATGAAATCAAAAAGTAAGCTTAATTGAACAATGGGCAAATATACAAAAGAGACGTACATCATTCGCCGTGCGGCAGCGGTATCTAAATTTTTATACAATTGTATGGCAGTGTATAAGAAATACAAGCCCATTGCTGCCGAAATAATAGCCAAAATGTAACCGCCAAAATGGTAAAACGTGGGCATTAAACTTACCGGTATCAACACGATAGTACTCAGTAAAATTACCAAGGCACTCAAACGATCCGGACGGGTGGTAGGCAAGAGTCGAAAACCGGCTTTCTTGTAATCTTCATCCAACACCCAGGCAATTGACCAAAAGTGAGGAAACTGCCAAACAAACTGAATCAAGAATAAGATAATAGGAATCCAAGATATTTGTGGCTGATCAAAGGCGGCGAAATAGCCAATTAATGGTGGCAAGGCTCCCGGTATAGCACCAATAAATACGGCAATTGGCGACTTACGCTTCATCGGAGTATACGCAAAGGCATACAGAAGTATAGAAAATACCGAAAGCAAACCGGTTAGTATATTCAGCTGCATGAGAATATAGGTGCCAGACAAAGCCATGGTTAAACTGAGCACCAGAGCCTGACCAGTAGTCATGTGACCAGCTGGTATAGGCCTGTCGGCTGTACGCCGCATCAGTTTATCCAAGTCCTTTTCAATAATTTCATTGAAACCGTTTGCTGCGGCAGTTACCAAAAAACCACCCAAGGTTAAAATCAACCAGTTTGTCCAGTTGATGAATGCTTGTTCTTTACTAGCTATCAAAAAGGAAATAGAAGCTGAAAAAACAACCAAAAAGCTGAGTCGCAGTTTTACCAATTTCACGAAATCTTTCAAGAATGTACTCAAGCTACCGCACTCCCTTCTTCTAGATCCTTATTTAACGATAAGAACATGTAAAACTGTGACCCAAATAGCAGGCTGGCTAAAAGAATGTGTAATGCTTGCGCAACAGGTTGCAATGCTAAATATTCAAGTGCCAAACCTGTAAGTAATTGTAGGGTAATAAGGTTTAGACTAAAACGCAACATACGGTGTGCATCCGTTTTAAGGGCATACTTCCGATGAACAAAGCGAAACAGCAAAAAATTAAGTCCCAATACCAATACGGCAATATCTCTATGAAAATTGAATATGACCCCCGTTTTTGAAAGCCATTCTGCACGGTTCAGGTTATTCATGGCGGTGGCAATGGCGTCAACTTGCTCCCTCACCTCGGTTCCTAAAGTAATTTGGACAATGGTTAATACCAAAACGCCAAGTGCCAATAATCTAATCAACAAAGGCGATTTGCGTGCATTGACTTTCTGAGCAAAATGCTTGGCATCAAAATAGGTGTATATGCTAATTGCAACAATAGCGAGTGCCAATAACATGTGCACCGTAACAATCCAGGCCATTAAATTGGTTGATACCACAATCGAACCCATCCAAGCCTGGAAAACTACTAAAAACACATTAAACACACTCAAAAACACGATTCGCTTCCGCGACCTAAAATACGTGAAGGAAAAAATAGCTGAAGCCAATAAAGCAAATCCGCATAAAACACCGATTAAACGATTAATGTATTCGGTCCAGGTTTTGAACGCATTGAAAGATTCGGGTTGTAAAATAGATTTATCTTCTCGAATACGAACGGCCAGATCACCATAGCCCAATACATCGAGTGTTTTGGCAAAGCGTTCGTTTTTCTTTACCCTCATGGCCACATATTTCTGCTCGTAATCGGCTGGCAATTCAGATACGTTAGTTGGTGGAATGTATTGATCAAAACATTTAGGCCAATCTGGGCAACCCATTCCAGAACCGGTACTACGTACCACTCCACCCGCCAAAATCACTGCAAACAGTGTGATGATGGTGATCAAATTGATCCTGATGAAACGTTTCTGCGAGGATTGATGCATGTGCTTAAAAAATTTAGGGGTATCGGTAAGCTTGTACAAACTTAGGCCAGATACCCCAAAATCTTAGAAAATTTTATCGGTTATGCCTTCTTTTTAGCAGCCGATGGTTTTACTTCAGATTTCCATTGGGCCTGAATTTTTTCAGCTTCTACATTTCCTTCAAAATCATGAGGCAAGTTAGAACTCATGGTTTGAGAGAGTGGTGTAGTTTGAGGAATGAAATCTTTGTCATGTCCCGGTTTGCTGTAATCGTATGGCCAACGGTAAACGGTTGGGATCTCACCCGGCCAGTTACCGTGTAAATGTTCAACCGGTGTAGTCCACTCCATCGTGTTAGACTCCCAAGGGTTTTGAGGTGCTTTCTTTCCATAGAACATGGAATAGAAAAAGTTCCACAAGAAAGCAACTTGTGCCAAGGCAGCTATAATCGCAGCCCATGAAATAAAGGCATTTACCGACAACCACTCTTTCATAAACTCAAACTCAGTAAATGCATAGTAACGGCGTGGCACACCATCTAGTCCCATAAAGTGCATTGGGAAGAATACCAAGTAGGCACCAATAAAAGTCAACCAGAAGTGTAAATAACCTAATTTCTCGTCCATCATGCGGCCAAACATCTTAGGATACCAGTGGTAAACTCCACAAAGCATACCAAAGATAGAAGCCGAACCCATAACCAAATGGAAGTGGGCTACTACAAAATACGTATCGTGCAGGTTAATATCCAAAGCGGCATTACCCAAGAAGATACCGGTTAATCCGCCTGAAATGAAGAATGAAACCAATCCAATAGCGAACATCATGGCCGGAGTGAAACGGATGTTACCTCTCCATAAGGTTGCCAGGTAGTTAAAGGTTTTTACTGCCGATGGAACTGCAATAATTAAGGTGGTGATCATAAATACACCGCCCAAGAATGGGTTCATACCGGTAACGAACATGTGGTGACCCCAAACAATGAACGATAATACGGTGATACCAATTAATGAGTATACCATGGCGTGGTAACCGAAAATTGGTTTTCGAGAATTAGTCGCAATAACTTCGGACGTAATACCTAAAGCTGGCATCAATACGATGTAAACCTCAGGGTGACCTAAGAACCAGAAAAGGTGTTCCCATAAAATTGGGCTACCCCCTTGGTTAGGTAATACTTGTCCTTGTACTACGATGTCTGACAAATAGAAACTGGTACCGAAACTGCGGTCGAAAATTAAGAGTACAACTGCAGATACGAGTACCGGGAACGATAACACACCCACGATAGCAGTTAAGAAGAAAGCCCAGATAGTTAAAGGCATTCTCCATAAATCCATCCCTTTGGTACGCATGTTCAATACGGTAGAGATGTAGTTCAAAGCTCCCATTAATGAAGAAGCAACGAACAGAGTCATACTAACCAACCATAAGGTCATCCCCAGTCCAGAACCAGCAATTGCTTTTGGCAAAGCCGATAATGGCGGATAAATTGTCCAACCGGCACTTGCAGGACCACTTTCTACAAAGAAGGAACCCATCATGATCACACAGGCTAAAAAGAAGAACCAGTATGATAGCATGTTAATGAATGGCGAAGCCATATCGCGAGCACCCAGCTGCAATGGAATAAGTAGGTTACTGAATGTACCGCTCAATCCGGCAGTAAGTACAAAGAAAACCATCATGGTACCGTGTATGGTAACCAAGGCCAGATAGAAATCCGGTTTTATACGTCCGCCTTCTGCCCATTTTCCTAAGAAAGTTTCTAGAATAGGGAATGACTTATCAGGCCAACCCAATTGCAAACGGAATAACACAGATAAAATCATTGCAATAACACCCATTACAATACCTGTAATTAGGAATTGTTTGGCAATCATCTTGTGATCCTGAGAAAAGATGTACTTTGTCAGGAAGGTTTCATGGTGATGACCGTGATCGTGGTGTGCGGCGCTATCGTGAATTGCTGTACTTGCCATAAACGTCTATATTTATTTGCTTGTAGTTAATGCTAATGTTGTATTGGCAGCTGCATCAGTAACTTGTGCAGACTGCATTTGTTTTTTCATATCATCGTTGTAAAACAAAGGCTGTTTTACTGCCCACTCTTGGTATTCTTTTTCGCTTACAACCTTCACTTTTACCTGCATGTTGTAGTGACCAGAGCCACATATTTTAGCGCATAAAAGTATATAATCGTAAGTAGGATCATTTGTTTTTTCACGCATCTCAGCAGTAGTTACACTAGGAGTAAATTGGAAATACGTTGGCATACCCGGTACGGCGTTCATTTGAACACGGAAACCTGGGATATAAAAACTGTGAAGAACATCTTTCGCATTAATAGAGAAACGAACCGGACGATTTACGGGTAACACAATTTCACCGGCAATTTGGTCATCCCAGCTTTTCTTATCGGTAAAATCAATACCCAAACCGTTTGTTGGCGTAATCAATTTGTAATTGCGAAGTCCTACCTGATTATCAGCACCAGGGTAACGAACAGTCCATTTGAATTGCTCACCAGTTACTTCAATATTCAATGCTTTTTTCTGATCTTCTTCAGATACATTGGTAATTCCTCTCCAAGTAAAGAAACCCAATAACACCAATACGGTTAGAACGATAGCCGGAACAATAGTCCAAACACGCTCTAAGGTATCGTTGTGCGGATAAAAGTAGGCCTTACGCTTTTCAGACCCTACATACTTAAAGGTGAAGTAGAATAAAGCGATATGTGTTAAAACAAATACCGTAAGTGTAATACCCAGGGTAATGTTAAACATAAAATCGATTTTGGCACCATGAAGCGTACCAGAAATCGTATTAATTAAACTTCCGTGATTCTGGAACGACCAATAGGTTCCGTACAGACCAGCAATTAATGTTATGGCGAACAATACAGATTGGACGCGGTGCCAGTTAATACCCGGCCCTTTACCCTGAATACTGCGGGTTAATTCGTAAGCACGTAAAGCCTTACCCACAATGCCAATAAACACACAGAATAAAAAGAACAATAAGGTATAATAAGCTGCTGATTTGTAAACACCAGAAAAATCTTGTTCTGGCTTAGCAATTTCAACAGGATTTCCCTGACCATCTCCCTGATTCCAAGATAATTTAGTTGTATCTACATCTGTACTGATTAGCGTAGGTACTTGTACGCTATTCATCGCTTTAGCGCTATCGGTTGCAGCAGTAATTGATACTGCGGTGCTATCCTGATTTTGTGCTTTTACAGAAACAGTTGTTAATGCTAATACAAGCACTAAACTATATACAGCTGGAATTAAAACTTTTCTTAAACTCATTTTCTTATCGAACAAATAGGTTATAATTCGTTTGTTAAATGTGATGGTTCAAACTCTCTTCCAAGAATGGATGGTTTACAGGTACCAATGGTTTTTTGCTCAAGCTGGTCAACATCAAGAACACAAACAGACCTGCAAAACCAATGGCTGTTCCAACTTCAATGATACCGAAACCACGTTCAGCACCTACCGTACCCGGCATAACCATCATGTAATAATCTAACCAGTGACCGCAAAGCAAGAATATCGAAACAAAAATCAACACGCTTTCTTTACGTTTTGCATCACGTGTCATCAAAATCAACAGCGGCGACACAAAGTTCATCACAATATTTAACCAGAACCACGGTTTAAACTCTGGCTCCCAACGCTTGTAGAAATACACAGTTTCTTCCGGAATATTGGCATAATAGATCAATAAGAATTGAGCAAACCAAACGTAAGTCCAGAAAATAGAGAAGGCAAAAATGAATTTACCCAAATCGTGTAAATGACTGTCGTTTATCCAGGTTAAGTAGCCAGAACGTTTTAGGAAAATTACAGTTAAGGTAATGGCACATAAACCACTTACCCACATGGCTGCGAAATTATACCAACCGAACATGGTTGAGAACCAGTGTGCTTCTAATGACATGATGGTATCAAAAGCCCAGATTGGCGTAGTAAATCCAAATATCACCAAAAACACAGCTGAATAACCGATGCTTTTCTTGTAGCTGTTCAATCCACCTTCCAGATCTTCACGATTTGATAATTTTGTTAGTGCCAAAGCAAAAAAGCTATAAATACCTAAGAAAACCACTAAACGTGTTAAGAAAAAAGGCACATTTAAGTAAACTGCTTTCCCCGCAATGATTGGATCATAGTGCGGACTGTTAGGGTCGGTTAAACCATCGGCATGCCAGTGGTGGTATAAATTATGGCTATACAATCCTGCTGCAACAATCCCGATTAATACCAATGATGCGATAGGCAATACTTTCGCAAATGCTTGAGGAATGCGTACCAACCCAGCTGACCAACCTGCCTGAGCCACGTATTGCAGGGCAACAAAAAATGCACCTGCAGCACATACACAGGTAAAGTAGTACGCCATCAATAATAAATTGGCAAAAGTACGCTCAGCATGACCAGAATAAAAACCGTAAGCAACAGCCCCTGCACCAAGCAATACGGCTAATACACTCCAGGTTTTTACCTTACCTGAAAACTCAAATTGCTGAGCAAAATTATGTTTTGTAGTGTGATTTGTTCCCATGTGGATAATAGCAATTAACTACTGTAATTTTTGTAATTCGTGTACGTACATAACAATTTTCCATCGCTCGTTTGGCGTTAACTGGTAGCGGTGTGGCCCCATTAGGTTTACGCCATAGGTTATGGTATGGAAAATTTTTCCATCGGTTAAATCCTTCATAGCACCACCACGAGATGATGTCCCAGTTGCATAAGATGGCGGAGGAGGAAATTTTTGCATTTTAACAATGGCTCCATCACCTGCACCGTTTAAACCATGGCATTGCGAACACATGTTCAAGTACAAAGATTTTCCTTGTTCTAAGGTCTCAGTTGTTACAGGCAAAGGATTTGACATGTTTTTACCTGCTGCCTCATAACCTTCTAAGGTGTTCGGATAGCTTTCTTCCAGCTTATCAAATCCACCAACTGGGGTAGTATTTGCCGGAGGCAACTGTGCCGTTTTACCATCCTTAAAATTCTTATTCGGCTGATCCGGATTGTACGCAATTGGATCGTACATATTACGGGCATATTCCCATCCCGGGCTGCTCTTACTACCACAAGAAGCAATAACGATACTTGCTGCAAGGGCTAAGAAGGCCATATTGAAAACACGAAGTTTATTCATAGCTAACATATTTCCTTTCATTGTGCAATACTTCTACTGCACCAGCATCTTTTAATAAACTATCTACTTTTTTAGCATCTTTTACTTCCTGTGCATCAATCGCAATAATAAAACGATCGTTAGTAGCACGTAAATCCATTACTCTTGGGGCACGGCCCGGAAATAAATGGTTTTTGAAGAAGAATGTTCCCACCATGCCAAAAGCACCAAAAAGTACCGTTAACTCAAACATTACCGGAACAAAGTCTGGAATCGCAAAAGCGGGCTTCCCACCAATATTCATCGGCCAGTCGTAGACCAGCATGTAGTAAATCATCACAAAGGCGGTCAAGGTACCGGTAGCTCCAAAACAGAAAGCCGCTATGGGTAAACGTGAACGCTTCACTCCCAATTTATCTTCGATTCCGTGGATAGGCATTGGAGTAAATACATCGTACACAGGGATATTATTCTCCTGAAGCTTATCGATCCCGTGCATCATTTCATCAGGATCAGCAAAATGGCCTAGTATATATTTCGTTTTGCTCATAATTAGATTTTTGCGTAGTCAGCCTGGTTAACACTGTCGTATTTGTCTAATGACTCTACGTAGAACTTAGCATGCTCTTTATCTACTTTACCACCTTTAATCAAGGCTTTTTTAGATTGCTCTGATGAAGTTTTCACTAAGAGTTTCACCTCTGCCATCGCGATAGCAGGCAAGAAACGTAAGAACAGTAAGAACAGGGTAAAGAATAAACCGATCGATCCAACAAATACTGCCACATCCACCCAAGTTGGATAGAACATAGCCCAGCTAGATGGAAGGTAATCGCGGTGTAGAGAGGTTACGATAATTACGAAACGCTCAAACCACATACCAATGTTAACCACGATAGATAAGATCCATGAAGCAGCAATGCTGGTACGGATTTTTTTGAACCAGAACAATTGCGGAGAGATTACGTTACAGGTCATCATGCTCCAGTATGCCCACCAGTATGGACCACTAACACGGTTTAAGAAAGCGTATTGCTCGTATTCGGCACCTGAATACCAGGCGATAAATAATTCAGTTAAGTAAGCTACACCTACAATTGATCCAGTAACGATGATGATTTTATTCATCGATTCGATGTGGAACATGGTGATGTAGTTTTCGAAGTTCATGACCTTACGGGCAATCAACAATAAGGTTTGTACCATGGCGAAACCAGAGAAAATTGCACCAGCCACGAAGTATGGCGGGAAGATGGTGGTGTGCCATCCAGGAATTACCGAAGTAGCAAAGTCGAAGGATACGATGGTGTGTACTGAAAGTACCAACGGTGTAGAAACACCTGCCAAAATCAATGAAACTGCTTCAAAACGTTGCCAAGTTTTTACCGAACCGTTCCATCCGAAAGAAAGGATAGAATAAATTTTACGACGTAAACCAGTAGCACGATCGCGAATGGTAGCGATATCTGGCAATAAACCGGTGTACCAGAATACTAAGGATACCGAGAAATACGTAGAAATCGCGAATACGTCCCAAACCAATGGTGAGTTAAAGTTTACCCATAACGAACCGAACTGGTTTGGCAATGGCAACGGCCAGTAAGCCAACCAAGGGCGACCCATGTGGGAAATAACGTACGTTGCCGCACAAATTACCGCGAAAATGGTCATCGCCTCAGCAGAACGGTTAATGGAGTTACGCCAATTCTGACGGAAGAGTAACAATACCGCCGAGATCAGTGTTCCGGCGTGACCGATACCTACCCACCATACGAAACCGGTAATATCCCAGGCCCAACCCACAGTTTTATTCAAACCCCAGGCACCTATACCGTTCCAAAAGGTGTAACTAACGGCAACAACCCACATTAATGCGCCCAAAGCAGCAATGGTGAAACCAATCCACCAGGCTTTGTTGGCCTTATTTTCTACAGGAACCAGTACATCCTCGGTTACTTTCGCATACGTGATGTTTTCACCGGTAATTAGTGGTTCTCTGATTATTGATTCGTGATGAGATGACATAGTTTTATAGCTGTTCTATGAAATATGATTAAACCTCTGCGGTATTTCTAACTTTTACCTGATAACCTACACCCGGTTGAACGTTTAATTCTTCCAATACGTAGTAGGTACGCTCGCTCTTCAATGCTTTTGACACTTCAGAGTTTGGATCGTTTCCATCACCGAAGATGATCGCATTGGCAGGACAAGTTTGCTGACAAGCTGTTTTGATATCACCGTCTTTCAACGGACGTTTTTCAATCTTAGCTTGTAATTTACCAGCCTGGATACGCTGAATACACATAGAGCATTTCTCCATTACCCCGCGTGAACGTGTTGTAACATCCGGATTCAATACCAACTGTGTGAACTCATTATTCAGGTAGTTATCGAAACGTGAATCGTTCCAGTAGTTAAACCAGTTGAAACGACGTACTTTGTACGGACAGTTGTTCGCACAGTAACGAGTACCCACGCAACGGTTGTAAGCCATGTGGTTCAAACCGTCTGAAGAGTGTACTGTTGCCAATACCGGACAAACTGTTTCACAAGGAGCGTGCTCACAGTGCTGACATAGCATCGGTTGGTGTACTACCGATACGTTATCCATATCTTCTAAATGCGCAATTTCTTTTTCTTCAGTTACTGATTTACCAGCTTCGTTAAAGCTGTAGTAACGGTCAATGCGGATCCAGTGCATTTCACGACGACGGCGAACCTCATCGCGACCTACTACAGGAACGTTATTTTCGGCATTACAAGCTACAATACAAGCACCACAACCGGTACAAGCATTCAGGTCGATCGCCATTACCCAGTTTTGGCCAGGTTTTTCATAAGCGTTCCACAAATCGTAGGTTTTGTGTCCGGCACCGTGACCGCTGCCAGCATGTGGATCTTTTAAATATTCTTTTAAAGTCGTTTCACGAATAATGTTACGTCCTTCAATTGAATGGTGAGTTTGGGTTTGAGCCAACTCATAGGTTCCACCAACTTTACTGATACTTACTGCAGCAGTGGTTTGGAAAGTACCATTCACAAAAGTTAAGAACGGATAGGCATTTTTACCCACTTCGTTTCCTGCTTTACCAGCTTTTGAACGTCCGTAGCCAACAGCAATGGAAATGGTTCCAGCAGCTTGACCAGGTTGAACCAATACCGGTAAAGTCACACTGTAATTCGCAGACTTAACTTCTACTAAATCAAATTCGTTTAGACCTAATTTTTCGGCGTATTTAGGCGCAATGGCAACATAGTTGTCCCAAGTTACTTTCGAAACTGGATCAGGCAATTCTTGTAACCATGGATTGTTGGCCGTACGACCATCTCCAATGGCAACATTTTGATACACCTGTAATTCAACACTTGCTTTTGCCAAAGCATCGCTTTCGCTGATGATGGTAGCAGCCACCGCATTCAAATCACGGTTAAAGCTCACAGCTGCAGCTGGAGCTGCACCCATGTACACTGAACCGGTTTGCAATACATCTTTCCAGGTTTTCCCACTTTGTGCCAACACTGTTTTCTCCCAGTTGGAACGCACATATTGGTAATATTCTTTTACCGCAGCATCAGACCAAGTCAATAAACTTTCTTCTGCCATACGGGTATTGTACACCGGATTGATGGTTGGCTGAACCAAAGTATAGTATCCTGAAACCGGATTGCTATCGCCCCACGACTCTAAGTAATGGTTGGCTGGTGCATTTACCTGGCATAAGGCCGCAGTTTCATCCTGACGATCGGCAAAAGAAACACGAAGTTTCACCTTAGCCAATGCATCTGTAAATTCTTTAGTATTTACAGCGCTGTAAGCAGGATTCGAATTCAAGAAGAAAACGGCATCTACTTCACCACGCTTCATTTCATTAATGAATTCTACAAACTCTGCATCGTTGCCAGCAAACTGGTTTGATGGGTTGGTTAAATCAATAGTAGAACCATAGCTGCCCAACAAAGAGTTGATGGCATTTACCAAAATTTGCGTAGAAACATCGTTTGAACCGCAAACTACCAAAGCTTTACCTTTAGCGTTTAACAACTCTTTAGCAGCCAATTGAATGGCTTTATCTGCTTTGGCGTTGTTACCCAATTTCTTGCTTGGAACATTAGCACCTAAAGCATTGTATAAATTTAATAGAGCGATACCTTCTTCAGATGGCTTTAAGGAAATACGGGCATCTGCATTAGTACCTGTCAAACTCATACCCGATTCGAATTGGATATGACGAGACATTTTCTTTCTTTCCAAAGCTTCGGCAGCACGATTTTTAGTGTACTGACGGGTAAACTCTACCGGTGAAATCCAGGTGCCTAAGAAATCTGCACCAAAACTTACAATCACATCGGCATTATCAAAACGGTAGTGAGGTAATACGGCTTTGCCAAAACTGTTTTGGTTAGCTTGAATAATACCGGTATAAGAAACGGCATCAACTTGAACCAATTTAGCAGTTGGATATTGAGCTGTAAAATCAGCGATAACCGCTTTTGTAGATGGACTGTTTACCGTTGAGCTTACAATTCGGATTTTCTTTCCACCCGCTTTAATTTTTGACAATTCGCCTTTTACGAAACTATCTACTTGAGCCCAGCTGGCTTCAGCACCATTTAATACTGGAGCCTGTAAACGTGAGGAATCGTAAAGATCTAAAACAGAAGCCTGAGCTTGAGCATCTAAACGACCTCCACTTAACAAGCAATTCGGGTTACCTTCCACTTTAATTGGACGACCCTCACGAGTTTTAACCAAAATACTGTGACCGTTAAACGTTGAGGCATAGTAATTCGGAATACCCGGAACAATTTCTTCAGGCTTGATTAAATAAGGAATAGCTTTATGAACAGGTGCCGGCTGACAAGCAGCTAAGGTTACCGCACCTACTCCAAAACCTAGCGCTTTCAAAAAGTCGCGACGTGGAGTTACGGTATTTAAACCAGCCTCGTTCAATACGTCTTCAATGGGCAAAGCCTCAGCAAATTCGTTTTTACTGTTCTCAACGAATTCTGGCGTTTGCTTCAGTTCTTCTAAACCTTTCCAGTATTTTTTATTGCTTTCCATGTAAGCTATATGATAACTGTGTTCTAAACGATTCTAATTAATAGTGACATTTACCGCACTCTAAACCACCCAATACGGCTGCAGTAACTTTTCCTCCTTTTTTCAATTGCTCGTGAGCGGCAATCAGTTTATCATAATAAGCATTGCCTTTATGATTTACTTCAGTCTCTTTGTGACAATTGATACACCATTTCATGGTTAAAGGAGCATACTGGTAAACCTCTTCCATATTTTGGATTGGGCCGTGGCATTTCTGACACTGAATACCAGCTACCTGAACGTGTTGAGCGTGGTTGAAATAGGCTAAATCAGGTAAATTGTGAATACGGATCCATTCTACCGGTTTTGGATTTTCTCCATAAACCTTAGTATCCGGATTGTAATCCAATGCCTGGTAAATTTTTGCAATCTCTGGAGAGATTTCTCCATTGTATTTTTCTCTTGCCTGCACATAGTTGTGGCAGTTCATACACACATTTAACGATGGGATAGACGCATTTTTAGATTTGAATGCTCCACCGTGGCAGTACTGACAACTAATTTGGTTGGTACCTGCGTGTAGTTGGTGAGAAAATTTAATTGGTTGAACAGGTTGGTATCCTTGGTGCACTCCGGTGTTCCACATACCCATCCAGGCAACCACACTCAATACACCCAACAAGATCAACACCACAAAAAATACTTTTTTCTTGTTTTTAGTGAACGCCTTAACCTGTTCGTTGAAACTAGGCTTGGCCACTTTTGCTTCTTCTTCTTCCTCAATACCTTGTTTTTTCTTAAACAATTTGTCGAGGGTAGTAATTACGCGGTTTAAAACCAGAATTACCAAGAAAGAGATAATGATCAACAAAATAATTCCGCTGATCATCAAATTACTAACTTCTTCCGTTTTAGCTTCTCCGCCAGCTGCACCAGCACCCGCAGCAGCGGCAGCAGGCTTGTCTCCTTCTTCCTTTATATAAGCTAAAATACTCTTGATGTTATCGTCCGACAACTCAGGGAAGGCAGTCATCGCAGACTGATTGTACTCGTTGTAGATTTTCACTGCTTCCGGATCGCCTGCGGCAATCATAGCTTGTGAATTTTTGATCCACTTTAACAACCAGGCCTCTTCACGACGTTCGTGAACACCTTTTAATGCCGGACCAACGACCTTCTGGTTTAACGCGTGACATGAAGTACACTTTTGCTTAAATAATGCAGCTCCTTCGGCAGCACTTTGCGCAAAGGTGACAGACAAACCAATCAGGTTGAGCGATAAAAACAGGATTAAAGTCCGGACAACACTTCTTGAAAACAATGAGATGCTTCTCATATTGAGTATGTTATGCTTAAATTGTTGAATTTTCAAACCTTAAAACAGGGCTTTTCATACACGGTTGAGCCCTATTTTCGGTTGACAAAAGTATCATTTATTCGAATAGGGCTTACAATTTGATGACGATTAAAAATAATTTATAATCATTCTAAATAAGTCCAATTTTCTTGCTTAAAACTGTTGAAATACGGTTCTAAGGGAATAAATGGCTAAACATCTGCAAAAAGCAATTTTGCAGAATTCTCGGCATTACTTATTGCTTCAAAATCCAGGCAAAAATCAGGGGTGCCACAATGGTCGCATCCGATTCTACGATAAACTTTGGCGTATGGATATCAAGCTTGCCCCAAGTGATTTTTTCGTTGGGAACCGCACCTGAATAGGAACCGTATGAAGTGGTTGAATCAGATATTTGACAGAAATAGCTCCAGAACGGAATATTTTCCATTTCCATATCCTGATACAACATAGGAACTACACAAATCGGGAAATCGCCGGCAATACCGCCACCAATCTGAAAGAAACCAACTCCTTTACCGGTTGAATTCTGTACATACCAGTCGGCCAACCATGTCATGTATTCAATCCCACTTTTCATGGTACTTGCTTTCATTTCACCTTTAATCACGTAAGAAGCGAAAATATTTCCCATGGTCGAATCTTCCCATCCCGGAACCACAATCGGCAAATTCTTTTCCGCTGCAGCCAACATCCAACTGTTCTTAGGATCGATTTCATAGTATTGCTCTAAATCGCCACTCAACAACATTTTGTACATGTACTCGTGTGGGAAATAACGCTCACCTTTATCATCAGCATCTTTCCAAACCTGATGAATGTGTTTTTGCAAACGACGGAAAGCCTCCTCTTCAGGAATGCAAGTATCGGTAACCCGGTTGTAATGATTCTCTAACAAATCCCACTCATCTTGCGGACTCAAATCACGGTAATGCGGTACTCGTTTATAATGAGAGTGCGCCACCAAATTCATAATGTCTTCTTCCAAGTTGGCACCCGTACAAGAAATGATCGCTACTTTATCCTGTCGAATCATTTCTGCCAATGAAATGCCCAACTCGGCAGTACTCATTGCACCAGCAAGTGTAATCATCATTTTACCACCTTCTATCAAATGCATTTCGTAGCCTTTGGCCGCATCTACTAATGCTGCTGCATTAAAATGCAGGTAGTTTTTTTCTATAAATTGAGAAATTGGTCCTCTTTGCACACTCATTTTGATCAAATTTTGGCCAAAAATAGGAATATAAACCAATGAATAGAAAAATATAGTTATCATCCTAAATCGTATTTTTGCCCGAACGCCAATTACATGAAAAAGCTTTTTAGTTTAATACTCTGCTGCTGTGTGGCAACAAGCCTGTTTGCTCAGAAAAAATTAATAAACCGTTTTTTAAAAAACGACACCACACGGCACAACAGCTTTCTGCCTGTACCCGTACTAGGATATACACAGGAACTGGGCTTTGAATTTGGTTTAGCCGGACTTTTCGCCTTCTATACCGAACCGGAAAACCGGGCAATTCGGCCTTCTAATTTTTACCTATCGGGGGTTTATACTACCACGGGCTCTTATCAATTGGTGAGTAAATGGGACATTTGGACGAAGGCGAATAAATACCATTACCAAGGAGAGCTTCGGTACCTCAATTTCCCATTCAATTTTTATGGCATCGGCAACCAAACTGCTTTTGAAGACGAGGATAAACTTACACTCCGCCGGTTCAGACTAGTAGCTGAGGCTGAGAAGGCATTGGGACCAAAAGTTTATCTCGGGTTTAATGTGCAATACGATCAGCAATTTTTTAGCGACAAGGAAGTTGGCGGCATTTATCAAACTTCAAGCACAATTAAAGATCGCGATGGCGGCAGGGTAATTACCTTGGGTTTCTCACAAAGTATAGATACCAGAAGCAGCAATACCTACCCCAATAGCGGAACGTATGCCAAGGTGACTTATCAATATGCGCCTGATTTTTTTGGAGGCGAAAATTTCACCGGTTCATTTTTCAGACTCGATCTCCGGAATTTTAATAAGATCAGCAAAAGCCTCATTCTAGGCCTTAACCTAAACTACAATCAAGTAGATGGCAGATCTGGCAATCCGTTTTACCTGATGTCGCAACTAGGTGGAGACCAAATTATGCGGGGTTATTATTTGGGGCGATACCGCGAAGCCAACCTTTTTGCCTCACAGGCAGAACTCCGCTTTAGACCTGTACCCAGATTTGGCATAGCTGCATTTGCCGGTGCCGGAAGCGTATACTCCAGGGGTGTTTCTGCTTTCCGTAATTTAAAACCAAATTACGGAGCGGGTATTCGCTATTTCTTTGATGTAGAAAAAAGCATGAGCCTAAGATTGGATTACGGCTTGGGTGAAAAACCTGCAGGCGAAAAAAGAATATCCGGATTTTACATCTCGCTAGGAGAAGCTTTTTAAACCCTGATTTTAAAATTTTCTTTAGCCTGGCCTTTGTGGAAATAAAGCAGGCCAAAATGGAAAAAATCAATGCTTACAGTAACATTGGGATATGCTTTAACGGTATCCCAAACTTTTTTCACCCACTTATTCCGGTAAATTCCAGGAATAATGAGTAGGGTGTCGGGCTGTGACGCTGCTAGTAATCGCTCCAAAGCCTGTTTCGGTTTTACGTTTACAGAAAGCTGTACAATAACTGCAGCCGCAGGTTTAATTTCAAATGGGTCAGCCAGATCATAAACCATTGGTTGATTAGCTCCATGATCCTCAATTATACGCTGAACCACCTGATTTAGTTTTAGAGAAGAAAAAGAAACAGGAAGTGGCACTTCAGCTATTCGGTCTATATAAACGACTTCATCCAACAAGCGGTACACAAAGGGCGAATGCGTACCGTGACGGGTATTGGCACTGAGCCAATGTGTTACAAAATCAAAAGCATACCGTATAGCGCTCATACTGCAAAAATAGCTAAAGCTTTGAATTCGCTCTAAAATTGCTTATTTTGAATGCAAATGAATACAAAAGAGATCGCATCCTTAATTAAATTACTAGATGATCCGGATCCGGAAGTATCTCGACATGTAGAAGATAAACTCTTGACCTATGGACAAGAAGTAATCGAATACCTGGAAAGTGCTTGGGAACAATCTTTCGATGCCATACTCCAAGAGCGGATCGAGAATTTGGTACATAAAATTCAATTTTCTGCCATTAAAACCGAATTGCAACTCTGGAGCATGAGCGGTGCATTTGATCTCTTACAGGGAGTACTCATCATCAACCGTTATCAATATCCGGATTTAGATGAACAAAAGATTATCAACAAAATCGAGGCCATAAAACGTGATGTTTGGATGCAGATGATGTACGACATGAGTGCCATTGAAAAGGTAAAATTGATCAATCACGTTTTTTATAACCTTCACTTATTTTCGGGCAACACCACCAATCATCACGACCCGGAAAACTCCTACCTGAATCAGGTTTTAGAGCGCAAAAAGGGAAATCAGATCTCGCTATCCATCATCTACTCCATCATTGCGCAAAAACTGGATATTCCGATTTATGGCGTTAACCTACCGCAGCATTTTATTCTGGCTTATGTAGATCAAACCAAAGAATACGATCCTGATGGCGGAATTTTATTCTACATCAACACGTTTAACAAAGGATTCATTTTTTACAAACGAGATGTAGATGCCTTTTTACGGCAATTGCAACTTCAGCCAGAGCCTCAATTTTATGTACCATGTACCAATACCGATATTGTAATCCGCATACTCCGCAATTTGATTAGCGCATACGATAAAGCAGGGCAGACCGAGAAAGTAAACGAGCTCAATGAATTGTTGGATATCCTGATCGGGATTTAAAACTCCATTAGGTAAGCCTTCAAGAAATCGTTCAAATCGCCATCCAAGACAGCCTGAGCATTGGAGGTCTCAAAATTGGTTCGCAAATCTTTAACCAGCTTGTACGGATGCAAAACATAGTTCCGGATTTGAGATCCCCATTCAATTTTTTTCTTGCTACCCTCAATGGCCGCTGTAGTTTCCATGCGCTTACGCAATTCGATTTCATACAATTGCGATTTTAATAAGCGAATGGCATTTTCTTTATTCTGCAACTGCGAACGCGACTCTTGATTTTTAATTATAATACCCGATGGTTTGTGGTACAAGCGTACCGCAGTTTCCACCTTGTTTACATTTTGCCCGCCGGCACCACCCGAACGGAAGGTTTCAAATTCAATATCAGCAGGGTTGATTTCAATTTCAATGGTATCGTCAATAAGCGGATACACATACACCGAAGCAAACGAGGTATGGCGCTTGGCATTGGCATCAAAGGGCGAAACCCGCACCAGGCGGTGAACTCCGTTCTCCCCTTTCAGGTAGCCATAGGCAAAATCACCTTCAAACTGCAGCGTTACGGTTTTAATTCCGGCTACATCACCCTCCTGCGAATCCTGCTCGGTAACCTTATAGCCATTTTTTTCGCCCCACATAATGTACATACGCATCAGCATGCTGGCCCAATCGCAACTTTCTGTACCTCCCGCTCCAGCTGTAATTTGCATTACCGCATTCAACTGATCTTCCTCAGCACTCAGCATGTTTTTAAACTCCAGCTCCTCTACTTTTTTCACGGCGGCCTCAAACTGATCTTTCAAATCCGTTTCAGAAGCATCGCCCGATTGGAAAAATTCAAACATAACCAGGGCATCTTCCACGGCAGCATGCACTTCATCAAAAGCATCCGTCCAAATCTTTTTAGACTTGATGGCATGCAATACTTTTTCAGCTTGTTTTGGATCGTCCCAGAAATTGGGGCCTAGCGTAATTTCTTGTTCAGCACGTATCTCATCGATTTTCTGATCGATGTCAAAGATGCCTCCTCAGGGCCGTTACTCTGTCCCTTAAATCTTGTACCTGTTCTTTGGTCATGCTGCAAAAATAGAATTAATGTTTGAAAACCGTTGTGAGCTGCAACAAATCCCTGCAGCCCCGCTTTCCGCTCAAAGCGCCTCTGGCGCAAACCGCTTCAATCGGGTTTAGTGTTGAACGTCATTTCTCACTACTTAATACTCCATACTCATTACTCAATTCCGTATCTTCGTCAAAAAGGAAAAATTACATGTTAGCACGAGTAAAATTTGATCAAACCGCAGCTTATCAAAAATTGCAAAAGCATTTCTCTGAAGTTCAGGGCCTACATCTCCGCGACTTATTTAAACAAGATCCTGCTCGTTTCGACCAATTTTCATTGCGTTTTGAAGATATTTTACTCGACTACTCTAAAAACAGAATCACAACCGAAACCCGGGCTTTACTCCTTGAATTGGCCCAAGAATGCGGATTGAAAGACGCAATTGAAGCGATGTTTACCGGTCAGGCGATTAATGAGACCGAGAACCGTGCGGTATTGCACACTGCTTTACGCAATCCCAACACTTCGGGCATAAACGTAAACGGACAGGATATCCTACCCGAAGTGCACAAGGTATTGAAACAAATAGAAAGTTTTTCTGAGGCTGTTAATTCAGGCGCTTGGAAAGGTTATACCGGTAAGGCCATTAAACACATCGTTAACATTGGTATTGGCGGATCAGATTTAGGCCCGGTAATGGTTACCGAAGCGCTTAAAGCGTACCAGCATCCGCATATTCAGCTTCATTTCGTTTCTAACGTAGATGGAACGCACATTGCCGAAACCCTAAAAAGGGTCGATCCGGATACTACGCTGTTTATGATCGCCTCTAAAACTTTTACCACGCAAGAAACCATGGCAAATGCCTTCACAGCCCGCGATTGGTTTTTGAAAAATGGCGGCAAGGCAGAAGATGTAGCCAAACATTTCGTGGCCATCTCAACCAACGAAAAAGGGGTAAAGGATTTCGGCATCGACACCCAAAATATGTTTGCGTTTTGGGATTGGGTAGGTGGCCGCTATTCGCTCTGGAGTGCCATTGGTTTGAGTATTGCCTGTGCCATAGGGTTCAAAAATTTTCGTGAACTGCTGGACGGTGCTCATGCCATGGACCAGCATTTCCGTACCGCCGATGTTGAAGAAAATTTACCGGTGATACTGGCCTTACTAGGAATTTGGTACAATAATTTCTTTGGTGCCGAAAGCCAGGCTATTTTGCCTTACGACCAATACTTACATCGTTTTGCCGCTTATTTCCAACAAGGCGATATGGAAAGTAATGGCAAGCAAGTAGATCGCAATGGCGATGCAATCCCGTACCAAACCGGACCAATTATTTGGGGCGAACCCGGAACAAATGGGCAGCATGCCTTCTACCAATTGATTCATCAGGGTACTAAACTAATTCCTTGTGATTTCATTGCACCTGCACAAAGCCACAACCCTATCGGTCAGCATCACCAATTATTGCTATCCAATTTCTTTGCACAAACCGAAGCTTTAATGAACGGTAAAACCCGTGAAGAAGTAATCGCTGAATTAAAAGCAGCAGGAAAATCGGAAGCAGAAATCGAAAAATTGACTCCGTTTAAAATCTTTAGCGGAAATAGACCCAGTAATTCGATTTTAACTAAAAAGATCACGCCAAGAGTTTTAGGTTCGCTTATCGCGATGTATGAACATAAAATTTTTGTACAAGGCGTAATCTGGAACGTATTTAGTTACGATCAGTGGGGTGTTGAGCTCGGCAAGCAATTGGCAAACCAAATCCTACCTGAATTGGAAAATAATGCTCCCATCAAATCCCACGATTCGTCTACCAACGGGCTGATTAATCAATACAAGGTTTGGAAATAAACAAAGGGCCTTCAGTTGAAGGCCTTTTGTTTAATCCTTTACACAACGAACGGAGATACCTAGCCCCTTACTAATATCATACGTTAACAAATTAGAGTAATCGCTGTATATCCCCCAATGATTACTATAAAATGCATCTTTTTCTGTTAATGACCACCAATAAGCATTGAATCCTAAATCAAGAAATCTACCATTACTATCCGATCTAGCACCTGCAGGAAGCCCATTAAAGCCACTTTTATTGTTGATAAGCTGATTATTTCCAACAACACCCATTAGTTGACTAGCAGTCCATCCCGATGTGGCCGCTAAAGATTTACCAATCTTATTTTCAAAATTGGTACCATCGTAATTATAGCCATTTGCTATCAAGTAGTCTCTTAATTTTTCCCAATCAGCATCCGAAGCCACATGCCAACCTTTAGGAGCCAGTTTACCTGTACCAACCGCATACCAATTGTACAATAGGCCGTACTTATTCAAATTGTTCTCATCGTTGTCGTAATAGCATGCCATTGGGACTTTTAAATTAACATCCGCCCATGTTGTAGGATCTGTCACAAAAGCTATGGGAGTACCATCATTCAGCTTGGTGGTTTTCAGATTTTCTGCCATCCACACCTGATTGCCTATTTGAACGGTTTTATACACATTGCGTTCTATATCGATTAGTTGATTAGGAGCTTTATCCTTCTTGCAAGAACTGCTTATCAAAGCCAACATGACTGTGATAATGCCTAAAAAATTTAAATTTTTCATAAGAAAGTATTTTAACAACTAATTACAATATTGGGGGATAATTGTTTGATGAACTGTGCAGTTATGACAAAACTTGTATGGCTGAATACATTACCTAAGTTTAAGGTTGCTAGTCATCTTTAAGCAGCACCTATTACAACTACATCTTCTTTGCAAAGTCATAAAAGCAGAAATAACACCGGTTTTTAATGCCTTGATTGTAATTTTAGTAGACAGAAAAGAAACTGCCATGAAAACGATAGCATTATTTACTATAAGTTGCCTATTGATGCTAGGCAAACCAAGTTTTGGCCAAGTAAGCAAAGCAGAACTGCCCGATTTGTTGGCTTCGAAAAAATTTGCTTTTCATGCTACGAGAGCAATACCTTTGGCCGATGCGACACTGAATCAAGTTTTGAATCAATTGGGAGCTTTTGGGAACAATGTCATGCAACTTGATGGGATGATGTACGATGTTCAAGTTTCACCGGATAGTTTGCTTGCTCACTTACCTTATTTTGGACGCACATTTACACCCATTTATGGTCGAAATATCAGTGGAATTAATGATCTGAATGAAAATGGAATCAGTTTCAATTCCAAAAAATTTACCTACAAGTCTGAAGCAAGAAAAAAGGGTGCTTGGCGAATTCAACTTAACACTCAGGATATACGGGAGAATTACCGGATGCTATTAGAAATCAGCGAAAACGGTTATGCAACATTGTATGTCCGAGATTTGTATCGACAGGGCATCAGTTTCTATGGCTACATCGATTCGATACCTGAGAAATAGTTTTAGTTCAAAACTTTAATCTGAAAGAGTTTATTCCACTTTTTACCGGTTACCCAGATGCGTCTGGTGGCTGCATCTTGAGCAATTCCATTCAAAACATCTGCATTGGCATTGCTCACGCTTAGTCCTGAAAAATCAATCTCAGCGGCAACTGCACCTGTCTTCGGATCTATACTAACTACCCTTCTGGATTGATAAATATTGGCATAAATTTTTCCGTCGATGTATTCCAATTCATTTAGCTGATCAACCGGGCCATTGCTATCGTATACTTCTATAAACCCTTCTTCCTGATAGGTTTTAGAATTTAGGATATAGATCATGTTACTGCCATCAGACTTATAGATTTTCTGGCCATCATTGCATAAGCCCCAGCCTACGCGGCTGTTTTGATATGGGAATGTACTCAGAAGTTTAAAGCTAGACTTATCATATACCAAGCCCATATTTTCTTGCCAGGTAAGCTGAATCACTTTATCGCCAAGTACGGTTAAACCTTCAGCAAATTTATCGCTGCTGATATCTATTCTTTTCAGCACCTTCCCCGACTGAGGATCTACTTTACGCAAACTCGAACCACCGTATTCGCCGTCACTTTCGTAAAAAATACCGTCATGAAATTCAAGCCCTTGCGTATAAGAGCTGGTATCGTGCGGCAACGTAGCTTCTACTTTATAAGTTAGCTTTTGTGGGGCTTTAGCAGGTTTAACCAATATGCTAGTGGTAATTTCCTGAGCTTCGGCACCCCGATAAACTTTTGCAGCAATTAAGCGGTTCCCCATTTTCATCGCTTTGGTATCTAATTTCACACTTTGTGTGTCTTTAACTGCAGCAAAACGTTGTCCGTCAATAAAATACACAATTGAATCAGCCGTTTGTCCCTCCAGGAACTGAATTTTTAAGGGGATTTCCGTATTCGAATATATTTCCGTGCCCGATTCTGGACTGAGAAAATAAATACTGCTAGCTGTTTTAGCACTTTGGCAAGCCGTAAGGGTCAGCAAACAAGCCCAAAAAATCCAGTTTAAAATCCTTGTTTTCATTGTTTTAATCTTGTCCGGGCCAAAAAGCATCCGGGATATGTTTTAGTTCGGCAGTACCAGAGGCGTCGATGAGAACGGCAATAACGTCAAACCTCACTTCACCCTGATGATCCATTAAGCGAATGTATTCTTCGGCGGCATGTTGTAGCTGTTGTTGTTTGGCTGCATCCACAAAATCTTCTGGCTGCCCAAATCCAATTCCAGTTCTTGTTTTTACTTCCACAAAAATCAAAACCTGATCTTGATAAACAATCAAATCTACTTCAGATTTTCCGCTCGTCCAGTTTTCTTCTAAAATTTCGTAATACTGTTTTAAGAAAAAGGCCTTAGCCAATTGCTCACCGCGTTTGCCAATCTCTAGATGCGAAGACATTATTTGGATATTACCGATCCCAAATAGCTAGAAATTCCCTTCTCCACCTCCTTAACTTGCATGTATTTTTTCATTAAAATAGCCTGATTAGCCGTATCATTTTCATGCTGAATTTCTTCGCGAATTGTTTTAAGTATGCGGTCCACCTTGCGTTTCTTCAAATGAAATATGCCGCCTAGAACCGTCGCTCTCAAATTTTCAGACTCGTGGCGAACGTAAATTTTTCGTTTGGCATGCCAATTCTCACTCAGTGAATACGGAGACGAAACCAAGGCAATGGCCAAGTCGGCAACTTTAATGTCGGCGTGTTTAATGAAATCTTGCTCTTTGGGCAGTTTGCCTAGCGATAATTGTGACTTATATTCATCAATAACTTTCCGGCATTCCGGATGTTCAAATTCCACATCACTCAAATTGCCAATTACGTAGGGAGCAATGTACGTGTCGGTAATGCCATCCCAGTGCACCAGTTCGTGGCCGTAATTGAGGAGTAAACGTACAATCTCTTTTTCCTGACTTTCATCTGTACCCGAAAGTGTGCTTAATTCCGGGTCGGCATTGGCAATTTCTTCCAGCGTTTGAATAGGCTCAGGTATGGGCTGCTTTTTCTGTTTTTGTTGTTTGATTTTATTGAGTTCGGTAATCAATACCCGTTCCTCAATTTGCAATAAAGAGCTACATTCCCGTAAAAAAACAGAGGCCTTGATGCTATCCGGAATCTTGGCAATACTCTCCACCACTTCGCGAATTACACCGGCCCTTTTCAAGGGATCTGTGCCGGCATCTTTCAATAAAATAGCCGTTTTATAAAGGATAAAGTCTCGTTTATGTTCGTCGATATAGATTTTAAAAGCTGCACTTCCTACCTGCTGCGCATACGAATCCGGATCGTGACCATCAGGGAAAAGAACGACTTTTACATTCAGTCCTTCCTCCAAAATCATGTCTAATCCACGCAAAGAAGCTTTGATACCGGCGGCATCGCCATCGTATAAAATAGTTACGTTACTGCTAAATCGGCTAATTAAGCGAATCTGTTCGGTGGTTAAAGAGGTCCCTGATGAGGCCACTACGTTCTCAATGCCTGCCTGGTGCACAGAAAGTACATCGGCATAACCCTCTACCAAAAAGCAATTGTCTTCATCGCGGATGGCTTTTTTGGCTTGCGATAAACCGTACAGCACATTGGATTTATGGTAGATTTCGCTTTCGGGGGAGTTGACGTATTTCGGAACGTTTTTATCGGTTTTCAGCGTACGTCCACCAAAACCAATTACCCGACCGGTTAAATTGTGAATGGGGAACATGACCCTGCCACGAAAACGATCGTAGGTTTTGCCACTTTCGTTCTTAACCGAAAGTCCGGTAGCTTCTAAAAACTCTTCTTTATAACCTTCAGATTTGGCTTGCTGAATTAGCGCATCCCACTCCTCGGGCGAATAGCCCAATTCAAATTTTTTAATTATGTCTTCGCGGTAGCCCCGCTCTTTGAAATAGCTCAGGCCAATGCTCTGCCCCGCTTCGGTTTCCCACAATTGTTGCTGGAAAAATTTGGCAGCCCAGGCCGAAACGATAAATAAGCTTTCCCTGCGATCGTTCTTTTCCTGGTCTTCGGGCGTGAAAACAGTTTCCTCAACCTCAATATTGTATTTATTTGCCAGGTATTTGAGCGCTTCCGGATAGGAGTATTTTTCATGATCCATTACGAAACGCACTGAATCGCCGCCCTTGCCACAGCCGAAACATTTGTAAATACCCTTGGCAACAGAAACGTTAAATGAAGGTGTTTTCTCGTTGTGAAACGGACAGAGGCCGATGAGACTGGTTCCCCGTTTTTTAAGGTGCACAAAATCGCCCACTACTTCCTCAATGCGGGAAGCTTCCAGAATCTTATCGACGGTTACTTGTGGGATCAAAACAAATCTAAATCAGGAATTTAAATTTATGTAAAATTTAGATGAATCGGGAAGTTTTAATCTTTACCCAACCGGTAGCCTTTGTGCAAAATCAAAAAACTGGCTCGTTCTTCGCGTTTCAACGGAATGTCCCAATTACCCTGATAAGAAATTTTGGTAGGGAGTAATACTTCATTTTGGTCGAAATAACCCAACTCGATATTCATCTGGACATCAAAGCTAAAAAGTAGATTGTCGTACTTCATATCCACATAACGACCCAAGATCTGGAAATTACGCTTATCAAAAATGGTGGTTAACTCTTTGATCATTAACCCATCTTTGGTCCAGTTGGATAAATCGGGCTTCATGCTTACCTTAAAGCGATAAACGGGTATGGAATCCAGATAGGTACCGCTGTAAAAAGAGTAATCGTAGTACTGGCGCATATTGGCCGTAAACAATTCCGTTTTACCCGAAATGAACGGTATGCCTTTTATTGGCCTTCCGGGAGAAAAAAGAAGTGTTTTAAGTTTGTCTTTATACGATTCGTTACTCTCTCCTTTACCGCCGGTTAAAGACTCAGAAGGCACAAAATCTGAGTTGTAGGCATTCATGAAAATGTAATCGAACATCTCTACAGTATACAAAGAGTACTTCCCATTTCGCTTGTACACCTTACCGCTGTCTTGTTTGGTGAGGAACTCCATTTTATAGGGACCATCGTTGTTGTGACGTATTTTACGGTAAATTTTTCCTTCTCGTTTGTTCTTCTTGTCGTAAGTATAAATCCGATTCTCCGCTAAAAACGTGTACTTTTTCATGTTGCGAAAAGCTTGGTAAAAGCTCGTATCGTTCAGGATTTCATCTATAAACGATTGTGCAGTTAATCGCGTCGACTGTATTGTTACCGCTGAATCGATGGTAACTGTAAGAACCGTATCGGGATTGAAACGGGGAATTTTTTGCGCATAAATCGTTGAGCCGACCAGAAGTAGGCCAATGAATGCAATTAGTTTTTTCATAGGTGTGGTTTTGGATTAATTACCCAAGCGTTTCAGCGCAAGGTAAGCCATCAATCCGGTGCTTATCGCGAAGGCCTGCTCATCAATATCAAATTTGGGGGTATGTACCGAAGAGGTAATTCCTTTTGCTTCGTTTCGGGTTCCTAATCGGTAAAAACAAGCATCGGCAACTTGAGAATAGTAGGCAAAATCTTCGGCAGCCATCCAAATGTCTAATTCCAACACATTCTCTTTTCCCAAATAATCTTCGGCATAGGCCTTGGCCTGCTCGGTCAGTTTTTCTTCATTTACTAAAAAAGGATAACCTTTTCTAATTTCAAATTCACAAGATCCACCCATACTTTCGGCAATACCCTCAGCCATTTTTTTCATTTTAACATGGGCTTCGGCTCTCCATTGCTCATCTAGTGTTCTGAAAGTACCTTCTAGTTTAACTTCGTTCGGAATAACATTGGTTGCTCCGTTAGCAATCACTTTTCCAAAGGAGAGTACCGATGGTAATTTAGGATCGGCTGCACGACTCACAATTTGTTGCAAAGCCACTAAGATGTGAGCAGAAATGAGTACCGGATCAATATTTTGTTGCGGCTGTGCGCCATGACCTCCTTTGCCTTTCACGGTTACGTAAAGCTCATCGGTAGAAGCCATGTATTTTCCAGAACGAAAACCTACTTTGCCTGCATCAATTAAGGGCATTACGTGCTGACCAAAAATGGCTTGCGGTTTCGGATTTTCGAGTACGCCCTCTTTTATCATTAGGCTGGCACCACCTGGCAAAACTTCTTCAGCGGGCTGAAAAATCAATTTAACGGTACCGCCAAATTCTGATTTCAGTTGATTTAAGATACTGGCTGTACCCAACAATGAAGCCGTGTGGGCATCGTGCCCACAAGCATGCATAACCCCCGGTTTTGTTGATTTATATGAAACTTCATTCGCTTCTTCAATGGGAAGCGCATCCATATCGGCACGCAGTGCCACCACCTGATCGGAAGGTTTATCACCCTTAATTAGGGCAACCAAACCGGTATTCGCCATTGGTTGATAGGCTATGCCTAATTCATCCAGCTTTGCTGCCACAAAAGCTACGGTTTCGTGTTCATGAAACGAGAGCTCCGGATGAGCGTGCAAATGCCTACGGGTTTGGATGGTTTCATCCAGCACGCTGGCCGCTAATTGTTGAATACGTTCTTTCAGCATCGGCTTTAAAAATTAGATCATTCCTTGTCCGTGGCAGGCTTTGTATTTTTTACCGCTTCCGCATGGACAAGGATCGTTTCTTCCGATCTTTTGGTCAACACGAACGGGCTGTGTTTTTTGGATTTCCCGGGTATCGTCTACCGGTAAACCATTTGCTTGCTGGGCCAATTCAGGTTTGGATATTTTCAATTTGCTCAAATCCTGTTTAGGTTGAGGACGTGCTTCACGTACATTTCCGGGCTCCTGGCTCGGAATCATACCTTTGAACAGGAAGCTAACCACTTCTTTATTTACGGTAGCCAGCATCTCTTTAAAGAGATTGAAGGCTTCCATTTTGTAAATAATTAGCGGATCTTTTTGCTCGTAAACCGCATTTTGCACTGACTGTTTCAACTCGTCCATTTCGTGTAAATGTTGTTTCCAAGAATCGTCTATTAAATGAAGTACCACTGCTTTTTCGAAGGCTTTAAACACCTCTTTGCCCTCGCTTTCTACGGCTTTTTTCAAATTGCTTGCTACTTGTAAGCCGCGAACACCATCGGTAAACGGTACCACAATGTTTTCGATCTGATTACCTCGTTCCTTAAATACATCTTTAAGAACAGGGAGCGTTTGCTGTGCAATGCCTGCGGCTTTACGCTGATAAAACGAACTAATTTCCGTAAATGCCCTATCGGTTAAGTTTTGGAAATTCGAGGAAGCAAATTCTTGCTCAGAAATTTCTGGGTCTACTGAGAAAATTCGGATCATTTCCAATTGGAATCCTTCGTAATTGGCGGTGTCTTTGTATTCGGCAACAATATCTTCTACTACATCAAAAATGGTATTGTTCAAATCCAGATCTAAACGATCGCCAAATAAGGCATTTTTACGCTTGCTGTAAATTACCGTACGTTGCGCATTCATTACATCATCGTATTCCAGCAAACGTTTACGAATACCAAAGTTATTTTCTTCCACTTTGCGTTGAGCACGCTCAATAGATTTGGTAATCATGGAGTGCTGAATCACTTCTCCCTCCTCAATGCCCATGCGGACCATGATGTTGGATATACGTTCTGAACCAAACAGACGCATCAAATTGTCTTCTAAAGACACGAAGAACTGCGAAGAACCCGGGTCACCCTGACGACCGGCACGTCCACGCAACTGGCGGTCTACCCGACGAGATTCGTGACGCTCGGTACCAATAATGGCCAAACCTCCGGCTTCTTTTACGCCTTCGCCCAATTTAATGTCGGTACCACGACCAGCCATGTTGGTAGCAATGGTTACCGTTCCGGCTTTACCTGCTTCGGCCACAATATCGGCTTCTTTTTGGTGCAATTTGGCGTTCAATACATTGTGACGGATGCCCCTTAATTTGAGCATACGGCTTAACAATTCCGATATCTCTACAGAGGTTGTACCCACCAATACCGGGCGACCTGCCTCGGTAAGTTTCACAATCTCGTCGGCAACGGCATTGTATTTTTCACGCATGGTGCGGTAAACCAAATCTTCTTTGTCCTCACGTTTGGTTTTAACATTCGTTGGAATTTCAACCACATCCAGCTTGTAGATCTGCCAAAACTCTCCAGCTTCGGTAGTAGCTGTACCGGTCATACCGCAAAGCTTGTGGTACATGCGGAAATAGTTTTGCAAAGTAATGGTAGCGTAGGTTTGGGTGGCATCTTCCACCTTCACATTTTCTTTCGCCTCAATGGCCTGATGCAAACCATCCGAGTAACGGCGACCTTCCATGATCCGGCCGGTCTGCTCGTCTACAATTTTAATTTTGCCCTCATCAATGATGTATTCCACATCTTTTTCGAATAAGGTGTAAGCTTTTAGCAACTGATTGACGGCATGAATACGCTCCGATTTGATCGAAAAATCACGCATCAAAGCGTCTTTTTTGGCAATTTTTTCGTCGTTAGACACGTTTGATTTTTCCAATTCGGCAATTTCAGTACCCACATCGGGCATCACGAAGAAATTCGGATCTTCACCCGAACTGGTAATCAATTCAATTCCTTTTTCCGTCAACTCAACCTGATTATTTTTCTCATCAATCACAAAGAACAATTCGGCATCGGCCTTAGGCATTTCCTTGGCTTGATCTTGGAGGTAATGATTTTCAGATTTGGTGAGCACTTGTTTCATACCCGGCTCACTCAAAAACTTAATCAAGGCTTTGTTTTTAGGCAAACCACGATGCGCTCGTAATAAGGCTAAACCGCCGTCTTCAGGACCAGTTTTACCTTCCTGAATAGACTTTTTAGCTTCGTTGAGCACCGTATTGATGTAATTTTTCTGAGCGGTAACCAAGCGTTCGATACGTGGTTTTAGATCGTAAAATTCATGCTCATCGCCTTTCGGGATTGGGCCTGAGATGATCAACGGAGTACGGGCATCGTCAATCAATACCGAGTCGACCTCATCGACCATGGCAAAGTGCAATTTACGTTGCACCAAGCCTTCTGGACTCATAGCCATATTGTCACGCAGGTAGTCGAAACCAAATTCGTTGTTGGTACCAAAGGTTATATCTGCCAAATAAGCCTGACGACGGGATTCTGAATTGGGTTGGTGTTTGTCAATACAATCTACACTCAAACCGTGGAATTCGAATAAAGGACCATTCCACTCCGAGTCACGGCGGGCGAGGTAATCGTTAACCGTAACAATATGAACACCCTGACCGGCAAGCGCATTTAGGTAGGCAGGTAATGTTCCTACCAAGGTTTTACCCTCACCAGTAGCCATTTCTGAGATCTTACCCTGATGGAGCACAATACCACCAATCAACTGTACATCGTAATGCACCATATTCCAAGTCACTTCGTTTCCGGCAGCAATCCAAGTATTGTGGTGAATGGCCTTATCGCCTTTGATCACCACGTTGGGTTTGCGGGCAGCCAATTCGCGATCAAAATCGCTGGCAGTAACTTCAATTGTTTTATGTTCTGTAAAACGACGAGCGGTTTCTTTAACAACGGCAAAAGCTTCGGGCAAAATGTCCATCAATACTTTTTCCAATTGCTCATCACGCTCTTTTTGCAACTTATCGAGCTTTTCGTAAGTAGAGGTTTTCTCAGCGATATCCAAATCCAAATCTTCAGATTTAGATCTCACTTCTGCTATTTCTTCGTCAATCTTGCTTAAAAATGCCTGAATACGCTGCTTAAAATCTTGTGTTTTGGCACGAAGTTCATCGTGCGTTAAAGGGGCTAAAGTTGGATAAATAGCCTTTATTTGCTCAACCAGTTGTTGAATTTGTTTAATATCCCGGTCGGATTTACTTCCGAAAACTTTACTTAATAGTCCTAACATGTTGAATAATCAATAAGCCCACTCTTCTCAATAATACTGCCACGAGCAAAATACCGTCATGCTGGCAGTGGGCTGGGTAAAAATACTGATTTTGCTGCATATAAAGCTTCAGCTTTTGTAATACCTTTGTGGTATGAATATTCTGCTTTTAGGTTCCGGAGGACGGGAAAATGCTTTTGCTTGGAAAATTGCTCAAAGTAAGCACTGCGATCAATTGTTTATTGCACCTGGCAATGGCGGCACTGCCAATTACGGTAAAAATGTAAACCTGAAGGCTACAGATTTTGAGGCTATTGGAGAATTTGCACTCAAAAATCAGGTAAATATGCTTGTAGTTGGTCCGGAAGAACCCTTAGTTAAAGGCATTCATGATTACTTTTTAGCAGATGAAAAGTTGAAGCATATTCCGGTGATTGGGCCACAGCAAACTGGCGCTCAACTGGAAGGAAGTAAAGACTTTTCAAAAGATTTTATGCAACGCCACAAAATTCCTACGGCAGCATACCGCTCTTTTACCAAAGAAACTTTGGAGGAAGGTCTAAATTATTTAGATAGTCAAAAATTACCCATTGTGTTGAAGGCCGATGGTTTAGCAGCCGGAAAAGGAGTTTTAATTTGTGAGACTTTGGCGGATGCCAAAACCGAGTTAAAGGCAATGCTTGCTGATGCTAAATTTGGCGAAGCCAGCCAAAAAGTAGTTATAGAAGAATTTTTAAGCGGAATTGAGCTTTCTGTTTTCGTACTCACTGATGGGAATTCGTACAAAATTTTACCAGAAGCCAAAGATTACAAACGCATTGGCGAAGGCGATACCGGTTTAAATACGGGCGGAATGGGTTCGGTATCTCCGGTGAGTTTTGCCAAAGGCGATTTTTTGAAAAAAGTTGAAGAACGAATCGTTATACCGACTGTAGAAGGACTGAAAAAAGACGGCATACCCTACAAAGGATTCATTTTTATTGGCTTGATGAATGTAAATGGCGAACCCTATGTAATTGAGTACAATGTGCGCATGGGCGACCCGGAAACCGAGAGTGTTTTGCTGCGTATTGAAAGTGATTTAGTTGAGTTATTCCAAGGGGTGGCTGAGGAAAATCTGGCAGAAAAAGAAATTAAATTATCCGATAAAACAGCAGTAACCGTAATGCTGGTAGCTGGTGGCTATCCCGGCGATTACGAAAAAGGGAAAGTAATGAGCGGCATGGAAAATGTTCGCGATTCACTGGTATTTCACGCCGGGACCGAAGCCGATAATGGCGTAATTAAAACCAATGGTGGACGTGTAATAGCGGTAACTTCTTTACAAGACAACTTGTTTGATGCCGTACAATGCGCCATTGCCGATGCAGGTCGTATTTATTACGACGGTCGGTATTTTCGCTCGGATATTGGTGCCGATTTACTGAAATTAGACTAACGCAACAATTCGGCAAGGCGGGTTTGCAAGTCCTCACCACGCAAATCTTTCGCAATAATTTTTCCCTTTGGATCTAACAAGAGATTGGCAGGAATACTGTTGATATCGTATAAACGGGCCGCGTCTGCATACCAATATTTTAAATCAGAAACCTGATGCCATACCAACCCATCGTCTTTGATGGCTTTAATCCAATTCTCACGATCCTTATCAAGGGAAACTCCTAGAATAGTAAATTTTTTGTCCTTGAATTTTTCGTAAGCCGCTACCAAATTCGGGTTTTCGTAGCGACATGGCTTACACCAAGAAGCCCAAAAATCAATCAACACATATTGACCTCTCAAAGATGACAGACTCAAGGTCTTACCTTCCGGTGTTTTGGATTTAAAATCGGGGGCTATGGCACCTATGGCTGTTTTATTTTGAGCATAAACAGTTGATGCTGCCAAGAAGAACAATCCGAATACAAGAAATTTGGTGAAACGTATCATAGGGTAAATTTTAATAGTTGTATAACAATGATACTAATAAAAATGTTGTAGCCGGAAATCCAGAAATTACTAAAGCCAAATAAGGATGATCAAATCGCCATAAATACCCTAAAAACCCGGCAATAAACAAAAGAATAATGATTGCGAACAGGTATAACTTGGCCTGATTTTCTTTTGGCAGCCCGATTAAAATGGCAGAAAAGAAGAACAAGGCGCTGGCCAACCAATTGATGACAATAAAAGTCCAGATGAGTTTTTGCATAGCCTTCAGATCAATCTAAAAGACTATAACGCAATCTGCTTAAATTAATTTTTGATGGGTGCGCCACCACAAATCGGGCATCTCACCCGCAACGGCAGTTTGGTAATCATCATAGGTGCAAGGCACTAGGTGGAAACGCTCATTTTTAGAACCTGCTCTGGGGTAAGGCACTTGCATCCACCAACGGTCGGTTTTTTTACTTTTCACAAAAACCAGCTCAAATGAACCGTCTTTCATAGATGCCCGGTAAATTAAATACTGAGATTTGGGCTGCAGCGGAATATCTTTTTTTCGGTTGTAGAATCCATCCACAAAATACCAAAGCATTTGTGCTAAAAGTGTGGCTGTTTGTCCGTTTTGATCAAAGGCCGGATTAAACTCGTAAAAACCGATGGAATTTAATTTATCGTTCATCCCGGCATAACGGCAAATCTGGCAGGCATCTTCACCATAAAAACCATTCGGACTGGCATTGGCATTGGCACAAGCATCGGAGGATCGGATGGCCGAAATGTCAAAACTAATCATGTTTGCATTTCTGATGAGCGGTTCAGCAGCCTGAATATTTCCTGAAAATTCGCCTAAGCGGTGTATATCAAAATACAATTTCTCCAGCGCAGCAATGCTCTCTTGGCTAGCATAATAGGTTTGGTAACCCAGATTGGTGAAATTGAAAAGGTAGTTGGGTTGATGCAGTAAAATTTTGTTCAAATAGGCTGCAGAATTCGTTTCAACAGTTTCTTCTTCGTTCTCATCCAAATCGAAATGCGAATCCACCACCATTAAATCCACTTTCTGTTCCAGTTCTTCGTAAGCCATGTATTGAGCATAGGTCAGGTCTTGCCCGCCTCCCAAAATAATCGGAACAATGTTTTTATTGATGAGCTCGGCAACCACCATTTTAACAGCAACATAGGTGTCTGAAACTGATTTACCTGGCTTAATATTACCCAGATCTGCAATTTTGGATGTATAAGCCCCTTCGTTCAACAGGTAAAAGCGCTCCCGAACATAGTCCGGACCTAAAGCACAACCTTCATTATTCAACGCATTGCGATCATCCAATACCCCAAATAGGGCCAAATCGTAGGTACCGGCATCCAGATCGGGAAAATCTGTTGTGTACACATCGATAAGGCTGCCCAGCTGACTGTTGTAAAAACCAGTTGAGGGACTCAATTTGTTTAAATTGATGGGGGAGAAAAAATCGACTAGAGACATGCTTTGCGTTATGTGATCATCCAAATATCCAATTATTCGATTACTTTTGAAAACGATAACGCAATATCTCCTCAATGATCTTAGTTACAGGCGCCACAGGCTTTTTAGGCTCCGTTTTAACACGGCAATTAGTTGAACAAGGCCTAAAAGTGCGTGCCTTGAAAAGAGTAAATTCTCGGATTCCGGATTTTCTTCAAGATCATAAAACTATTGAATGGGTGATTGGAGATGTATGTGATATGTTCTCTCTCGAGGATGCACTCGAAGGCATTACACAGGTTTACCACACCGCCGCCACCATTTCTTTTCAGCAGAAAGATAAAGCCATGATGCTCGAAACCAATGTAGACGGCACCGCCAATCTGGTGAATTTGTGTTTAGAAAAATCGCAGGTTAGATTGGTATACGTGAGCTCGGTTGCTGCCTTGGGCGAAGCTAAAAACAAACAGCTGATTGATGAGAATACCCTTTGGGAAGCTGTAAATAAACCCAGTTCTTATTCCTTGTCTAAACACCTCAGCGAAATGGAAGTATGGCGGGGCATTGCTGAAGGACTGGATGCAGTTATTGTCAATCCGTCTATCATCATCGGGAAGGAATGCGGGTGGAAAGGCAGCGGCAGCTTATTCAGTATGGTTGACCGCGGATTGAGTCGCTACCCAACTGGTTCCTGTGGCTTGGTAGCTGTTGAAGATGTAGCTACCGCGATGATCAAACTCATGGACAGTAAGATTACCGCAGAACGTTTTGTACTTAATGGCGAAAACTGGCTGTACAAAGACCTGTTTCAAGAAATTGCCCGACAATTTGGAGTAAAAGAACCTCAAAAAGAAGTGCAAGAATGGCAACTATTGCTTGCAGCCAGCCTAATGGGGTGGCTTGGGAAACTAAGCGGAAAAATGGTTGGATTAACCAAAGAAACCGCCAGAAGTGCCTCAAAAAATTCAGCATTTTCTACCAAAAAAATTAAGAAATCTATAGCTATTGAGTTTACCCCCATTCGGCCTAAAATTGCCGAAATATGCCGCATTCTGAAATGAAATCACGTTTTTACATCATCGATTTCGACAGCACGTTTACACAAGTAGAAGCGCTGGATGAGCTGGCACGTATCTCCCTAAAAAATCATCCCGATAGAGAAAACCGTTTTCAGCAAATTGAAGATTTGACTCATGCGGCCATGGAAGGTCGACTTTCATTCAACGAGAGTTTGTACAAACGCGTTCAACTGCTAGATGCGAACCGTGAACACCTGGATTTGTTGGTGAGCCGCTTAAAGAAAAAAGTTTCTGCCTCTTTTTCCAGAAATAAGCTGTTTTTTAAGAAACATGCCGCAGAAGTGCTGATTGTTTCAGGCGGGTTTAAAGAATTTATTACTCCGGTGGTGATGCCTTACCACATCCTTAAAGAAAATATTTACGCCAATACTTTTCGGTTTGATAAAGCAGGAAAAATTATCGGATTTGATGAACAAAATCCTTTGGCTACTGAGGGTGGTAAAGTGAAATTACTTGAGCAACTCGATTTACAAGGCGAACTGTTTGGGATTGGCGATGGACATTCTGATTTTCAGTTGAAAGAATCTGGCCATATCAAAAAATTTTATGCCTTTACCGAAAATATTGAGCGTAAATCCGTTTCGGCAAAAGCCGACCACGTAACGCCAAGTTTCGATGAATTCCTGTACGTTAATCAGCTTCCTCGAGCCATTTCTTATCCAAAAAATCGCATTTTATGCTTAGCAATTGGCGATGTTCCTAAAGAAAGTTTGGAAATACTGAAAAAAGATGGTTTTTCTATTCGCCACAAAAGCAGTTTCGAAGAAAAATACGTAGCCGACGTAGGGATGTTACTCTTGGCTAGGGATGAAAAAGTTTCGGACGAACAGCTGAAAAGAGCCGTTAAATTAAAAACTTTGGGCATGTTGGGCAGCAGCCAAAACAGGGTTTCAGCAGCTATTTGTACCGAAATGGGGATTGTGCTGTTCGACGATCCAAAAAATAAGCCGAGAAACTCCAGCTTTATCCCCAAGCGTATGGCCGATTTCATCAATAAAGGCGATACCTATTTGAGTAGCAATTTTCCGAACCTGCAATTGCCAAAAATCGCTTATGCACATCGCTTAATTCACATTCACCAGAACGTACCGGGCATTATGGCGCAAATTAATCAGGTATTTGCCCAACACCAGATCAATATTCTTGGCCAATTTCTAATGACCAACCCAAAAATTGGCTATGTAATTACCGATGTGGGCACCCATTACGACAAACAGGTTTTAAAAGCGCTCAAACAAATTGAGCATACCATTAAATTCCGGATATTGTATTAATTTGAGTCAATGAAACAGTTTTTGCTTGTGTTTTTGGGAGGCGGATTGGGCAGTGTGTGCCGATTTTTAGTCGGGAAAATTTATCCTGCGGGCACCAGTCTGTTTCCTTGGGCCACGCTAAGTGCCAATTTCTTAAGCTGTTTGGTTTTTGGAATGGTATTGATGCTGGGGGTCGAAAAAATAAATCTCAGTTATCCACTTAAACTCTTACTCATCACCGGTTTTTGCGGGGGCTTCAGCACCTATTCCAGCTTTACCGTAGAAACGGTTGAGCTTTTTAAACAAAGTCATTCGGCATTAGCGTTCGGAAATATTGTGGCCAATTTTGTATTCAGCGTGGCTGGTTTATATTTGGGCAGCTGGCTGGTACGTTTAATTTAATACCTATGGAAATAACACCTGAAATTAGAGAACGGATAGAACAACTACAGGAAAAGTACGCGGCCATGGGCCAAGACATGGTTTCCTATCTGGACGGTTTATTGTATGCCGATTTTTTAACCTATTGGGATTACATCCACCTGGACACCCTGCTGAGCCTGCAAAACCCAAAAACTTCCTTTCCCGACGAAGAGATTTTCATCATCTACCATCAAATTACTGAGCTCTATTTTAAGCTTTCCTTACACGAGTGCAAGCAAATTGCAGAGCATCCGGATTTGAATGCTGAATTTTTTGGTCAACGGGTAAAACGCATCAACAGCTATTTTGAAGCCTTAACCAATTCGTTCGAAATTATGGTTCAGGGTATGGAAAAAGATCAATTTCTCAAATTCAGAATGTCGCTATTGCCGGCAAGCGGATTTCAATCTGGGCAATACCGCATGATCGAAATTTACGCTACAGATTTTATCCGCTTAGTGGATAAAGAAAAACGAGACGATTTGGCCAAAGCCGATCTGGAAACCCAATTTGAACACATTTATTGGAAACACGGTGCTACCGAATTATCAACTGGCAAGAAGACACTCACTTTAAAACAATTTGAAAACAAGTATTCAAAAACGTTTTTGGAGCTGGCCAGTTTCTGTCAGACTAAAAATTTCCGATTCCTACTCAGTCAATTAAAAACAAAGGGAGCAGATACATCGGCTTTAGAAAACGAGCTACGTCAGCTGGATGTAAATGTTAATGTGAACTGGCCTTTGTCGCATTACAAATCTGCCGTCAGATACCTCAATCGTGAGCCGGAAGAAATTAAGGCTACCGGTGGAACCAACTGGCAAAAATACCTGCCTCCACGCTTTCAAAAGCGCATTTTTTACCCCGAACTCTGGAGCGAAGAAGAACTTGAAAATTGGGGTAAAAACTGGGTTTTAAGTGTATTACGTACACCATCGTAACAAAAAAATCATTCGTCTCAACGTGTAATTTTACCTACTTTTGCAGAGTAAAATTCTGTGAAAAACGTGATAGATACCTTAGACATTAAAGTAAGCCGTACCGCACAATCTCGCTTGGCTGCTACCGATTTCGAAAACCTTCCTTTCGGACGTGTTTTCTCTGATCACATGTTTACTGCCGACTTTGAAGATGGAGAATGGAAAAATTTCCAGATTCTACCTTACGGCAATATAGAAATTAGCCCGGCAGCATCTGCTTTGCATTATGGTCAGGCTATTTTTGAAGGTATCAAAGCTTACCGACAACAAGATGGCCGAATCAGCATTTTCAGACCTTATAAAAATCTGGAACGCTTTAACATTTCTGCTCAACGCATGGCCATGCCGATTGTTCCAGAAGATATCTTCATGCAGGGCATGCAGCAACTTATTGAGCTAGACCGCGATTGGGTACCTGCACAAGAAGGTTACTCGCTTTACATTCGTCCGGTAATGTTTGCTACCGACCCAATTTTGGGTGTGCATGCATCCGCTAACTATAAATTTGTGATCTTGATTGGACCGGTTGGGGTTTACTATGCAAAACCCTTAAAAGTAAAAATTGAGACGCACTATACCCGTGCTGCCGAAGGCGGTGTAGGTTATGCAAAAACTGCGGGTAATTATGCCAGCTCTTTGCTACCAACTAAACTGGCTCAGCAAGAAGGCTACGATCAACTAATCTGGACCGATGCAAAAGAACATGCATATATTGAAGAATCGGGAACTACTAACGTGATGTTTGTGATTAACAATACGCTTATTACCCCTTCTACCCGCGACAGCATTCTGGATGGTGTAACCCGTCATAGTATTTTGGATTTAGCACGCTCCTGGGGAATGCTCGTCGAAGAGCGCCGGGTAACCGTAACCGAGGTAATTGAGGCCGCTAAAAACGGAACTCTACAAGATGCTTTCGGAGCCGGAACCGCTGCAACCATTGCACACATTGCTGAAATTACCTACGAAGGCGAAACCTATACGCTACCCGATCCGGGAACGAGAGAGTTTTCGAATAAGGCTTTACAAGCGCTCAAAGAAATTAGATACGGTTTAAGTCCTGATTCGTTTGGCTGGAACCATTTGATTTAACCTCTTTTTAAAGCCCGGCCCTCAAGCCGGGTTTTTTATGAATCACTTAAAAATGAAATACTGCCATTCTGTCATTATTTCTAAAATAATCTTTATTTTTGTAGCGATATGGAAGAACTATTGAAGCCAGGATTATCGGTTAAAGAACACGACGAGAGTCGCCAGGGCGAAGCTTTAATGCTTGATGGGCAGCAAAACGCTCCAAACGGACGCAAGCTGTACATTGAAAGCTATGGCTGTGCCATGAACTTTTCAGATAGCGAGATCGTGGCTTCGGTAATGCTGGATATGGGCTTCGAAACCACTTCCAATTACAAAGAAGCCGATGTAATTTTCATCAATACCTGCTCCATTCGCGACAATGCCGAACAACGGGTTCGTAACCGGCTGCGTGAATTTGGGGCGATCAAAAAACATAAAAAAGATGCCGTAATTGGTGTTTTAGGCTGTATGGCCGAACGTCTCAAGGCCAAATTTTTAGAAGAAGAAAAACTGGTAGATTTAGTAGTAGGCCCCGATGCTTACCGGGATTTACCCAGCCTCATTAACCAGGCTGATGAAGGTGAACGTTTAGTTAACGTCATTTTATCCCGTGAGGAAACCTATGCCGACATCAGCCCTATCCGCTTAAACAGCAACGGTATTAGCGCCTTTGTTTCCATTATGCGGGGCTGCGACAACATGTGCTCCTTCTGTGTAGTACCTTTTACCCGAGGACGAGAACGCAGCCGCGATGCCCATTCAATTGTAAACGAAGTTCAGGAACTGTCGAAAGCCGGCTACCGCGAAGTTACACTCCTCGGCCAAAATGTAGACTCTTACAAATGGACCAGCGAAGACGGTAGCGAAAACGTAAACTTTGCCGCTTTATTAGCCCTAGTTGCCGAAGTAGACTCCAACATGCGGGTCCGCTTCTCAACATCGCACCCTAAAGATATTACCGATGAGGTGTTGCATACCATGGCAAAATACCCTAACATCTGCAATTACATTCATTTGCCGGTACAATCGGGTAACAGCCGTATGCTCGAATTAATGAACCGCACTTACGACCGAGAATGGTATTTGGAAAGAGTAGCTGCCATCCGGCGAATTTTACCTGACTGTGCCGTTTCTACTGATATTATTACTGGTTTTTGTACAGAAACCGAACAAGAACACCAGGATACGCTCCGCCTAATGGCCGAGCTGGATTTTAGTTTTGCTTACATGTACATTTACTCAGAGCGCCCCGGCACATTAGCTGCAAAACGCTATGAAGATGATATCCCTGCCGAGGTAAAAAGCCGCCGTTTAAATGAAATTATTGAACAACAACATAAAAGCGGCCACAAAAGGTTACTGGCACAAATTGGCAAAATCCAGGAAGTGCTAATCGATGGATTCTCCAAAAAATCAGATAAAGACTTTTCGGGCCGCAGCGATCAAAACGCAACCGTTATTTTTCCGGTTGACGAACGTTATAAACCCGGAGATTATGTAAAAGTATTGGCCGAAAGCTGCACTACAGCAACTTTGATTGGAAAAATTGTGGATTAAGTATGGATATTCAGGATATTAAAAACCGTTTCGGAATTATCGGCAATTCACCATTGCTTAATCGGGCAATTGATGTTGCCCGGCAGGTAGCCCCTACTGATATTTCGGTTTTGATAACAGGAGAAAGTGGAAGTGGCAAAGAGGTGTTCTCTCAAATTATTCATCAGTTGAGCGCCCGCAAACATGGACCATTTATTGCCGTAAACTGTGGTGCCATTCCGGAAGGAACCATTGATTCGGAATTGTTCGGTCACGAAAAAGGTTCGTTTACAGGTGCCCATGAATCACGTAAAGGTTATTTTGAGGTGGTAGACGGTGGTACTATTTTTCTGGATGAAGTAGCTGAATTGCCTTTGGGCACCCAAGCTAGATTATTGAGGGTATTGGAAACCGGCGAATACTTACGTGTTGGTTCGTCGAAAGTTCAAAAAACCAATGTTCGGGTTATTGCGGCTACCAATGTGGATGTATTCGATGCCGTTAGAGCCGGGAAGTTTAGAGAAGATTTGTATTACCGCTTAAATACTGTTCCGCTAAAAACACCTGCATTACGAGAGCGCAAAGAAGATATCTACTTACTTTTCCGAAAATTTATTGCCGATTTTACGGATAAATACCGCAGCCCATCCGTACAACTGGATGCCGAGGCACAGCAGATATTAACCAATTACAGCTGGCCGGGTAATGTACGCCAATTGAAAAATGTAGCAGAACAAATTGCCGTATTGGAAAAAGACCGAAACATTACCGGACAGAGCATTCTAAACTATATTCCACACGAAACCAGCACAAGTTTACCAATGAAGGTGGATAAAAATCAGAAAGAAGACTTTTCAGAACGCGATATCCTGTATAAGGTACTGTTTGATATGAAAAGAGACATGCTCGAATTGAAGAAATTAGTGGCTGAAATTATTCAACACGGAGGAAGCGCTGCACATCTAAGTGCGAATCCGCAATTGCTGAACGAGCTGTATCAGGATATTGAATTACCGAGTGCAGTGGCAGAATTACCTGCTCAGCCTACTTTAACCATACATCAGCCTGGCGAGCAAAATCACCATTTTGATATCATGCAGCATGAAGAAACTGAAGAAGAATCCTTGTCGCTGATTGATAAAGAAGCGGATTTAATAAAAAAAGCCTTAAAAAAACATCGCGGTAAACGTAAATTAGCTGCGCAAGAGTTAGGTATTTCCGAACGTACCTTGTACCGAAAAATCAAAGAATTGAACCTGAATTAATGAAACAAACGTTCACTCATCCCGCTAGGAAATTTGGAAGAATTGCATTCCTGATGTTAATCTTCTTGAATAGTTGCGGGATTTACTCGTTTTCAGGAGCATCAATTCCGGCAGAGATGAAAACCGTTTCGGTTCAGTTTTTCGAAAACAATTCCAGTTTGGTTGTACCTTACCTAAGTCAACAATTTACTGAAGACCTGAAAACACGCATCCGGAATCAATCTACATTAAGTTTGGTAAGAGCAAATGCCGATGCCAATTTTGAAGGGCGAATTACCGACTACCGAATCACTCCGGCAGCCATTCAGGGAAACGAGCGTGCTGGACTGGAGCGATTAACCATTACGGTTTCGGTGAAATACACGAATGCCTTGAAACCTGAACTGAACTTTGAACAATCGTTTACCCGTTTCAAAGATTTTTCGACACAAGGTAAGCCATTGCAGGCGCAAGAGCAGGGATTAATAAAGGACATCAATTTAATGCTGACCGAAGATATATTTAACCGGGCATTTGCCAATTGGTAAGAACAATGAGTGCAGAAAATCATAGTGCATTTTTTAATACGCTGGTTGTTCAACCGGGAGGAGGAGATTTGGCAAGTGCTGCAAGGCTGGCCGAAAAGTTCCCCTATTGCCAAATTTTGCAATTCGCAAAAGCTAAAATTGAAAATACAGCAGATAGTGCCAGTCTTTATGCCCCCGATCGTGAAAGGCTTCAACGTTTCTTGATCAGCCCAGAAAAACTGATCGCCAATCGTGCAATAGAGCTAAATGAGGCAGAAAAGCTCGAAAAGATTTTAGTTCAGAAAGAAGATACAGAAAACGTAAGCGATTCGGTTCATGCAGAACTTGAATTCAGAGCTCATCCTGTAGCTGAGCCAGAAGTAGATGAAACCGAGCAACTCATTTTAGAAAGTATTGCATCCGCTGATTTTTTTGCCTTAGAAGGAAAAACAACTGAGGAAATTCCAGTATCCAATGAGCTTTCCCGTTACGACGACGATCAAATGCCTTACACCTTTTTGTGGTGGCTGAATAAAACCCGTAAGGAACATGCGGATACCTATCAGCCCTATGTTAGTTTTAAACTCGATACCTCGGAAAAAATTAAGGAAAATACCGGCAATACCGATGCGAACCCGCCTATTCAAGATCTGGATCTGAGCCATTTGGCAAACGAATCAAAAACTAAACAAGCGAGCAAAAAATCAAAATTTACTCCAAAAACTAAGGGAGAAGACCTCATTGAACGCTTTATAGCAGAAGAGCCACAAATTTCACCACCCTCTGCAGAGAAAATGGGAGGCGAAAATAAAGCTCGTAAAAGTGCTGAGGATGCGCTGGATTTGGTTTCAGAAACCTTGGCGCAAATTTATACCGAACAAATGCTTTTCGATAAAGCCATTGAGGTATACCGGAAATTAAGTTTGAAATTTCCCGAAAAAAGCACGTACTTTGCCGACCAAATTAGTATTCTAGAGCGTAGAAAAATTTAATTTATATAAATCATGTATTTCGCAATTGTAGTTATCGCCATCGTTGTTTGTTTACTTTTAGGATTTTTTATCCTGATTCAGAATCCAAAAGGTGGTGGTATTTCATCCGGTTTCGCCGGATCAACCAACATCATGGGTGTACAACGTACCGGTGATTTTTTGGAAAAAGGAACCTGGTTTTTAGCCATTGCTTTAATGGTATTGGTCATTTTAGTGAATGTGGTTATTCCAAAAAATGGGGTAGTTAACGAGAAAGCAGATGAGCTTCAGAAAAAAGTGGAGAAAACTGCTGCTCCAGCACAAGCTCCTTTAAATTTACCAACTCCCCCTCCTAGCGGTGCTGGAAAATAATACACAAAGCCTTACAAAAAAGGCTTCCCGATTTCCGGGAAGCCTTTTTTGTTTCATGAGCCTCAAAAACTGACAGCCTGACACCAGTTTTTAGAATTTTTAGCTTCTAAAATGAAATTTTGGCAAGTGGGGCTGTCTAAAACCGATTGGCACAATTCCTGTTAAAAGAGGAACAGTTCAATTTTTTAATTTATCAACATAAAAAATACAACATACTATGGCACTATCAATTAAACCTATTGCAGACCGAGTGGTTATTGAACCAGCTCCGGCGGAAGAAAAAACTGCTTCTGGTATCTACATTCCAGACACCGCGAAAGAAAAACCTCAGAGTGGAAAAGTGGTTGCAGTTGGGAACGGAAAAGTAGACGAACCGCTAACGGTTAAAGTAGGCGATCAGGTATTGTATGGCAAGTATGCCGGTACTGAAATTACCTACGAAGGCAAAGAGTACTTAATTATGCGTGAGTCTGATATCTACGCGATTCTTTAATTATTCATTATTCACTCATTAAAAGATCTAAAAACAATGGCAAAACAAGTAAAATACAATGTTGAGGCTCGTGACGCTCTGAAAAGAGGCGTTGATATTTTGGCAAATGCCGTAAAAGTTACTTTAGGACCAAAAGGTCGTAACGTAATTATTGATAAAAAGTTCGGATCACCAGCCATTACCAAAGACGGTGTATCTGTAGCTAAAGAAATTGAATTAAAAGATGCCCTTGAAAATATGGGCGCCCAAATGGTGAAAGAAGTAGCTTCTAAAACCGCCGATATTGCAGGTGATGGAACTACCACCGCTACCGTTTTAGCACAAGCAATTGTAACTGCAGGTATCAAAAACGTAGCTGCAGGTGCTAACCCAATGGATTTGAAACGTGGTATCGACAAAGCCGTTGCGGCTATTGTAACTAACTTGAAAGGTCAGTCACAAACCGTTGGTGCCGATAATAATAAAATTAAGCAAGTAGCTACCATTTCAGCAAACAACGATGAAGTAATTGGTTCATTAATTGCTGACGCGATGGCTAAAGTAGGTAAAGATGGTGTAATTACCGTTGAAGAAGCAAAAGGTACCGAAACCGAAGTAAAAACCGTTGAAGGTATGCAATTCGACCGTGGTTACCTGTCTCCATACTTTGTAACCAATGCCGATAAGATGGAAGCAGACTTGGAAAACCCCTACATCTTAATCTATGACAAGAAAATTTCTTCGATGAAGGAATTGCTTCCGGTATTGGAGAAACAAGTACAAACCGGCAAACCTCTATTGATCATTGCTGAAGATTTAGATGGTGAAGCTTTAGCTACTTTGGTAGTTAACAAAATTCGCGGTTCATTGAAAGTAGCTGCGGTTAAAGCACCAGGCTTTGGCGATCGTCGTAAAGCGATGTTAGAAGACATCGCTATCTTAACCGGTGGTACCGTAATCTCTGAAGAAAGAGGTTATAAATTGGAAAATGCCGACTTATCTTACTTAGGTCAGGCAGAAAAAGTAGTGGTTGATAAAGACAATACCACCCTCATCAACGGTGCTGGTAAATCTGACGATATCAAAGCTCGTGTGAACCAGATCAAATCTCAAATCGAGAGCACTACTTCAGATTACGATAAAGAAAAACTACAGGAGCGCTTGGCTAAATTAGCCGGAGGTGTAGCAGTATTGTACGTAGGTGCAGCTACCGAAGTAGAAATGAAAGAGAAAAAAGACCGTGTAGACGATGCTTTACATGCTACCCGTGCTGCCGTTGAAGAAGGTATTGTTGCTGGTGGTGGTGTTGCTTTCATTCGTGCCATCGAATCTTTAGACAAACTGAAAGGTGATAATGAAGATGAAACTACCGGAATCCAGATTGTAAAACGTGCGGTAGAAGAGCCATTACGCCAAATCTGCGAAAATGCAGGTATCGAAGGTTCTATCGTAGTTCAAAAAGTAAAAGAAGGCAAAGCCGACTTTGGTTACAATGCCCGCACCGATAAGTACGAAAACTTAATTGGCGCAGGTGTCATCGATCCAACCAAAGTAAGCCGTGTGGCTTTAGAGAACGCCGCTTCTATCGCAGCCATGTTGTTAACCACTGAGTGTGTGTTGGCAGATGAGCCGGAAGAAGGCGGTGCAGCTCCGGCTATGCCTCCAATGGGTGGCGGCATGGGCGGCATGATGTAATCAAGCCCTCCTTAAACAAAAAAGCCTTCCCAAAAATCGGGAAGGCTTTTTTGTTACAATCCCTAATTTATCCCTATCATTGCTGCTTTAAAATCAGAATGTCCGGTCAAACTGTACGTCTTAATAAATTCATCAGCGAAAGCGGACTCTGCTCCCGTCGTGAAGCAGATCGTTACATCAGTGAGGGATATGTTTTTATTAATGGTCGCAAAGCACACATTGGCGACCAGGTGAAACCGGGCGATTTGGTTAAGGTGAACGGTAATCTTTTGGAACCACTCGAAGCTGAAGATCTAGTTTTCATCGCCCTCAATAAGCCGGTGGGTATTACCTGCACAACCGAAGGCGGCGTTGGAGGGAATATTGTAGATTTTGTAAACCACAGTAAGCGTATTTTCCCTATCGGGAGATTAGATAAAGATTCGCAGGGATTGATCTTCCTGACCAATCATGGCGATATGGTGAACAAGATTTTACGAGCAGGTAATCAGCATGAAAAAGAATACGTAGTAAGCGTAAATAAACCGCTAAATGCTGCTGTACTTGAGCAAATGGCTCATGGAGTGCCGATGTTAGGCGTGGTAACCAAAAAATGTAAAATCACGCAAGAAGGACCACAAACCTTTCGCATTATTTTGGTGCAGGGTTTAAATCGGCAGATCCGCCGCATGTGCGAATACTTTGGTTACGAAGTCAGTAAACTGGAGCGGGTCCGCATCATGAATATCAGCCTGAAAGGTTTGCCTGTTGGCGATTGGCGTGACCTGACTCCACAAGAAATGTCTGAGATTTATGCCTTAACCGCCGATTCATCTTCTGAAGATCATCGAAAGCAGAAAACTCATAAGCCAAGTGTTAGAAACCCAGGAACTCCCCAAGCTGCAAAATCGAGTAGAAACACTAAAAATAATTCAACTGGAAAGCCAAACAGGCACAATCCGGATAAACGAAACCGAAAGTCTGGAACTAAACCGAGCAGAAAATCCGGCAAACCCTCCAGAGGAAGACGCTAAAAACTTAGAGTGTAACCAGCAGTTGGGTCACCCATTCGGCATACATTTTACCCGAGGGATGTAATTCATCTACAGCCAATAAGGACAAGTCGTTTGCGGCCAAACGGGAGTGTGGTGTAATGTCGATATACGTAACACCCATAGCCATACTTAGCAATTTATTAATGCCATTGTAAGCATCTATCTCTTCAGCAACCCGAGCGGCATCCCGGCCTTCTTTTGCTGCAAAAGGAGTTACTCCCCAATCCGGAATAGAAACCACCCTAACCTTAGCGGCATCGCCTGCGGCAAAACCAATTGCAAGAGTTAAAAGCTGTTTAAATTCCTGCTCATAAGTGTTCAAAGGATAGCCCCGGTATTGATTATTCACCCCAATTAATAAAGTAACCAGATCGAAATTGGATGCAGGCTTTTGTTCGGCAATGGCTGCCAGCAATTCATCGGTCGTCCAGCCGGTTTTGGCTATGATTTGAGGTTCGGCTACCGCGATGCCTTTCATTTTTAGGGCAGCTTGCAACTGAAAAGGAAAAGATTCGGCAGCAGTAACCGCTTCCCCAATGGTATACGAATCGCCAAGGGCGAGATAAGTTAAAGACCTAGCCATTTATACCGCTTCGTATTCTACCTTACCAGGATCAGGAAGCTTTTTGGAAGCTTCCAATAATTCAATACCGATGATATTGGATTCTGCATCATAATCCAGTATCACCCCTTTCTTCTCTTCGTCACTCTCTACAATTTGAGCATCAGAAAAACGGATGTATAAAATGTCAGTTTCCTTATCGTATTTTATTTTCATTGCCAATATTTTTCAATTTTACTGGTTTTGTAAACCGTAACTACCAAGGGTGGCTGTTTACGTAAATTTACAAAAATTCTAAGCAAGTATCTTTGCCCGTCTTCTTCAACAATACTTTGTAAAATAGCCAAATTCGCATCCTCAATTACTTGTTGGGGATTATGAATAATTTGCCAAACTACATTCAACTGAATTTGGCGGAGCGCTAATTGCTCTAGTGCATGTTTAGAGAATACAGGGTTCAACTAGTTAACACAATGTCATCTCGAATAAACGAGCGATATGTGTTTTAAGTATCTCCTTCACTTCTTCCAGTTCCACTTTGCGGCCCAATTCCAGTTCCATCGAGGTCACGGCTTTATCATCTATCCCGCAAGGAATAATATTTTTAAAATAACTGAGGTCGGGATTTACATTAAAGGCGAAACCATGCATGGTTACCCAGCGACTACAGCGCACACCCATGGCACAAATTTTACGGGCCGTTGGTAAATCCGGCTCAATCCAAACGCCGGTATAACCCGGGTAGCGACCCGCAGCAATGCCGTAATCGGCCAACGTTAGAATAATGGCTTCCTCTAGAGTTCGGAGGTATAAATGGATATCGGTAAAGAAATTATCGAGATCTAAAATAGGATAGCCCACCAATTGCCCCGGACCATGATACGTAATATCGCCTCCACGGTTGATTTTATAATAGGTAGCTTCTTTCTCTTCCAGCCCTTTTTCGTCCAATAGTAAGTTTTCGGGTTTGCCGCTTTTACCTAAAGTATACACATGCGGATGCTCTACAAAAATCAAATAGTTGGGCGTTGGCACCGGGGTTTGGCTATCGCGATTTTCGGTTTTGATGCGAACGGTGTCTGCAAAAATCTGCTCCTGCCTATCCCAAGCCTGTTGGTAATCCAGCCCGCCCCAATCCTGGAATATTACTTGTTTATTTTGCATACAGATCCTCCTCAGAGCTAACATAGGCCAGCATATAGCCGTCAAATTTTTCGAAATGAACCTCAAAAGGCCAGTAAATACCGGGAGCCTCTAAGGTGGCACTCAGTTTCCCCGAATCCCGATAGGCAAATGGAGCCAATCGGATATGATCTCTAAAAGAGATGGTACTGCGTCCTTGCAATTTGTAAATCGCCTCCTTTGCACACCAACATACATACAAATGTTCAATACTTGATGCCGAATCGATGAAACTCAACTCTTCATCGGTCATAAATTTACCGGCAATTCGCTCAATTTTATGTTTGACGATCTCGATATCAATACCCACCAATTTAGTATCGCTAATCATAACTGCAGCGTAATCGTACGAATGACTCAGCGATATATGATGCGGAAAGTTCACTAAATAGGGTTTACCATGTTCATCAACCTGACAGTCGATGTAATCGGGGGTATTGATCATTTTACGCAATAACACCCGGGTGCCTAACCAATGCAAGTAGCGTTTGTCGTGCTTTAAGTTTTCCAGATAGGATTTTTCACGCTCATCGAGTTGCAATTGGGCATACAGCTCCTCGGCATTTTCTTCTAGTTTCCAAACGGCAAAAGAAGTTGTAGCATCAATATTTTTCTGAAAAGCCAAGGCCATGGATGGTAAAATTACGGGTTAATTCGGACTGGGCAAAAAATGATTGGCGGGGCAGGTTTTTATCCTTAAAATAATTGTTAATTTTAGAGCAAAGCAGATTGATAACATGATACTTTCCGATAAGCGTATTCTGGAAGAAATTGAAAAAGGCACCATTATTATTGAGCCCTTTAAACGCGAATGTTTAGGTACCAATTCGTACGATGTGCATTTGGGCAAATACCTGGCCACCTACAAAGACCGCATATTAGATGCCAAAGCACATAACCAAATTGATCATTTTGAAATTCCGAAAGAAGGTTTTGTGTTACAACCCAACACCTTATACCTGGGCGTAACCCTGGAGTATACCGAAACCCATGCCCATGTTCCCTTTTTAGAGGGTAAATCGAGTACGGGTCGTTTGGGTATTGATATTCACGCTACCGCCGGCAAAGGCGATGTGGGTTTTTGCAATACCTGGACCTTAGAAATTTCGGTAGCGCAACCGGTACGGGTTTATGCGGGCATGCCCATTGGCCAATTGATCTATTTTGCCGTAGATGGCGATATCGAAACCCTATACAACACCAAAGGAAACGCCAAATACAATCATAAAACTACCCGTCCGGTGGAAAGTATGATGTGGAAAAACGCATTTTAAGCACACAAACCTATGAATACATTTAAACTGAGTGTTCGCGATAAAATCGCATACCTAAGCCTAGATCGTGGCAGCTCTAATGCCATTAATGCCGAGATGGTGCATGAACTTACAGACATGCTCCAAACTTTAGAGAAAGATGATCAGGTTGGTGGATTGATATTAACCGGTAAAGAAGGCTTTTTCTCTGCCGGTTTAGATTTGATTGAACTCTACAATTACAATGAAGCCGAGATCAAACAATTTTGGCACGACTTCTTGGCTATGGTTTCGGTGTTTGTTGGTTTCAAAAAGCCAATGATCTCGGCCATTAGCGGGCACAGCCCCGCGGGTGGCTGCGTGCTGGCCATTTGCAGCGACTACCGCATCATGGCCGAAGGCAAATACATTATCGGACTGAATGAAGTCCCGGTAGGTATTATTGTGCCCGATAGTATTTTCCATATTTATGCCTTCTGGCTAGGACAAGCCCATGCTTACCGCTTTTTACTGGAAGGCAAGCTCATGCGTAGCGAAGAAGCTTTACAAGTTGGCTTGGTAAACGAGCTGGTAGATGGCAAAGCCTTAATTACCGCTGCAGAACGCAAAATGAAACAATACCTGGGCTTCGACTGGACAACCTGGCAGCAGTCTAAACAAAACCTGCGTAAAGAATTACTCGGAAAAGTACAGACCGATCAAACCGAAACACTGGAAGTGATGCTGAAACAATGGTGGTCGCCAAGCACCCGCTCTATTTTACATACCATTATCCAAAACCTTCAAAGAAAATAAGCTCATGAACACGCAAGGAATGTTAAGAGACGATGCCCTAAAAGGGAAAACCATCGTGGTAACCGGGGGAGGAACAGGCTTGGGCCGTGCCATGAGTACCTATTTCTTAAAACTGGGTGCCAATGTGGTTATTACCAGTCGAAAATTAGAGGTATTGAAAAAAACCGCTCAAGAATTAGAGGCCGAAACGGGTGGCAAAGTATTGCCTTTGGCCTGCGATGTACGCAATGATTTTGAAGTAGAGCAAGTATTGAATCAAACGCTGGAGCATTTTGGATCGGTACATGGTTTATTGAATAATGCAGCCGGCAATTTCATCTCTCCTACAGAGCGCTTGTCGGCGAAAGCATTTGGAGTCATCATCGATATTGTATTGAAAGGGACCGTGAATTGCACCCTGGCTTTTGGTAAACATTGGATAGAGCAAAAGCAACAAGCATCTATTTTAAATATTGTAACCACTTACGCCTTTACAGGTTCGGGCTATGTAGTGCCTTCGGCTTGTGCCAAAGGCGGTGTGCTGGCCATGACCCGCTCTTTAGCTGTTGAATGGGGTAAATATGGTATTCGTTGCAATGCCATTGCTCCTGGGCCTTTCCCTACCAAAGGTGCCTGGGACCGTCTCCTACCGGGAGATTTGGCTCAAAAGTTCGACTTTAAAAACCGGGTACCTTTGAAACGTGTAGGCGAACATCAGGAATTAGCCAACCTAGCTGCCTATTTAATGTCTGATTTTTCGGGATACATTAACGGTGAGATTATTACCATTGATGGTGGCGAATGGCTCCAAGGTGCCGGACAGTTTAACGGATTGGAAGCCGTAACTCCAGAAATGTGGGATATGCTAGAGCAAATGATTAGAGGCACAAAAGGAAGCTAAGCTTTTTTATTTTTGCAGGATGGGCACGCAGACGCAAGAAGAAACTTTTACACTTGAAGAGATTTTAACCTCTTTAAAGGAGATTCACCGACTCATTTTGTGGAATGACGATGTGAACACCTTCGATCACGTGATCCACTGCCTGATGCATTACCTCGATTATTCAGAACACCAAGCTGAAAAAATTGCCTGGACGGTTCATAACGAAGGCAAATGTGCCGTGTTAGAAGGCTCGTTCACTGAGATGGAAATCTACCGCAAAATTTTACAGCAAGAAGGCTTAACGGTAAGTGTTGAGTAAGACAAACCAATTTGATGAAAAAATATTCCGTTTTTTATTGCCTACTACTGATTGTATTGGTAGTAATTAATGCCTGTCGTAAAAGTGAATCTGCTCCCCAATTGCTGCCCGAAAGTGCCAAATTATTCAACATTGACGATATTCCTGAGATCAAATTGCAGTTTTCGCTTTCTGAATGGAATAAATTGCTGTCTAATTACGACTTGAATCCCAATAACGAAACGAATGTCATTTCGAAATTCACATTTACTCTGAACGGAAATACCAGTGTTTTAGATAGTATCGGAATAAAATTACGTGGAAATTCTAGCCGAAGAAGACCTGAAGGCACATTTGGGCAAACCCATAATGCAACAAATCCGAATTGGAATCATTGTCATTTTGGAGTTGATTTTACCAAATACAAAGAAGGACGCTTTTTTACTGGTTTGGACAAACTGATCTTGAAATGGTTTAAGGATGATGCTAATTACGTCAGAGAAATTTATTGTTATGACCTTTTTAAGAGATACAATGTTTGGACAGCTCCCCGAGCTTCATATTGCAGACTGAGCATTTATGTGGAAGGCGACAGCAAACCCGCGTATTACGGAGTATACTCCATGATTGAGCAGGTGGATGCCTATTTTATAGCCTATCGTGAAAAGTTATGGGGTTCTGGACTGGGAAATTTATGGAAGTGTACCTATAATTACAACGGTCCGGCCGATTTAGTGAGTGTTAAGGATATGGGTATTGAGGATGTGAAGCTCGACCCTTCAAAATCAAAATATTTTACCTACGATTTAAAAACGAACAAATCGCAATTAGAGGCTGCTAAATCAGAATTAAGCACCTTCATAACCGATTTGAATAGTAAAACCGGAGCAGACTTTGAACAGTGGATTGCTCAAAAGATGGATGTGGACCTGTTTCTAAAGACCTATGCAGTAAATGTAATGGTGGGCATGTGGGATGACTATTGGGGCAATGGGAACAATTATTACTTATACTTCAGCACAAATGGCAAAGTGTATTTCATTCCATACGATTATGACAATACTCTAGGTACATCTTTATCCAGCTATTATTTCAATACCGGAACGCAGGACTTGTTGAATTGGGGCAAGATGAATCAGAGTCCGCTGGTTACCAAAATACTTCAGATTCAGAAATACAGAACAAAGTATCAGGACTACATTTCGGAACTTACCAATAGCAACCTATTCCATGCTGAAAATAGTATGCAGCGTATCAACTTATGGCAAAGCAGAATCGCACCTTATGTTGCCAATGATACTGGTGAAGATATGAGTATACAAGATTTACCGGCGTATTGGGGTAACGAATCGTATTACCGTTTGCTAAGCGGAGACGATCAAGCTGGAAGAAACGGCCCGGCAAATTATTTCAAAACCAGAATTAAAAACATTCCCTGGTTAAAATAATCTAATCCAAGCCATCAATCTTAATAGCTACTTTACCCTTTGCCACAATCATGGCCACCATGGCTTGTGGGGTTAAAGTAATCTGATCTGGAATTAACTCCGTCATTTGCCCATTTACATAAACGCCTTTAATAGGTTGGTAATTGCTCAAGTAAGAAGCCATAGTTTTTTGACCATTATTCAGGTAGTCGGCAATCGAAAATGAGCAGCTCTGCTGAATCTTTTGCGCAATTAGACCATGAGCCAACCAATCACCCGCTTTGAGTAATTTGTTTTTTGAATCCAATACAAAGTCTACGCCATCGAGGTAAATTTCTTTTTTCTCAGCATTGTATTTTGGCGTTCCGCTTAGGTAAAAATCGCCATTTACCGATCCAATCATACTTAGCGCTACAATCAATTGTCCATCTTTACCCCATAAATCAATTTTGGTAATGGTAACTGAACGTTTACCTGATTCGAACTTCTGACCTGCAAAGTTTTTTTGCATCAATGCTGCTGCATTTGCATACGTGATTACACTGGCAACGCTTGCTTTAAAATCATTTGATGCCATAAGTCCAGATTGTAAAGCCAATTTGGTTTTATCGAACTTTAGCGTAGGCTGGGCATTTACAGAAGTTTCTAAATAGGCTTTCATGCCCATTGTAAAACTGATTTTTTTATTCGCCAAAACAGTAGGACTAGCGTACAAAGCTATGGGTTGAATTCCCAACCAAACTTTATAATCCTCATTAACCTGAACAGGTCTACTCAGCTGATCTAAGGCATCAAAAACATAAGGTTTTATATCAAATGATTTGGCAATAGCCTCGTCTACTTTTCTGGATAGTTTGCCTTTAAAAATTGGCAAAACCGGATTAATAAGGTAAGTAATGGGGATGTTTTTGCCGGCAATTACGATACTTGGACTTTCTACCCAATCAATATCCTGAATTTGGGTAGCGGTAGCCAGTTTCCAATTCTGAACACTCACACCCGAACTTAACTTGATAATGCCATTGAGGTTAACCTCACGGGTATCGTAAACAGAAAAACCAAATTTATCTATACCGTAACGCACCTTGGCCCACACCTTTAAAGGCAACTGCATTTCCAACTTGCCGTTATTTTCCTGAATAAGAATAGGTGCTTCTTTCCAAACCTTCAGCATCACGTTATCATCCTCTAAAACCTGATCCTCATAAATCAATCCATTTAAGTATTTGTTGGTTTGATTTTGCAGGTCGGCCACTTGGATTTCTAAAGGCAGGCTTAAGTATGATTCTTGCTTATTGTAAACGATGTCGGTACTGTAATTGGCAGCTGGTTTTAAGGCTGCAATTTTAGAACTCGTACTGCATGCACTAATCAGTAATCCGATACATCCTAAGATGGCAGTCGACAGAAATTTGTTTTTCATTAGCTTTTGGATTTAGCCACTAAATTATCTCAAAACGGGCTATAATTCAAATAAATGAACTTAAACTAGATGGATTTTGAATCGAGTAACTCGTAGATCTGAGATTTTAAACGATACAAAATAACTCGCTTGTCTTCTGCCGATGCTTCTCGTTCAATAGCATCTGCAATATTAAACACATCTAAAATTTTGCTATTGATTTGATTGATAACGTTTGTGCGAATGCGGCGCTGATTCTCCATAGTCTTGGCGTTTAAGCTTAAAATCTCGTTGATTTCCAGTGTGGTTAAAAAGTCACCGGGCTTTTTTACCAGCAATGCATGCAATAATTCTCTCTCAAATTTGTTTAGTTGAATCTTCACAGCAACTTTTGCTCTTCTGTTATAGGCCAAGCCGCCTAGAATTAAAGAAACGAAAACACCGCCAATTGCAAAATTGTACCAGGGAATACCACTACTATAAAATGGGCCAATATACGCTGCATTTTTAAGGTATTCCTTTACCGAGAAGTACTCCAAACCACCATTATCGTCGCTCCAATAGTTGTAAATCGTATCTCCTTTACTGAAATACTCTTTATTGGTTACAAAGAAACGTTCATTGTTTTTATAGACATAAACTTCATTAGCTACGGGGTCAATGATGTAGAGTTTATTATTTGCCCACTGGAGAAAATAAGTACCATTCCAATAAATTTCTCTGGAATCCTCGGCTAATAAATCTTCATTAATCGAACCAAGTTCGGTCCATTGTTGATTTGTGAAATCGTATTTAAAGAATTGCTTAATTCGATAAAGCTTTAGATCTGAAAATAGATTTTCGTTAGCGCTTGCTCCTGAATAAAATACATCTTCTTTCCTTGAATAACCGTTAAATCCGTATTCATTAATTACTACCGGACCTGCATTTTCGGGGATTACTGCATCCCATTCCTTTTTATCAAAATTGAAGGAAGTGATCACATTTGAATAATGCCAAAATCCGTAGCCACCTGCAGAGTACAACTTACCTTTTCGACTAAACGGAATGGAGCCAAAATTATACCCCCTGTAATAGGTCTGATCAATCCGCTTGAGTGTAGTGGTTTTTGGTTCAAATTCGTACACCTGACCTGTTCCAAAAATGGTGAAATAAATGAGACTGTCATTAGTCGTATGAAAATAACTGTTTACAAAACCTAATGGCAGATCTTTAAGCGCCAGTGGGTCTACGTTTACCTTGCCAACTGTAATCCATTTGCCTGCTTGGTATTCGGCTTTTAATTCGTACGTATCAATGTTGATTTTTCTTCTAAGAGCGGTTTTATAATCAAACCACCTAATCTCTCTCGATTTTGCATCAAGTTTTAAAATTTGACAAATGGTAAAAAGCAGTACCAATAAAAACTTGAACTTTATATTCATATATTCTCAAAAAGCAATTCAAAAAGTAGTTGAGTAAATATAATTCTTAGTTGTTCAGAAAAATAAGTGAAAATAGGTGAAATCACTCGATTCACACAATTATTGAGCGGTATTTAGTTTAGAAAGGCTGATCTTTAGTGTAAAGAAAAGAACATACTGCTTAGAAACTTAAACCGCTATTTCAAACGGATTAATTTCAAATCATTTTCATCTACCTATGAAAATTTTTACCAGCTATCATGTGTATATCCGATAGCTGGTATTTTTATTTCTTAAATACCTTGTAGGTATAATTACCGATTACCATAAAATAGAGCCCACTTTTTAGCTCACTTAAATCCAGTTGTAGCAACTCATCTTTAACTGAATAGGTCCCTTTGTAAACGGTTAAGCCCGATGAATCGAGGATGTTCACTTGCAATAACTGCCCTGCAGTTTCGTCAATTTTAATAGTCAGTCGATCTGTAAATGGATTGGGGTAAACCAGCACCTTTTCATTAATGTAGATCTCTTGTTCATAGGTGCCTTGGCAATCTTTATCAGCTTGTATTACTAGTTTATTCAACCCGTTTTTAAGTGGCAAGTTGTGGTTTGGTAAGGAGGTTTGATAGGTTTTCCCATTTAGGTTAATACGATAATTTTCACTACCCGACATGGATAGGTCTACTGTATTGGTACTTGGATTAACCAATGTATACACAGACAGATCTTGCGGTTCAGTTACCAGTACATCGTACGAGTAATTTCTGACTTGCTTACCATTAATATTGAATTGAAGTGTATACTTGCCAGCAGCAAGACCCGTTAACTGTAGCGTATTGGTCAATGAATACGTATTGACGAGTGTACCCGCCTTCAGTAAACTAACCGTATAATTAAGTGCATTTTCAGCCTTTACATTAATTATACCGTTGTCGCTGGTCTTGCAAGTTTCTCCGGTACATGAAATTTGGAAGTTATTAGATGGGAGCGGGAAAATATCGTTGTCACATACATCTCCCACATTATCCTTATCCAGATCCGCCTGGTCAATATTTTTCTGACTTGGGCAATTGTCTATAAAATCATAAACACTATCTCCATCGGTATCTAGCAATTGTTTGCCAAGGTATTTAATTTGACCTGCTTTTTTATAGTAATAATACGATTCTGTGGTACCGGCATTCTGGCTTGAATCAACAATGGAAAGCTGTGCCTCAATAATACCATCGGCTAAATCATTTAGTCTGATATTACTTATCGTAACCAAACTATCCGTTAAGGTTCCTTTCAGTAATAGTTGACTGATGGCTTGAACCGACTTGCCGTTTTGGCTGCTTGATGTACTCGAAAAATTGGCAAATTGCAAATTATAGGTACCCTTGATGTCTGAAGGTTGTACTACAACCTTGATCACCAAGTTATCTAAATTACTATAGCCTTGATCCTGGAGATTGGTTCTCAGATAATATGCTTTGGGCAATGTGGTATCTTTTGCATAAGTAGTGGTGGTGGTAGCAATTAGCTGATCGCTTTCATCCAACACCTGTACTGTAAGGTAGATTACACCATCTAAAACACCATTTAGGCTAATGTTTTTGATTACGGTTGAATCCTGAGCCAATACCCCTTCTCCTCTTGACACATTGCCGCCCATCAAACTGTAAATTTGATATACAAATTTTTTACCCTGACAAGGCACACAACTTATACTAGCGCTGATCGAGTCGACAGTACTTTTATTCACAAATTTATTGAGGATTTTAGCTTTCAATGGTTTGTCGAGAACGACATCCGATTCAACCACATCAAAACGTACTATTTCTACAAAAGAATAGTTTCTAAAATTGCCTGCTCTATCGAGCGTTTGAATGGAAGATATTCCCCATTTTCCGGGCGTTGAACCCTTAGGCAACACGATGTCTAATTTCACGGGTTTCCACTCGGAAGTTCCATCTGGTTTAATGCTGTAATAGTTAAACAAACTATTGTCATTCCAGCTAGAAAAAGAATGTTCTTTACCCAAAGGATCTCTGAGGGTATAGCCTATGTGTTTAACTCCGGCTTCACGCCCTGCAAAATCTGAAAGGTCTCTGGCTAAGAGCGAAATATCAACCCTGGTTTCTCCATCGGGCTCAGTAGGATTGGTAGGAGTTGCCACAACCCGAATTCTATTTACATCAACCTCTGGCGCAATATAATCGGGGTATGTGGTGCTTACATAAATACTATCTCTACTATCTTTATAAAGCCCATTATCTTTTAAATAATCAGGTATGGTGTAATTGGCCGTATCCTTCATAAAGTTTACGGTAGTATAATTATTCGCTATATCCTGCACGTTTAACATGGAAACACTATAATACCCTGAAGGGAAATATTCGGGTACAGCAAAAAACATCTCAAAGTTTTTGTTAGAGTTATACGTATTTGAAAAGTTTCTGGCAGCATCAACTACCGGTGGTCCCTGAATCTGTTCTTCATAAATTTGAACGTTAGGCTTGTCTAACTTAGGATAATAAATTCGGGTTATGGCTCTATGTAAAGGGCTATTGTCGTAAAGGCTATAGCTGTATTTAACCGCCTTCATCTCTGTTCCGTTTGTATTATTTATGGAATTTTGGCCATCAGCGAATTTGGCTTTGGTTAACTCCATTTTCAAGTTGTAATTCCATTTTGGAGGCTGAATATCTTCAAGCGGATTTTCGATGTAGAGCTTAAAGCCAATGGTTGAGGTGTTTTCGTATCTCGAATTACCTACAGGATCTTCGATTCGTAAAGAAACGATATTCCAATACCCATTTTTCTCGTGCTTACTAAACGTGCTTGTGCCAACCAAGATCGAATCAACAGATCCATTTTTCGGATGTAACCAAAAGTCGTGAATGGTGCCAATATTTGAAGCCAATCTCACATAACCTACAGAGGCTCCATCCAGCGTAGGCTGTTTAGAATTCAATTTGAACTCAAGGGTAACTTCTTTATCCTGATCTGCTGCTCCTTTAACACTAATGTTAACTCCAACAATTTTCCCAGGGTAAATGTAATCGGGATACAAATTGTACACCATAAAAGTGAGATCTTCTCTAATTTGAGCTTTGTAACGGGTTCCATGCATTACCCTATCTCTCACAAACTCGTATTTTCTTACTGAACGAGAAAGTAGAATATCTGGATTGTTGACGTATGCTGCAATGGTTTCAGCCATATCCTCATCCGGGTTCTTTTGGTGCGCATATGCTGAAACAAACTCTGTTGTATTAGAAGTGGACCAACCCGATACCGAGGTCGGATCTTTAAACCATCCACCCAAGGTTGCCCAATCGTCTCTAAGTTTCTGATCAAAGGAGTAAGCCCAAAGAAAATGTGATTTCTCGTGCAAAATCAAACGTTGTACACTATTTATTTCCGTTTGGTTGAATGCCTTGCTCATAACCTCAATCGTATGATTACCAGTCCAAGCAATTGCAGCGGCAGTTTTATAAATTGGGTGGTCTTGCCCATTTATTCTTCTAACCAAGTATTTTAAGCCTTCTTGTTTGTGAAACCCCTCAGGAAGCTCTTCAAACATGGAAAGAATGTTAATCTTTTCTTCATCAAAAAACTCCTGAAAATTAGAGGCATCTTCTTTCATTAATTGTTGGGTTTCCTGATTCGGGAGCATAAACCTAACCCCGTAACGTTCACTGGCAATACGGTCAACCTGCTCTCTATTCGATCCAAAATCTGTAAAATAATTGAGCATGGCATGATGCAATCGCTTTGAGTAAAATTTCACTTTTATGCCATCCAAGTTACCCGTAAACGCACTTGCATAAGTGAAAGCACTTTGGCTAATAATTACCTTTTTGATACCACCTACGGTTTGTATGCTGAGATCCTTGGCTTGCTCTGATTTGGTAAGATAAAATACAGCCTGCACATTTTTACCAGTTTCAAAATCGATTAGAGTACCCTCCCCGAAGGGGTTAAAAGGAATGGTTTTAAGTACAGTGTATAACCTGTAGCTATCTTCGCTTGACCAATATTCATTGTCGTTGGAGAGCACAATTCCAAATTCATTGCGAAGCTTAATTGAGGAATAATCTGATGGGACTTTTAGCGTAGTATTGAGCACTTTCAGTGTAGAAGGCTCATTTCTATACGTTTGTGTTGCATGTCCAGCAAAACTTTCATCGTCTCTCCACTGATATTTAAAGTCTGAATTCAGCAATTGGGTTAGGCTTACATTGGCAGAGCTTTGTTCAGGTATATTCACATACGTTGCTGATGGAAAGCTGTAACCCTTAGCGTCTATAACTAAGGCATATTTACCACTCGAAAGTTGGAAATCTACTTTTGTAGGTTGACCAGCAACATACTTAGCCCATTTTTGTTGCTTTGAAAGCGAACTCTGCTGAATAATAATCAGGGCTGAATCTGTCTGTTTAATTCCACTAACATATACAGAGAACGTAGATTGGGCATAAGTAGCTAAGCTAATTAGGGAGCAACAAGTTAAAAGAGCTAGTTTTTTAAGCATGATATTGCCGATCTGTTTGCTTTAATTCACAAACAAATTATAATTTAAAGTTATAGGTTTTAATTTTAAATAAGGCTCTTAATCGATTATTATTCAGCAACTTTTCAGCAGCTGAGTAGCTCTATTTCCCCAGCAAGAAAAGCAAGGGAACATCCAACCTTGACCGCCACGATTTTTCACTGTGATCTTGTCCGGCGAAAAAACGAGTCATCCAGTTGGTTGAAGAATACGGCTTCGTCTTCATTAACACATCCACTTGATGTTGAAGTGGTGGATATAGCGCATCCAGTGTTTGGTCGCCATAATCAAAGTAAATTTTATGCGATCTTAAGTTTGGCAGGTTCTTATCCAGGTAATTAATAAATGCTTGAGGAATCGGATTCCCATCCATGCTGAAAATTCCTGGCCAGTGGGTACTCAAACATGCCGCCCCACCAAAAACATTAGGGTATTCACAAAGTGCATACATCGAAATGAGTCCACCCATACTACTACCTGCAATAAAGGTGTGCTTCTTATCCCGATAGGTCGAAAATTGTTGATCAATAAAGGGTTTAAGTTCCTTAACCAAAAATTTTAAGTAATTATCCGAATTGATAGGGTAGTCGTTAAACACTGAAAAACCATTAGCTCTTGCTGCTTTGTATATCGTATCTTTTTGTTCCTGACGGAGTGTCTCGAAAGGTTTCTGAGGGAAATATTCGGGGTGTCTTTGTTTATCGCCATTCCAAACACCTACCACAATAACATCATTTACTTTATTTTCTTCGATTAAACGGGTAATTACCTCATCCACTCCCCACTCTTGTTTATTCCAGGTGGTGGTAGCATCAAATAACATCTGCCCATCGTGCATGTAAAGCACAGCGTATTTTTTTGAACTGTTATAAGTTGCCGGTAACCAAACATCAACAGTTCTAGCTGGCACATAACTGGATGAAAAGTTTTCAAAACGGTGAATCTTGCCAGAGCTAACTTGCGGCAGCTGAGCAAAAACCGAATTAAAAGGAACTAATAAAATGAGCAAAAGTAAGTTCTTAATCCGCATTATATGATGTGTTGAAGTTTATTTCTTGATTACTTTAAATTTTTCTTTTCCGATTACCACAAAATAATACCCATTTTCTAATTTGGTTAAATCCAGACTTACTAAATTGTTTTGCACCATATTAACGCCCTCGTACATTAGCGCCCCGGCTCCATTTAGAATTTTGACGTTCAAACTTTTGCTCTCCTGGTTCTTGATTTTGATATTTAAAATGGAATTAAACGGATTCGGATACACCTCTACCAACTCACTCAGGTAAATTTCTTCAGTGTAGGTACTTTGGCATTCTTTTCCTGAACTCACTGTAATTTTATTTAAGCCGGCTTGTAGGGCCAAACTCATTACCGAACTAGTTGAGGTGTAGTTTTTGCCGTTTAGGTTTACAACATAGCTATCGCTTCCAGACATGTTTAATTGTACTGTGTTATTTACAAGATTTATTTCTGAATTAACCGAAAGATCTTGAGGCTCAGTAATCAATATATCGTAACATTGCTTGTAATCTGTTTGCTCAGCTACAGTGATGCAGAGTGAATAGTTGCCAGCTGCTAGACCACTAAGTTCAGCAGTGGTATTAAAGTTTGCAGTTTTAACGGTCTGTCCTGCCCTTGTTAATGTGGCGGTGTAGTTTAAGTTCTGGATGGCACTAATGCTCACCTTTCCGTTATCGCTTGTTCGACATGTTTCGCCAACCAATTGTACATTGAAATTATTCGCAGGCAACATAAAAGTCAATTCTTCAACAGCTGAAAGGATACTGCAACCAAAGCTATTAGCCACCTGTACCGTATAACGACCTGCAGTATTTGCAATATAAGAACTGCTGGATGCGCCATTAATCAATGTTCCGTTTTTAAACCATTGGTAAGTAAAATTTACCCCTGCATTTGCCCTTAAGGTGGCGGTCTGGTTGACCGATATCGTTTTGGAGCCTAGGTTGGTAATGCTTGCTGTAGGGTATGGATTAACCGTTACCTGTATGGGCGCTGAAGTAGCACTGCAACCAATAATGTTTGTGAGCGTGACAGCATAGTTGCCCGATTGATTGACTACAATGCTTTGCGTTGTTGCTCCGTTAGACCATAAATAGCTACTTGCACTGCTAGCTGTAAGCGTAACCGAACTGCCTTCACATAAAGATGTAGATCCACTCGCTTGAATACTTGCCTCTACATAACCGGGTGTGCCACAAGCGTTAAACATGGCGCCTTCCCAAACGCCTCTTCCGTAAGTTGCAATTCTAATTTTCCGGGTTAATTTCTGCAATTCAATATCATTAATAGCCACAAGTGGGAGATTCTTGGTTAAGTTTAACCAAGAAGACATTTTGGTATTGATGTAATACACCCCAATGTTCATGGCCACATACAATCCCCCCTCGGGTGTATCATCTATAGCAATAGACCTGGCCGCCATTGTAGGCAAGCCATTTGAAAAATTAGTAAATGAAGAACCAGCGTTAGTGGACACGAGTACAGGAGATGCACTGTTCGTGTTGGTGATCCAAATTTTAGTGGGTATTGTTGGATGAACCGTGATAGATGAAATATTAATACTAGTTAGCGAATACGTAGTCCAATTAGTGCCGCCATCCGTAGTAACATAAAGTACTGGTCCGGTAGAAGCATAAATGTATTGTGGATTGGATGGAGCTACCGCTAGTACGCTCAGCTTAGCTGTTATGGTGTTTCCAGAAAGTTTGGTCCATGAAGCACCTAAATCTGTGGATTTGTAAACCCCTTGCCATCCTCCGTAAATTACATTAGAATTGGGCTCTTGTGCCAAGGGAGTAACCCAGTTCCCCTCGTTTGGCCTGGGTAGGCCTCGATAGGACAATCCCCCATTATCTGTTCGATAAATACCCCCGTTCTGACTGGTACCCCAAATGATATTGGCATCTAATGGACTGACCACACAATCCATACCATCAGCACCCAGCCAATCAATCCAACCGTTAGCTTTCAAAATGCTTGAGCCGTTATCTTGAGCACCTCCCGTAACTAATTCCGGATTTGTTGCAGATATGGCTATTTTGTAAAACTGGCGGATACCTAAACCGCTAGTGAGGTCTACCCAATCTTCTGCGTAATTGGTGCTCTTGTAAATACCTCCATCCGATCCGGAATAAATGGTATTCCCTAGCCATTCCAACACATGCACATCGGCATGATTGTACCCTACTGAGTTGGGTAAAGACCAAGCAGTTGTTGGCACAAATGAATACCCACCATCTGTGGACTTCCAGCAAATAATACCCGCAATATGCACTTCATTGGCATTATTCGGATTTACTGTCATCGCCATATCGTATCCAGCTTGTCCAGTAGTTCCTCTTCCATTGGTTTCGTAACCGAAAAAGTTTGTACCGGCAGCCGGATCACCAATTACCGTAGTTATAAAGGTGTTGCCTCCATCATCTGATCGGTACATTCTGCCAAAAACATTCCCATTAGCTTGGACAGCATATACCACCTGAGGATTAGCAGGAGAAACAGCAACTAATGTTCGGGCACTGGTTGTTATACCATTTGCAGCCCCTAAAGTAACCCAGGTTTCACCGAAATTGGTGGAACGTTGAATAACAGAACCGGAGGCAATCATTACCCCTGTACTACCCGGTTGAAATTCAATATCTTCTGCTCGTGTGCTAGACCTAAGTGTAAAGGTGTCACCACCATCGGTAGATCTGCAAATCCCAGCACTTCCCACCACAAAAATGTTATCAGGATTGTCTTTGTTGAATAGAATTTTATAGACCACACCAACGGGACAGTTATAGGCATTCCAGCTCGACCCTCCATCAATACTTTTGGCAATCTGACCATTTGTTTTGCCCACAATAACTAGATTGGGATTGGTAGGATGTACGGCAACAGCATAGGTACTCATCATACTGTTGTCGTATTCAGCTAGTGGAATCCATTGACCTCCACCTTGAGTTGTTTTCCAAACTCCTCCACCTGGCGAAGTAATGTAAATGATATTTGGATTTACAGGCGAAACTGCAATGGAGGTAATTCTTCCAACTCCCGGATTCCAGCCGCTGGTTCTGTTCCAAGAGCTGGGGCCCAGTTCCGTCCATGACCACGAGTCGATAGCAGCAGGCTGAGTTGGAGTTTCGGACAATGACGCTACATAGTTTTTTTTATCGAAATCATCTGGTAATATGTACCCTTTGCTATCCAAGTGGAACTGCTGTTCGTATTTCCAGCGTTGGTACTGCTTATAACCCGTACCCCTTTCTTTACCAACTTGGTTGAAATACTCCTCCGCCTGGCGATCGATATCCTCTAATCGTAGATCTTTCCGCTCCATCAGTTCCCATATGGTATTGTACTGATCACGAGTTACACGCTGTGCAAGTAGACTATGAGTTACAAAAACCAAAGACAGTGAGAATAACCAAAACGCAATGGGTAAAAGTTTCTTCATAATCTGGTATCTGGACTATCTGAGGCTTATAATAATTGATTGGACTGAAATCTAAATTAAAAATTAATTATTAGAAGTAATGAGATTTTATGACTTATAATTATTAGAAAAATGAAATAAACTTCGTCGATTTGTAGAATCAGTAATTTATAGTAGTTTAGAGTAGAAAAATCATCTAAATATCTTAATCACATGAAAAATTTCAGAAAACAATTTGCCGGCTTAGGTTTAGCCCTCGTATTGACTTCGCCATTCATTTTATCGTCTTGTAAATCAAAGAAAAAAATGGTGACAGCACCTGCTCCTGTTGCAGCGCCAGTAGAAGCTCCTCAACCGAGTCCAGCTCCTGTTGCTGATACAGATGGAGATGGCATTTTAGATCCGAATGATAAATGCCCAACTGTAGCGGGTATTGCTGCGAATAACGGCTGCCCCGAGATTAAGGCTCCAGAACCAACATTCGCATATACCAATATTCAATTTGAATTTAATTCTGCCGTATTGAAAACCGGTTATTACGAAATTTTAGATCAGGTAGCCAAAGAGCTTAGAAATTATCCGAATATACGCTTAACATTAAACGGACATGCTTCTGCCGAAGGTACCGACGAGCGTAACATGACACTTTCTATTGATCGTGCTACCGCTGTGAAAACTTACCTGGTAAACGCCGGTGTAAAGGCTGAAAACTTATCAACCAAAGGATTTGGGGAATCAGCTCCAATTGCACCAAATACCACCGAAGCGGGTAGAGAACAAAACAGACGAGTTGAGTTTAAGAAAAACTAAACTTTAGAATTAATCGAAAAAGCCCCTGATAATTCAGGGGCTTTTTTATTCCACTCGATTAAAACTTAATACCTGCCGAGAGGTAAAAAATACGTCCGTCTGCAGGCATAATTCCTGGACCTGGGTAGCCGCCCGCCCTGCGGGTAAAATATCGAACATCACCCAAATTATTCACACCGGCCTTAAGATTGTAGTTTTTCCAAAATTTAAAACTGGCAGATAAATCTTGTACTCGGTAGCCCGGAATTAATCCGGTGGTAGCAGCTGCATTTGGAGTACTAGTATTCGAAGCATCGGCATAGGCTTTGCCAATTGCACTCAATTGCCAGGTAGCTGAAAAACCTTTATAGCTGTACGTAGCTCCAAATCGATGAATATTTCTAGGCGCATTTTCTACCCATTTGCCGGCTAAGTTGCCTGTTACCAATTGGCCATTGCTTACGGTAGTGGTTTGAAAATCGCGATAAGTAGCGTCAATAAAAGCGACTGAGGCAAATAAACTCAGGTAGCCGAATCTGGATTGTTTGAATAGTGCGGCAATAGGGTCAAACTCTACATAACCTTCAAAACCTTTACTTACTGAAGCACCCAAATTGGTTCTATACTGATACGTTTGTGCATTGGCATCCAGCTTGGTAATTGTTCCAACACGATTAGAATAGTTGAGGTAGAAATAATCGATATCAAAATTCAGATAATTACTCACCTTACCTCGGTAGCCAAAATCGAAATTATATCCACGAGCATCTGACAAGTCTGGATCAATTACATCTGTGGTGGCGGGTGGGGTTAAATCAGATATCAAGACCGGACGATAGGCCTGTGAAATGTTGGAGTAAAATTCGGTAGTTGGACTAATGTGGTACTCGGCTCCGGCACCAAAAAGTAAAAATGTACGCTTACGGGTGGTAGTGGGCAAATTAGTAGCTTGTCCATTTACCACGCTAAAACGGCCATCAATAGTAGAGTTGATATTTTCCAAACGCAAACCACCGGTAAATAATAGTTTATCGTTGATGCGAAAGATATTTTCCAAGAAAGCGGCCTTATTGAGGTTAACATAGTCCAGATCACGAGGGTAATTACCTGAAGCCAGCTCGAAATTCATCTCCGTAGCAGAATCTCCCTGGCCTTGTTGCTTGCGATCAATGTGACCCCTGAAATATCTTAAACCGGCAGCAAGCGTAGTGTTCATGCCGGCAATCTCATAGTCGCTTAATAAACGCAATTCAGAGCCGTAGGTGGTGTAAAAATCTCTATCAACCTGACGATTACCGAAATCGTCGTTTTGCGTTATGGCTTTCACAAAGCCTACACTGTTTCTTTCAGCGATGGTTCCAAAAGCTTTCAAACTAAGTTTAGTTTTTGCATTGACTACATATTCTGCGTTTACGGAAGGCACCAACCAAGGTGTGCTGAACCAATTGCGACTACGTGTACTTTGTCGGGCATTTTGGTTGAATTGGGCATCGGTCAAGCCCCCGGGTTGTTGGCTTTCGGTGCTCATGTAAGTAATTTCTGTACCTAGCTTAAATTTCTTAGAAACTGCATAGCTAAATTCAAGATGCGCATGATCGGTGTTGAAATAACCATGGTCTCTCCAGCCATCGCCCCTGCGTTTCTGGTAATAAGCCGTATAACTTAAACGTCCTTCGGTACCACCCACATAATTGAACGTACTAAACAAGCCATTACTTCCCACTGTATTTTGAGACTCTACCGTTAGGCGTGTAGAGATATCGGGTTTACGCAAAACAAAATTCATTAATCCACCAAATTGCGGGCCATATTGTAAAGAAGAAGCACCACGAACAATCTCAATACGATCTACCACTTCCATTGGTGGAGTGTAATATGCTTCAGGATAACCCATCGGATCGGGTGTAATGTCGTAGCCATTCATGCGCACATTAAATTCCCATGAACGGTTCGGACTTAATCCACGAGAGGCTACACCCAATTGTATGCCCGAACCATCGTTTTCCCAAACAGAAATACCAGGTGTTCGTCCAAATATTTGTCGGCTGTTGTTCATAGCCAGATTGGCGTTGATGTTATCGAGCTTAATTAACTCGTTCTTTTTTCCGGCATTTATACTGAAATCGTTCAATTCTGGCAGATGTTCATTTCCTTTAATTCCACGACTTACTATAAAACGTATTTCATTCAACAGTAGCCCTTGCTCATCCAATTTGAAGTTTTTAGTAAGAAGTTCATTTCCCGAAAGTTCTATTTCAGCCGTTTGATTCGTAGAACCCACATAACTTACCAGTATGGAATACTTACCAGCAACCAATCCCTTGATCAGATATTCGCCCTTTGCATTGGTTTGTGCAGCCCTAACGGTTCCCTTGAGTACAACGTTAGCCCCAACTACAGGCTCATTCGTACTCGTTAATACAACACCCTGTATACCGGCTCTTTGTGCGAAAAGAGGATTCCACATGCCGAATAAAATCAGCAAAACAGCTCCTAGCTTGTTCATATATGCTTGTAGCATTATTTAGACTAATTATAAATAGTGCGACAAACATAAGTCTTGTTTAGAATAATTCCAAATAAAAAAATTAGGCTAGTTTGTGATATAGTACAGGGCAACTAAAGTGTAATTAGTCGATAGGATCTGGCGGTAGATCTTTAAATTTTATCAGGTGCAGCTTTAGCACTCAACATTGAGGAAATTACCTGTATGTGAGGAGCGGTTAAAACGGCGATAGACATGAATAAAACCGCGATAATTCGGTTTAACTCCCCATAAAAAAAGAAGAACATTGACCCTATAAAAAGAAACGCTGCTAAGTTGGTAAACCAGGTTTTTTTTAGTGCATAAAACCAAGATCGATCGGACCATCCTAAAGCAGCCTTGATCTCGGTAATGGATAATATGGAATGCCAGGCACTGAAATAAAATCCAAAACCGAGAAATAGAGGTAATTGGTACGTGATGAAACAAACAAATGCCAATGGCAACAGTTGATAAAACAAGTGCTTTAAGGGTTTTTGGTAAACCAGATAATAACAAAGCAAGAGCATGATTACAACTATGGCTGAAGCAGAAATGATAAGGTATTTAATGGAATACCTGTCATTTAGGAAACTGAGCTCTTGGATGTTAAAACCAGGGAATCCGGACAAAATCTCATTAACCTCAGGCCATCTGAATAACAAATAATTTACTAAAAATAGCAAGCCGTAGCTTGTAGCAATTAGACGTTCTGCTACCGAATTTCTCACCAGAATTTCTTTTAAATCCAGCTCACCAAAATGGTAGGCAGAGATTCCGATGAATACTAAAATTGCAAGCTGGATGTGAATGGTCCACAATAAACCATAGAGTAGCGCATAACCGAGATAAAATGAACTAAATCGAATCCATTTATTTAAAGGCTTTCCATCGGGGTGCTGTTTGAAATACAATAAGTGATCCATAGCCCCATGAGGGATACCCGTAATTAAAATACCGAGTGCAAAAATTCCCAATTGCACATGTAAGGGTATTGGAAAAAGGTAATTGAGCGTGCAAACTACTAAGCCAGTTAGTACTAATTGTGATCTCTGACTTAATTTAACGAGCGAAAACATGTTTCAAAACTTGCTTTAAAAACAACCTGATGGGTAATTGGCTAAATATTGCAATTTCTTGCCTAAATGAAGATTCTTCATCCAAAAAATCAAGAATACGCCTAAACGGATTGTTGTAAAACAATTGCTCCATTACCCGGCGTATTTGATGTGGTTCATCACGGATAATCATCAATAAAAGCTTATCGTACAAGCGAAATCTCTTCTTACGGAATACTGTTCTGGGTCCTAACGTAGGATTATCAAGGCATTTGACCAAATCACGAGTGTCTTTTCGGATGCGGTTAAACGCATAGCCGGTGGTGGGCTTTATGGCACCCGCCGCCGAACCAATTAAACGAATACGCTGATCATCGGCTGAACCGAAGTTAAAATCAGTCATGGGAATTCTACCCGACTCTACCCGTAAAATCTTGTAACTGGTATTAAATTTTTGGTCGATATAGGCTTTCAAGTAACGTTCATATTCCGCATCCTGGTAAGCGCTGAGCTTAGAGAATACCGTAAACTCTACCAATGCCTGTGTGGAGGAAAATGGCAATACATACATGAAATGAACGGCATCGCCTTGATCAATACTAAAGTCCATTAGCATGGCTGTTTCAGTATCAAAAATCGCTTCCTTGGTTTCAATAAAGAAGCCTTTGAAATGCTGCCACAATACATTTGCCGACTCAGGTAAGCGGTCAAACTCGATTCGACTATCGTAAACCAAATTGGCGTTGAATTCACCCTGATCGGTCAATACCCTTACGTGTGTATTTTCTGAAATAAGTTCTTTGACCTCAGCCTTTACACGTTTTACTCGATTGGAATCGCGAAGAACTTGTTCGTGAAACTGAAAAAAATCATCGCTATTGATGTAATTGTATTGATAGGGGTGTATGGATTCCGTTAACTGTTTATGGGTAGATGCAAAACTAATTTTAGACCACTTCTTAGAAACTAAGCCCTCGTAAAGTGTAGGTTCTTTTGACCAAAAGCACCAAGATTTTTTTGCAGGTTCGGCTGCTCTTTCTAATAGAAGAATGGTTCCCGTTTGTTCAACAGGTAACTGGAGCAATTGATAGATCAACTGCATACCGGCACAACCTCCGCCAACAATGATAATATTTGGATCCATAGGTTTTATAAAAACAAAAGGCGCTCACAATTAGCGAACACCTTTTGTTTTTTAGATAAATTAAGCCTATTTAGAAGAACGGCTTAACGCATAAATAACCAAACCAAAACCAATTTTGTTCACGGCATCACCAATGTTGTAGATGATATCCATGTCTAAGTTCAGGTTACCAAAAGCCGCATACCACTGACCTTCGGCAGTACCTGCCATGTAACCAACTGGGTAAATTGCCCAACCGATTACAACGAATTTAAGCAATGAGTTCACTGCTTTTTGAACCGCAGGATCGCTTGCTTTAGAAAGTTTAGCAACTTCACCCATCCAAACTTCATACACAATGTAGAAGTAAGCAATACCTGAAACTAAGCCCCAGAAAGCAGCATTGTCTCTGGCAACGGCTTCGCCCCAATAACCAGTTACCAACATAACTAGTGAAGCGAAAATCATTTTCCAAAGTAAGCTAGATTTTGCACCAGCTTTTTTGGTAATTAGATAGAATTCAACGCACATTAAAGGCACAGTTAAAATCCAATCTACATAACGGAAAAAGATAGGAGAAGCACCAGTTTCTAGGTTATAACCTCTCATGTAGTAGTAGTGTACTGCTGCAATGAAGGTAATAATACCAGAAACCAATACTGAGGTTCTCCATTGTGGTGAAGTGTTGCCCACCTCAAAGAAGAAAAACACGGAAGCGGCCATCATGGCCATCGTGCCGATGAAAAATGTGAATGCTACATAGTTGTTAGCAGCGATTGCTGTTGAAGCATCAAGCATTAAGTTTAACATAATATTTTTATAATTTGGATTATCCTACTCTATTGGCTTTTCGGATCCGCCCGGGTTTATTTTTAGTGGACCCATTACCACTTGGTTTAAGAATTGGTTATACAAAGTTTAAGAACTGGAATCCGGATTTCAAAATATCCGTGTAGTCATATAATCTCTAATTATCAACAAGTTAGCGATTTAAAGGAATAAATATGGACAAATACTGGTTATATGAGTGCGTAAGCCTAGTATTTTAAGAATGTCTGTTTACAGTAAAATTGTTAACAAATTAATTATTAATAATTTACGATAGTAAAAACTGGAGTGTTTTTGGATACGTTGTAGTGAGGGTGATAACTATTTTAAACTGGAACAACTGCCCTGTTTTTTGAAGAATTTTATATGTTAAAAAAATACAAATTAGCGAAATAGGCATCCGAGAAATCACGCTGTTTAGATACTTAGAAAACCTGGTATTTTCTACAATTTCCTAAAAGCTCCGGGTCTAAGCTTTTTCTTTTTCAAAAAAACCCTATTAAAATACGTAAGAGATTCAAATCCGGATTCGAGTGCTATTGCACGAATTGGTTTATCGGTTTCCATTAATAACTGGCAGGCATGAGCAATCCGAATATCATTGGTATAATCTGAAAACGTTTTACCACTTGCTCTTTTAAAAAATTTACAAAACGCACTCTGCGATAAATGTATGCTATCAGCCGCCTTTTTTAAGGACAAGCCTTGTTTAAATTCACGCTCAACGTACTGGAAAACCTGATTAATACGCTGTTGATTATCATTCCCTTTCATTGCCCTGTATTTGGCAGATGCAAGTGATGTGGCCTGCATGGTGGATAGCAAATCGAAAACTTGCAACAGTAAGCTAAACTTATGTACTTCGCTCGCCCCAATCATTTCTTGCATCAGCTTAACACATTGATTTGTTTTTACGTGGTTCAGTTGCAAACCTTTGTAAGAATTGATGAATAGTTTTTCAAGTGCCGTCAATTCCCAGAACTGTAAGATTTGCTCTACAAAAGCAGGGCTGAATTGAATAACAATCGCACGGCAATTCTCCTTTCGTCGTTTGTCACTAATCCAAGTATGGGGTAAATTTGGCCCTAGCAATACTAAATCACCTTCCCTGAAATTTTCGTAACTGTCACCCACCAATTTCTTTCCTCTTCCCTGCAAAATACAAGTCAACTCATATTCTGGATGATAATGCCAATAAAAATCAAAGTCAGGAACATTCAATTCATAACACAAAAAAGAATGGTTACCCTTCATAGCCGACACATGCTCAAGCCTTGGTTTCATACTATATCATCTAAAATTTAAAATATTTGATTTTATGATGTCAATATAGTGCCTTTTTTTGATTTTTATGTGTTAAGGTTCCTTATAAACCTGTGTTAGTTTTAAGAAAAGATTTTTTATGAAACTAGCATCCGAGATTAAATCGTTTTTAGAGGAGCCTTATGAGCTCAGCAGTGACCAGATTCAATTTTATCAAGAGAATAGGTATATCAAGTTGAAACAGGTAATTAATGATCAAACCCTACGATTTTATAATGAGGTAATTTCAGAGCAAGTGGACAAAATGAATACGGTAGAAATTCCTCTAGAAGACAGAAATACTTACGGGAAGGCATTCCTGCAATTATTCAACCTTTGGCGAGAAAATGAACTAATTAAAGAACTGATATTTAGTAAACGATTAGCAAAAATCGCCGCCGATTTGATGCAAACAGAAGGTGTACGCCTTTACCACGATCAGGCACTGTTTAAAGAAGGTGGCGGTGGTATTACACCTTGGCATGCCGATCAATATTATTGGCCATTGGAGACTGATAAAACCATTACTGCATGGATTCCTTTACAAGAAACGCCATTAGCGCTTGGCCCCTTAGAGTTTAGCGCAGGCAGTCATCAAATTATAGAAGGTCGAGAGTTAGAAATTGGCGATGAGAGCGAAGAATTGATACAACAAAAGCTCCGTGTAACCGATTTTAAGCATGTAATTGAACCCTTTGATGCTGGCGAGATCAGTTTTCACTCGGGCTGGGTTTTCCACCGAGCTGGGGCTAATTCTACCAATCAAATCCGCAAAGTGATGACCATCATTTATATGGATAGAGACATGCGACTGAAGCAGCCCGAAAATAACAATCAACTAAACGATTGGAATACCTGGTGTCCTGGAGCAACTGTTGGAGAAATTATCAATACCAGCATCAATCCTATTTTGCATACAATCTAACTACTCAATGTAAGAGAACTCCATGGTTTCCAAAGGCAACATGCAAAATAATTCATCAGAAATAAACCTGCTGTTTACTTGTACGCATTGGGGACAGGAGCAATTGGCTATTGAGGATTTCTTGGATACGGTTATTGAAAATAATTTCAACGGCATTGAAATTAACCTCCAAGATACTGGGGATTTTCTTGATCGTTTCATCTTGAAGATTGAGACAATCAAATTAAATCATCCCGGTTTTGTATGCATACCCCAGCAGTTGAACAATCCCGAGAATGAAAACATAGATGAGTACATTAAACGTGTCGAAAACCGGTTAATGCACCTGATCTCTTTGGGGCCAACATTTATCAATTCACATACTGGCAAAGACCACTTTTCCTTTGATGACAACTGCCGTATAATCGAAGCCTGTATGAACATCAGTAGTAAAACAGGTGTACGCATTTTACATGAAACCCACCGGGGCAGATTTTCCTTTCATGCTGCATCCCTAATTCCTTACCTCAAAAAATTCCCTGAATTGGAATTAGTTGGAGATTTTTCTCATTTCTGTACAGTATCCGAAAGTCTTTTACAAGATCAAGAAGAGATTATTCGAGAAATTATCCCACACGTCTCCCATATTCATGCAAGAGTTGGACATGAACAATCGCCCCAGGTAAATAACCCATTTGCTCCTGAATGGGAAAACCATCTGAAGCAGTTTGTGAAGTGGTGGCAAGAAATCATCCAACAAAAAAAAGAAGATGGCTGGGGATGCATAACCATCACACCCGAATTTGGCCCAGCACCTTACATGCCCCTAGCACCATTTACGCAAGAACCACTTGGTAAGCAAAGCGAAATAAATATCAACCTGATGCATCATCTAAAAAGCACTCTTCAAACGTAAAAAAACTTCATGCTTACCATTCAAAAAAAATTAACGAACAGCTTTTATGCGTTGCTAAGTTTACCTGCAACAGCGGTTGGCTTCTGCTTATCTACTCAAGTAGCCGCCTTGAGTTGGATCCTGAGTACAAAGTTTAATTTACACATTGAAGACGTGGCCTTGGTTTGGCTCGCTGGCCCAATATCTGGCTTAATTGCCCAACCCATTGTAGGTATCATGAGCGATAATAATTGGTTTATGGGAGGTAGACGAAAGCCTTTCATAGTGATTGGAGGAATATTGGGGGCAGCCATGCTTTTTGCCCTACCAGAAATCGGGTTCATCAGTAGCTCAACAGGATTGTCTATTTTCTCAGTAGCACTGATAGTATCACTCATGTTAGATTTGAGTATCAATGTTACCTTTAATCCAGCAAGAGCCCTAATCGCTGATGTAACAAGCCCCGGCATTGAACGTACAAAAGCCTATTCATGGATGCAGGTAGTTAGCGGAACTTTTGGAATCTTAGCCTACTTCATATCCGTTAGCTTTGGCAACCTGGCATTGATTTATTTAGCGGCAATCGTAGTTTTATTTTTTTCCATTTTTCCGGTAATTCTTATTGAAGAACCACGTCAATTAAAAACGGAAGCAATAAGTACTAAACACGCGAAATCGAATGCTTCACTAATCAATACCATTAAACTATTGTTCCCATTGTATGGCTTCATCGTGTTTGGTTTGTTTGTGGTAATCAATAAAATTGTATTGAGTGGGGCCTGGAATACTATCCAAACAACAGTAATGTATGTGTGCATTGCAGCCACCTTGATCTTAGGAGCAATAACGATTTGGAAAGGGAAAAAAGAACCTTCAGATCATAACGATTTTCAAAAAATATTGCTTGCTCATTCATTTTCATGGCTGGGAATACAGAGCATGTTTGTATTGAGTTATTTTTATGTAACAGAAAAAATGCTGCCAACCATAGACACCACAAATGTCATTGCTGATACTTTTTCAAAATTTTTTTCTGATACAACTCAAACAAATGAACAAACCGCAGGTAACATTTTATCTCTCGGTTTTTTACTGCTCAACCTGGTAGGTGCATTACTACCTGTATTGGTACTCGAACCACTAAGCAAACACTATGGCAAAGTAAAAACTTACACCATTGCTATTGCCTGTATGGCTATAGGCTATGCCATGTTATACTTGGTAGGTACAACAGAAATTATCTTCTACCTGGGCATGTTTACATGTGGCATTGGCTGGTCGGCCGTAATATCGATTGTATTTGCCATTATGACTGAAAAAGTTAAGGCAGACAAGATGGGTATGTACATGAGCCTATTTAATTTCAGCGTGGTTTTACCTGCTATGATGACCCCGGGTATTTCTAAGGTATTGAGTGATGCTGGTGATTCCTCATTGCTGTTTTTAATACTGGCTCTTTGTTTGAGTATTTCGCTTATTTGCTGGTTGTTTGTGAGCGAATCTCCCATAAAGCCGGCAAATGATCGAACTGGCAGTTAATTAATAAAAGATGCACCCTTTAGCAAAAAGAAATTGGTGGAAAGAGGTTGTGGTATACCAAGTGTACCCGCGTAGCTTTAAAGATACAGATGGGGATGGTATAGGCGATCTAAAAGGAATACTAGAAAAAGTAGACTATATCAAAAGTTTGGGCATAGATGTAGTTTGGTTAAACCCAATTTATGAATCTCCAAATGACGACATGGGCTATGACATCTCTGATTACAGAGCAATCATGCAGCAGTTTGGAACAATGGAAGATTTTGATCTGCTATTGGAAAGATTACACCAGAATGGGATAAAATTAATAATGGATCTGGTAGTAAACCATACCAGTGATGAGCATTTCTGGTTTAAAGAAAGTAGAAAATCAAGAACCAATCCATACAGAAATTTTTACCATTGGTGGGATGCAGAAAAGGGTACACCTCCGTATAGATGGAGCATTTTTGACAAGGAGAGTAATGCATGGAAATACGATGAGACTACCGATAGTTATTACTTTCACATTTTCAGCGAAAAACAGCCCGACTTGAATTGGGAAAATAAGGAAGTACGAAAGGCGGTGTACGAAATGATGAAGTTTTGGCTTGATAAAGGAATAGATGGCTTCAGACTAGATGTAATCACCTGTATTTCTAAAGATACTCGATTCCCAGTTTTAGAAGAAAACATGCCAGTAGGTGCTTGGTTCCCATACTACTCTAAAGGACCACATTTACATGAGTATTTAGAAGAAATGAACAGAGAAGTGTTTGCTAAGTACGATTGTATGAATGTGGGTGAAGCTTCAGGTATCAGTATTGAAGATGCACTTTTGTTTGTAGATGAAGAGCGTAATGAGTTACAAACATTTTACCATTTTGACCATACCGGTTTTGGTATCAGTAAAGAAAATTTCATGTATGCCGATGATAACAACCGAGATTTGGTGGAATGGAAAAAAATATTTGACAAGTGGGATAAAGTATTTGTAGAGAAAGGATGGGGCACCATTTACCTCGGAAATCATGACATGAGTCGTATGGTAAGTCGTTTTGGGAACGACAGCGATGCTTACAGAGAGCGCTCAGCAAAAATGCTCCAAACCTTTCTATTGAGCATGAGGGCCACACCCTATATCTATAATGGCGATGAGATAGGTATGATAAACACGAATCATACCCAAATTGAAAATTACCGCGATGTTTATACCATCAACTACTACCAGCAGCTAAAACAAAAGGGCGATGACTATCAGGGCTTTTTGAACTCGCACGCCAAAATCAGCAGAGATAATGGCAGAACACCCATGCAGTGGGACAATACAACGCATGCGGGCTTTACAACAGGCAAACCCTGGTTAGCAGTACATAAAAACCACAACGTACTTAATGTTCAAGAACAGGAAAGTCGTCCCGACTCAGTGTTGAATTATTTTAGAAAAATGATTCAATTACGTAAGCAGTGCGATACACTGATATACGGAGCATTTGAGCTGATAGATATGAATAATAGCCAGATCATTGCATACACCAGACAATTAGACAAAGAAAAGCTATTGGTGGTGCTTAATTTTTCAGATAGTCTGGCTGAATTAAACACCACTATTGACCTAAGAAACAGCACCATACTAATCAGTAATTACGAACAAACAGCTAAAGATCGTGTCTACAGACCCTATGAAGCGGTCATTTACCAATTAGAAACTTCAAATAATTAAATGATGAGAATATTATTCCTTAAGCTCTTACTGATTACCAGTAGCATCTGCTTCGCACAGAAAAAAAATAACATAGTAAAGGGCGAAGTACTATATCACGTATTTCTACGCAGCTATTACGACAGTAATGGCGATATGCAAGGCGACCTGAATGGATTAAAGCAAAAACTGCCCTATCTGCAAGATCTCGGCGTTACCTCTGTACTGTTATTGCCCTTATACGATGCCGATTGCTACCACAATTATTTCGCAAACGATTTTGAAAAAATTGACCCCGAATTCGGGACCATGCAAGAATACATTTCGCTGGTAGAGGAAGTCCATAAACGTGGTATGAAAATTTACATGGATATGGAAACTCAATACGTTGCAGAAAAACATTTGTGGTGGAAAGATGCAGTTGGCAATCTGCAATCACCCTACAGTGATTTTATCTTATTTGACGATCTAGAACATAAGATTCCTGCAACCATGCTGTTTGATTTAAGGCAGTTAAACAGCTACGATGGCACTTCTATCAAAATAACTACGGTAAACCTGAAGAACAAAAATGTACTCGAGTACAACAAAAAACTGTTTTCATTTTTTGTTGACCCCAATAAAGATGGAAAATTTGATGACGGGGTAGACGGCTTTAGACTTGATCACGCCATGGACCATCTGGATGGTAAGCTGCAACTCACAAATTTATTTGCTCATTTTTGGGAGCCATTACTCACGCACCTAAAAACCATAAATCCCGCACTTAAAAATGTAGCCGAGCAATCTGACTGGAACGACTATGGCTTTAACTATTTTGAGAAAACTGGTGTAGATAGGATGTTTGGCTTCGGCTTACAAAAGGCCATTTTATCTTTCAAAAAACAACTATTAATCGGCAAAGCGGATACTATTTTGGCGAAATGTCCAAGTGGTAAAGAGCAAATTATTTTTCTTGAAAACCACGATTTAGATCGGTTTGCCTCAGTCGAAACGTCAATTGAAAAGCAAAAATTAGCTGCCGCCTTACTTTGCCTTATTGGAGGTGTTCCGTCTATTTATTATGGTCAGGAAATAGGCATGAAAGGAAAAAATGGGAATTGGGGAAACACTGATGCAAATGATATTCCACGTCGCGAAGCATTTGAATGGTACACTGCTAATCAAGGAAAAGGAATGGCCACTTGGTACCACGCAAATTCCATCAGAAAATTCGATGAAAACCTAAAATCAAATGATGGAATTTCTGTAGAAGAACAACTAAATAACAAGCTTTCACTTTTAAACTATTATAAAAAGCTAATTCGGCTTAAACAAAGTAACCCTGCACTAGCCACTGGAAAATATGCAAACGCCCCAAATGATAACGAAAACGTGTTTAGTTTTTACAGAATAGTTGAAAACAGGAAAGTGCTGGTTGCAGTAAACCTTTCGAGCAACACAGAAAAAGCAAAATTTGAAGATGAGCACAAAAGATACAAGCTCTTGATGGGCACAAGCACGATCAAAGACCAAAAAATTGAGCTCGAACCCTATCAAATAGCTGTTTTGGAAGTAAAAAAATAAAAGCTATGAGAAAAATACTTTTATGGATTTTGTGTTTAATTACAGTATCGGGGAGCCTTAATGCACAAAAAAAAGGGCACACTAAATATGTAAATCTTTTTATCGGAACCGATGGTACAGGACACGCCTTTCCGGGGCCCTGTAGGCCATTTGGCATGGTACAACCAGGGCCAGATAACCAAGACACCGGCTGGGAGTATACCAGTGGCTACCAATACCGCGATACCAGTTTACTAGGCTTTTCACAAACCCGTGCAAACGGAACCGGTATACCAGAATTTGGTGACATCTTACTTTTACCCATGCCAATAGATCGAGATCCTGTGAGGCGAATAGGCTACGATAAAAGTTCTGAAAAAGCTACTACTGGCTATTATTCCGTTAAGCTAAATTCCAATATTGCAGTCGAGTTAACTGCCTCCGAAAGGGTAGCTTTTCACCGTTATCGTTACCCAACAAATGGAGCCAGATTACAGATAGATTTTCAGCATGGATTACGTTTCCTGACCGATAGTTTGGTATTAGCCAGCGATATCCAGTTTGAAAACGACTCCACGATCAGCGGCTCAGTAAAAACAAAAAATTGGGTAGAGAAAACCTACTACTTTGTAATTAGGTTCAATCAGGCCTTTAAGCAGGTAAAAGAACTACCAAAAAATCCAAGAGAAAACGCACCCCGTTATTTGCTCGACTTTCAACTAAACCATCGAACCTTGACTACCAAAATTGCACTTTCAACAGTAAGTATTGAAGGTGCACACGCTAATTTGCAAGCCGAAATCCCTCATTGGGACTTCCAAAAAGTAGTGAAAGCGTCAAAGCAAGCATGGGAAACCTATCTGGGTAGAATACACATTCAGGCATCTAAAAAACAGAAGGAAATTTTCTACACCTCCATGTATCGGCTATTTATACAACCAAGCAATATAGCAGATGTAGATGGGCAATACCGCGGAGCTGATGACCAAGTAAAAACAGCAAAAAATAAAACCTATTACTCAACACTATCCTTGTGGGATACCTACCGGGCAGCACATCCGCTATATACACTCCTAGCTCCAGAACGGGTAAACGGGTTCATCAACACCTTTATCGACCATGCCGATGCTGCCGGATTTCTACCAATCTGGACTGCCTGGGGAAAAGATAATTATTGTATGATTGGCAATCATGCCATCCCGGTAATAGCCGATGCTTACCAAAAAGGCTTCCGCGGATTTGATGCTGAAAAAGCATTACAATGGATGGTAAAATCAAGCACAGAAAATCATATAAACAGCAACTGGACTTTGCTCAATAAATTCGGCTACTACCCCATGGATAGTTTAGATAATGAATCCGTTTCCAGAACGCTGGAGCATGGCATAGACGATGCAGCCATTGCGCAAATGGCCAAAGCAATGGGAAAACCAGAGCTGGCCAAAAACTACGAGCATAGAAGTAAGAACTACAAAAATCTGTTCGATTCTTCCACAAATTTGTTCAGGGGAAAAGATAGTAAAGGAAACTGGAGGACCCCTTTTGATCCACTAACTGCAACATCCCCCTTGAACAACCCTGGTGATTATACAGAAGCCAACGCCTGGCAATATTTTTGGACACCTGCACAATACGATCTTGAGGGCACAATTAGCTTACTTGGTGGAAAAAATGTATTAGAAGCAAAATTGGATAGTTTTTTTAGCATCAAATCAGTCAATGCAAACAAATACTTGGGGCAAGAAGCCATGATAGGGCAATATGCACATGGAAATGAACCCAGCCACCACATTGCATACCTGTATGCGTACACTTTGCATCCAGAAAAAGGGCGAAAAATCATCAAAGATATTAGTGCGCAATTTTATAGCAATACTCCAAACGGAATGATTGGTAACGACGATTGTGGCCAGATGAGTGCATGGTATATCTTTTCAACCTTAGGCGTTTATCCCGTCAATCCAAACAATGGCCAGTACACAGTAGGTATACCTCAAGTAAGAAACGCTAAAATTTATACTGGCCAAGGAGATAAGTATATTCAGATTAAGAATTTATATCGCGGTGGGCAGGATAGCTATCTTAAAATAGACGGGAGAACAATAAAAGAAACATACATCACACACGATCAACTCATCAACGCAAAAAAAGTGGTGTTTAACTAGATATTAGCAGAATTAAAAGCCTAAGCAAGCATTACACCCGAAAAATTTAATACGCATAGCACCTAGACCTAAAAACAATACAGGCCTTACTATTTAAGTAGATTATACAATTCCTTCAAGTTAACATCCGGATTAATGTAATAATCCATCATTCGTTTATCTTCTGTATTGTACGACCGAAGAATAAGCTCTTTAGAACCGAAAGAATGATATAATTTTTGATTAATGGTTTGAATAATTCGGTTTCTGATTTGTCTTTGATTGTCATACGATTTATGCTCAATTTGCAACAAATTGTTCAATGCGGCGCTAGACAACTTTTCACCCAAAGTCTGCTGAATTAAGGTTTGCAACACCAGTTTTTCTTGTTCATAAAGCTGAAATTGCTGCTTATTAGTCCTCAACAATTTGTAAGCAAAAAAGCTAGCAAGCAATACAAATCCCAGCAGAAGAATCACTGCATATGTAGAATGAATAAACCCAGATTCATACACCTCGCCAATAGGTTTTGATTTTTTTACTACAGAATCTACCGATAAACTGTCAAAAAAACTTTTATCACTTCTTCCGGCGCTTACTAAATTCCTGGAGAATAGGTACCCATTAGAAAAATACACTTCGCAATTTTGTGTAAAAAATTGACTATCTGTTACATAATATTCGAGCAATTTATTTTCAAAGGGCTCTAAAAGTCTGATATCGCCAGAACCCCTACCATCTTGTGGAAACAAAATCAAATACCTGCCAGTCCAAACGCTTCTAAGTTTGTTTTTGGCATACTCCAGTAATTCAGTACTTACTTTGCCCTTAATGTCCCATTTCTTTTCTTTAAAAGAATAGCTAGAAAAATAACTGTCCTCTTTAGCAAGTATACGCTCGGTTTGCAAAGGCACCGAAAAAAACAGATCATTTTCAGGTGAGTACCCGCTGAAGTGAAAAGTTGTTGGATAAGGATTTTTATTGGCTGAAGCATAACTATCCCACTCCAATGTTTTGGGGTTAAAAAAAGTAATGGTACTATGCTGTTGCCAAAAGCCCTCTCCGCCGATAGAAAATAGGGTATCATTTCTGCTAAACTGAGTTGCATTAAAATTATAACCCCTGAAAAAAGTCTTATCTAATCGATGAAATTGCAGCTCGGCAGGATAAAATTGATAGAGCTGACCGGTGCCAGGTATGGTAATCAATATACGGGTATCATTCTGGTAAAATGTATTGATATCAAAATCTCCCGGAAGCTCCTTTTTAACAATCTCCCAGTCCTTAATCTTGCCTAGTTCACTCTTCTGCTTTTGAGGAGACTCTTTCTGAAATAAACCCGAATCATGATCAATAGAATACATAAAATGATCGGGACCTATCCAACGAAAACCTTTATGTACTTGACAAATACCGTTTAGAGAGATAAAAAACAATAACAGGCCAATCAGTTTTGATTTCATTATCAATAATGTTTCTTATCAAATATAACTTTTGGCTAGTTAATCAGATTTCAGTTTTAGTTACAATACGTGACAAAACGCAATTCACATATCTTAAAATGATTTTACAAGATATTAACTTAATTTTTGTGTTGAACCAAAAAACACATTATGGCAAAAAAAATCATCTTGCTCGTATTTCTACTTGCCAGTTTAGCTTGCAAGAAATCAGAAACGAATGCTTTCGCCGGAAACTGGTCTGGACAATTCTCGGGTACCGATAACGGCACCTGGAACATTAACATATCCAATAATGGTACGGTAAGCGGAACCGGATATTCCAATGTGCTGAGATCTAATTTTAAGATTGAAGGAAGAGTGAATGATGCTGGTAACTTATTGGCAGCATTTGGCACCACCTCTTTAGATGGCAGATTTGATGGCAGTTTAAGAGGGAGCTCCGCAACAGGGAACTGGTCTAATGGAAGTTATTCCGGAACCTGGTCTGGAAGTAAACCTTAACTCCAGTAGAGTCACCCCTTACAGCCCTTGATAACAAAAACCCTCTCAGGAAATGCTGAGAGGATTTTTTGTGATTATTACCCGTGATTAATTTTTATTTAGCTTCAAAATCAAAATTACCACTCCCGATTATAGTATTGTTCGAACCATAAACAGTAAAGCTTCCAACAATTTGACCCGGATACGTACTTTTTTCAAATACAAGCGTGGTTCTACTTGGGTTAAGGCTTTCATTATCCAATTTTCCGTAAAAACTTACTGTTCTTCCAAAACTCGAGTTAGAGGTATAGCTAACGCCATTAACAATTGGTTGCCCGATAACATCTAATCCTAAATCGTTATTGTTATCTACGTAAACAAAAAACATCCACCTAGTTGATGTACTGTTTGTTTGATATTGCAGCGAAAATGTTCCATTCTTAGAAGGTATGGCTGCATCCACATAGGTAGCAGTGTAGGTTTTCCCATTGACTTTGGTAAACGAGAACGTTCCAGTTTTCGAATTGTCCGACTTCTTACTACAACCAATAAATAACATAATTGCAAGTGAAGTAATTGTGAAAATTTGTAATAAACGCATATCAATTAGTTTTGGTAATTAAAGAAAATGATTTTACTCCTGATTGAAAGTATACTAAAGCGTGAATTAAGTATGAACCGGATTTGTCACGCAAATTTCTAAATCTGGATAGGCCCCATTCCAGCACACCATTTAACACACTCCACAAACTAAAAACCGGCTCAGGGTAACCTTAGAGGGTTTTTACTATGTAAACATCACCCCACCCTTAAAATATCTCCCCAATCGGTGGTATAATTCGGACTCACATTCTCCCGTTTCATTGCCCATCGTTTCCGAAAGCCTTCAGAGGCCAAACGTAAAGTACCGCTGCCGTAGTAGTTATTGATCCGATCCAGGAGTTCACTCACCTGATTATGCTTTGGCCCGTTCCATTCGGTAAAGAGGTTCAGTTGGACTTCCTGTTCCGGAATCAGACCCGTAACAATCACCGCCACCTTGCTGTACTGAAAGCGTGGATCGTAGATGGATTTTAATCCCCTTACAGACGCCTTCACCAAATCGGGCGTGTTGTTTACCGGATGAGAGAGCGCCAAACTAATGGCGGGATTATATTGAGGCAAGTCTTTCCGAAAACGGTTGGTCAATAGTTGAACCGTCAGTACCGTAGCGCAACTGGTATCCGCCCGTAGTTTCTCCGCCAAGCGACTGGCATAGGCGGTGGTCGCTTCAATCAGTTCATCCAAATTATTCGTGAGTTTACCAAAGGAGCGACTGGTACAAATGGCCTGTTTACGTTCCAATACTTCTTTGAGCGGGATGCAAGGTCGGCCCCAGAGCTCGTGCCACAGCCGTACCCCTTGAATGGTCAGTTGATGCTTGATCCATTGTTCCGGTTTATTGCGGAGTTGAGCACCAGTACGAAGCCCCTCCAGTTCCAGTTTCACCTGGTAAGCTCTCCCAATTCCCCAGAGATCAGCAATAGGGAAAATTTGTGCGGCCTCGGTAATGGCTTCCTCGGTATCGAGTACACAAACCCCACTGGGTAATTTCTTCGCAATCTTATTGGCCAGTTTGGCCAGGGTCTTGGTGGGCCCCAATCCCACACTCACGGGGATGCCGGTATTTTGGATAACAGATTCCCTGAGATAGTGGGCGTAGGTATGCAGGTTCTCCATCCCACTAAACCGAAGGAAACACTCATCAATACTGTACACTTCCACCTCAGGGGTAAAACGGGCCAGGTTATTCATCAGCCGGGCGCTGATGTCGGCATACAGGGTATAGTTACTAATAAATACCGCCACCTTCTCCTGTTCAATCAGGTCTTTCACCTTAAAATAAGGGACCCCCATTTTAATCCCTAAGGCCTTAGCCTCATTACTGCGGGAGATGATACAACCATCATTATTGGAAAGCACCACCACGGGTTTTCCATTCAGTTCAGGCCGGAACAAACGCTCACACGACACATAAAAATTATTACCATCAACGAGAGCGAACATAAGATTTAGGTTTAGTCTGATGAGGTCTGCAGCTCCAGGTCACTACGCCCCGAATGAGGAGTTCATTCGCGTCAATCCGTTCCGGTTCTTCGGTAGCCTTTCCCGTACCCAGGTAAATCTGTTTTCCCATCAGGTAAAGCTGGCGCACCTTCCATTCTCCCCGGTACCAGACGACGACCAGGGAATTGTGTTTGGCCTTGATGGAAGTATCGTACACAAACAAAGTTCCCTTACTGATACCGAGGTTGATCAGCTCATCCGTAGTGGCTTCGGCATAATAGGTATTCACCGGGTCTTTCACCAAACGCTCTAAAATATTTAGGCGCCCTTCCATATAATCTTCGGCAGGGCTCACAAAACCAGAAGCCTTACCGGGATGGCTCAGCGGCTCCAGTTCCTCATTTTTACTATCAAAACCTTGTTTAAACACGATAAATAATGGGGAACCAATTTACTAAAATTTTTAGTAAATAAAAATCAAATAGAAAAAGAAGATAGCGCTTCTAAAAAAAGGAGGGCTTCAGCACACGCCTAAAACAAAAAACCCTCTCAGGTTTACCTAAGAGGGTTTCTTTCGTTCTCCAGCGGTCTGGACGGGACTCGAACCCGCGACCCCATGCGTGACAGGCATGTATTCTAACCAGCTGAACTACCAGACCAAGTGATCCCGCTGGGACTCGAACCCAGGACCCCAACATTAAAAGTGTTATGCTCTACCAGCTGAGCTACGAG
>CANHRG010000004.1 GCA_947463785.1 Sphingobacteriaceae bacterium | reverse complement strand
CACTTAAATAATCAATCAAAATGGTAGGAAGTATCGCTGCAATTGGTGCAGGTTTAGCCGCAATCGGTGCCGGATTAGGTATCGGACGTATCGGTGGTTCAGCAATGGACGGTATGGCTCGTCAGCCAGAAGCTGCATCTAAAATTCAAACTGCGATGTTGATCGCCGCTGCCTTCGTTGAGGCGGTAGCGTTATTCGCGGTGGTAGTTGCTTTGTTGGGTAATAACCCTCAGTAATTTATCCGAATAAATCCAGGTGTTTGGCGGTTGGCCATACACCCGGATTTTTTAAATTTTTGATTGACAAAAAAGATTTAGACAAATGGAATTAGTAACCCCCAGCATTGGTTTAATTGTTTGGCAAACACTTGCCTTTTTATTATTGGTGTTTTTATTGAGCAAATTTGCTTGGAAGCCGGTTTTAGGTGCCATCAAAGAGCGTGAGCGTTCTATTGACGATGCTCTGGAAGCAGCGAAAAAAGCCAAAGAAGAAATGGCTCGTTTAACTAACGAGAACGAAGCTTTATTGAAACAGGCCCGAGCCGAGCGTGATCTGATCTTGAAAGAAGCCAAGCAATTGAAAGATCAGATTGTAAGTGATGCAAAAGCAAGTGCTCAAACCGAGGGTGCCAAATTAATTGAAAAGGCAAAGCAAGAAATTGATAGCCAAAAGGCTGCTGCTTTAGCCGAAGTTAAAAACCAGGTTGCTGAGCTTTCTTTGCAAATTGCCGAGAAAGTATTGAGCAAGCAACTGGAAGATCAGAAAAAACAGGAAGCTTTGGTTAGCGACTTGTTGAAAGAAGTTAAATTATAATTTGTTTATTAGCCCATTTGTCTATTTGACAATGAGGTAATGGATGATTTAATTAAAAAATAAGAATTGTCGAATTGACAAATCGACAAATTAACGAATTGAGAAAATGTCAGAAATTCAAGTAGCAACCCGGTATGCCAAATCGCTGATTGACCTTGCCAAAGAACAAAAGGTATTGGATAAGGTGAAAGCGGAAATGGACTTGTTTATCGAAACCGGTAAACAAGAGCCACAGCTGCTGGCGGTATTGAAAAATCCGATCATTAGCCTGGATAAGAAGGCTGCCATTTTAAAAGAGTTGTTTGCCGATAAGGTACAACCGGTGGTGATTTCTTTTTTCAATATTATGGTTAACAAAGGCCGTGCTGGTGTTTTGTATGCTACCGCGAAGGAGTTTGTGAATTTATTCAATTTGGATAAGGGCGTGGTGAAGGCTAAAGTGATTTCGGCGGTTGCGCTTACAGAGGAAAACAAAAAGCAATTGGTGGAAGTCGTGAAATCGGCAACTAAAGGGGAAGTGATTTTGGAAACAAAAGTAGATCCTAAGCTGATTGGTGGATTTGTGCTGCAGGTGGGCGACAGACAATTTGATGCCAGCTTGAATAGCAAATTGAAAAAACTGAAAAAAGAATTTGCGCAAAAGGTAATTGCCTGAGGCGCAAGTAAACTAAACCCGATTGCAGCGGAAACTGAAGGTTGAAGCGGAAAGCGGGACTGAAATAACAAGAATAGTATTAAAACTGATTTACAATAAACGCTAAAAATTATGGCAGAGGTTAGACCAGACGAAGTTTCGGCAATCTTAAGACAACAGCTTTCGGGCTTTAAATCGGAGGCCGAGCTTGAAGAAGTGGGTACCGTATTGCAAGTGGGTGATGGTATTGCCCGTGTGTACGGACTGACTAAAGTACAATCGGGTGAGCTGGTGGAATTTGAAAACGGCTTACAGGGTATCGTTTTAAACTTGGAAGAAGATAACGTGGGTGTGGTATTGCTGGGTGCTTCTGACGAGATAAAAGAAGGTGATACCATTAAGCGTACCAAAAAAATCGCTTCGATTAATGTAGGCGAAGGTATGCTGGGTCGTGTAGTTAACACCTTAGGTCAACCAATTGACGGTAAGGGCCCTATTGCTGGTACAACCTACGAGATGCCATTGGAGCGTAAAGCACCGGGTGTAATTTACCGTCAGCCGGTAAATGAGCCTTTGCAGACTGGAATTAAAGCGATCGATGCCATGATTCCAATCGGTCGTGGTCAGCGTGAGTTGGTGATTGGTGACCGTCAGACGGGTAAAACTGCGGTTTGTATCGATACCATCATCAACCAGAAAGAATTTTACGATGCCGGTCAGCCGGTTTATTGTATTTACGTTGCGGTAGGTCAGAAAAACTCTACTGTAGCAAACATCGTTCGTACTTTGGAAGAGAATGGCGCCATGCCTTACTCTATTGTGGTGGCGGCTTCTGCTGCTGACCCTGCTCCGATGCAGTTCTATGCGCCATTTGCTGGTGCTGCCATTGGAGAGTATTTCCGCGATACAGGCCGTCCGGCTTTGATCGTGTACGATGATTTATCAAAGCAAGCGGTAGCTTACCGTGAGGTTTCTTTGTTATTGAAGCGTCCTCCGGGCCGTGAGGCTTATCCTGGTGACGTATTTTACCTGCACAGCCGTTTATTGGAGCGTGCGGCCAAGATTAACGCCAACGATGACATTGCTAAGAACATGAACGATTTGCCGGAGTCTATTAAAGGTATCGTGAAAGGCGGAGGTTCTTTAACTGCTTTGCCGATCATTGAAACTCAGGCTGGTGACGTTTCTGCGTATATTCCAACCAACGTAATTTCAATTACCGATGGTCAAATTTTCTTGGAGTCGAACTTGTTCAACTCGGGTGTACGCCCGGCCATTAACGTAGGTATTTCCGTATCTCGTGTGGGTGGTAATGCACAAATCAAATCGATGAAGAAAGTGGCCGGTACTTTGAAGTTGGATCAGGCACAGTTCCGTGAGTTAGAGGCTTTCTCTAAATTCGGTTCTGACCTAGATGCGGCTACCAAGGCGGTATTGGATAAAGGAGTGCGTAACGTAGAGATCTTGAAACAAGGTCAGTTTGCACCGGTAACAGTTGAGAAACAAGTAGCAATAATTTACGCTGGATCTAAAGGTTTATTACGTAATGTTCCGGTAAATAAAGTGAAAGAGTTTGAGGCTGAATATTTACAGCAATTAGAGCAACGTCATCCTGACGTGTTGAAAGCGTTGAAAGAAGGTAAATTCGACGATACCCTGACTGGTGTATTGGATAAAGTAGCCAAAGAACTGGCGGATAAATATTAATTTAATTTGTCGGTTTGCCGATTTGTCGATTAGCTAATTGACAAATCATCGAATTGACACATTGACAAATTGAATCAATGGCTAATTTAAAAGAAGTAAGAAACCGGATTGCATCGGTGGGTTCGACCCAACAGATCACCAAAGCCATGAAAATGGTTTCGGCAGCGAAGTTGAAGCGTGCCACCAATGCCATTATTCAGTTGCGTCCGTATGCCAATACATTGAGAACCATTTTGGCTAATCTGTCGGCAAGTCTAGAAGGCTCCACTTCTCCGTTTACGGTAGAACGTGAACCCAAAAAGGTATTGATCGTGGCGGTTTCCTCTAACCGTGGTTTGGCGGGTGCTTTTAACATGAACGTGATCAAAGCGGTAAACCAGCTTCTGGCTACCACCTATGCCACCCAGCACCGCGAAAGTAATGTGAGCATTGTGGCCATCGGTAAAAAGACTCAGGATTATTTCGAGAAGCGTAAATTCAACGTAATTGGTAATAATAATGAGGTTTACCAAAATTTGAGTTTCGGAAATGTTTCTAAAATTACCGAGGCTATCATGGATAGTTTTGTGAAAGGGGACTTCGACCGCGTTGAACTGGTGTACAACCAGTTTAAAAATGCCGCAGTACAAATTCTAACTACTGAGCAATTGTTGCCTTTGGCAAAATCGGCTCAGGTGCTGGAAAGCAACCAGCAGGTAGATTATATTTTGGAGCCTTCGCAAGAAGAAATTGTAGAACAATTGATCCCGAAATCGATCAAAACACAATTGTACAAAGCAGTATTGGATTCGCATGCTTCGGAGCATGGTGCCCGTATGACCGCCATGGACAAAGCGACCGAAAACGCCGGCGAACTGCTGAAAGCCTTGAAATTATCGTACAATCAAGCCCGTCAGGCAGCCATTACCACCGAATTGACTGAGATTGTGAGTGGTGCTGCGGCTTTGAATGGTTAAGGTTTAAAAAGCTTGATAAATAGAAAGCCTCGAGTGAATACTCGGGGCTTTCTTGTTTTTTATTATGAATAGATATGAACTAGACCGAAGATGTTGAACCAATCTTAGGGAGCTGTATTTTGCTTAGTTAAGTAAAATGTAGTTCTTATTGTATTTCCAAAAGCAACAGCATCAGCGTAATAGATAAAGTTTGATTTATCAATCTGAAATATTTTGCAGGCTATTGTAGGTGCAAAATCAAAGGTAATAGTTGAGTTGTCACTACTTAAAATCCAATGAGCATTAAGGTCAGTGTTACCATCAATGATGTGAACTGTGCCATCACTAAAAAATTCATAAGTACCTGATTTATCAGTATCGGTTATTACACCACTCTGGAGTGTTTGTAATTTAACATAATCCCACTTACCTATTATCAAGTTTCTAATATTGACTTTATCTTTACTACATCCTGTAGGACCTAGAATAACCAACATTATCGTGGAAAGAAATAAAAGTTTTTTCATGTCTTAATAGTTAAAATGTCTTTGAGGTAAAGATATTGATAACAGTTAGCCGCAGATTGCAATTTCCGACGAATGGTAGGAAATGAAGGTCGGACAGTTCATACTGTCGTCCTTTTGATGCCAACTTATCGGTGGAGAAAACTCTCCGTATTCCATTTTTTGAATTGACCCAGATTAAGGGTTCGCATTAAAAGTTCTCCATTAAAAAAGCCCTCAGAATTTCTGAGGGCTTTTTTAACGATTGTTTTACTACCAAGACCTTAACTTTGGAATTGATTAATCTTTTACACAGCGAACAGAAAAGCCAAAAGATTTACTTTCAAAGTTATTGAACAGGTATGGCTGTGTAAGGTAGTTGAAGACATTGGAATTATAATCCAAACGAATGTAAGCTACGGTTCCATTTGCTTGATCTTCTCCCGAAGTCCAAAAGTGACCATAGTTGCCATTTTGAGCAAAATTACTATTGTCGTGTCTTCTGTAGCCACCAGGTAGAGCAGTGAAACCAGAGGAGTTGTCTGAGCTTATTCCTGCAGAAACAGTCCAATGTGCATTCCCGGCTTCTTTTAATTTTATTCCTGCTGAACTAGCGTCTCCACCAAGATAGGCGATTAGTGTATCCCAATCGGCATAAGTAGCTACATGCCAACCTTCGGGAGCAATGCCTCTTGGGTCATTTACTGCGTACCAATTATACAGTGCACCATAAGTATCTTTGTATGCTTGATTATTAAAAAACCAGCAGTAGGATGGGTCTGTAATGTTTGACCAAGTATTTTCCGATAAATTTATTTCACTGTTATCTCTGAAATGGGTTGTTTTAAGATTTTCAACCATCCAAGTTTGATTGCCAATTTTTACAGTATGGTATAAATTTCCGTCAATATCTTTTACCAACAAGTTGTTGTTTTTGTCTTTTTTGCAAGCTGCCTGGTTAATACTCACAAGTAATGCCAGGGCATAAATTATTTTTTTCATAACTAATTTTTAAACTATAAACACAATGTTATTAAGAATAGTTAGGCTATAGTTCTTATTTTCAGACGAATGGCAGAAAATGCGGAATGAACGGTTAACAGTATTGCCATATTATGCTTTAAAATGTCTTGTAAAATGGGGTTATTTCTTCTATCCATTTTTGGGGAATTGGTCACGATTTTTTAAAACTTTACGAACTGGATTAAAATAAAGTCTCATTATCCCTTAACCGTATTCCAGTTCTTCAAAAAGATTTATAATTTTGTGCAACAATTCAAAGCCATGGCAAAGAAAACAGAAAAAAACACCACATTACTGCACGATAATAATGCAAATCAACTAAGTCACTATAAATTAATGACTGTAGGAATTGTTATTGGATTGGCGGGCGTATTCGGCCGTTTTGTACAAGACTCCTCTTTAGCCAGTGGTATTGCCAATGTTTTGGTTGTTATTGGTTCAGTAATCTGTATCAAAGCGGTACTAAACATCCTGAAATAGCATCAAAAATTTTTGCTGTTAAGCGCTAAGTCTACCGCCGTCTGGGGCGCTTTACTTCGGCTTGTATTTCGATTCCTTCAAGATAGTTTGAGTGGTTTTGCTGAATAGCAATTGCTGCAGACTTACTTCCGGATGTCTTTCCATGTATTTTTTCACGATTTGCCAACCCACCCACACGCCTAATTTCGGTGCTGATTCATTGCCTTGACCCAAGCCGGGAGTAAATGGAGCATCAGTTAGGTATTTCTGAATTTTGAGGTAATCGGTTTCGTACAGTAAGTTTTCTTGCAGAAGATAAGCCCAAATTTCGGGTTCGTAATTTTTACACCAGTCTTCTTGCGGGGCAGTATAACCAATTTTGATACTATCGGCCACATCCGGCAGGAGTCTATCTAGGAGGTAAAGCACCTTACCGTGGTATACCATACGGTCTACTAAAGCCTGATCCTGGTCTCTTTCTGGAAAAACTTCTTCGCGAACTAAGGTTTCCACCACTCTTGTCGAGATATTTTCGGGGGTGAATCTTTTGGAAATGTACTGGGGTATGCTTTGTACCAATGCCGGATAAAATTTAGCATCGGCTCCCAGAAACATGTCCAGCCCAATACCGATATAATCGTTCCCGATAGGAGTTTGTACGGCAAATCCAGACAGGAAACTAATTATACGTGGCAACTTTTGTTTAGGGAAATAATACTTTAACCGCTTAAATGCATCGGTCAACTCAGCCTCTTGTTTTTTCAAATCGGGGAACTTAACGGCAACTTCTCGAGCCAGCTCTTGATATTCCTGTTGAGCTAGCACAGTCCTTAAATTTGCATAGTATGACGTATCTTTTGTGGAACCCACACCCAGCATCCCTTCCATATAGTCTGTATAAAACCAGGCATATTTTTTTTGCAAGTCCGGACATTGCTGAGCCAAAGTTTGCGCTTTGAGCAAGTCCATCTCCTGATCAAAGCGTTCTATTTTGACCGTTACACGTATTTTACTCAAATCAGGTTCTTGTTTAGTTGAGCATGATGCAAGTAGTGCAATGAAAAACAAGGAAGCGATTGCGGCTGATTTCATAGTCCGAAAATAGTAAAATGGCCCGGTTAAAATCCTAAAGCATTTGAAAAGGAATAGCTAAATTTACACGATGAAGATTGCTTTAGCGCAGCTCAATTACCACATCGGTAATTTCGAATCCAATACTCAGAAAATTTTGGACACCATTCGGCAGGCACAAAGTCAGGGTGCTGATTTGGTGGTATTTGCCGAGTTGTCGATTTGCGGCTATCCGCCACGCGATTTGCTGGAGCTAAAATCTTTCGTCGAGCATTGTGAAGCCGCTGCGCAACACATCGCGAAACACTGTACAGATATTGCCTGCATTATCGGTTTACCAACTATTAACCCTGAAATTAAAGGGAAAGACCTGTTTAATTCGGCCTACTTTATAGAAAATGGGCGAGTAAAAGCCCAAATCAACAAAGCTTTATTGCCGAATTACGATGTGTTTGACGAGTACCGTTATTTCGAGCCCTCACGGCAAACCCAATGTATCGATTTTAAAGGCTATACCCTAGCGCTCACCATTTGTGAAGATTTGTGGAACGTGAACGATAATCCGCTTTATGTTGATGAGCCCATGGAGCACTTAAGTAAGGCTAAGCCAGATCTGATGATCAATATTGCCGCTTCTCCATTTGCTTATAACCACGATGAAGAACGCATTCAGATTTTAGGAGACAATTGCCGCAAGTATAAACTGCCTTTGTTTTACGTGAATCAAATTGGTGCGCAAACCGAACTCATTTTTGATGGTGGCTCTTTGGTTTTTAACGATAAGGGAGAGGTGCTGGATGAGCTGCCTTACTTTAGCGAAGCACTCCGAATCTATGAGTTTAAAGAGGGCAAGATTCAAGACTTAAGCCCACTACAAATCATTCCTCAAACCGATATTCAACAAATTCACCAAGCCCTACTCCTAGGTATTCGCGATTATTTCCAAAAGTCCGGATTTAGTAAGGCCATTTTAGGGTTGTCTGGAGGTATCGATTCGGCGGTAGTTTGTGCTTTGGCGGCAGAAGCTTTGGGTGCGGAAAATGTAATGGCCGTCTTAATGCCATCAGCATACTCCACAGATCATTCCATTACAGACGCACTCGATTTGGTCAAAAATTTGGGATGTAAACACGAAATAATTCCGATTAAAGCCGCTGCTGAAACTTTCGATGAACTGCTGAAACCGGTATTTAAAGATTTACCTTTCAATATTGCCGAAGAAAATATCCAATCGCGGAGCCGTGCTTTGGTGCTTATGGCCATGTCGAATAAGTTTGGTTACATTTTGCTCAATACTTCCAACAAAAGCGAATGTGCCGTAGGTTATGGAACCCTTTACGGGGATATGGCCGGTGCCATCAGTGTATTGGGCGACGTGTATAAAACGCAGGTTTTTCAATTGGCTCGGTACATCAATCGAGAAAAAGAAATTATCCCGATCAATAGCATTGTGAAACCCCCTTCGGCAGAACTGCGACCTGGACAAAAAGACTCCGATTCGTTGCCCGAATACGACATCCTCGACCAAATCTTATTCCAGTACATTGAGCTTAAGAAAGGCCCGGCTGAAATTAGTGCCATGGGCTTTGATGAGGCCTTGGTGAATCGGGTGATTAAGATGGTGAATGCTGCCGAGTTTAAACGTTACCAAACTCCACCCATCCTACGTGTTTCACCCAAAGCTTTTGGCATGGGCAGACGGATGCCTATTGTAGGCAAGTATTAATTTTTGCTTTTCGCGATGGCTTCGTAAATCACATCCTGGATACGAGGCCTGATTTTCAAATCGGATAGGCGGTCGCTTAACTGCGGATATACCCTGTTGGATAGAAAAATATAAATCAAGTTATTTTCAGCATCAGCCCAAACACAAGTTCCGGTATAGCCGGTATGTCCAAAAGTTTGAGGAGTGGCCAACCTTGATGGATACTGCTTGCTGGTATCCGGATCCCAGCGATCAAAACCTAAACCCCGGCGGCTAACGGTCGATTGCCGGGAAGTGAATAATTCTACTGTGGAGTTTTTAAAATAACGACGACCCCCATAAGTACCTTTATTCAATAAGGTTTGGTAAAGAATGGCTAAGTCGTTTGCACTGGCAAATAAACCCGCATGACCAGCCACGCCACCCAGCATGGCAGCACCTTGATCATGTACATCTCCCTGTAAGGTGGTTTTTCTAAATAGCTTGTCTTCTTCGGTCGGGATAATTCGATCTGAATCAAATCTTTTTAAGGGTGTAAACCCAGCAGTTTGCATACCCAAGGGTCCGTAAAATTCGTCTTGCACATAACGTTCCAGGGGTTCTTCACTTAGCGTTTCCACTAGTTCTTTCATCACATACATGCTGAGGTCGCTGTACACATATCGACCTCTGTTTTGCAGTGGAGAGCGAAGCATTTGTGGCCACATTACTTCGGCAAAATAATTCGTACGCAAGTAAAAGTTCTTAGCCACACGAGTGTTGAAGGTAGCTGTAGAATCGCTACTAAAATCTATCGGACTTAGTTTTTGGTAAAAAGGAATAAATGGAACAAAGCCGGCTTGATGGAGCATCACTTCTTTAACGGTGATGTTGGCTTTATTCAGGTCGCGACTTCGACCGATATAGGAACCCAGTGTGGAGTCCAGATTTAATTTACCGTTTTCGTAGAGTCGCATGGCTGCAGGAGTCGTAGCCGCGGTTTTGGTGATAGAAGCCAGATCGTAAATGTCGTCGATCCGGGTTCCTCGATTAGCCTGATAGGTAGGTTTCCCAAAAGCTTGGTGGTAAATAACCTGGCCTTCTTTTACCACCATAACAACTGCACTTGGCGTTGCTTTTGCCTGAATAGCTTCTTGAGCAATGAATTTTATCGGATTTAAATCTTCGCTATTGATGCCTATTGCCTCTGGAACAGAGTAACCGAGTCGGGTTTTCCGGGTGCGGTAGCCAGAGCCTTCGCAAAAATTAGAGCCGTAATCTTGCTGTAGATAATTCTCAATGCCGATGCCTCCAAAAATGGCTTGGGCAACAAGGGCTGCTCCTTCAGTTGTGTGCTTTTCGCACCAAATGATGGGGCTGTTTACCGAGTTCAGTTTAACTAAGCTTCGGGCATCGCCAAAAAGGGCAATAATCACTTGTTTTTGCTTGCCCAAATCGTTGATAAAATTGAATACCCGTTGATCAAATGCCGCCACATCCGATAGTTCGATGATAAGGGTATGGTAAAATTTAATATCGTCAAGTAGTGCATTTAAAGAGGACGTGGCAGCATAAAAGTTCCCGTTGAAATGATCTACTTTTTGGTACTTGTTGAGCAGACTATCGAAAACCACGCTGTGGTTAAAGCCCAGATCGATGCAGGCTATTTTTTGCTGTAAATCCTCAATCGGAATGCTGGTATTGGCGTTATTCAGTACAACAGTAGCTTGCTCTGCCGCTTTGGAATTTTTAAGCCAGGCTAGGTTCGATTCGTGCTCTTGAGCAAAACTCGAGCTTAAGTAGAATAAAACCGCAATCCCCGCTAGGAAGAATTTATTTTTGATAAACCTTTTCACCGTTGATGTAGGTTGCTAGCACTTTGGTTTTGAGTAAATCGGCTGATTTTACTTCTATAATATCCTGATCGAGTAGGATGAAATCTGCGAATTTGCCAATCTCCAAACTGCCTTTTTCTTTTTCTTCGAAATTTCCTTTTGCCGCCCAAATGGTCATGCCACGTAGGGCTTGCTCCCGCGATAAAGCATTTTCAGTTTGGAAGCCATTCTCTGGCCATCCCTTTGAATCTCTACGCTCTACGGCTGCATAAAAAGTAAGCATGGGGTCAATATTTTCTACCGGGAAATCGGTACCCAAAACCAACCAGCCATTTTGTTTTAGTAAATCCTGGTAAGCGTAAGCACCTTTTAAACGTTCAGTACCTAAACGGTCACCAGCCCAATACATATCTGATGTAGCATGTGTGGGTTGTACAGAGGGAACAACGCTGCTTTCTCCAAATAACTTAAAATCAGCAGGATTAACCACTTGCGCATGCTCAATTCGCCAGCGGCGATCGTTTTTTCCTTTCAATACTTTAGCGTAAATGTTTAGCATGGTTCTGTTGGCCGAATCGCCAATGGCATGGGTACACATTTGGAATCCTTTATCGGCAATTTGCTGAGCTACTTCTTCAAAATGCTCCTTTTTGTTCAGCAAAAATCCCAGATAACCGGGCTGATCGCTGTAGTGCTTGAGCAGGCAAGCTCCTCTTGAGCCCAAAGCCCCATCGGCGTACACTTTGAAAGAGCTTACGTTTAAGCGTTCGGTTTTGAAAGCACCATTTTTAAATAAATAATCGTAATTGGGTTTAGCGTCAGAAAGCATCACAAACAAACGCATCTTTAATTCGTTTTTTTGCTGAAGTGCATCAATAACCTTGATCATTGGGTAATCCAAACCGCAATCAACAACGGTGGTTAAGCCTACGGCAAAGCAGTTTTTCTGGGCAGCTAACAAGGCTTTATTGAGTTGTTTTTGATCAGGTTTTGGTATTTGTGAATTCACCAGATCCACACCATTATCTACCAATAATCCGGTTAATCGTCCATTTTTTGTCCCAATTTCACCGCCAATTAGGGTTTGACCCGGTTTGATTCCCGCCAGATCGAGGGCTTTTTGGTTAGCCATGGCGGCGTGGCCATCCACCCGACTCAATAGCACAGGACGGTTAGGGAAAAGTTTATTGAGCTCATCGTTCGTCGGGAATTGTTTATCTGTCCAATCGTTCTGGTCCCATCCGCGACCTAAAATCCAACCATCTGGATTTTGAGCTGCAAAGTTTTTTACACGTTCTACAATTTCTGCCCAACTCTGAGTGCCTACCAGATCAACGGTTTGTAAGCCTTGTCCGTACATTAAAAAGTGCGCATGTCCATCAATAAAACCGGGATAAATGCTTTTTCCTTCTGCATCTACTTTTTCTTTAGCTTCAAATTCTTGCTGAAGAGCATCCGTTGTGCCAATGCCGACAATCTTACCGTCTTTAACGGCCATGGCTTCTGCTTGTGTAAAAGAAGAGTCGACCGTATAGATACGGGCATTGAAAATGAGTAAATCGGCTTGTTTTTTGGTAGAACAAGCGAATAGCAAAGAGATCGCGAATAGTAAAAGCAGTTTTCTCATGACGAATGGTTTTTTGGATTTTTAAATATAGGAAAAGCTGGTTTTAAATTCGGTTTTCGAGCCAGGCATTGCTAAAAATTAGCTATTTTAGCGATGCATTATGTCTGATATCATTCAACTTTTACCCGATTCGGTTGCGAACCAGATAGCGGCAGGGGAGGTAGTTCAACGACCGGCTTCAGCGGTTAAAGAATTGATTGAGAACGCCATCGATTCAGGGGCTGATCGTATTCAGGTTATATTAAAAGATGCTGGTAAATCATTAATTCAGATAATTGATAACGGTTGCGGGATGAGCCAAACGGATGCCCGGATGTGTTTTGAGCGTCATGCCACCTCTAAGATTCGCAAAGCTGAAGATTTATTTGCTATCCGAACGATGGGTTTTCGAGGAGAGGCCATGGCTTCTATTGCTGCCATTGCACAGGTTGAATTGAAAACCAGACGCCATGAAGATGAACTGGGTGTTCAGGTGCGTATCGAAGGTTCTGAGTTTTTAGGTCAGGAAGCTGTTGCTACACCTGCCGGAACCAATATTAGTGTCAAAAATTTATTCTACAATACACCTGCTCGTCGCAATTTCCTCAAAGGGAACTCGGTGGAGTTGCGTCACATCATCGATGAGTTTCAGCGTATTGCCTTGGCGCATCCTGAGCTCTATTTTACCATGCACCATGAAGGTTCGGAAATGTTTCATTTGCCTCCGGCAAGTTTAAAACAGCGGATTGTACATTTGTTTGGTGCCAATTACAATCAGCGTTTGGTACCGGTGGAGGAAGAAACCAGCATCAGCAAGATTCAGGGTTATGTAGGTAAGCCAGAATTCGCTAAAAAGACTCGTGGAGAGCAGTTCTTCTTTGTCAACAAACGTTTCATCAAAGATCCATACCTGAATCATGCGGTACTGTCGGCTTTTGAGGAAGTGTTGCCTAAAGACAGTTTTCCACTGTATGTTTTGTTTATTGATATTGACCCCAATCAGATCGATATCAATGTGCATCCTACTAAAACCGAAATCAAATTTCAGGATGAGAAGGCTTTGTATGCCATCATTCGCTCTGCGGTTAAACGATCGTTGGGCCGTTACAACATTGCTCCAACTTTAGATTTTAATCAGGAAACTGGCTTTAGCCGGATGATCACTCCGCAGGCGCCGGAAGATATTGTAGCCCCAAGCATTAGTTTCAATCCGGATTACAATCCCTTTCAAACAGAAAGTCAGGGGAGTAGTTCCAGTTCAAGAAATTTAGGTCAAACCAAAGAAAAAGTAGATCGGGATTGGGCTTCCGTATATGAAATTGGCCAAGCGGTTCAAGCTAAAAATCAAGAACTTGCTTTCGGGCCTGAGCAGGGCAACTCAATTGCGGGGACATCAGAAAAAATTAGCGATAAACAGCTCGTTCAACTGCACCAACGTTTCATTTTATCTACCATCAAATCGGGCTTCATGCTAATTGACCAGCAGGCGGCCCATGAGCGTATTTTATACGAACGATTTTTAAGCCAATTGGAAAATCATCAGGGTGTGTGCCAACAGAGTTTGTTTCCGCAAACGGTTAGCCTGAACGCTGCCGATTTTGAATTGGTGAAAGACTTAATGCCCGACATTCAAGCGCTCGGATTTCAGATTCGTGAGTTTGGTAAACATACTTTTGTGGTTGAAGGGGTGCCGGCCGATATCAGTACAAATGCTAGCGAGGTTGAATTGTTGGAGCATTTGATTGAGGGTTTCAAGAATAATCAATCGGGTTTGAAATTAGACAAACGTGATAATCTGGCTCGTACTTTAGCTAGAAATACAGCAATTAAAGCAGGTGTAAACCTGTCGGCAGAAGAAATGAATGCCTTAATTGATGAGCTTTTTGCTTGCCAGATGCCCCAGGTTAGCCTTAGTGGTAAACCGATAATTATTACCTTTAGTTTAGAAGAGCTCTTACAGAAATTCGAAAAATAATTTCAGCGTTTATGCGAATGCCATTTTCAAATACCCCTCCGGTTGTCAAAAACCTACTAATCATTAACATTATTTTCTTTTTTGCAACCCTGCTGTTCAATAAAGGGGGCAGTTTTCCTCTGGTAGAGCACCTGGGAGTATTTTATTTTGATTCTCCGAATTTCCGCGTTTGGCAGGTGGTAACTTACATGTTCATGCACAGTCCGGTAAGTTTTGCCCACATTTTGTTCAATATGTTTGCCTTGTTTACGTTCGGATCATCATTAGAGATGCTCTTCGGATCCAAACGTTTTTTGAATTATTATTTGATTACCGGTTTGGGTGCTTTGGTTTTGCAAATGGCTGTTCAGGCATTTGAGGTGTATCAAATTGCTGGAAGTATTACGATCAATCCGGAGACCTATAGTTCTACCGATACCCACGCGATCCGTAAACTACAGGAGATTTACTACGGACCCATGTTGGGTGCTTCGGGGGCTATTTTTGGATTGCTGATCGCTTTCGGATACTTGTTTCCCAATGCCGAATTATTCATTTTGTTCATCCCGGCTCCGGTAAAGGCCAAATACATTATCCCGATATATATAGTGTTGGAATTGTTTTTGGGTGTTGCTCAATTTAGTGGCGATTCCGTAGCGCATTTTGCCCATTTGGGAGGAGCACTTTTCGGATTCATCCTGTTGAAAATTTGGCGAATTAAACGCCCCTGGGACTTTTATTAAGCGCAGATGAGGAGGAACAAAAAAAATCTAAGTTTTTTTAGCAAAACGCTACTGGCAGTTAATGCAGTGGCTGTCCTTCTCTTGCTGTTGGCCTACCTGGCACCGCTTGTTAATCCGACTAAATTTTGGCCCATAGCCTTTTTTGGATTGGCTTATCCCTTTGTTCTTTTGCTCAATGCTTTATTTGTTGTTTTTTGGCTTTTCCGAAAAGCAAGTTATGCGCTGCCTTCGCTAATTGTTATTTTATTGGGCTGGAAATTTCTGAGCAGTTTTATTGGCTTTAGAGAATCTACCGCTATCGAGGTGCCCAAGTCTTCTCCAGAATTTATTCGGGTGATGACCTATAATGTGCATAGCTTTAAAAAATTTGGAGAGGCGAACGAAGAAAGCATTAAGGAACAAATACTCAATATCATCCGTAGAGAACAGCCGGATGTAATTTGTTTTCAGGAGTTTTTTACCAGAAGAAAAGGAACCTATCATTTCAAAAAATTCATCAAAGAAATTTTAAAAACGGAGTACGTTTATTTTGAGCCCACTACAGATAATGGTTACGAAGCGATTGGCCTGGCAATTTTCTCTAAATTCCCTATTAAAGACAAAGGCGACATCCGTTTTACCGAAACCCAACGGGGTAATGAGGCCATTTACGCCGATATTCAGTACAGAGATCAACTATTCAGGGTGTACAATGTGCACTTGCAATCCATCCGTTTTCAGCCTGAAGATTACGAGTACCTGAATCAAGTTGCCAACGATATACAAACCGATATTCGATCGCCCAGAAGGATCGGTAGTCGGTTGAAAAGAGCATTTATTAAACGTAGCCAACAGGTGCAATTGGTTAAAGAGCATACACAAAGCTGCACCAGTCCTTACTTGGTGGCTGGCGATTTTAACGATACGCCCGTTTCCTATGCCGTTAATGTGCTAGCCGACGGCATGATCAATACATTTCGTGAAAAGGGGAGTGGTCTTGGTATAACCTACAATGGCGATTTTCCCAATTTTCAAATCGATTATATTTTGGCTACGCCCGATTTTCAGGTAAAGAATTACCGCATCATTGATAAAAAATTATCTGATCATTATGCCGTTCGGGCAGATTTGCAGCTTGATAAACGATAATTGCTTAAGTTTGTGACATGGATACCCAATTGCAAGTTTACAATACCTTAACCCGTCAGAAAGAAGTCTTCAAGCCAATCAATCCGCCTTTGGTGGGTATGTACGTTTGCGGACCTACGGTGTATAGTGATGTACATTTGGGCAATTGTCGCACCTTTGTCTCCTTCGATTTAATTTACCGCTATTTACAACATCTGGGCTATAAAGTTCGCTATGTGCGTAACATCACCGATGCCGGACATTTGGAAGGCGATCGTGATGAAGGTGATGATAAATTCACTAAGAAAGCCAAATTGGAGCAATTAGAGCCGATGGAGATCGTGCAGAAATATACGCTGGGTTTTCACGATGTGATGCGTTTACTGAATACCTTGCCCCCCAGCATCGAGCCTACCGCCACCGGACACATTACCGAGCAGATTGAAATGGTGAAACAGATTTTGGATTCAGGTTTTGCTTACGAGGTAAATGGAACGGTTTACTTCGACGTAGAAAAATATGCCGAAGCCAATAACTATACCATACTGACCAATCGTCAGATTGAAGAAATGTTGGCCAATACCCGCGAATTGGGTGGTCAGGATGAAAAAAAAGGCCGTTTGGACTTTGCACTTTGGATTAAAGCCAAGCCTGAGCACCTGATGCGTTGGCCATCACCTTGGGGTTGGGGATTCCCGGGTTGGCATATTGAGTGCTCAGCCATGAGTAAAAAATACCTCGGTGATACCTTTGATATTCATGGTGGCGGAATGGATTTGGCTGCTACGCACCATACCAATGAGATTGCGCAATCGCAAGCTTGTAATCATAGTCAGCCAGCCAATTACTGGATGCATACCAATATGCTTACCGTAAACGGAACTCGAATGTCTAAGAGTGCCGGTAATGGCTTTCTTCCGGGAGAATTATTTACTGGCAATCATCCCTTGCTGAATCGGGCCTATTCGCCAATGACGGTCCGTTTCTTTATGCTTCAAGCACATTACCGCAGTACTTTGGATTTTTCTAACGAAGCGCTGGAGGCATCGGATAAAGGTTTTAAACGTTTAATGAATGCGGTTGCTTTATTGGATAAACTTAAACCCGCTGCTGTTTCGGAAGTAGATATTGCTGCGCTAAAAGAGCGGGCTTATGCGGCTATGAACGATGATTTCAATAGTCCGGTACTGATTGCCGAGTTGTTTGAGGCCGTTCGAATTATCAATTCGGTTTACGATGGCAAGCTTAATTTGAAACAGGAGGATATTGATGCGCTCGTGCAGCTGGTTAATACATTCGTTTTTGAAGTATTGGGATTAAATTACGACGATCAGCAAAGCGATGATTTAGGTGGTTTGATGGACTTATTAATTCAGATTCGTACAGAGGCAAAGCAAAATCAAGATTACGCCACCTCCGATAAAATTCGGATGGCTTTAGATAGCCTTGGAATTCAGTTGAAAGATAGTAAAGAAGGTACTACCTGGACGAAAGCCTAATTTATTAAGGTTAACCTCGACTTAAAGCGTGTTGTAATAAGCGATTAGCTTAATCAAATCTTCATCATCCTTAATATTCAATTTGTTTTCTTGGATGTATTTTTCCAATTCTGCAGCATGATCAGCCAGAGCGGTTAAAATTTGCTTTTTGTCCTTTTTGATTTTTAGAGGCTCATTGGCCTTAGCAATATAATAGGTCTCAACTTCATTAAACGTTTTAACGGTTACTGCAGAGTTGTAAGGGCGGTCTTCGATTACCTTTTTTACTTTTCTCTTCAACAGTTGCGTACCTCCATCGTATAAAACCTGATAGAAGTTATTGCTGGTATTTCCATCACTAGCTTTAAATCCTTTTTTATAAACCGTTGAGCTACCATCGTCTGCTACCAATTTAAACTCAAGTACCTGATCAATAAACTCCATGGGTTGATCCGATTTCGCATCTCTGAAAAGTAATTGATCCTCAACAAGGTCATATTTTACCTGCATATTGCTAAAATTGCCATTTGCTTTCAGTCGAACGATTGCTTTGGTCCAATTGTCTGATAAGAAGGGAGTTCCTTGTACATCGGTGTACTTCTGAATCATCATTACCCTGCCTTGATTGTCTTTTATGAATTCTTGGCCATGAGCCAGGTTGTATAAGCCTGTAAAAACTAAGGTTATGAGGGTTAATCGGAGGAAACGCATGAGTTGTCTAATTAGTAAGTTAGTTAAATTGATTCAGTGATTATTTAGTAGTTAGATGGTGTTGGATGTAAAGGGTTTAGTTTTTATAAATATACACTTCAATCTTGCCATCTTGAGTTACAGCACCTCTATACATTCCTTCGGTGTTGAAGGGCATGGCCATACGTCCATTTTTATCTAGAGCAATAAGTCCGCCATCACCTCCCAAAGCCGGAACTTTCTTAAAAATCAGTTCCTGGGTAGCCGCTTCAACAGACAGGCCTTTGTAAGCCATTAATGCAGCCACTTCATGAGCTACCACATTGCGGATAAAAAACTCGCCCCAACCGGTACAAGATACACCAACTATATCATTGGCATAGGTGCCAACACCAATCAACGGTGCATCGCCCACACGACCATATTTTTTATTGGTCATTCCTCCTGTTGAAGTAGCAGCTGCTAAATTTCCTTTTTGGTCTAGTGCAACTGCACCTACAGTTCCGAACTTATTGTCTTTATTTTGGATTCCGAATAACTGCCCTTTTCTGTTGCTTTTTTCTGCTGCTGCTTTGAGCGAATCCTCTTTGATTGCTTTTTGTAAAGCATCCCAACGACTTTGTGTTCTAAAGTATGAAGGGTCTACAATTTCCAGTCCGGCTTCTTTGGCAAATTTCTCTGCACCGGGGCCAACCATCATTACGTGTTCCGATTTTTCCATTACTGCTCTAGCGGCACTAATTGGATTTTTAATGGTTGTTACTCCGGCAATTGATCCAGCTCTCAATGTGGTACCATCCATGATCGCTGCATCCAGTTCATTTTTCCCATCATGAGTAAAAACGGCACCCTTACCTGCATTAAATAGTGGAGAATCTTCCAGTATTCGTACTGCAGCCTCAACGGCATCTAAACTTGGCTTACCGGATTTAAGTAATTGATAGCCGGCGTTCAGCGCTTCTGTTAATTTGGTTTTATAGGCCACTTCGCGTTCAGCGGTCATTTGAGATTGCAAAATAGTTCCTGCACCTCCGTGTATAACCATCACATATTTTGTTTCTTGAGCCCGAATAAGGCTTATTGGTACAAAAATTAAACAGAGTGCTAAAACAATGCGTGCTAAAATGGCGTTCATTTTGGTGATAAATTGATTTTAAATGTAAAAAAAATCAAGCGAAGTCATGAGTCTATCGCCTAAAAAATATGAGACATTGAGTGAAGCAGTAAATGCACTTAATAAACGTGGATATACTTACGACTTCCAGATTAAGGATAAGGGTTTATTCTGTACAGTTAGAAACTGTTATTACCAAACAAGAGAACTCCTAATAACTGAGGTTTATCGCTTTGAAGGTATTAGTGACCCGATGTACAATGAGGTGGTGTATGCCGTTGAAAGCAATGATGGACTCAAAGGGGTGATAATTGATGCGTATGGGGCCTATTCAGACGAGTTTAAGACGAATTTATTAAAAGACATTCCAGTTAAAAAAAGACCTTAAACCAAGCAAATTTAATTGCTTTTGGTTTCCCAATCGGCAAGTTCTTTACACGATTTATACGCCTCGTCGATTTTGATATACGTTGTTTTTCTACGTTTTTCGAACCACTGACTAATCACTAAACTTACTTTATCTTCGTAGGCCACTTCTTTGATCTTTGGATAATCCTGGTCTAAATTAGCTTTGTGTGGCCCTGTTTTCGATTTGAGGTATAGAAATCGGTAGCCTTGTTTTCCATCTTGGGTAGAAAATGCTGCTGGTTTTGAATAGCTTCCCACTTGCATGGTATCAATGGTCAAGAATATGCTTGGATCTAATTTATCTGTAGGTATATACGTAGTTCTGCTCTGTACATTTTCGGCATTTAACATCATGCCACCGTTAAATTTAGTGTCGTTATTGTCTGAGTAAAGCGATGCGGCTCCTGAAAATGTGATCTTCTTATCTATCACAGATTGGTAAACACTGTCGGCCTTTGCTTTGGTGCGTTCCATGCTTGCAGTAGTTGGCTCAATCTTAATTAAAATATGTCTGGCCCTCACCTGTTCTCCTCTTCGCTCTACAACTTGTAAAACGTGGAAGCCATATTCGGTTTCAAATACTTGCGATAGCTCTCCGGGCTTTAGTTTAAAAGCCTGTGCGGCAAATTCTTTTACCAGCATGGTTCTGTCCATGAAACCTAGGTCTCCACCTTCAGCAGCAGAGCCGGGATCTTGAGAATAAAGGCGTGCCAGTGTGGTAAAATCTTCACCCATTTTAATTCTCAATCTAAGTGCTTCAGCTTTATCGCGGTAGTATTCTTTTTCCTGTTTGGTTAACTTTGGATAGAGCGAAATCTCCCCAATTTCAACTTCAGTATTAAAGTAGGGTAGGCTATCTTTAGGAATCTTATCAAAGTATTGACGTACTTCCAAAGGTGTAATAGCCACCTTCTCGGAAATTGTTCCCTGCATTTTATTGGCGATTAGCTGCTCACGAATGTCTGGTCTAATCTCATCCTTGTATTGAATTACCGAACGATTAAGAAACTGTTCTAGGCGTTCTTGTCCGCCGGCACGGCTAATCATCGTCCGCATGCGTCGATCAATTTCATCATCCACCTGACTGTCTTCCACGGTTACCGAGTCGATAGCAGCTTGCTGCGAAAGTAGTTTTTGGGTAAGTAATTGCTGTAAGAAATAGCACTTGATCTGCTCATTCGGAGGATTTCCTTGAGCAAGGTATTGGGCATATTGCATTTCAATGTCCGATTGCAAAATAATGGATCCACCCACCACTGCGGCCACTTTATCTAAGCCTATTTTTTGTGCCTTAGCAAGCTGTAGACTTAAAACCAACACTAATGCAACTATTCCAAAAACTCTTTTCATTTTATTCGGATTGACAAACTGAATCATGCACAAAATTATCAGATATAATGGATTATTCAGCCAGATGAGCTAAAATATCTAAATTAAGTTCAAGATTAGTTCAATAAGGCTAAAATAAACGTTAAGGGTAGAGTCTACTAGGATTTAACTCTTTTTAACAATTTGCTTTTTATACATTTGTCTATCATGTCTGACTGGTTAATTAGAGATCCCAAAGCCCTATCGTTGCTTTTTGACGAAGAACTTTACAGGGTTCAGTCGAAAAGCTCTTCCGCTGTACAAACAGAAGTGGTTGAAGGCGCTGCAGAAACTTTACAGTTTGATTATGTGGGTGAGAACAATCGTTTTTTTCTGATTTTGGTTAACGAGCCGGGCCAAACTCACTTGCAGGAGGAAAATTTGGAAATACTCATTAAAATTTTGGCAGCAAAAGGGATGGAACTCAAGGATGTGGCGATTTTAAATCTGAATCGCTTCCCGAAAACTGATTTTGGGCAATTAAAGCGATTTTTTAGTTGCAGCAAGTTGTGTTTGTTTGGTATTTCTCCCCAGCAATTGGGTTTGCCTGAACTTCCTTCTAATGAAGTTAGTATACAAGATGATGTAAAAATTTTAGCTTCTTTTAGCTTGATCGAATTTCAACAAAGCCAACACAAAAAACTTGCGTTTTGGAGCGTGATGAAGAATTTTTAAAATGGATCTGGATTTAGTTTTTGCCACCCACAATAACCATAAGCTAGAGGAAGTTGCAGCCATGATAGGTGCGTGTCTGCGTTTAAAAAGCTTAACCGATATTGGCTGTTCAGAAGATATTGAAGAAATAGGCAGCACCTTTGTGGAAAATGCGGGTATTAAAAGCCGGTATGTGTATGCAAACTACGGTATGAATTGCTTTGCCGACGATTCGGGCCTGGTGGTTGAAGCCTTGAATGGAGAGCCCGGGATTTATTCTGCCCGCTATTCCGGTCAGCGTGACCCCAAGCTAAATCTAGAACTCGTTTTAAGCAAAATGTCTGATAAGCAACAGCGTAGAGCTAGTTTTGTTTCAGTAATTTCATTAATCTGGGATGGGGAAGAGCACGTGTTTGAAGGAAGAGTAACCGGAAAAATTACACTTGCTCCTTATGGAGGAGGAGGATTTGGCTACGACCCTATTTTTATTCCCGATGGATACGAGATCACGTTTGCAGAAATGGATCAGGAGGAAAAAAATCGGATTTCACACCGAGCCAAAGCCATGGATCAATTGATCAACTTTTTGAAGTATAAAATCTAAAACTTCTTTTTCCCAGACTTTTTAATGGGAGCGGGGCTTACCTTCTTAGCTTCTGTTTTCGTCTCAATCTTTTTGGGTTTAGCTAAACTAGGAATGATGGCCTCTTTGCTAATTGGTCTATCTTTCGGTTTCCAAATAAATCCCTCCAAAATGCTTTTATCATCTGTAACCTCTTCAATGGGCAGGTAGGTCATTTCGGGTTTGGCTAGAAAATAAATGTCGCTCAATTCATTATTCCCGAATTTTAGCTTAATCCTGCTACTTAACGAACGATTCATTCCGGTATATGTACTGTCTTCCTTAGCAAAATAAACACTCTCGGCGTTGCCATCCACCGCCAATTCACGGAGTTTATTCTCCTTAAAATAACCAGTCATCTGCTTGCCTTTTACCTGGTTAAAACGAATGGAATCTCCTTCTGTGCTTACAATAAATCCCTTATTGTCCAGAAGCATTTTGTGTAATTTTTTATTTTGAAGCTGCAGGTATAAAGTATCTGAATTTAGTTGCGAACCCTGCGTCCAGATCATCGGATCCTGGTAGCAGCGCATGATGGAATCACTATAACTGAAAAACAAGGAATCGGCTTTTGCCTGTAAATCAGATTTGTAAATTTTTACCTTGTGAAATGCGGATAGCGTTCGGGCTTTTATCGTATCAGTAGATGCCGTACTATCTGCCGGAAGTACAGCCACACTCAGATCTCCCTTTGTATTTAGCGCAGTTTTCTTGTCCTTTTTTGAATCCTTTCGGGATTTAGGTTCATCAACCTTCGTAGCTGGAATTAAAACGGTAGCCGGTTTTTTTTCGGGTAGCTTTTGCTGTTCTTGTACCGATGCAGGCTTCTTACCCTCAACCGCAATTCCAGATAATTTGGTTGCACTCACTTTGCTCGCCAATACAACCTTGCTGTACAAGGTGTCGGCTGTAATCCAGATAGAGTCTACCTTGGTCGAATCGGTTTCGGTGGTTAGAATAACGTAGGCATTTTGCGTTACCAAGGTGCTTTCATCTGCCTTTTTATAAATACCTAAATTGCCCTTTAGCGTAATTTTTTCAGCTGTATCGATAAACGTGATGTTTTTAACGGCTCTACCATAGCCCTTTTTACGATCGTAAAACAAGCTATCGCCGGTTAGTGATTTGCTGCCTTGGGTGTAGAGGTTATTCTTGCCAAATCTGGCCTGATCGTATAAGGTGTTGTAATCGCCATTTTCGGTGTACAGGGTATCGTCTTTTCCGTAAATATTCGTTGGACCATAGAAATAGGCAATTTTTGATCCGGAATTGTAACGTAAAGTATCCGATTTAATCAAAGCATCGGGAGTGGTTACCAGTACATCGTAGCGGAAATAGGCATCACGCGAAGCGGCAAAATAAAAACCGTTTTTACTGGTTAGCGTATTCTTGCCGTTTACAATTTTACCGCCACCGGTATAGGTGCCTACCCGAGTACCCATGTTGTAGGTCATGTATTCGGTGCTCAGCGTGGCATCGCCGTCAACTAACCGAACTCTGTTGGTAAGAATGGCGATTTTGGTGTTTCCGTTGTAATTCAACAAATCAGAATACACAACGGTTCCGTTACTTTGGGTAATAACTACATTGCCAAAGGCATCAAAGGTGTTTTGGGCCTGATTGAAGTAAGCACTATCGGCAGAAAGCGTTGAATTGTCTTGTGAAAAAACCGGTCTGACTACTTTGAGTAAATCTACATTGGGCATCCCGATTACTTTCTGCGAGGAAACCAATTGTACCCGATTGATTTGCTGAGCCATACTGGCTAGCGCAACCGAAGTAAACGTGAAAATGAGGAGTAGTTTCTTCACTACGCAAAATTAGGTTTTTGGCTAAGGATTTTAATAAATAAATTTGGTTGATGTTGCCTTCAGCTCAATTCGTTGATTTTATTGATCAAAACTTGCTTTTTGCACCCCATGATCGTGTTTTGTTGGCCGTAAGTGGTGGTCGCGATTCGGTGTTAATGGCTCAACTCTTCAAGGCATCTGGCTATTCGTTTGCCATTGCGCATGTTAATTTTAAGCTACGTGCCGAAGAATCGGACGGAGACGAAGCATTTTGCCGCGATTTGGCTGCCAGCTTGGACGTTCCCTTTTTTTTAAACCGTTTTGATACCGCAACGTATGCCAAAACGAATAAAATTTCCGTGCAAATGGCGGCCAGAAACCTGCGTTATCACTGGTTAGAAGAACTCCGGGCGGAGCAAAATTTCGATTACATTGCCTTGGCTCATCACCAAAACGACAGTATCGAAACCATTTTGCTAAACTTGACTAGGGGTACAGGAATTAGCGGACTGCATGGCATTTTGCCCAAAAGGGGTCGCTTAATTCGGCCTTTGCTATTTCTTACACGAGCAGAAATCGATCAGTTGGTTGAACACTTGCAAATGAGCTACCGCGACGATAGTTCGAATGAATCAGCCAAATATGCCCGTAATAAAATTCGTCTGGAAGTGATTCCGAAACTCAAAGAACTCAATCCGGCATTGGAAGAAACTTTTGAATTGAATCGGCGTAGGATGGCCGATTTGGAGGAATTATTGCACCTCAAGGTGGAAGAACTACGCAAAAATTTATTCCAAAATACAAGCTCAGACACCATTGAGATTGATTTAGCCGCTTTACAACAACTAAAGCCTGTAAACACCTTACTATTTGAGTTGTTTAGAGAATATGGATTTACTGAAGCCGTTTTGTCTAATTTGGTAGAGTCTTGGCATGGTCAGCCGGGTAAGGTTTTTGAATCGGCCAGTCATCAGCTCTTGCTAGATCGTGGGCGCCTACTCTTATCGTCTTTGAAGAAAGAGCAGGAGTCTTGTGTAAAAATTGATGCTGAGACCAAGCAATTCAAGTGGAACAACAGGGTTTTCGCAATGACTATATTGCCTTTAGCCGAATTTAAGCTGGATAAACATCCGGGTAAGGCACAATTGGATGCGGATTTGCTCAATTATCCCTTAACCCTGCGAAGTTGGAATTTGGGCGACGCCTTTCAGCCCTTTGGCATGAAGGGCAAGAAAAAATTGAGTGATTTATTTACTGAGCAAAAAATACCATTGAGCCAAAAGCAATACATTGGTGTTTTAGAAAATGCCAACGGCGATATTGTGTGGGTTCAGGATTTGCGCATTGACGAGCGCTATAAAATTAGCGCAAACACTAAAAAAGTAGTTATATTCGAAGAAGTTCATGAACATGGAATCTGAAATTAGCTTTGTTGAAAAACAGTATTTAGGCAGAGATTATAACCGGATCAGCATCCGGATGGTGATGGCTTTGTTTTGTTTTGCGGCCTATTATTTTTCTGAAAATGACGACAATGCAGAGCTTTTCCTGGTGGTTGGTTTCGGCATCCTGATTATTTCGGTAATCATGATGTTTTTGATGCATTTCCGGACTACCGTTAAAAACAAATCGGTGATTTTAGATGGGTTGTGGACAACCAAACTGGTAAAAATTGATCTTAACAGCATAGTAAAAGCTGAAAGACAGCCTTACAGTAAATTCTTTATCAATAATCCGGTTTACAATTTACACAAGAACGGCACCATCCGTTTTTATGCCGGGGGTAAAGATGCCGTACACTTACACGATAAGGATGGTTTTGTGTACATTATTGGTAGCCAGCATGCCAATGAACTCTTGCAAAGTATTCAGGTAGCTATGAAAAAATAAAACCCGGCCTGCTGTGTGCAAACCGGGTTAAACTTTTCATCAAATTTCAACTTATTTCTTCAACCCAATTTCTTTTAAGCGCTCATCCAGGTATTCACCGGCGGTTATATCACTGTATGCTTTTGGGTTATCAGCATCAATACAAGACGCCAAACAGCTCAAATCCATTTCTGATTTGGGATGCAAGAAAAACGGCACCGAAAAACGCGAAGTTTTCATCAATTCTCTAGGCGGATTGACTACGCGATGGGTAGTTGATTTCAGCTTATTATTGGTTAAACGCTGCAACATATCGCCTACGTTTACTACAATGTCTTCGCCATGAGCCTTAACCGGAAACCATTCGCCATCGCGGGTTAGCACTTCCAGGCCATCTGCACTGGCTCCGATCAGTAGGGTAATTAAATTAATATCTTCATGTGCACCGGCACGAACTGCATCTGCCGGAATGCTATCCGGATCTTCGATAGGGAAGTAATGGATGGCTCTTAAAATCGAGTTTCCATTGTGTACTTTGTCGTCAAAATAGGTGGTAGGTAAACCCAAATAATCTGCAATAGCTTGCAATAAGTGTTTGCCAGAGGCTTCCAATCGCTCGTAAACTTCTTGTGTAATGGTATTGAAGCGTGGAGCTTCTGCCACCACACAATTGTCTGGGTATTCGTTTTTTACCGGATCGTTATCGGTAACCGTTTGCCCACGTTGCCAAAATTCTTTCAGATCAGGCGTTTTTGAATCCTTTGCCTTCTCTTTTCCCTTACTAGTGTAACCACGTTGGCCAGCAAGTTCCGGAATTTCATACTTCATTTTTACCGCCTCGGGCAGTTCGAAAAAGTTTTTGACCTCTGTATAAAGTTCATTAATTAATTCGGGAGTCATGCCGTGGTTGGCAATGGTAACAAAGCCGGTTTCTTGATAGGCATTACCCAAATCTTCAGAAAATTTTTTCTTTTGTTCGGGAGTACCGTAGATGTAATCGTTCAGGTCGAGACGTGGAATATTTACTGCAGCCATGATCGTGATTTTGGTTTAACGAATATACAAGCAAATGTGGATAAGCCTAAAAAATATCTTCTAAAAATTACGTAAAGCCCTATTTATCAGTTTTTTGCTTTTTTCAACATGTAAGTGGTAGGCTAGGTTTTGAGCTAAAAAATTAAATTTTAGATTTTTTTTGAAGAATTGCCCAGACCTTCTATATTTGCAGTCCCCAAAGGAGGCTTAGCTCAGCTGGTTCAGAGCATCTGCCTTACAAGCAGAGGGTCACTGGTTCGAATCCAGTAGCCTCCACAGTTTAAAAGCACTTACAGTACATGTAGGTGCTTTTTTATTTTATAGCGCTTTTTTCTAGACTTAATTTTAGAGGGCCTTTTGAGGCATTTCTAGCCTGGTTTTTGCAAACTTTTTGCAAATCATGACCATAACCACACCTTATTATGGTACATGTTAAGACCCTTCTGGACACCAGAAGACGGAAAGTAGATGGAACCTATCCTATCATCTACAGAATTACCCAATACAACAAAGTTTATACCCTTGTTTCAGGTATCTCCATTCCTGCAGAATTCTGGGTTCAAAACGCTTCAGAAATTGATAGAACTTACCCCAATGCGGTACAGTTTAATCAGCAGTTGGCTAAAAAGTATGTGGAGATACGGCGTGCTGTTTTAGAGCTGGGAGAGGAGTTCACTATGGAGGCTTTAAAAGCAATTTTAGCTGGGAAACCCAAGGCCAAAAATGTTAATACCTTTAAAGCTTTTGCTGAGGAATTGATAGCCGAGATGCACCAGCTGAACAAAACTGGGAATGCCATCATCTACCAAACCGCAGTAAACAGGTTCTTGGAGTTTTATGGAGACCCTAACATCAGCTTCCCTCAAATCACCTATACTTTGTTGGAGCAATTCAGCCAACAGTTAGCTGTACAAGGGTTGAAGTTGAATAGTATTTCAAACTATTTCAGAACCCTACGGGCTATCTACAATAAGGCCATCAAACGTAAAGTGGTTGATCGTTCTCATTATCCATTTTATGAGTTACAGATCAGGTCTGAAAGAACTCAGAAAAGAGCGGTTTTAAGGCAAGATGTTGCTAAGCTGGAGCAACTAGATCTATCAGATAATAAAGCAGCTGAGAGGGCTTTAAAATGCTTCCTGTTGAGCTTCTATTTAATTGGGATATCCTTCACCGATTTAGCCTACCTCACTCCAAAGAATCTGGTGGATGGGAGAGTGATTTATCGCAGGAGAAAGACCCACAAACTTTACAATATCAAGCTTTTCTCAAAGGCCGAAGCTATTCTTAATGAGCTTCATCAGCCAGGGGCTCAATACTTGTTGCCGATACTACCTAATGATATCACCGAGGATAGCTTACGGGCCAAGGAATTGATCAACCAGTGGATCAAAACCACCAATAAGTATTTGAAACGGTTAGGTGAGCATGTTGGTATCAATGCTCCATTAACTACGTATGTTGCTAGGCACACCTTTGCTACCAGTGCAAAGCGGTTAGGTTACTCGAATGAGCTCATTGCTGAGGCTCTAGGACACGAGTATGGTAACCGTATCACCAACATCTACCTTGATAGTTTTGACCGTGAGATGCTAGATGAGATGCATGGGAGGGTGATTGAATAGAGCCCTCCTATGCTATATATTTTTTTCAAGAGTTTTCACGGTCTCCTGCTTCAAATAGTACAGTTTTAACCTATTATCACTTGGGTCACCTATACGCTGAATAGCATCACTGATATTGAAACGCTGTTTAATCTTGTGGTTTACTTGATTAATCACGTTCATTCTTATTTTACGTTGACTTTCTAGTGATTTACCGTGCAAACCAAGCAAGTCATTCAACTCATTACTGTTTAAATACGCACCATCTTCCAATTGCAAGAGTGCATTAAGCAAATCTAGTTCCTGTTTTTGTAATATTGACTGAATTTTCAGTCCTCTTATTTTATTACGTTGAACGTATGCAATTACTGCTAGTAGACATGAAGCAAAAGTTACTGTAACATAAATCCCAATGTTTGATTCCTGATAAAAGGCTCCAATTGGTTTGGATTTCTTCAGGAGATCTAATACCGAGAACTTGTTCGTATTTGCTTTTCGATCCCAAAAACAAATTACCGTATCACCTTTTGCAAAGTATTGGGCATTGTTCTGGAAGTACTGCTTATTATCTTCATATACGTATACCTTATTAGCAATTGGATCTATAATAAATAATTTATCCTTTGCCCATTGTAAGAAGTAGGTACCTGTCCAAAAAATCTCTCGGTGCATTTGATAAGGTAATGCTGAGTTAAGCTCCCCTAGATCTTCCCAACTATATGTCTTAAAATCAAACTTATATAGTTTGTTACCAAAGCCCTTTTCTACACGCTTGCCCAATGTTTCCTCTTCTGAAGCACCTGAATAAAAAATATCATTGTTAGCATCGTAACCTTGATAACCACCTAATATAGTTTTAGGAGTACTACCGTCGGTTCTGATTAGCTCCCACTCACCTTTTGACTCCACAAAATAAGTTAAAACATTGCTGTAGTTCCAAAAACCATAACCACCAGCACTATATAGTGTATCTTTTCTAATAAACTGAGTAGCATTAAAATTATAACCGGCATAGGTGCTTTTATCTATCCGTTTAAAGGTATTATCAGCTAAAGAATAGGAAAATACTCGTTGAGAACCGTTGTTTGTAAACCAAACTTTTTCTCCATTATTCAAATTAAAATAGTTGATTTTCTCAAGCACAATCTGTTTATCATCACTAAAGTTTAAAGAAGTCTTCACTGGGCCATGGTCTAACCAATTACCTAGAATATCTTCTTTAGAATGAATAAGCCTCTCCAAATCAATGCGCTCTCTTAAAGAACTTTTAGGGTTTACCCATTGAAAAGAGGGTATTTGTGCAAAACTAGCCGTATAACAAAACTGCAAAAGTAGGAAGCTTTGTATAATCATTTTGTAGTTCATTTGGCAGTAATAATAATACTCCAAGTTAGCACATTTAATGCTTTAGGATTACAGAAATATGTTCCAATGCGTTACTGAACGTAATTCACGTAATAAATGTTCTGTATTCCCCTAACAAGCCCTAGAATTGATTAATAATTTTAATAGTTGTTCAAACTAGGAGTCAAAATGAGATTTATTATTTTATCAATCTTTCTATTTGTTCCCAATGCCAAAGTTATAGCTCAACAAACTGCTGGAGTTTCGAACTCAGTATCTTATGTTAAACTAAGCTGCTACCCGCCGAATGGGTCAAGCAAAATTCTTAGTGCTCCAGATACCAGTTCTATTCATCCAGCATGGATGAGCAACTACAATGCAGGTAGTGGTTTCGGTTCCAGCTGGACGTTTATTGCAACTAAGCTGATTTCCAACAAACAAGGAAAATTTTTGTTGGGCGATTTATATAGTCCAAGAGGTGGTAAATTCAATGTTATCCAGAATGGTTATAAAGGACAGATATATGTTTTGTTAAAAGAATGGGAATGTAATAAAAACTGATATGTTAAAGAGATTATTGACCATTCCCACGATGGGAGGACGGTCTCGCTTCGATTATTCATTCGAAAAAAATGTCCTGCAAATTCGTTTCGGAAAATTAAAAAATCCTATAAGCGTAAAAGCTAGTCTTGTGCAATCTGTTAAAAGGCAGGTGAGGAATTGTCGAAAAGAGCCTATTCAAAAAGCAAAATTTTATAACAAACCATATTGGGACGAATGCCCCAACAATATGGTAAGCCCATACGTTGCCCAGCTAGTTATTTTGGAAATTATCTAACAAAAAAAATCTCATCTACTCGAAAGAGTGACTTTTAAACATGAATAAATCACAAATCACATTTTCAATTCTTGGATTACTGATAGCAATTATGGCATCAACAAATCCGAGTACTGATGAACATCGCTCTGCGGTTTTAAATAAACTAAAACAAGAGTATTCTAAAGAAAATGAAAGCCGCACTCAAAATGCCTTCGAAAAATTAGGTGAAAATATAGGATTTGGAATCGCAAAAGGTATTATTGACAATTTAGTTACTAGAGACAACTTCTTTGTTTTTTCATTAACCAAAATTGAGATTCAGGATGAAGAAAAAATAATAGGAGTCGGATTATTCGGGGCCGTTTGGATAAAACCTGATTTTAATAAAGACAAACTTAACGGTAGATGGGAGGAAGTTGGAGAAACAAACGCTTCTTTAGGAGTTATTTTTTTAGTGTTCGGATTGATATTAACCCCAATTTCACTCTTGGGTAAATATAATTTTGAAACAAAGCATTTTGATCAATCTGAAATGGACTCGATTGTTCTCTTGGCTGCAATTACATCTATTATTACTGGCTTATTTTTTATTTAAAATCACAATCAAAATGAAAACAAATCTTAAAATGTTAATGCTAATCACTTGTTGTTTTTTAATGCTATCAGGTTGTACACAACCGGATAAATCAGAACAAGTTGCTACTGAAACTACCACAGCTGATAACAGTAGTTTGAATGAAACAACTAGTAATGGTGAAAGCCAATATATAGGTCAATGGGAAGCCGATCAATATAAGGGAAAACTCACTATCAATACTGATGGTACATTTAGAATAGAATACTATGAGCCTAGTTCTGTGGGAGAAGGAACCTGGGAGTGTACCCCCGAATCAATCACTTTGAGTAAAACAACAGGGGATATTTATTTCATTTCGTCTGGTGAGTCTGTAAAGTTTGATTACTACGATATTTTCGCACCAGTTCTTTCACTACAAGGTCCAGATGGGAGTGTGATATTAAGTTTTAGTCATCATAAATAAATTACTAATCTTTAAACTTTCAACAATAAATAAAATGAAACAAAAAGGAACATCTGAAGTGCCACTCATTATGGGCATTATTGGTACAGTGTTGAACATTCCAGCAGCAATGTGTGGTGCAGCATGTGGTGCCGCTATAAGTGCTATAGGTGAGGCAGCTAATTCATCTTCGGCTTCAAGTATTGGAAATTATATCGTAGCTATTAGTGTAATCTCTGGTTTATCGGGGCTGGTGGGTGGAATACTGGGGAAATCAGAACCCAACACTGCGGGGATATTAATGATAATAGCTACAGTTTTCGCTGGTCTTGAAACTTTGGGCGGTGGAGGCTTACTTTCACTAATAGTTTGCATATTTTATCTCATTGGGGCTATATACTGTTTCGTACAAAAAAAGGTTGATGTCTGATAATGTACCCCTACATCAAGCTAGGAGATATAGACTTCCCAGCATATAACTTGCTGGTAGGTTTATCTCTCATAATAGGATTCAAAACCTTTGAAAAACAAGAACATACATATAATAAAAATGACTTTTTTATTAAAAAGTATAAGGAAGTCATTTTTTGTATTAATATCATAATTGGGTTTGCTTTTGCTGCCATTTTTGAAAACTTTTTTCATAGGGACTTTAGTAGAGTAGGGCAGTATGGGATTACTTTCTATGGTGGTTTAGTTGTCGCTATACCACTTAATCTACTGCTGCTAAACTTTTCATTAAATAGATTCGTATTACTTCTAAACTTAGCTACACCTGCATTATTGTTATCACATGCTATCGGAAGAGTTGGCTGTTATATGGCAGGTTGTTGTTATGGTAGATTGATTAGTGATTTTAGTGTTTTTTCAACACTTGGAAATAATAGAATCCCAACACAACTGGTTGAGGCTATCATGTTGATTATAATATATTTTATTGTGACTAAGTGGGTGCGATTTGAAAGTAGATACTTATATTACTTTATCCTATATGGAGTAATCAGATTTCTCTTAGAGTTTTTCAGAGACGATGACAGAGGAAACTTGTTCAATATCTCTCTTTCCCCTGCTCAAGTAATTTCAGTTATTTTAATACTTCTTGCGTTATTTATTAGGATATTTTTTAAATTCTTCAGTTCTAATAACTATTCCCAGGGTATAAGTTGAAACAATTTCTTATTCAAGTATACCTCTACCGACCTTCAGAATCGCATCCATACCGTATCATTTCTTATATAAAGTTGCAGTGTGGTCAGTTTCTTGTGACAAGTGAAGTAATCTTCATAATATGGTGTTTACGGGCTATTGGGTAAATTAACATACCATCTCCTATTTTATTTACTAAAAATTTTAGTAATTTGGTTCCCCAATTTGAACCATGTTACAACACCGTATTAGCCCAAAAGACGATGATTTAGAGCCTCTGGATAATCCAGGCAAGACTACAGGCTTTGTAAGTCCTGCTGAAGATTATATGGAAGGACGCCTAAATATTTTGGAGCGTCTGGTGACAGATCCTGTGAATACCTATTACGCTGAAGCCACTACAGACGAGTTGATCAATCTGGGTATTAGTAGGGGCACCCTATTTGTTTACGATACCTCTATCAAGCCTAAACATGGTTCATTGGTAGTGATCTGGTATCAGGGAGAATGGAAAGTTCGTCAGTTATATCTTTTGGGTAAGCAAGTCTTTCTGGGGACAGGAAGAGAGAACGAAGAACCTGAACTGGTAAAAAATGAACTGCTCATCAGAGGGGTGGTTACCTGGTCTTGCAGACCTCATCAAAAAAGACCTAAATGTTATGTACGCTCTCGTTGATGGAAATAACTTTTATGCTTCTTGTGAGCGTTTATTCAGGCCTGAGCTGAATGGTAAGCCAGTAGTGGTGCTGAGTAATAACGATGGCTGTATTATTTCTCGTAGTAATGAGGCAAAAGCCCTGGGTATCAAAATGGGTGTTCCCTATTTTAAGGTTAAAGAGCTGATTGAAAAAGAGCAAGTGGCAGTATTCAGCAGTAACTATACGCTGTATGCTGATATTAGTGCTAGGTTAATGAATAACTTGGCACGCTTCACTCCAGAAGTAGAGGTTTATAGTATTGATGAGTGCTTTTTAAGGTTTAAAGGCATGGACAGCCTGGAGACTTACGCTCATCAGATGCGTCAATCAGTTATCCAAAACACAGGCATTCCAGTCAGTATTGGAATAGCCCCTACCAAAACCTTGGCTAAGCTAGCCAATAAGAAAGCGAAGAAGAGTGAATCTGGGGTTTGTGTGCTTGAATCAGACGAAGCCATTCATGAGGCGGTTGAAAATTTTCCTATTGCTGACCTATGGGGAATTGGTAGAGCTTATCAGGCTAAATTAGAACTGGACTATATTTTTACTGCTGGACAGTTGCGTAAGCAGTCAGAAGCTTGGGTTAAGAATAAACTAACTATCCAAGGCCTCAGGATGTGGCATGAACTATGGGGAAGATCTTGCATTCCTTTAAAGGAAGTACTGGAGCGCAAACAAGCGATCTGCACCAGTAGGTCTTTTGGCAAGCTGACGAATAACCTAGAGGAACTCACTGAAGCCACCAGTAGTTATACCAGTCGTTTGGCTGAAAAACTACGTGCTGATCAGAGCTGTGCAACCATTCTGAATATCCAACTATTAACCAATAGGTTCCGTAAGGATTTACCTCAACATAACCCCTGTATAAGCCTTCCATTAAGCCATCCAGTAAACAATACTACTGACCTGATAAAAACTGCTGTAAGAGGCTTAAAATCGATCTACAACCCAAGGTATCAGTACAGCAAAGTGGCTGTTATTGCAACTGGTCTAATACCTGAACAGGAAGTACAGCTACACCTGTTCACAGAGTGGAACGGACCTAAGAATAACAGCCTGAGTAAGTTGATGGATCAATTGAACCGTTACTATGGTAGCGGTACCATTCGACTTGCTTCTGAAGGGTTTAAAAAACGTTGGGCAATGAAACGAGAGAATGTCAGTCCTAGTTATACTACCGATTGGGAGGATGTCCTAAAAGTTGGATGAGACTCAGATGTTGTTCATATTAAAGCGTTTTTTACACTTAATTTTATAACTTCAGGTAATATTATTGTACTATCTCATGAAAAAACTGTCGATCTTTTTCTTAATCTCTTTGTTAACCTTGAATGTTAAAAATCTACATGCCCAGAAAGCTGGTGAGGTTGCAGCAGTGGCTGCTGGGGTAATTGGGGGTGCTATTGCTGTTGCTGCTGCTGTTGAACAGTATCAAGAACAAATGGAACTTAGAGCGACTGAATACCTACTTGAAAATAGACCTGAATTTACACACTTCGAATTGAAGCTTTTGGACTTTAATGTCAGTAAGCTATCTGACTTATCAAATGTTTCATGCGTGTCATTCTCCCTTAAAGGCCCAAACCTCACAAATCAAAAGAAACTAATTTTATTGATGTTTCTGAGTAAGGGTTGGATGAACGAATTTGGGGTTGACTTTACTAAAGTACGCTTTGAACTTTTTGACAAGAGCCAGTGGGGAGACCTGTTTTTCTCCTATATGTCATTAGCATCATCAGTTAAGATTACAGACAAGACAAATATCCCAATTTTCAAAAAGGTCTCAAGCTCTGAGTTCAATACTTTAAGCCCTGAGATGGGCATCAAAACACTTGATAGTGAAGGTTATGGTGTTTATCTAACTAAGACTAAGTATACAACAGATATATCGTACGTTTCACTTACTCCCTCAGGAATAGAAACGAAATATTTGACTGAAGATAAATTGGAAAGCTCTGTTTTCCCACTCATAAGAACAGGGAACGATGATGATACATACATGGTATCTGATTTCTCAACAAAATACAAGGTAGTGTACAACGAAAAGTCTATGGGTCTGTATATCAAAGAGCTAAAAGACTTAGTTCAACTGAAGCGATCGTCGATTAATGCTATTCAAGCTTTTTTGTATTAGAAGACTACACTATTTTGCTAAATCAAGAACAATTTGCGGGGTGAACAAAATTGTTTAGTAAAAGTACGATTTACTTAGAAATCAACACCTGTCATTTAGGACATCATCCTTAAACTCATTGATCGTCTTCTTCATCATCTTGATCTCTTTTATTTTAGCATCAAGGGTTTTCAGTTTCTCCTCCAATATTGCCAACTTATCCTCTTTAGCATAACGGTTAGTATACCAGGCGTCAATCATCTGACCTATTTCTCTGATGGTGAAGCCTACTGACTTTGCTTCATTGATAAATTCCAATCTTTCAACAGACTCTTCATCGTAATGAAAGTAGTTGTTTGAACTTACGGTTTCATCTCTACTTCCCTTAATTAACCCAGACTTTTCGTAGAACCTTATAGTGTGTGTAGATACTCCTGTTCTTTTAGATAATTCGTTGATAAGCATTTTCAAATTTAGCATGTGGAAAAATAAATATCAACTATAGACCATGCTCTAATGTTGATGGTTTGATTCAACAAGTTTAGGTTTGCAAAACATTAAATCGTAAACCAAGAATGAAAACTATTTTAATCACTGGAACCTCAAGCGGTATAGGAAAATCTACCGTTTTTGAATTTGCTCAAAAAGGGTGGAGAGTAGCAGCAACCCAAAGAAATCCTGAAAATGAAAAAGATTTTGAAAACCTACCTAACGTAAAACTCTACACATTAGACGTTACCAAGCTCTATAGTATTGCAAAAACCTTCAATGAAGTGAAAAAAGAGTTTGGCACCATTGATGTGGTAGTTAACAATGCAGGTTATGGTGTAGACGGTGCATTTGAAGCCATGTCTGATGAGGTGATACATCAACAATTTGATACCAATGTATTTGGTTTGATGAGAGTAACCCGCGAAGCAATCCAATTGATGCGTCAGCAAGATGGAGGAAGAATTATTCAGATCTCAAGTATGGGAGGTAGAATCACTTTCCCTTTGTACAGCATTTACCATTCTACCAAGTTCGCCGTTGAGGGTTTTACAGAGTCTTTGCATTATGAATTAGCATCATTCAACATCCAGTTAAAACTGGTTGAGCCAGGACCCATTGTAACCGATTTTTATGGAAGAAGCAGACAATTTATCAAACCAGATTATACCGATGCTTACGATGGTTTCATCAAGAAATTCAATGATGCAGCAGAGAAAGTAATGAAGGACGCAGAGGGACCCGAGGTTGTTGCAAGAACAATTTACCGAGCTGCTTTAGACCAGAGCGGTAAGATGAGGTATACAGTTGGCAAACCAGGGCCGATGCTGTTGAAAATTAGAAAACTACTTTCTGACAAGCTTTACTTTATGATGGTACGGAAATCTTATGGTCTTTAGTAGACAAACTAAAAAATTGGGACCCTCTTAGGAAATCCTGAGAGGGTTTTTGTTTCTGGGGTGTGCTAAATGGTGTGCTGAAAAGTCGATTTATTACTTTTTGTATCCCGCCAAAACCTTTCGATACTCCTCAATTGTACTTTGATCTAAATTAGTACTCCTAGCAATCTCAATCACTTTGTTTTGTGCATTGATGGCGGCCTTTTTATTACCTAATAGATAGAAGGACTTCGCGTAGCAGGAGTAGTAATACACATCCTCATTGTCTTTGATCTTTAATACTGCTCCCATCCATTTATTAACTGATGTCAGGGATTTGACATCCTTTACAGAACGGCTATTCAAATCATCTAAAATCTCATAGACTGTGTTAGGGTTTACTATGTAATTGTGATTAAGGATATCTGTATTGTACTTGGCTACAAAAGCTTTCCAATCCGACTGGTTTTTGATAATTCGATAACCCTCCTCACCCATTTGTCTGAATTTAATTAACAATTTGGCCATTGGATGTTCCGACTCTTTTATCATTTTCTCTGCATTCTTATAGGTTGAAGAACCCATATTCCCAGCCCAGGCCCAGTCGTATACACTATAAATTTTCTTATTCACCGCCTCGATTCCATACAATTGTTCAAATAAGTGCTGATTTTTTAGGAAATACTGGAAAACCTTTGAATATGGATTGGCTACATAGGTTTCAATTATCCTCCAGTTTGTTTCTGTGGTATAAGTCCCTTCCGGAATACTATTGAAGTAAGCGTCCAATACCTCTTGGGCTTTACATTTATAATCAACTTCAGCATAGACCACGGGTTTAGTTTCTACTTCCAAAAACTTCTGCACCGTTTCTACATCATATTTACCCTCCGAAAACTGTTGGAGCCATCCCCTGTAGTTATCATTTCCTAAAGCCTGTTTGCCAACTTTAATAAAGCCATCAGTTTCCTGAAACCCTGATTTATGAATAACGGCGCCAGTTGAGTCAATAAAAACAAAGGTGGGTTGAGCTTCAATTCCATACTTCCTTCTCAGTTTCAAAGTTTCAGGGTCAGCCTTCCTAAGATCGAGATACGATTCTATATTGATGAAGGAGGTATTATATAACTGGTAAACCTCTGGCTTTGGAAAAACTTGTCGTTCCATATTGGCACATAGTGCACATCCTCTACCGGTAAAGTAGATTAATACCGGTTTTCTAATCTGTTTGGCTTCTTTGATGAATTCATCATAGTTAGTCTTTTTAAAGTTGATGCTCTCTTGAGCCTTTAAATTTCCTAAAGCAAGCGTGAATATTACAAGAGCTGCTTTGAACAGTTTAGTCATTTTGAATGTTCTGGGTTTAGTCAATTAATGAAAACTATAACTCATAGTTATCAATCTAATTTAATAAATAAAAATTAGTGATCAGCAAAAGCCTCTTAGGAAATCCTGAGAGGGTATTTTGCTTTTGTGTGTTTTTTTGAGTTGTTGTTCGTGCACTTAGAGTTGCATCAGTAATTACTAAACTAATCTTTCTGTTTATTTTCGGATTAGTCCGATGATATCCAGATCCACCAGCGCAAACAAGAGTAAGATTAAATTTGACAGCGAACGCTCAGCCAATTTCCAATAATAACTTTTGGGCGATTTGCTGAGTTCGCCTTTGTGCTGCTGTACCAATTTCCAAGTAGATACTTGTAAGCCAATGGTGGTAAACAATAAAGGAGCAATCAGGAGGTACCATTCCTTATTCAATTCAAACCGATAGGCTAATCCGGTAAAAATATAACCCAGAATGGTGAGTATGCTGGAAACCTCATTTAGGGTGTCCAATTTTTCTTCAATAGATTTAGAAGGTTTAGTTAAGAAATCCATGTTTTTGTAAAGTTTAAAAATCAATGAACAATTTTAACTACAAATATTGTAAATATCAAAATAAAAACTACATTTGTGATAAATATAATTGTATGAGCCAATATCACCTCGCAGAATTCGAAGAAATTGTACTTCTAACGGTAAGTATACTCGATGGTAATGCTTACGGACTTAGTATCATCGAAGAGATTGACAACCGTATTAAACGTAAGGTTAGTTTAGGAGCGATTCAAACAGTCTTGAAACGATTGGAAGAGAAGAAATTTCTGAAATCCGAATTTGGTGAAGCCACCAAGATACGTGGAGGTAAACGCAAACGCTACTATACCATCACTGGTGAGGGGCGTTCTATTTTGAAGGAAACCAAGGAGCAACGCATGGGCTTATGGGAAGCCATCCCAGCCTATTCCATTCAATTTTCATGAGTACTAAAACTACACCTAACCAACCCCCGAAACTCTTCCTGAACTTCTTCAGGTGGTTTTGTAAGCCAGAACTATTGGAGGAAATTGAAGGAGACCTCCTGGAACAGTACCAGCAACAAGTAAAAGAGAAAGGTATGCATAAAGCCAACTGGAGTTTTGTTAAGGAAGTGATACTTTTATTCAGACCAGCGATTTATGGTGAATTTAAAAAGCTATTCTCTGTTCCATCAAATTCTCGTTCATTAACTACAGAATCATTAGTAATCTATTTCTCTTTAGCCGCATCATTTGTTGTCAGTCGTGATCAGAAAGTGATGGTTTATCTAGTTAGCGCAGGAATTTTAATGTATTTAACCATTCAGCGACTGATTCAAAAAAAACTTCGAGATCAGAAGCAAGGTACTCACCTATTCGAAAAAGATTTGAAAGGTATCGCATTTCGAATGATATTTATGGCTGGACTCATGCTTGCTTTTTATTTATTAGTCAAATAGTAAACGCATATGAAATTATCCACGGTAAAACTCCTCGCTGGAATTAGCTACCTGTTTCTTTTAGGGTGTAAGACCTCAGAGCTGACTTTGCAATTTCAGTTCATGAAAATAGGTGAAGGATTATTTCGAATTGAAAATACCGTTCAGCTAATCAATGCATGGCTTCAGTTATTTGCAGTTCTAGCTCTGGTATTAACGGCGATCAGATTCCCCAAAGGGCATTCATACGAGCGAGTACTTTTTTTACTGTCATCATGGATACTATTATCCAATTCGGTCTTAAATTATACAAATTTCAAAATTTGTGCTCCATTTGCCCCATGGTATTCCTTGGTTAGTATTGCTTTTACTGTTATTTTCTGGATCGCTTTTTTGGGTTATTCAAGTATCTTATGGAATAGGTTTTATTATCAAAATGATTAACAATTGGATTTTGAACTATGAAAGATAAATCGCCACTACCCGTTCTGGAATTCATTTTCATGAACTTTAACCGTGTAGGTATCGCCTTTGTGGTTGTTCCAATTCTGTACATGTTCGAATCTAGGATACCTGATCTGCTTTTCTACATGTTACTCATACCAGCCATACTACTTAGTTTCTACTTCATCATCCGGAGTTATAAACTGATGTCTAAAGACTTGAAAGATTTGAAGAAAGACTCCTAACATCTCTTCCAAAAAGTTTAATTACAATCGTACTCATGAGTAAAACATTACTATTGCTATCACCGCTAATATTCTATGGCTACTATACACGAATAGTTTACCTATACACCGCGTTGAAGGTGAAAAATATAGGCAGGATTAAGGGAGAAATCTTCTTGTTAGGATTACACACACTGCTTACAGTCTTTCTGATTTGGTTTGATTAACTACTATACTCAATATTGGTTAGTGGCGGTGTGCTGAATAGTCTGTTGAAGGGATTATTAAAGCTCAAAAATTACTATGGTCCTGAGACACTATGATAGCCTAAGACGGGTTTGCGAAAAGAGAGGCAATGAAACGTAAGAATGTAAGTCCTAATTATACGACAGACTGGGATGATTTACTCAAAATTGGATAAACTCTACAGGTGTCATTATTTCCAAGCATCGGTGGCTTTAGGAAGTGGATCATTAAACAACTCAAGTAGTAACTTTGAAGAAGTTTTGCCTCGCCTAACTAAGAACGGATTTAAGCAATAGAATTTTTTCTCACCTCTTTTAGCTGGCTGATGCAATGCAACGAGATTTAATTTGATCAGCCTCTTTAGACTCCTTATAGAACTTTGTGGCTCTAACCCCAAGGCCTTAGCTAAAGTACCTGATGTATGAGGTTTACCATTCTCCTGGATAAGCTTGTTCGTTACCATCTCTGAAAAAGGTACAAGCTTTAAAAAGAGCCCCAAATAAGGGGTTTTAATGCCAGTTAACACAAGATAGTTCAATCTAGCAGTATCCAGGTAGACATATTCCTTATAGTTTATAGAGACTTCATTTTTCTCGCTTCGGCTTATCAACTTTCCAAAAGCATCATCAGGTAGTAGTTCTCCAGTTTCTTTATCAACCAATCCAATCTTGGTTGTATCAATAATTACATCTTTTACAACTTTCTTCATTAATGAACATTTAAGTTATTTATTTGTACATTTTATTAACATAAAAGTTAATTACAAATTTTAAGATATTATCCAAAAACAGTTCAAATATAGTCAAATAAATGATTTTTACAAACAAATAATTTATTTGACTAGTTATTTTATTAATAAAATCCCTTTTAGTAAATGTAGAACCTAGCTCTTCTTGGATGTAAGGGAATATCTATTACAGATGAAGGAGCAGTTGTGAACACAGTATGTCGATATGCACAACTTTAATCCCTTACATCAATTCCACCAACTGATATATCTAATATAGCATAAACACCTAGTCTCAGCAGCTCCTTATAGCAGAAATCCTCAATATGCGTAAGGCTGAAGACTACTCCCAATCAACAACCCCACCTACAATTCGTATCATGGCTCAATCCCCCATGGTTCACTAATTAAAATCATTATTTCATTTAAAAAACTAATCAAAATGGTTACAGTAAGTAGCTACGCATTACGCATGCGTAAAGATGGAAGCACCTTTGTGGTGCTAGAATTAACAGGTGGCTTGGAAATCATCCAATCCAGTAACACAGGTAAACATTATGCAACGGTCAGGAAGTGCACTATCCCCAGCACCTTCTCTGAAGAGATTGCAAAAACCATGGTAGGACAATCCTTACCAGGAAACATTGTTAAAGAGGAAGTAGACTCATATGAGTACAAGAACCAACGTACTGGTGAGATTATGCTTCTAAATCACTCCTACGCTTTCCAGCCTGAAGGAGCTACCACCACCATTGGTCAAACCAGGGTGATGGAAATGGATCTAACATAAGAATGGGCTAAAAATTAGCCCATTCTAAAATTATTTCCAGTAATCAGGCTTAATAAAAGTTTTTGTTGCTTTGCCTAGATTTTCAATCTGGACTATTTCATCTAAGATCGCCTTGTTAAATCTAGGTTTATAGCTCTCTAATCCAATAGTTGGTATCCCCAAGTTGCCAATTGAACTGGAGTATTTATGCGGCGGGAATAGAACCATCTGATCGATTTTCGGAAAAATATTCTTTATTAATTTTAGAGGTGGAATGAAATCTGAGTCACCTGAAACTAGTACAACTTTATCGCATTTACTCTTATAACAATCCTCCACTATTTGTATCGCAATATTGACATCAGTCTGTTTTTCTTCCAGATGAATAAACTTTTTATTACATCCATCCTTCGCCTTGCACGTCATTGTCTTTTCTTGGTAATTACCATAAATTAAACTAAAGGTATTGTAATTAAGTGCTTTATTGCATTGCATTAATACCTCTTGACGCTTTTGTTTGTGAGCATTTTTGGGTCTTGAAGTAAAATAATTCACTACGACCAATTCCTCATCTTCTTTTAAGAAGGACTTAAACAATTTAACAAAATCTATCCAGTAGAACTTTCTCCAATTTGGGGAATGCTCAATCATTTCTTTCAATCCATAATAGAAATTGAAACCATCTACATAAAAAATAACCTTTTTCATGGGCAAAAAAAAAAGCCTCGTTAGAGGCTTGGCCAAAACGATATAACGTTTTGGGGGGCGTTGTCAGTTGACACCACAAAAATAATATAAAGAATTCTCAAAAACAAAAAAAACTTATGGACAAATTACCTCATATCAAAGATCATAACTCACAATCCTTAATGCTAATCAATGCTAAAGGAAGGCTCAGAAGACTTAATACGCCCTTTAGAGTGGAATGTATCAAGCCCATACATAGGATACATCATCAGCATACAGTGTATGTCACATACATAAATGAACATCCCTCAGAAAAGCTCTTATATCGCGTGCTCAATGAATGGATTCCCTACCACCATTTTCAACTCATCACCTACTATTAAATGGGGCATTTTTGCCCTAATAATCCATATTTCACTCTATTAGCTTTGTTACAATGCACCAGGAAAAGAAAGAAATAGTTCTGAAACTGGGTGGTAATATTAGAAAGCATCGTATCGAGCGAAACTTCAGCATGGAAAAACTTGCGCTTGAATCTGGGATGGAATACTCTCAGATCAGAAGAATTGAGCATGGTGTGATTAATACCACTATCTACCAGGTATACAGAATCTCAAGAACCTTACAAATACCTATGAAAGACATCTTTCATGATTTATAAAATATGGAGTCCAGCAAACCATTTAAACTGGGGAGTAACTGAAAATCCTTAAGAGTAAGGCAAACCAAATTATAAAACACAACAATGAAAAAAATTACGTTAACCTTTATTGCATTAGCAATGGCGATCATCACTCAAGCGGGAGACATCTTGACTCTTAACAGTCAGAAAACCTTTGAGGGTAAAGTAACCAAAATCAAAAATGGCTCAGTTGAGTTCAAAGCAGATGGACAAAAGTTTGAAATCCCAGCTTCAGACATCTCATCCATCCAATTTGAAGACACCAATAGCAAAGTGTTCACTACCTACAAGAATGCATTAGCTGCAGAACAAAGTAAATGTACAGCTGGTACTCTAGATGCAGAGGCTTACCATGGTAGAAAAGGTGGAGCAATTGCTTTAGGTGCATTGTTTGGACCTTTCGCATTGGTAGGTACAGCATTAGTTGCAAATCCTACTCCTGATAAAGGCGCTAGAACGTATATGATGAGTAAAAACAAGGAATTGTTTAATGATCCAGAATACCTGAGCTGCTACAAAAAGAAAGCTAAAGGTCAATTGGTTGGCCAAACAGGACTTGGTTGGGCAGCATGGGTATTGTTAGTCCTTTTATAGTCTTCTACCTATCAGAAAGATAACTTTTTCAGAACCCAGTACAGTATTGTGCTGGGTTTTTTACTGTTTGATTCACTTACATAACTTTCAAATCATGTTGAGAATAATAATATTATCACTTAGTCTGTTAGCTTCATCACTAAGCTCCATTGCACAAAACTTAACTTTTGACGAGCTGCTAAGCCTAAGAAAAAAAAGTCTTTCAGGAGTTGAGGAGTACTTAAATATAAAAGGTTGGAAATTTTTAGAAGCAGCTGAACCAGTAGGGTTCGACAAATTGGGAAATGTAACTTTTACCTATAAAAAAAATTACATTAATGATTTGGCTGAATCATTTTTTAGCTATTACTACTCGGATTATGATAGTAATAGGATAGCTGTACAAGTCCACAAACCAGATATTTACAACAAATACTTAGCTAGAATTAGATCACTCGGGATGAGATTGATTAACACAGAAGTTGAGAATGGAAATATGATTAAAATTTATCAAGGAAAAACAACTACAGTAAAAGTTACAATTTCTTCGCAACAGGAGGACTATTCAGATTCTCATAAAACCATCTACAGATTTTTCATACTTAGCAATTTTGACTACAATACTTATTTATAAGAAGACTGCTTAAGCAATCAATGCAAGCCTTATGATTGATTATATTCTCTTTGGCCTACTTCTACTTATCTTTTTTAGCCCACCTATCTACTTATGGACAAAATGGATAAGCAAAGCAATTAAGAACAATAACAGGATAGGTAAAATAGCATCCATCTCAAGTTTTGTGCTTTTTATATCAGGATGGATCATCTCTTGGTTTGGCCCAGAGGATCCTTTTGAGCACAATAGTATTCAGCTAACCTTAACAGGTTTCTATCTAGTGTTACACTTCACACTAACTTTCTCAATACCGGTTGTCTATTATCTCTTAAAATGGCTAGTTGGAGTGATCAAAAAATAGCAACAGAAATAACTTCAATCACCCAGTGCCTGCCAGCGCTGGGTTTTTTATTTTATTACCATGACAACATCAGAAATCCAAATCAGCTATAACCCACCAACAGGTTACAGACCAACAGTAAACTGCTCTGCAGAGGCATATGAGCTTCTTATACAGCACTACCCTCCAGAAACCATCCAACTACAGGAACACTTTGTTATAATGCATCTAAACAGAGCTAATAAGGTGATAGGCATACACAAGCTATCCAGTGGTGGAATGACCAGCACAATCGCTGATATTAGAATCCTTCTTGCTGTAGCATTAAAATCCATGGCAACAGCTATCATCCTCTCCCACAATCATCCTTCAGGAGTGCTTAAACCCTCTAAGGCAGACATCTATTTAACCCAGAAGATCAAAGAAGCTGCAGCACTATTAGACATTGAATTACTGGATCATTTGATAGTTTCTTCTGAAGGCTATTACAGCTTCACACAGGAGGGAGAAAAGCTGTGACACCACTAATTAATGTATTAATTCACCCGTTCATGGTTTGCACACACTTTGCACAAAGACCAAAATAGCCTTTAAAGCTAGCCAGAAAGCACGATCTTATCTGCCTTACAAGCAGAGGGTCACTGGTTCGAATCCAGTAGCCTCCACAGTTGAAAAGCACTTACAGTAGATGTAGGTGCTTTTTTTGTTTTACAGCGTTATTGGGGTATAGTCAGCATTACCATTTAGCTGGGAACCGGGCTAAAAGCAATCAATTCTATTTCACATTTATTGTTTAACTTAGTATTACACCAAAAACAATACAATGAAAACTAAACCAATTTTACTACTACTTTTATTCACCATCTTCACCTTAAGCGCTAAGTCACAAACAACCTATGGTATTAGAGCTGGTATCAATTTAGCTAATGCAGATATTAGTTTGGATGGATGGAAACTCTCTCCATCAGGCAGGGCAGGGATTAATGTTGGAGGGTTTGTCAACTTTTCTTTAAAGGATAAAGTGTCCTTACAATCTGAGTTAAATTTTTCTCAAATGGGCTGGAAAACGGAGGATGTAAAAGAGAGATATAACTATCTTTCAATGCCGGTTTTGTTTAAGTATTCTATCGAGAATTTGGGTCTTTTTGCTGGCCCACAACTTTCTGTTCATACTTCAACTAAAAGAATTGAAGAAAATGAGTATAGTATGGGAGATTCTACTTCTGTTGATGAACCAGAGATTAAACCAGATGTAAAATCTACGGAGTTAGCCGCAATAGTTGGAATTGATTATACGCTCATGGATAAATTTATCGTGGGGGCACGTTATCAGGCGGGCTTAACTAATGCAATTCAGATGGAGGATAAAGAGGCAATTATTTGGGGTAACCAAAGGTTAAAAAATAATGCACTAACATTATCTATCGGGTTCAGATTCTAAACCAACCCTAACTTCTTTTATTTTTTGTTTTTCACTTATACACACCCCTGCGCCAACATGGCATTGGCTACTTTAACAAAGCCAGCAATGTTTGCTCCCTTCACATAGTTAATTTGAGTACCGTTCTGTCCAAACTCTACACAAGATTGATGAATGTTTTGCATGATTGTCAACAGGCGTTCATCCACTTCTTTTCTGGTCCAGCTTAGTCGTAAGGAGTTTTGGCTCATTTCTAAACCGGAGGTTGCAACGCCACCTGCATTAGATGCTTTTCCGGGGGCAAACAAAACTCCCTTTTGTATGAATAGCTCGGTGGCTTCGAGCGTAGTTGGCATATTTGCGCCTTCGGCTACCGCAATTAGCCCATTTTTAATCAATTCTTCAGCCGATGGAAGATCCAGTTCATTTTGGGTTGCACACGGAAGTGCGATGCTACAAGGGATAATCCAGGGCTTTTTGCCGGCATGGTATTCACAGTTGTATTTATCGGCATATTCTTTAATACGGCCTCTTTTCTCATTCTTTAACTCCATTAAGAAAGCCAGTTTTTCGGCGTTAAAACCATCTTTATCGTAAATAAATCCATCTGAATCGGATGCGGTAATAACTTTACCTCCCAATTCGATGCATTTTTCGATGGCATATTGAGCTACGTTTCCTGAACCAGATACGCAAATGGTTTTTCCTGTTAAGCCTTCACCGCGGGTAGCGAGCATTTCTTGTAGAAAATAGACGCAACCATAGCCAGTGGCTTCGGGTCGGATGAGTGAACCTCCATAGCTTAATCCTTTCCCGGTTAGTACACCTGTAAATTCATTAGTTAATCGTTTGTATTGGCCGAATAAAAATCCAATTTCTCGTCCTCCAACACCTATATCACCTGCCGGAACGTCGGTGTCTGAACCAATATGACGGAACAATTCGGTCATGAAACTTTGGCAAAACCGCATCACTTCATGGTCTGATTTTCCTTTCGGATCGAAATCTGATCCACCTTTACCACCACCCATGGGCAGGGAAGTAAGACTATTTTTAAAAACCTGCTCAAAGGCAAGAAATTTCAGGATACTCAAGTTTACCGAAGGGTGAAAGCGCAGTCCGCCTTTGTAAGGGCCTATGGCGCTATTCATTTGTATTCTAAAACCTCTGTTGATGCGGAAGTTCCCTTTATCATCTTGCCAAGGTACCCGAAATATCAGAACCCGCTCAGGTTCGGTCATCCGATCCAGAATAGCTGTTTCCTGATAAATTTTGTGATCCTGAATAAATGGGATCAGTGTTTCCGCCACTTCTTGCACTGCTTGCAAAAATTCGGGTTCGTTTGGGTTACGGGCAATTACCCGGCTCATGAAACGATTTAGTTCTGTGTTTGAACTCATAATTAGCTGATTTACAAGTACAAGCTAGCAAAAAAGAGTGCTAGACTGATCCAATTACTTACTAATAAATGTTGGTAAGTATGCAAAATGTGTGCTCAATTCGTTAATTTGGTCGTTATTCTATACCACTAAACATGTCAACTTCCGAGCAATTGAACCAAAAATCAGCACTATTTCAATCCACACAACAAAAACTAGAAGACCAAGGTTTTCAGATCGATAAACTTGATCAAGAACGACCATGGGGTGGTTTTTTTGTAATCAATGAAGAGCAGGCACAAGCTTTTGCCGATTTCTATTTCGGCGGTCTGGATGTGGATCAATTGCGGATATCCGGAAAACTGAGCCCCAAAATATTACTGGTAGCACCACACACTCGCTTATCCTGGCAATACCATTTCCGCCGTGCTGAGATTTGGACGGTAGTGGAAGGAACCGTTGGCGTTAAAACCAGCCCTACCGACGAGGAAGGTGAATTGAAAACCTTGCAAACAGGCGATACCATTACCTTGCAGCAGGGTGAACGCCACCGTTTGGTAGGTTTAGACGGCTGGGGTATTATTGCAGAAATCTGGCAACATACAGATGCAGCCAATCCATCAGATGAAAACGATATTGTTCGTGTTCAGGATGATTTTGGCCGCTAATGCTATTTGTACAAAACCAAGTAGCTCCAAGGGGCTAGACTTAGTACATCGCCGCCTTCAAGCGTATACGTTTTATTGCTGAACAGCTCGGTATAAGTTCCGGCGTAGTAGGTATCTTGAAGTTTTACCTGTTGGGTTTCAGCACTGAAATTGATTATTGGAAGTACTACTTGTTTGTTCTTCTCTCGTACAAATGAAATTACGTGTTGGGGTTTATCGTTGTCTATTCGTACCATTTCACCGCCCCAGGCACCATTCCACAAAGCTTGATTCTTGTGTTTTAGTTCAAATAGTTTTTGAAAAAAGTCGTAAAATTCGTGGTCTTTCCACTCGATTTCGTCTTTATCGAAGAATTTGAGTGATTTATTTAAACCGGCTTCCTGTCCGCTATAAACCAAAGGCATGCCGTTTACGGTACAGGTGAAAACCATTGCCGCTTTTAATCCATCACCAAAATTGATAAAAGGGGTATTGTACCATGAATTCATATCGTGGTTATCTGTAAAGGTCATTCGGTAAGCATTTCTTGGGAAGGTGTTCACATCGTGAGCCATGTACTCCACCAGCCCGCCGGTTTGGCCTTTGGTTGCTTTTTCAAGTTCTTTGAACAAACTCCAGGCATAGGTCATGTCAAAAGCCTTTTTATGCAGATCTCTCGATTCCCATTCAGCAAGCATAAAAACAGGTTTGATTTCGTCTAATTCGGTTCGTACATTTTCCCAGAAATCTACTGGGATGAATCCACCTACATCACATCGATACCCATCTACATCCAAATCTTTTACCCAATATTTCATGGCATCGGTCATGTATTTTCGCATTTCTGGTTTATTGTAGTCAAAATCGATTACATCGCTCCAGTCGTACCACGGTGTGGGCTGAAAATCGCCACCCTTGGTTTTGGTGTACCAATCCGGATGTTCTTTGGCTAGTGGATTATCCCAAGCAGAATGATTACCTACCCAATCCAATATGACGTACATACCCATACTGTGTATCTTATCTACTAAAGCTTTAAAATCTTCTTTTGTTCCATATTCTGGATTTACCCCGTAATAATCTTTTACAGAGTATTCGCTACCAAGGGTTCCTTTCCTTTTTTCCATACCAATGGGATGAATAGGCATTAACCAGATAATGTCTATCCCCATTTTTTTTAGCCTTGGCAAATGACTTTCAAATGCCTTGAAAGTGCCTTCTGGGGTATATTGACGAACATTTACTTCATAAATTGTCGCATTTTTTGACCATTCGGGATGTTGAAGTTCAACGTACTCCTTGGGTTGGTACCGGCTGTCATTAGTAGATTTCTGGATACAACTCACGAGTAGGGCTAACACTAAAATAAGTAGACAAGAATTTTTCATCTCTGGTTCAAGTTTATGCTTAAGAATTACGGTTAAACTTATTATGAAATTACTTGAAAAACAAATGCTATTGTGTACTTTAGGGTGCACACCAAACTAATAGTACTATGGCTAAAGCCGATATTTTTTCTAAAGTTCCGGAGCTGAATTATACTGAACCTGCTGTTGCTACCGATTTTGAAGCCTTTAAGGCTGTAGTGAATAGCCGCAGAAGTATTCGAGTTTACGATGATACTCCGATTCCAGAATCGGTAATGCGTGAATGCCTAGACTTGGCACTGTTGGCACCCAATTCTTCTAATCTTCAAACCTGGGAATTTTTTTGGGTACGCTCTCCTGAGAAGAAAGCGGAGTTGGTTCGTTTGTGTTTATCGCAACCTGCAGCCAGAACAGCCCAGGAGTTGGTGGTGGCCGTTGCCCGTCCGGATTACTGGCGAATTAACCGAACTCGAATGCTGGATCTGCTCACCAAAAATGGAGAAAAAGGTGCCGGATACCAATACTACAACAAGGTGGTTATTTTAGCCTATTCGCTTGGGTTTTTAAACGTAATGGGATTCTTTAAGAAACTTTTCGTGTACTTCAGGGGCTTAAAAGAAGTAACTCCCCGCATTCCCACCTCCTCTGCCGAACTCGAAACTTGGGCACAAAAAAGTACCGCATTGGCTTGTCAAAATTTGATGCTGGCCTTGAGGGCAGCAGGTTACGATTCTTGTCCGATGGAAGGAATGGACGGAGTGCGGGTACGGAAACTACTTGGTTTACCGCGTACGGCCAAAGTTTGTATGGTGATCAGTGCCGGCAAGCGTGGCGCCAATGGGGTTTATGGTCCCCGTATCCGCTTTGATAATAGCTATTTTCTTCACGAGGTTTAGTAGTTTACTCTTTTAGCATTGCGGTACAGATTTTGATGTATAAACATCAAACATTAGGTTATGGCAAAGCGTATTCTTATTTGTGATGACGATACTGACATACTATCCATTTGTGAGTATATTTTAAGTGAACTGGGCTGGCAAGTATATACCCGTACCAACTGTAACGAAATCGTAAAAACCATTCGTGAAATTCAACCAGACCTCATTTTAATGGATAACTGGATTCCCGATTGTGGCGGAATTGTTGCTACACAACAGTTGAAAAACGATCCTGAACTGAGAAAAATTCCTTTAATCTATTTCTCTGCAAATAACGACATTAAAAAATTGGCTCAGGAAGCAGGTGCTGATTCATTTTTAGCAAAACCCTTCGACATCAAAGAGTTGGAAAATGCGGTAAGCGCTGCAGGTATTCACTAAGCACCAGATGTATCTTTTTTAGTATAGGTTGTATTTTTTTATCGACATACTGAAAACAAAAGTTAAACAGTATCGTTTAACTTTTATTGTGATTTTTTATGGAAGATATTAATCCAATTCAACGGAGAATTCGGGAAGATCATTTTACTGATTTAGCGGATTTAATTCCAATAATGATTTGGAAAGTAGATACGCAGGGCTCAGCCACTTATGTGAATAAAACCTGGGTAGATTTTACCGCAATGACTTTTGAAGAAAGCTTGGGATTTGGTTGGGGTAATGCGGTGCATCCAGATGACCGTGATAAAGAAATCGGAATTTTTATGTCGGCATTTGAAAAACGAACGCCATTTCAGTCAAAATTTAGAGTGCGTAGAGCCGACGGGCAGTACCGTTGGGTGTTGAGCCAGGGTAATGTATTGTACAATCCAGATTTTGCTGGTTATATAGGCAGCTTAACTGACATCACCGATCAGGAATTAGCGCAGCAGGCTACTAAAATTTTGATGCTGAAAAAGGATGAATTTATGAGCGTAGCAAGTCATGAATTGAAAACGCCTATTACTAGTATGAAAGCTGCATTACAAATTGTTGAACGCCTTACACTTAGCGATGCACATTCCAGTCAGGTCAAAACCTTTATAGAAAAAGCCAACAAACAGGTAAACAAGCTCACAGATTTAGTAGAGGACTTATTAGATGTGACAAAAATACACGCGGGTAAAATGATTTTTAGTTCTACAGATTTTTGCATAGATGAAGTAGTACGAGATTGTGTGGATCAAATACAACACCATTCCAATTCGCATAAAATTGTAATTTCTGGAGCAACAGATGTAGCAATTTGTGCGGATAAGCACCGCATTGAACAGGTAATTATTAATTTTTTGTCTAATGCGATCAAATATTCTCCAGAGGCCGACCGAGTATTAATCCATTTAGAGAAAGAGTACGATTTCCTTAAAATTTCAATTACTGATTTCGGCATTGGTATTCCTGCGGACAAGATTCATTACATCTTCGATCGTTTTTTTAGGGTGCAAGAGTCCTCACAAAAATTTTCAGGCCTAGGCTTGGGGCTTTTTATCTCTTCAGAAATTGTAAAACGGCACAAAGGGGATATCGGCGTTGAAAGTAAGGAAGGAGCAGGTTCTACATTCTGGTTTACTTTACCCTTGAGCAAAAAACAGAAAGTGCCTGATAATCCATTAATTGGTTAACTAAATAATTCTGCCAGTACCGTTTGTGAGCGGATCTCACCAAAATTCTCGGTGTGCAGGCGGTAATAATCCAGCAGGTATTCCAGAAGTAATTTTCTGTTCGTTGAATGGATGTTCAACTCTTCCAAATTTTCAAAAGAACAGGTAATTAAATGATACCAAATCTGACTTTGCGGGGGTTCAATTACGAAATTATGCGGGGGCATTTGCATGCTAAAGGCGCCACTTTTTAAATCAAAATAAGCATTATCGCGGTAGGAGTACTGATCAGGAAAAAAGCCTAAAAAACGGGTTAGTCGTACTAAAACGTGCAAATGAAAATTAGCTAATCCCTTTTCTGTTCGATCAAGTAGTTCGATAGCGTGATACAGGAAGTCAAACAACAACTCATCTTTGCTTTCCAAACGCACTGTTTTATAGATCACTTCGTTGAGAAAAATCGTTAAACTACTTTTAATAATATCGTACGGAATACTTTGAAAAACCGGCATTTGCCGAATCTCTGATACCCGTTGAATATTGGCATTGGCCTTATGGTACACCACCATATCCAGCAGGTGCAGGGGCTGCAGCATATTGAGTGTAATTTTGGCTTTTTGCTTCCTTACCCCATTAATTAGGTACGACTGCAGGCCAAGTTTTTCGGTAAAAACCTGCACAATAACACTACTTTCTGCGTAGTTTGTTGTTTTAAAAACAATCCCCCTGGTTTTGTGCAGCATGTACTTAATTTAATTCGGCTGCTGCCAATTTAGGAAAATTTGTAGTTTTACACCGCCAAAACAACCATTAAACCGCCAAACCATGTGGGAAAAACTGTCCAGATTTATTTTAGCTAAGCGATACTTACTTCTAGCTTTTTTTCTGCTGGCTACGGCATTAATGGCATGGCAGGGCAGTAAAGTCCGTTTGTCTTTCAATGCCGGCAAAATGTTACCCTTAACCGATTCGGCATATATCCGTTACGATCAGTTTAAGGCACGCTTTGGCGAAGACGGTAGTGTGATGGTACTCGGTATACAGTCTGATAAACTGTTTCAACGCGATTTATTTAACGACTGGCTTAAACTCAACGATGATATTCAAAAAATAGAGGGTATCAAACAAGTGGTATCTGTGGGTAAGCTTGTTGAATTTTCGAAAGACACCCTAGAGAAAAAGTTCATGGTGAAGCCTGTTGCCACCTGGCCGGTTGCTTCGCAGGCCGATATGGATAGCATTAAACTTAAAATTGCTAATCTACCTTTTTATAAAGGCTTGGTTTACAATCCTGATAAGAAGGCCACCTTAATGGCCATTACCTTTACCGATTCGGTTTTGAATTCCTCAGATCGTATTGGCGTAATTCAAACTATTGTAGATCAGGCTGAAGCCTTCAGTCTAAAACATAAAACAACGATTCATTACTCGGGTTTACCTTATATCCGTACGGTTATATCGGATAAGGTTTCGCAAGAATTTGCTTTATTTATTGGCCTATCCATCGCGGTAGCAGCCCTGATATTATTTTTATTTTTCCGCTCTTTTTCAGCGGTCTTTTTCCCATTACTGGTTGTGCTTATCGGGGTAGTTTGGAGTTTGGGTATCCTGGTATTATTCGGCTACGATATTACGCTGCTTACTGGTTTAATACCACCGCTAATTGTAGTAATTGGGATTCCGAATAGTATTCTGCTTATCAATAAATACCACAATGAATATACTCGTCATACCGATCAGCAAAAAGCATTGCAAACTGTAATTGAGCGTATTGCTATTACTACGCTGATTGCGAATCTAACTACCGCAATTGGCTTTGGTGTGCTCTATTTTACCAATAGCGAATTACTCATGCAGTTTGGTGTTGTTGCATCGTTAAGTGTAATTGCGACTTGGCTAATGAGTTTATGCCTGATCCCGATTATTTTCAGCTTCTTGCCTCCACCTAATCTGAAGCATACCCGTCATTTAAGCAGTCCTTTAATCAGTAAATTATTAGCCAAACTGGATGTATTGGCTCATCAGCGCAGAAATTGGATTTATGCTTCAACGCTTATGCTGTTAATCGTTGCTGGTATCGGCCTAAGCCGTATAAAAATAAACGGTTATGTGGTGGATGATTTGCCTCAGAAAGACGCGATATACCAAGATATGGGCTTCTTTAGTGAAAATTTTAAAGGCATTTTACCGTTGGAAGTTAGCGTGGATACCCGTCGTAAAAACGGAGTTATGAGTTTGTCGGTCATTAATAAAATTGATCGCTTACAGGAGATGATTACCTCTTACCCCGAGTTTTCGCGGGCAGTTTCCTTGGTGGAAGTACTCAAGTTTTCTTCTCAGGCATTTTATGGTGGCGACACCAGTTTTTATCGCATCCCTAACGAGATGGAGAAAAACTTCATTCTATCGTATGCAGCCAACTCCGCCGGTAAAAATAAGGAAGGCAACCTGTTAAAAAACTTCTTGGATAGCAATCGTCAGGTTACCCGGATAAGTTTCCAAATGGCCGATGTGGGCTCAGAACGAATGAATCAGTTGATTACGGAGATAGAACCTCAAATTGATTCTATTTTCAATCCCGAAAGGTACGATGTTGAATTGACGGGTTCGAGCATCATGTTTGTTAAGGGAACCAATTATTTGGTAAAAAACTTACGCGATAGTTTGATTTTGGCTATAGCTCTGATCGCCATTCTGATGTGGGTGCTTTTTAGGGGCGGCCGAATGATCTTGATTTCCTTGATCCCGAATATTGTGCCCTTGATTATAACGGCAGGTATCATGGGTTTTGCCGGAATTCCACTCAAACCTTCTACCATTTTAATTTTCAGTATCGCTTTTGGTATTGCCTCCGATCAAACAATTTATTTCCTAACCCGCTATCGCCAAGAGCTCCGAAATACCAATTGGACAATTTCTGAAGTGGTAAGTGATACCATTAAAGAAACAGGTTTGAGTATGATTTATGTGGCCATGATCTTGTTCTTCGGATTTGGAATTTTTGCCGCATCAACCTTCGGTGGAACGGTATCTTTAGGCATTTTACTTTCTATTACGCTCTTGGTTGCGCTAATCTCTAATCTAACCTTATTGCCCGCATTCTTGCTCAGTTTGGAAAAACGAAATTTGAAGAAAAAACCTGCTGAAGGTTTAATCACACTCGAGCCCGAAGAGCTTAGCTAGTCTTCACCAGTTATTTTTTTAGAGCGTTCTTCCTTTAAGGCCTGATAGTCCATTTTTCTGATCAGACTGTATAAAAAAAGCAAAAAGCTACCCCCAAGCAGCAGTACACCCAATATCAAGGCCCAGCCGTATTTTCCCCAATTGTTTTCACGGATGAGATAACCTAGAGTGATCATCGCTATACCTGCCAGGAACAGCAAAATCCCACTGCAAACATATTTTGTATTCATAATTTTTTTGAATAGTGTTAAAACGCTCATACATCTTCAAAGTTTAGATCAGTAAAATTTAATATGCTGCAAGTATTGTGCCTCTTATTCAGCCTGATTTTCCTAAATTTGCAGGCTTTAAGTAGGACCTAATAAGCTGATGTACAAAGAATATAAACAACTCAATTTATCTCAAACGGGGAAAGAAGTTCTGGAGTATTGGAAAAGCAGACAAATTTTTGAAAAAAGCATTCAGAATCGTCCTGCCTCTAAACCGTATACCTTTTACGAAGGACCACCCTCTGCCAACGGTATGCCGGGTATCCACCACGTCATGGCCCGAGCCATCAAGGATATTTTTTGTCGCTATAAAACGCTTAAAGGCTATCGGGTAAAACGTAAAGGTGGATGGGATACCCACGGTTTGCCAATTGAGTTGGCTGTTGAGAAAACCTTAGGTATTACCAAAGATGATATTGGGAAAAAGATTTCGGTTGCCGATTACAATGCCGCATGCCGTAAAGAGGTGATGAAATACACCGATGTGTGGAACGATCTGACTGAGAAAATGGGGTATTGGGTAGATCTGGAAAATCCGTACATCACTTACGAAAACGACTACATCGAAACCTTGTGGTGGATCTTAAAAGAGCTCCACAAAAAAGGATTTTTATACAAGGGGTATACCGTTCAGCCATATTCACCAGCGGCCGGAACCGGATTAAGTTCGCATGAGCTGAACCAACCGGGAACCTACAAAATGCTGAAGGACACGTCGATTGTGGCGCAGTTCCGCCCTAAGAAAGATCAGCAACACCCCTTAATGTCGGTTTTGTTTGAAAATGCCGATGAGGATACCGCTATTCTGGCCTGGACCACCACACCTTGGACCTTGCCTTCAAACTGTGCCTTGGCCGTAGGAGAAAAAATTGAGTATGTAAAGGTGAAGACCTTCAATCCATACACTTTTGCTCCGGTTAGTGTGATTTTGGCTAAAGAATTGGTGTCTAAATATTTTAAGCCGGAAGGAGAAAACGCTGACTTTGCTGCCTTTAAATCTGGTGACAAGGTTATTCCTTGGAAAATTGCAGCCAGTTTTAAAGGGAAAGAACTCTTGGGTTTGCGTTACCACCAACTCATGCCTTACGTAACCAACGAGGACTTGGAACAAAAGGCTTTCCGCGTAATTCCTGCAGACTTCGTAACTACTGAAGATGGAACCGGTGTGGTTCATACTGCTTCTGTTTTTGGTGCAGATGACTTTAGAGCGTGTAAAGAAAACGATGTTCCATCGGTAATGGTTTTGGATGAAAATGGTACTGAAGTACCATTGGTAGATAAGCAGGGTAAGTTTGTAGCTCAGGTTAGTGATTTTGCCGGACGTTATGTAAAAGAAGAGTTCTACACCGATGAAGAACGCAAAAATCCGGATTTCAGACCAACCGATGTGCTCATCGCCATCAAACTCAAAGAAGAAAATAAAGCCTTTAAGGTAGAGAAATACGAGCACAGCTATCCGCATTGCTGGCGTACCGATAAACCGGTATTGTACTATCCGCTGGACAGCTGGTTTATCAAAACTACTGCGGTAAAAGAGCGCATGGTAGAGTTGAACAAAACCATCAACTGGAAGCCAGAAGCTACCGGAACGGGTCGTTTTGGCAACTGGCTGGAAAATCTGGTAGATTGGAATTTGTCGCGTTCACGGTATTGGGGAACCCCACTGCCAATCTGGAGAACCGAAGATAAAGCAGAAGAAATTTGTATCGGATCTATTGCAGAACTGAAAACTGAACTACAAAAATCGCTGGATAGTGGTTTGCTGAACGCTACTGAGAAAACCAAAGTACAGGACTATGCCCAGGCTTTAGAAAGTGGCAAATTCGACTTGCACCGACCTTTTGTGGACGAAGTGATTTTGGTATCGCCGAAAGGCAAAAAAATGTTCCGCGAAAGCGACCTGATCGACGTTTGGTTCGATTCGGGCGCCATGCCATATGCGCAATGGCATTATCCTTTCGAAAATCAGGAATACTTTAAAGATGCTTATCCGGCAGATTTTATTGCCGAAGGGGTTGACCAAACCCGTGGCTGGTTCTTCACCTTGCATGCCATTTCGGTAATGCTAAACGATAGCGTGGCTTTCAAAAATGTGGTATCTAACGGTTTGGTACTTGATAAAAACGGAAACAAAATGTCTAAACGTTTGGGCAATGCCGTTGATCCGTTCGAAACCATAGAAACCTACAGTGCCGATGCTAGCCGCTGGTACATGATTAGTAACGCCGCTCCTTGGGATAATTTGAAATTTAATATCGAAGGTTTGGATGAAGTACGCCGCAAATTCTTCGGCACGTTGTACAATACCTATTCGTTCTTTGCACTATATGCCAATATAGATCGTTTTAGCTACAAAGAACCGGAAATGGACATTCAGTTGCGACCTGAGATTGACCGTTGGATTATATCCTTGTTAAATTCTTTAATCAAAGAAGTTGACGGCTATTACGAAGATTTCGAGCCCACCAAAGCCGCTCGTGCCATCCAGAATTTTGTTGATGAGCATTTGAGTAACTGGTATGTGCGTTTGTGCCGCCGCCGTTTCTGGAAAGGGGAATACACTGAAGATAAAATATCGGCTTACCAAACGCTGTATACCTGTTTGACCACAGTGGCAAAACTAATGTCGCCAATTGCGCCATTTTTTGCCGATCGATTGTTCCTGGATTTGAACAGTGTAACAGGCAAAGAGCAGGTAGAATCGGTACATCTTTCCGATTTCCCGGCTTATCAACCTGCATTGGTGGATTCGCAATTGGAAGAGCGGATGGCGCTGGCTCAAGACATTTCCTCAATGGTCTTGTCGCTACGTAAAAAAGTAGGCATCAATGTGCGCCAACCCTTGAGTAAAATTTTGGTACCGGTGCTAAATGCCGGATTTAAAAACCAAGTGGAGCAAGTTCGGGAGTTGATCTTATCTGAAACCAACATCAAAAACATTGAATACATTACCGATACGGCAGGTTTCATTAGTAAAAAAGTGAAACCAAATTTTAAGGCACTCGGCCCGAAAGTTGGTAAGGATATGAAAGAAGTAGCCGCAGTACTTACTGAACTCAATCAAAATGAAATTAGTCAGTTTGAGCAAGAAGGCAGCTTCACCATCCCAAATACGGCTTATGTTGTTGATATTGCCGATGTAGAAATTGTTGCCGAAGACGTTCAGGGATGGCAGGTGGCCAATATGGGTAAACTTACTGTTGCCCTAGATATTACCTTAACTGAAGAATTGAAGCACGAAGGTGTTTCCAGAGAGCTGATCAATCGCATACAGAATTTACGTAAGGAATTAGACTTTTTGGTAACGGATCGCATTCAAGTACAGCTCAGTGAAAATCAATTGATTGCACAGGCTGTAAATAATAATTTAAGTTATATTTGCGCCGAAATTTTAGCCGACAACTTGGTTTTTGAACCGGGATTACAATCGGGTGAAATTATTGAAATCGACGATGTTCAATTATATGTTTTGATAACTAAATCTTAATATGGATACTAACGAAAAGACCAGGTATTCGGATGCCGAATTACAAGAGTTTAAAGAAATTATCTTAGATAAATTACAAATTGCTCGTGAAGAGTTAGCTGCCCTAACCCAATCGTTGAGTAGCCCGAATGCCAATGGCACGGACGATACTGCCGGAACTTACAAAACCTTAGAGGATGGCTCGGCTACTTTAGAAAAAGAGCAAATCAATCAGTTGGCTTCCCGTCAGAAAAAATTCATTGAGAACTTGGAAGCTGCCTTGGTACGTATTGAAAATAAAACCTATGGCGTTTGCCGCGAAACTGGTAAGCTCATTCAAAAAGAACGATTACGTGCGGTGCCTCATGCAACCTTGAGCATGGAAGCAAAAATGAAACAAAATTAATGAAAGGCTATACCAAACCCTTATTGGTGGTTCTGCTGGTATTATTGGCAGACCAAATTCTGAAAATCTGGATCAAACTGAATATGAGTTTGGGCCAGGAGTACCATATTCTGGGCAAATGGTTTATCATCCATTTTACTGAAAACAATGGGATGGCTTTTGGTTATGAATTTGGTGGTGAAACCGGAAAATTAGCGCTTTCCATTTTGCGCATTTTTGCGGTAACTGGAATTGGCTATGGCTTGGTGTATTTGATCAAAAATAAATACCACCGCGGACTAATTTTGAATGTTTCCTTGATTTTTGCCGGTGCCATCGGAAATATCATTGATTCCACTTTTTACGGTAAAGTATTTAGCGAAAGTACGTATTTCAGCAAGGCGCAATTATTCCCTGCCGAAGGCGGTTATGCTAGCTTATTCCACGGCAAGGTGGTAGATATGTTGTATTTCCCCATTATTGAAACCCATTTCCCATCTTGGTTCCCAATTTGGGCCAATCAACCTTTTACGTTTTTCCAGCCGGTATTTAACCTTGCCGATACGGCCATTAGTATTGGGGTGATTTTGATCATGATCTTCCAAAAACACTATTTCAAGGAACCAGAGCTTGAAGAAACCCATCCACAAAGTGAAATGGTTGAAGAATAAAATGAAGCCTCTGCAAATTGCAGAGGCTTTTTTGGTACAAATTTGGCTTGTGTGCTACTTTAAGAATCACTATATTCATCGTTAACATCTAAAAATCAGCATATGAAAAAGTTTATTTTATCTGTATTCATCACGGTATTCGCGAGTAGTTTGTTTGCGCAAACAACTGATTTACGTAGAAAGATTGAAGTTAGCGGTACAGCCGAAACAGAAGTCACTCCCGATATAATTTACATCGGAATTTCGCTCAGAGAATACGTTGATAACAAAAAGAAAGTTGAAATTGAGGTCTTGGAACGTCAATTACAAACTGCGGTTATCAAAGCCGGAATCCCGAAAGAAAATTTTACCATTAACAATATTTCAGCCTATAACTATTCTTGGGATCGTAAGAAAAACCCTGATTTTTTGGCTAGCAAGCAATACCGAATTAAGGTTTCTGAACTGAGTAAATGGGATCAGATCATCAATGCGGTAGATCCAAAAGCAGTTCAATATAGCAATATTGAAGGGTACGATTACTCCAAAATGGAATCATTGAAGAAAGATCTTAAAATCCAGGCCTTGAAAGCAGCTCGTGACAAAGCCTTGTACTTGGCAGAATCAATTGCCGAAAAACTAGGTCCGGCTTTAGAAATCAATGAAAGTGGCAATGAATTCTATCCTCAGCCGATGTACCGAGCCAATATGCTCATGAAGCCCGATGCAGGAGGAGTAATGGAATCCAGCCCAATGCCGGATGTTGATTTTAAGAAAATCAAGTTGAGCTACCAGATGCGGGCTGTTTTTGAGTTGAAGTAGTTAGTCGATATACTCAAAGCCGGTATACGGAACCAGAACCTGAGGAATACGAATACCCTTTTCGCTTTGGTTGTTCTCCAATAAAGAAGCTACAATACGAGGTAGGGCTAATGCACTACCGTTAAGCGTATGTGCCAATTGGGTTTTACCTTCTTTGCCTTTAAAACGCAATTTTAAGCGGTTAGCCTGAAAAGTTTCGAAATTAGAAACTGAAGACACCTCCAGCCAACGTGCCTGAGCAGCACACCAAACTTCCATGTCGTAAGTTAGGGCAGAAGCGAAACTCATATCGCCGCCACATAAACGTAAAACGCGGTAGGGTAATTCTAGTTTTTGTAGTAAAGACTGCACATAGGTGCTCATCTCTTCTAAAATTTCATACGATTTTTCCGGATGGGCAACCTGCACAATTTCAACTTTATCAAATTGATGCAAACGGTTCAATCCACGAACATGTGCACCGTATGAACCGGCTTCGCGACGGAAACAAGGGGTATATCCGCAATTTTTCACAGGTAATTCCTCCTCTTTCAAAATCACATCGCGGTATAAATTGGTAATGGGCACTTCGGCGGTCGGAATCAAGTATAAATTATCTAACCCAACATGATACATTTGGCCTTCCTTGTCTGGCAACTGGCCAGTTCCAAATCCCGAAGCCTCGTTTACCACAATTGGAGGTTGCATTTCACGGTAGCCCGCTTTTTCTGCTTCGTCTAAAAAGAAATTAATGAGGGCACGTTGTAAACGGGCACCTTTGCCTTTATAAACCGGAAAACCGGCCCCGGTAATTTTGTTACCCAGTTCAAAATCAATGATATCGTATTTGGCTGCTAACTCCCAATGCGGTAGAGCATTGGCAGGAAGATTGGGCTGTGCGCCATTTTCTAAAACCGTTTCATTTTCTTCTGCGCTTGTTCCTGTTGGTACACTGCTGTGTGGTAAATTAGGTAAAAGCACCAGGTGCTGTTGAAGCTCTTCTTCCAGCTGACTTAAACGGTCTGCCAGATTTTTGTTCTCTTCTTTATGAGATCCGCTTTTTGCTTTTATTGCTTCTGCTTCCTCTTTTTTCCCTTGGCGCATCAGGTCGCCAATTTGCTTGGCTGCTGCATTGGCTTCTGCTGCAAGATTATCCAGTTGCGTTTGTGTTTGCCGGCGTTGTTCGTCTAAACTGATAATCTGATCAAGCAGATCAATCTGTTTGAAATTTTTTACAGCCAGACGTTTTAAAACTTCCTCCTTATGTTCGCGGATATAATTAACTTGCAGCATTGTATTGAAATTTGCACAAAGATAACAATGTTTGCTTTTCTGTGCGTATTTTTCAGTACTTAGAACCCGATTCCTGATCAATATGAGTGGTAAACTGTACCTTATCCCTACGCCTATCGGTAATTTGGAAGATATGACTTTCAGAGCCATCAGGCTGCTCAAAGAAGCAGATGTTGTTTTGGCCGAAGATACCCGGACAAGCGCTCCTTTGCTGAAGCATTTCGGGATAGACAAAAAAGTTTTCGCTCACCATCAACATAACGAACATCAATCGGTAACTGAGGTTATCCGGTTTTTAAAAGAGGGGAAGCAGGTGGCTTTAATTTCAGATGCCGGTACCCCAGCTATTTCTGACCCCGGTTTTCTGTTGGTCCGCGAAGCCATCAAGAACGGTATCGATGTTTCTTGTTTGCCCGGCGCTACTGCCTTTGTTCCTGCTTTAGTGAATTCGGGCCTGCCTAACGATCGTTTTGTTTTTGAAGGATTTCTCCCGGTTAAAAAGGGTCGGCAAACTCGTTTAAAATCATTAGTTTCAGAAGAAAGAACCCTGATTTTTTACGAATCTCCACACCGACTATTAAAAACTTTAGAAGAATTTTCTGATTATTTTGGTCCCGAGCGTCAGGTCTCTGTATCGCGGGAGCTAAGTAAAGTGTTTGAAGAAACCGTTCGGGGTACCTTAACTGAAGTTAAACAACATTTTGAAACACACACCTTAAAAGGAGAATTTGTGATCTGCTTGGCAGGATGCTCCGGTAAGTAATACGCATGGATAAGAAAAAATACCTTTTAGCCCTTAGCACTTCGTTTTTACTCTGGTTGGCCTGGCCCCCAATTCCGTTTACGGGTCCAATCTTGTTTTTTGCTTTGCTGCCTTTGCTGTTTGTGGTAGAAGAAATCATATCGGGTGAGTTGCCCAAAAAAGGTCGAAAAGTTTTTGGATTAAGTTTTTTTGCTTTCGCGATTTGGAATACCGCCTCTATTTATTGGGTCTTTAATTCTTTACACGCCGCTATGCCCGCGTGGGTGGCGCTACTCATATCGCTCATCCCTTTTGGTTTGGGAGCATTACTCATGGCGGGTGCATTTTGGATGTATTATGCCTTCCGGCAGGTAGTTAACCGGTTTTGGTCGTATGTGGCTCTTATTTGTTTTTGGATAAGCTATGAATACCTGCACCAAAGCTGGGATCTGGCTTTCCCCTGGATGAATTTAGGGAATGGTTTTGCGCAAACCCACCAACTGGTGCAATGGTATGAATTTACCGGTGTATATGGCGGTACACTGTGGGTATTAGGAAGCAACATTTTGTTAGTCGAGATTATTCGAACGCAATCCTACCAAAACGGATTGAGCAAACTTACTTATGCTTGGTTGTTATGGATCTTTATTCCCATTTCGTACTCGGTATACCGCTACCAAAATTATCAGGAAATGGAAAGTCCGGCCAATGTGGTGGTGGTTCAACCGAATATCGATCCCTATGCGAAATACGGCTCCATGTCAACAGCGGAGCAGATTCAGCAATTAATTAAACTTTCATCGGCTGTAGCTCAGCCCAATACCGAATATTTTATTTGGCCCGAAACGGCAATATCTGAGCTCACAGATGAGGAACGCATTCGGTCTACTCCTAATTATTATACCGTTCAGCAGTTTTTGAACGCGTATAAAAATGCCAACGTACTTTCTGGCATTGAAAGTTATCGCCTGTATCAGGATGCACAAACGCCAACAGCCAAATTAGATGAGCGCTCGGGTTTGTATTTTGATAGTTTCAATGCTGCAGTGCAGTTAGAGAACTCGGCACAAGTTCAGTTTTACCACAAGTCTAAACTGGTACCTGGAGTAGAGCAATTGCCTTTTGCCAATGCCTTGTCCTTCATGAAGCCGGCCTTTGCCGCTTTTGGGGGCACTACCGGGGGCTATGGCAAACAAGAAAAACCCTCTGTTTTTTATGCGCAAAGTGGTATGGGTGTTTCGCCAGTAATCTGTTACGAGTCCATTTGGGGAAATTATGTAGCTGAAAGTGTGAATCAAGGATCAAGTTTCATTGCCGTTATTACCAACGATGCCTGGTGGGGCAATACTTCGGGCAAGGATCAGCATTTAGCATATGCGAAACTGCGGGCTATTGAAAACCGCCGTTGGGTAGCCCGATCCGCCAATACCGGTATTTCAGCCTTTATTAATCAAAGGGGAGATGTGGTTAAGCAGACAAATTGGTGGAGCCCGACAGCCATCAAGGCTGATATTAACTTAAACGAGGAAACAACTTTTTACACCCGAAATGGCGATCTGATTGCCTTATTGGGATGTTCAGGAGCTGTTTTTATGCTACTATTTGCTGTTTTTATGATTTTCCGATTACGGAATTCGCTACAAGGTAAATAGCTTATTCAACAAATTACCACGATATTTGAGATATGAAAATCGGAATTGTTTGTTATCCAACCTTCGGGGGCAGTGGGGTTTTGGCCACCGAATTAGGCAAAGCCCTGGCAGATAACGGACATCAGGTTCACTTTATCACCTATAGTCAGCCTGCTCGTCTCGATTTTTTTTCAGCAAACCTATTTTACCACGAAGTATCGGTAGCCAATTATCCGTTATTCGATTATGCCCCCTACGAATCGGCTTTAGCCAGCAAATTGGTAGATGTGGTTCGGTTTGAAAAACTCGATATTTTGCATGTGCACTATGCCATTCCGCACGCTTCAGCGGCCTTTATGGCTAAACAGATATTGGCAACCTACGGTATTCATATCCCCGTAGTTACTACCTTACACGGCACAGACATCACGCTAGTTGGAAAAGATTTAACTTATAAACCGGTAGTTACCTTTTCCATCAATCAGTCTGACGGCGTAACGGCGGTTTCACATAACTTGAAAGAGGATACGTACAAGCATTTTGATATTCATAAAGATATCCGGGTTATCCCGAATTTCGTGGACATGAATCGCTTTAAGCTCAAGGCAAAAGACCATTTTAAAAAGGCCATTGCGCCGAATAACGAACGAATCATTGTACACACATCCAACTTCCGTAAGGTAAAACGGACGCAAGATGTGATCTATATTTTTGAGAAGATCCTGAAAAAGGTCTCAGCCAAATTGTTAATGGTGGGCGATGGTCCGGAAAGGCCTTACTGCGAACAATTGTGCCGTGATTTAGGCGTATGTGAGCACGTTCGCTTTTTGGGTAAACAAGATGCCGTTGAGGAAATTTTATCCATCGCAGATCTATTCATGATGCCTTCAGAATCTGAAAGTTTCGGTTTGGCAGCATTGGAAGCCATGGCTTGCAAGGTTCCGGTAATTACCTCAAACGCCGGAGGATTACCTGAACTCAATGTGGATGGCGTTACTGGATTTATGGATGCGGTAGGTGATGTACAAGAGATGGCCCATCATGCCATTGCCATTCTGGAAGATGATCAGCGCCTACAAAGTTTTAAAGAAAATGCCTATACCCGGGCAAAAGAATTCGATCTGAAACTGATCTTGCCTATTTATGAAGAGTATTATCAGGAAATTATTGATCAGGCTCGCTGATGCTGAGTTATTTGATCAAATGCTTTAACTGAATAATCTCTTTTTCATCCAAAAATCTCCATCGACCACGAGGTAAATCTTTTTTAGTCAGGTTCGCATACACTACACGGTCTAACTTCACTACGTCGTAGCCTAAATGCTCGAAAATACGACGTACAATGCGATTCTTGCCACTGTGTATCTGAATTCCTACTTCACGCTTGCTTGCCCCTTGTACGTAGCTAATCTCGTCTGGCTTGATAAAACCGTCTTCAAGCTCTAATCCGAAGGCAATTTTATTCAAATCACCTTGGCTCAAACTTTTGTTTAATTCAGCCTGGTAGATTTTGGTGATATTGTTTTTAGGATGCGATAATTTATCTGCTAAATCGCCGTCGTTGGTCAGCAACAATAAACCCGTAGTGTTCCGATCAAGTCGGCCAACAGGATAAATACGCTCTCTGGAAGCTTTCTCCACCAACTGCATCACAGTGCGGCGTTCTTGGGGATCATCGGTAGTGGTGATGTAATCTTTAGGTTTATTCAATAATACATAAACCATTTTCTCACGCTTAAGCGTTTCACCATTGTAACGAATCACATCTTTGGCCGGGTCTACTTTAAAGCCCAATTCCGAAACTACAGATCCGTTAACAGAAACAACTCCTGCAGCAATCAATTCATCTGCTTTGCGGCGTGAACAAATACCTGCATTAGAAATGTATCGATTTAAACGAATCAGCCCATCATCTTTTGTTGGTGCCATTGGCCTTTTGGGGCCCTTGCCTCCTAACTTTTCTGCACCCGATTTCCGTGGACTATAGGTTTTTTGGTATCCTCTGTCGAAAGAACCTGAAGATTTCTTACCTGAAGTTCTATTGAAACGGGGGCGTTCTTCGGTTTCACCCGCCTCTTTTTTGAACTGGCGTTTAGTTGTGGTTCCGAACGGTTTTTTTTCGTTTCGGTCTAATTTTCTAGCAGTTCCTGAACTACCCGCTCTACCAAAACTTTTTCCAGGTCTAGTATCCGCACCATCCTTTCTGTCTGACCGTAAAGGTCGGTCTTGATCCCGATTAAAAGACTTTTTGTCAGTATCCCGATCTTTCTTAAAGGTATCCGTTGATTTGGATTTGAAGGGAGGATTACGGTCATTAAAGCTCTTTCTAGGGCTTTTTTCGCCTTTGGACTTGTCATCTCGACTGTTCCTGGATCTTGGATTTGGCATAGAAAATGTGTGCTTTAATAAAAGGAATGCAAACATACGTAAAAAAGCCGGATTTGTGGGGTTATCCACATTTTATAAAAGTAGATATGTGGCATTTTTAGCCCAAACTAGGCGAAATAGGAAAAATGTGGATAAGTAAATGTAGGTATACCTACCTAGAGCACGTAGTTTTGAGCAATTTATTAACTAATACCAATTAGGATGATAAAGAAACCTTTTATTGCATGTTTGGCTACACTTGGACTTTTGGTCTTGGTGGAATTCTTTTTGTACAGCTGTACAGATAGGAATGCGCAAGCATCAAAAGAATTTTCTAAAGCCGAGCAAGAGGATATTTACTACAATAACTTAAGCTTCGCCAATGAGCCGCTTCCGGTAGCTGATGGCCACGTGATTCCTCGTGTTAAACGGGTATTAAAAAGCTATCATTACCGAACTTTGCGGAGTTATAAGCTCCACCATAAAGCCTCCAAGTGGTTCCCGGTTATGGAACCTATTTTAACTAAATATGGCATTCCTGAAGATTTTAAGTACATCCCATTGGTAGAAAGCGGCTTACAGTCGGGTACTTCTGCAAAAGGAGCATCAGGGCTATGGCAATTTATGCCGCATACGGCTAGAGCTTATGGTTTGAAGGTAAATGGTAGCGTTGATGAACGTCATCAAATAGAAAAATCAACCATTGCGGCTTGTAAGTATTTGCGTTCATTGTACAGAGAGTTTAATAGCTGGACACTAGTTGCTACAGCGTACAATATTGGTGAGAATAAGTTGAAGCGAGTTATCCGGAGGCAAGATCAAGACAATTATTTCCGCATGCGATTTAATCCCGAAACTGCGGTTTACGTGTACAAGCTGGTTGCAATGAAAGAAATTATCGAACGACCTGCTTCATACGGTTATCATCGTGCCCAGTCGCCTTTAATGGCAATAAATACAAACGATCAGCGTTATCTTTTAGAATATCTGGGTAGCGGGTTATCTGCGAACATGAGATTCAAAATGAATTAGAAGCCCTAATTGCTAGTTAAGATAGCTGTATCTTGTTTAAGGTGCGGCCTTTTTTATGCGCACACTGGTTATTTGGCAAACAATATCGCATCTTTGCCTTTTAATTCGGAGCTCATCAAATTATGCATAAAAAACACACGGATCTGGGAGAACAAAGTGAAGTAGAGGTGTATGGTGCCCGGGTTCACAATCTAAAAAATATCGATGTTTCTTTTCCGAGAAACGAGTTGGTGGTTATCACCGGATTAAGCGGTAGCGGTAAATCATCTTTGGCATTTGATACTATTTATGCCGAAGGTCAGCGCCGTTACATGGAGACTTTTAGTGCATATTCTCGCCAGTTTATGGGAGGTATGGAGCGCCCAGATGTAGACAAAGTTTCCGGATTGAGCCCTGTAATTGCCATAGAGCAAAAAACGACGAGCAAAAATCCGCGTTCTACCGTAGGAACCATTACCGAGATTTACGATTTCATGCGTTTGCTTTTTGCTCGAGCCGGTGAAGCCTATTCGTATGTTACCGGTAAGCGCATGGAGCGCATGTCGGAAGACCAAATTCTGAACACCATTCTTAAACAGTTCGACGAACAGCCGATCAATATCTTAGCTCCGGTAGTTAAGGGCCGTAAAGGGCATTACCGTGAATTATTTGAGCAGATCCGCAAGCAAGGTTACTTGAAAGTTCGTTTAGATGGCGAAATTTTAGACTTGCGACCAAAAATGCAGGCCGATCGTTATAAAATCCACGATATTGAAATCGTAGTAGATCGATTATTGGTAGCTGAAGCGGATAAAAAGCGCTTGAATACCTCTATTCAAACTGCCTTGAAACTAGCTAAGGGGATCATCAAAATCAGTGATCAGGCCAATCAGGAGTACTTTTTTAGTAAATTTCTGATGGACCCCGAATCTGGTATTTCATACGACGAGCCACAGCCCAATACCTTTTCGTTCAATTCACCTTATGGAGCTTGTGAGCGCTGTAACGGATTGGGAACCATTTTTGAAGTAGACCAGGCTTCGGTAATTCCGAATCCAAAACTGAGCATTATGCAAGGTGGTTTAGCGCCTTTGGGTGAGTACCGGGAAATATGGATTTTCCAAATATTGAAGGCTTTAGCCAAGCAGTATAATTTCTCACTTTCTACCCCTTTAAAAGATATCTCGCAAGAACTAATTGATATCATTCTTAATGGGTCTGATGATGTGTTGACCGTTCCGGTTGCCTACAATAGTTGGAACGTGAAGAATTATCAGATTGAGTTTGAAGGAATTATTAAGCTTCTAGAAGAGCAACACGAACGTCGGGGTGAAGAAGCCATGGCTGATTTGGAGAATTTTCGTTCCATTAAACCATGCCCCGAATGCGAAGGAGCTCGTTTAAAAAAGGAGTCATTAAACTTTAAAGTAGCCGATAAAAACATTTACGAGCTAGCCTGCATGGATATTGCGCAATTGGCTGCTTGGTTTACTGAATTGGAAACGCGTTTATCGGATAAGCAGAACGTCATCGCTAAAGAAATTTTGAAAGAAATCAGGGCTCGAATTGGCTTTCTATTGGATGTAGGACTCAATTACCTCACGTTAGATCGTACAGCCAAAACCCTTTCGGGTGGTGAGGCACAACGTATTCGTTTAGCCACGCAAATTGGTTCACAGTTGGTAAATGTGCTTTACATTTTAGACGAGCCTAGTATTGGTTTGCACCAACGGGATAATAACCGTTTAATTGCTGCGCTAAAAAATCTACGCGATATCGGGAATAGTGTTCTGGTGGTAGAGCACGACAAGGATATGATCATGGAAGCCGATCATGTGATTGATATGGGACCTGCAGCTGGAGTGCATGGGGGTCAGGTTGTAGCACAGGGATCACCTGCCCAACTGATGAAAGCCCATACCCTAACTACCGATTATTTGAACGGTACAAAAGCCATTGAAGTACCCAAAAAACGCCGCAAAGGCAACGGCAAAACGCTGGTTTTAGATAAGGCAAGTGGCAATAATTTAAAAAATGTAACCGCTAATTTTCCACTAGGTACACTCATTGGCGTTACCGGAGTTTCGGGAAGTGGTAAATCAACATTGATTGCCGAAACTATATATCCAATACTCAATCATCACTTTTTTCGAGCTAAGAAAAAGCCTATGCCCTACGGCAGTATCAAGGGCTTGGAACATATCGATAAGGTAATTGAGATTGATCAAACACCAATTGGTCGTACGCCGCGTTCTAACCCATCTACCTATACAGGAGTTTTCTCCGACATTCGAAACTTATTTGTTCAATTGCCTGAAGCTAAGATTCGTGGCTACAAGCCCGGTCGCTTTTCGTTCAACGTAAAGGGTGGTCGTTGTGAAACCTGTCAGGGTGCCGGATTAAAAATTATTGAGATGAATTTTCTGCCCGATGTGCAGGTGCCTTGTGAAGAATGTGGAGGTCGCCGCTACAATCGGGAAACTTTAGAGGTTCGCTACCGCGGAAAATCGATTAGTGACGTATTGGATATGAGCATTGAAGAAGCGGTTGAGTTTTTTGAACCCATTCCGGCTATCTATCGTAAAATTAAAACTTTACAGGATGTGGGTTTGGGTTACATTACCTTAGGTCAATCTTCAACTACTTTATCGGGTGGCGAAGCCCAACGCGTAAAATTGGCTACGGAACTATCGAAAAAAGATACCGGCAATACGTTTTACATCTTAGATGAACCTACCACCGGGTTGCATTTTGAAGACATTAATGTGTTACTGGGCGTATTGAACCGCTTGGTAGATCATGGAAATACTGTCTTGGTAATAGAACATAATCTGGATGTGATTAAAGTGGCCGACTGGGTAATTGATCTTGGTCCGGAAGGTGGAGCAGGTGGTGGTGAAATTTTATTTCAGGGTACGCCTGAAGCCTTAGTGTCCTGCGAACGCAGTCATACAGGCCGATTTCTAAAAGCCGCACTATAAATTAAACAGGTGTTTTTCAGCGTGGTATGAAGAACGTACCAAGGGTCCGCTTTCCACGTATTTGAAGCCCATTTCAAGACCAATTTGTTTGTATTTGTCAAACTGAGCAGGGGTAATCCAGTCGATAACCGGATGGTGGTTACGGGTGGGTTGTAGGTATTGGCCTAAGGTTAAAATATGAACTCCGGCCTTCAATAAATCGCCCATGGCTTCTATTACGTCTTCTTCGGTTTCCCCCAAACCCAGCATAATACCTGATTTGGTACGCAAACCTGCTGCCGAAATATGGCTCAAACATTCTAAACTCCGATCGTATTTTGCTTGAATACGCACTTCGCGGGTTAAACGGCGAACGGTTTCCAGGTTATGAGAAACCACTTCTGGGCGAACGGCTAAAACGCGTTCTAAATTCTCCCAAATACCTTTGAAATCAGGAAGGAGAGTTTCTAGGGTGGTTTCAGGGCTTTCGCGGCGGATAGCTAAAATGGTTTCGGCCCAAATGGTAGAACCGCCATCTTTTAAATCATCGCGGTCTACCGAAGTGATTACACAGTGTTTAACCTGCATCAATTTCACCGATTCAGCCACTCGATTCGGTTCATCCAAATCTACGGCCAAAGGTCTTCCAGTAGCAACGGCACAAAATGAGCATGATCGTGTACAAATGTTTCCTAAAATCATGAAAGTTGCCGTACCGGCGCCCCAGCATTCGCCCATGTTGGGGCAATTACCACTTTCGCAAATGGTGTGTAATTTGTGTGTGTCAACTAAGCTACGCACATGGGCATACTCCTTACCAACAGGTAATTTAACACGAAGCCAGTCGGGCTTGCGTTGCATTTGGTTGGCGGGGATAACCGGTAATTCGATCATGAAACAAAATTACCATTTTTTGGCAATTTTGACTTGCTACTGGTCATTCGAGTTTCATTTTATTGGTAACTTGCATCAAATTAGAATTAATGGCAACCGTAGAAACTGTTTATTTAGGTGAATTGCGTACAGAGGCTAGGCATGTGCGTTCAGGAGAAAAAATTCTTACCGATGCTCCGGTAGATAATCAGGGCAAGGGTGAGGCATTTTCGCCGACAGATTTGCTCGCTACCGCTTTAGGCAGCTGCATGCTTACCGTGATGGGGATTGCAGCTAGGGAGCAAAAAGTTAGTATTGATGGCACCACTTGCTCCATTACTAAAATTATGGGCACTGAACCGAGGAGAGTAGCAGAAGTACAGATTACATTTAATTTCCCGGCTAATGACTATACCGACAAGGTGAAAATTATCTTGGAGCGAGCTGCCCATACCTGTCCGGTTTCTAAAAGTTTACATCCGGATTTAAAGGAAACCTTAGTGTTTAACTGGGCTTAAGCCAGTTGTTCAGCGGCTTCTTCGGCAGAGATTTCTCCATGAGAGGCCTCGAAAATACATTCACCATCTTTGATGACCAATAACTGTGGAGATTGGTGATGAACTTGGAAGATTTCTGCTATAGCGTTAGAAATTTCGCGGTAGTTTAACAAGTCGAGGTAGTAAACCGGGACATTTTCAGGAATTACTTCGCCTTCTAATTCCAGTTTCTTTTTTGCCATCAGGCTGATGGAACAACGGGTACTGTGCTTAAAAATCAAACTATAACCTGAATTGGCTTTGATTTTTGCCAATTGATCTTGCTCGGTAAGTGCTATCCAATTCATTGTACTAATCTTTAGATTAATTTCCCCGCTTTGATGGGTAAGAACGGTAGGCCGGACAAAGTTTATGTGTGCAAGCGCTGATCAGGCTGCCGCTTAGAGTAATCAGTAAAAGTATGGTAATCAGCTTTTTCATTTCTTCTCTTTTTTTACGGTGATCAAATGGCTAGCTGATGCTGAATGTTAGCCATTTGTATAGCTGTAACGGCAGCTTCAACACCTTTATTACCGTGTTTCCCACCCGATCTGTCTTTTGCCTGTTGAGCATTATCGGTAGTCAATACACCAAAAATAACCGGTTTATTGTATTTAATAGCTACTTGCGCCAGTCCATTTGCAACCGCGTCACAAATAAAGTCAAAATGACGGGTTTCGCCTTGGATCACACAGCCGAGGCAAATTACCGCATTGAAGTTTTTGTAAGCTAAAAGCATGTCTGCTCCGGCAATAAGTTCATAGCTTCCAGGAACCTGAATGGTATGAATGTGTTCTGTAGCAGCGCCATATTGGATGAGGCTATTGTAAGCTCCTTCATAAAGCGCATGCGTGATTTCTGCATTCCACTCTGCTACCACAATACCAAATCGGAATGGAGATGCATCCGCTACTTGGGTGTGCGAAAAGTCAGACAGATTCTTTAAGGATGTTGCCATAGCCCAAAAATAAAGAAAGCCTGCCGTATACGGGCAAGCTTTCTAAAAAATGACGTTTTACTAATTATTGCTGAGCTTCAACACGGGCAATGTACTGATCGATATTGCCTGCTTCTGCACTCTCAGGATATTTTTCTTTAATGGTTTGGTACGCTTTTAAAGCGGCTTCAAAATCTTTCTCTTCTTCGTAAACCAAACCTAATTTTTTTAAGAAAAGGGGGCTTGTAAACGAGTTTTCGGTTTTGTTTGCTGCCTTTTTATAGTAAGTAATGGCTTTGCCGTAATCTTTCAATTCAGAGTAGGCATCTCCCAACATACCTAAAACCAATGGATCAATTACCGGACTTCCAGTGCTGCTGTAATTCCCTAAAGCTTCAACGGCTTTTTCAAATTGACCTTTTCTCAAGTATAAGCCACCCAAATAGGCGTTGGCGATGTTAGCTGATTTAGTATTCGAATACTCTTCGGCAATTTTTTCAAAACCAGGGTAAGATCCATCACCATTAATCGCTTTATCGGCTAAAGAATCTATTGTGGCATATTGTTCAGCTTTGAACATCTCGTTTGCTGCTTTCTCTGCTCGCGGTGCCAAATAAAATTTTTGGTATCCGAAATATAAAAGTAGCAGTGCCAGGATTGCGCCACCAATAATGATTAAGCTTTTGGTGTTTTCCTGAATGAAACTACTGGTAGTCTTTTCTGCTTGAACCTCAGGTTCAGGTGTTGCGGTTTGCTTCTTTGCCATGCGTTACTTATTTACAAGAATGCAAAAATACAGTTTTAAGCCTAAGTATCAACCCTTAAATTAATAGCCATATTTTTTGATCAGATACCGCTTTACCAAAGCTAAATTGTAAATTTGACGGTATTGTATGTGGTTACAGCGCTTATCTCTCCTCAATTTTAAAAATTACGAAGAAGCCGAATTGAAGTTTTCTAAAACTGTCAATGCTTTTACGGGTAATAATGGTGCGGGTAAAACGAATTTGCTGGACGCCATACATTACCTTTCGCTTTGTAAAAGTTATTTTAATCCCATAGATACCCAACAAATTAGGCAAGGTGCCGATTTTTTTATGGTACAGGGTACTTTTGATTTGAAGGCAAAAGACGAAACCATTGCTTGTTCCTTAAAGCGAAATCAGAAGAAACAGTTTAAGCGCAATAAGAAGGAATATCAGCGATTAGCAGATCATATTGGGCTTTTCCCTTTGGTGATGATTTCTCCATACGATGTAAGCATTGTGATTGAAGGCAGTGAAGAGCGACGCAAGTTCATGGATAATGCCATCAGTCAGACTGACCGTAAATACCTAGATGAACTGATTCAGTACAATAAAGTATTGAGCAACCGGAACGCCTTGTTGCGCCAAATTGCACAAATAGGGAAATATGACCCTACATTATTGGAAATATTTGACGAGCAGTTGGTGAATTCGGGAGCTGTAATCTACCAAAAGCGGCGCTCATTTATGGAACGCTTTACCGAAATTTTCAATCAACATTATTCTTTTTTGAGTGAGGATGCCGAGCAAGTGAGCTTGGTTTACAATTCGCCCTTACATCAGGATAGCTTAACGAACTTATTGCTTAAAAACGTAGAGAAGGATCGAATTCTGGAACGTACCACAGTTGGAATTCATAAGGACGATTTGGTGTTTACGATTCACGGAATGCCTTTAAAAAAATTCGGATCTCAAGGTCAGCAGAAATCGTTTCTAATTGCGCTAAAACTTGCTCAGTATACGTATTTAAAGCAAGAAAACGGGTTTGAGCCCCTACTACTCTTGGATGATATTTTTGATAAGCTCGACGATTTGCGTACCCGAAAATTGATGCAAAAAGTATCCGATCATGATTTTGGACAGATTTTCATTACCGATACCAGCCGGACACGTATCCAAACAATTTTTGACGAAATTGGTGAAGAGGTATTGATTTTTGATGTCAATCAAGGAAAGGTGGTGAGCTCGTGATCCGAAAAACTAACGATAAAAGTATCAAAGAAGCCTTGGAGCAACTGCTACAAGTTTACAAGCTGCAGCGCAAGTTTGATGAAACTTCTTTGATTGCCGCTTGGCCAGAACTTATGGGTCCGGCCATTGCCAACCGAACTAAGGAAATATACATCCGCGATAAAAAACTTTTCGTCCGTGTCGAGTCATCAGTTATCAAAAACGAATTGGTGATGATGCGCTCACAAATTATAGAGAAGATGAACGAAAAGGCTGGCGGAACCGTAATTGAGGAGATCGTATTGTTATAAACTAAAAAGGCCTCATTCGAGGCCTTTTTGATAAGTATCTAGTGGTTTAGAAACGTTCGAAAGCAGAGAAGTAGAAGTTACCTTCAATTTCTGCATTGGCATCAGAGTCTGAGCCATGAATTGCGTTTGCATCAATAGATTTTGCGTATTTGTTGCGGATTGTTCCGGCGTCTGCTTTCGCAGGATCCGTGTTTCCGATTAACTTTCTGAAATCTTCGATGGCATTGTCTTTCTCTAAGATTGCAGCTACAATCGGTCCAGATGACATGAAATCTACCAATTCGCCAAAAAATGGACGCTCTTTGTGAATGGCATAAAATTCGCCAGCTTTTTCAGCACTTAAGCGGGTATATTTCATGGCCACAATTTTAAAGCCACCAGCAATAATATCGTTCAAAATCGCACCGATATGTCCGTTTTTAACGGCATCGGGCTTAATCATTGTAAAAGTTCTGTTAGTTGCCATTGTTTAAATTTTGTGCAAAAGTACGCTTTTTGTATGTAATTAACCACCCCAGCTCCAAAAACAGTACCAAAGCATAATGATTTCAGCCCTGATGTTAGTTATCCTGAAGGTTTTTGATAGTTTTGTAGTTTATACGCCCAAGTAATACTGCATGAATTTAGCCGAACTCAAAGAGTCATTATCCCAACCCAAAAAAATTGTGATTACCACTCACCATAAACCCGATGGTGATGCAATGGGCTCTTCATTGGGCTTGTATAATTACTTGATTCAAAATGGGCATCATGTTCAGGTAATTACCCCTACCGATTACCCTATTTTTTTGCATTGGCTGCCCAATAATGGGGAAGTCATCATTTACACTGAACAAGAAGAGCAATCGAAAGAATTCATCGCTGCAGCAGATTTTATTTTTTGTTTGGATTTTAATGCGCTTTCGCGGATAAACGAGATGGGCGAGTGGGTTGGTGCATCAGCTGCAAAAAAAATATTGATCGACCACCATTTGGATCCGGTTGATTTTGACGATTTCAGACATTGGCGGGTGAGCGCATGTTCAACAGCTCAACTCATTTATGAGTTTATTGCCGATTTAATGCAAGAGCCTGAATTGATTTCTAAAGATGTTGCCGACTGTTTGTATACCGGCATTCTTACGGATTCTGGATCCTTTAAATATCCAACTACTACGGCTGAAGTTCACCTGATTGTGGCAGAATTGATCAAAAAAGGGGCAGATAATTACCGAATTCACCAGCTGATTTACGATAATTCATCGGAGGATCGCTTACGTTTCCTGGGACATTGCTTATCGAACCGTTTAGAGGTGTTTTCTGAATTTAATGCAGCATTAATCTGGGTTTCCAAAGCAGATCTGGAGCAATTCAATATCCTGACTGGAGACACGGAAGGACTGGTAAACTACGCTTTATCGATTAATGGCATCCGCTTGGCGGCATTAATTATTGAACGTCCCGATAGGGTTAAATTGTCACTCAGATCAACCGGTGATTTCCCTGCTAATGAGATTTGTAAAAAGTACTTCAACGGTGGCGGTCACCGCAACGCAGCAGGTGGTGCTTCAGACGATCCGTTCGAAAGCGTAATTCAACAGTTTAAAAATCTTTTACCAACTTATAAAAGCTTATTATTGCAATAAATTATATCAAAACAAATGAAAAAAAATCTGATCATTTTGGGCTTAGCTGCCTTAACCTTAAGTAGCTGTAACCGCTTTAAAACTGCCGAAGGTGGTTTACAGTATAACATTCATGAAGATGCCGATGGAGCAAGCATTAAAGAAGGTGACTTTATCGTAATTAAAGGAATTCAACGTACAGAGAAAGATTCAGTGATTTTTAGTACCTACGATACCGATCGTCCGGCTTTCTTGGTTTGCCAAAAACCTAGTTTCAACGGCGATTTATACGCTGGTTTACAATTGTTAAGCGAAGGTGATAGTGCTACATTTAAAATCAACTTGGATACTTTAGCTGCTAAAACTGGTCAGCCTAAACCTACTTTTGCCGGAAAAGATCAATTCATCATTTTCACCTTAAAAGTTGAAAAAGTTATTCCGAAAGGAAAACTGAACGATAGCATTTTCGGTGCAAAAATTGACGAGTATATTAAAGCCGATGCCGAAGCTGCTAAAAAAGCAGAAGGCGGAAAAATCAAATCGTATATCCAATCTAAAAGCTTAAAAGTTACTACTACGCCATCGGGCTTAAATTATGCCGTTGCCACTACAGGCTCAGGTCCAAAGCCTGCTGTAGGTGATACAGTAGAAGTAAACTATACCGGTTCTTTTATGAGCGGAAAGGTATTCGATACCAGCAATCCGGAAGTAGCAAAAAAAGCTGGCGTATTTAACGCCATGCGTCCATACAGTCCGTTAAAAGTAGCTGTAGGAATGAACCAAAGCATCCCTGGTTTTGACGAGGGCTTGATGTTGTTTCCGAAAGGCACCAAAGCCACTTTGGTTATTCCATCAACCCTGGCTTACGGCCAACAAGGTGGTCCGGGTATACCTCCGTTTACACCTTTAGTATTCGAAATTGAGGTAGTGGCAATCAAAGCTGGTAAAGCAGTTCCGCCACCTCCGCCAGTAAAAAAATAAACCTTACAAAATTGAAGCCCTCTGATAATTTCAGGGGGCTTTTTGTTTAGTTTTGAATTATGGTTCTGACAGATACGCATACACATCTATATTACGAAAAAGACCAGGCGCAACTTGATCAATTGATGCAAAGGGCATTGGACAATCAGGTGAGTCGCTTGTTTTTACCTAATGTTGATGTAGAATCTATTCCCATGGTCATGAATTTGGCTAAGAACTATCCGGAGCATTGTTTTCCGATGCTTGGCCTTCACCCATGTGATGTAAAAGCCGATTTCAGAAATCAATTACAAACCATACACGATCAAATTCCCCATCAGCCTATCTACGCGATTGGTGAAATAGGTATTGATTTGTACTGGGATAAATCGACTCTTGAAAACCAGCTTGAAGCCTTTAGAGCCCAAATTGGGTGGGCTAAGAAGCTTAATTTACCTATCGTGATTCACTGCCGTGATGCTTTCGACGAAGTATATCAGGTTTTATTGTCAGAAAACGATGAAAAATTGAGAGGCATATTCCACTGTTTTACCGGTTCACTAGAGCAGGCCCATAAAATTATTGACTTGGGCTTTTATTTGGGAATTGGAGGCGTGGTAACCTATAAAAATGCCGGTTTAGATACGGTTGTTGCTCAGCTTCCATTGCAGCACATTGTACTGGAGACCGATTCACCTTACCTCACTCCGGTTCCTTTTAGAGGTAAGCCCAATGAAAGCAGCTATTTGATTCATGTGGCTCAAAAAGTTGCCGATTTGCATCAAACTTCTGTAGCCAAACTGGCAGAAATTACCACCGAAAATTCCATCAAAATATTTGGGATATAGTTGCGATATTTGAGGTCTAATCAATTATGGCCAATATTCTTATCATTTATACCGGCGGTACCATTGGAATGGTGCATGACGAAAAAAGTGGCGTACTGCTTCCTTTTGACTTCAAGCAAATTAAAGACAATGTGCCCGAATTGCAACGGCTTAATCACCAATTAACAGTTCATTCATTCGATCCAATCATTGATTCATCCGATATGAACCCAGGAATTTGGGTGGATATTGCCAAATTAATTGAGAAGAACTACGATAAATACGACGGATTTGTGGTTTTGCACGGATCGGATACCATGGCTTTTACGGCTTCGGCTTTGAGTTTTATGCTCGAAGGCTTGGCCAAGCCGGTGGTGTTAACCGGTTCGCAATTACCCATTGATGAGATTAGGACGGATGCGAAAGAGAACCTGATTACAGCTATCATGATTGCAGCTGAAAAACAGGGTGGACAGGCTGTGGCTCCCGAGGTTTGCATTTATTTCGATTATCAATTACTGAGAGGCAATCGCTCAACCAAATACAATTCGGCTAAGTTTGAAGCATTTCAATCTCCAAATTACCCTTTATTAGCCGAAGCTGGGGTGCATTTCAGCTTTTTCGAAAGCTATATTGCCAAAGTAGCCAACAAGCCACTAAAAGTTCACAAAGATTTCGACACCGCCATAGCTGTGCTCAAATTATACCCGGGTATTAACGAACAAATGGTAAATGCGGTATTAAATTCAGATTGTAAGGCTGTTATTTTGGAAACTTATGGAGCCGGAAATACCAGTACAGAACAATGGTTTTTAGATGCTTTGCAAAGAACCATCGATAGTGGAAAATTGATATTGGATATTTCCCAATGCCGAGGCGGTTCAGTAGAATTGGGTCGTTATGAAACCAGTCGCCAGCTTAAAGAAATGGGTGTGGTAAGCGGTTTTGATATGACTTTTGAAGCGGCAGTAACCAAATTGATGTTCTTGCTCGGTTCGGGTAAGCCGATTGATGTAGTAGCCCGTATGCTGCCCTTAAATTTACGCGGCGAATTAACAGAAAATTGATACTTTTGTCCTCCTTTTCGGAGAGATGTCTGAGTGGTCGAAAGAGCAAGCCTGGAAAGTTTGTATACTCGCAAGGGTATCGAGGGTTCGAATCCCTCTCTCTCCGCAACTAAATTTTAACCAGTGATATTCAATTATTGGTTTCGAGTACTTTCTCTAATTATTAAACTGCTTTTCAATACCAATCTTTTAAGAATGTCGTTTTGATGGTTCCTTCTATCAATTGAAATGGTATCGACGCTGATTCTCGAACGATCTCATTAGTTGTAAGAGTAATTATTTTAATGAAGTGGCCGTCAGCGAGCCAGTGCTCAAATTAGAAAAACCTAAAATCTTCTAGTTTTCAAAAATGAGCTCTCGACTAATAGAGGAGGCAGCTAAAGCCAATTTCTTAATATTAATGAAGACTATATCTATACCGATTGAACGCTTGCTAGTTTAGGTGTTATTATTTCATGGATGCCTGTACAGAAAAAACTGTTTGTATATTGCATATATATAAACCGAATGTACTGAGTATCTCATTTGGTTAATTGCATGTGGACTGGCTTATTTAGCTAGCTGATTAACAATCCCTACACCGATTTTAAACAAATTGAAATTTAAAACCATGAGTGTAAAAGAAATCATTGCGGAGCTTTTTATAGCCGAATCGCAGATTCCGGAAGCTTTCCGTTTAGAAAAAGAATTACATCAATCTGAGTATTTATGTAATGGGCAAATGAAGCCCTGGAACGGAGATCGCCATACGGTATTATCTCCAATCTGTATCAAAACAGCCAATGGTTTAGAACGCAAGGTAATTGGCAGTTACCCGATTTGCGGACAAAAAGAAGCGGATGAAGCCTTGGAGGCTGCGGTGAAAGCCTATGACAATGGCCGTGGTGAATGGCCCACCATAAGTGTGGCCGACCGTATTGCCTGTGTAGAGCATTTTACCCATGAAATTATTGAACAGAAAAATTTGGTGGTCAAATTGTTGATGTGGGAAATTGGTAAATCGCATGCCGATTCGGTGAAAGAGTTTGACCGTACCATCGAATACATTTATGCAACTATTGATTCCTTGAAAGAACTGGATCGCCAGTCATCTCGTTTCGAGATTGAACAGGGGATTGTAGCCCAAATTCGGCGTTCACCCTTGGGAGTTGTACTTTGTATGGGCCCTTTCAACTATCCGCTCAATGAGACTTTCACCACGCTAATTCCGGCTCTGATTATGGGCAATACCCTGCTTTTTAAACCACCAAAGCACGGTACCTTATTACATTACCCATTATTGGAAGCATTTAAAAAGTGTTTCCCAAAAGGGGTGATCAATACGATATATGGCCGGGGTAGTACCATTGTGCCTAAGCTAATGCAGTCAGGTCAGATCAACGTCTTAACTCTTATCGGCTCGAGTAAAGTGGCCGATGAGTTGAAAAAAATGCACCCCAAGGTGAACCGCTTGCGGGCCATTTTGGGCTTGGATGCTAAAAATGCTGCCATTATTACCGCTAAGGCCGATTTAAAATTGGCCATTCAAGAAACTGTTTTAGGCGCACTCTCGTTTAATGGACAGCGTTGTACCGCATTGAAGATTGTATTTGTGCATCGGTCTTTGGTAGATGAATTTTTAAAAGGATTGACCGAAGCGGTAGCCCAACTGAAAATAGGCTTACCTTGGGATCAGGGGGTTGCCTTAACGCCATTGCCTGAGCCGAATAAACCGGTTTATTTAAAAGAATGTATTGCCGACGCTGAGGCTCATGGTGCCAAGGTGGTCAACCCTGGTGGTGGCGAATCCTTAGAATCCTTTGTTTATCCGGCCATCGTATATCCGGTAAACGATAAAATGAAGCTGTATACCGAAGAGCAGTTTGGACCCATAATTCCGGTAGCAGCTTTTGATGAGTTAGAAGAACCAATCCAATACCTCATCAATTCTACCCACGGACAACAGGTTAGTATTTTCAGTCAGGATAAAGACGAACTGGCTCATTTAATCGATCCATTAGTGAACCAGGTGAGCAGGGTAAATATCAATTGTCAGTGTCAACGTGGTCCGGATGTGTTTCCGTTTACCGGGCGTAAAGATAGCGCCGAAGGGACCTTGTCGGTTTTTGATGCAATTCGCTCGTTCTCTATCCGTTCGCTGGTTGCTACCAAGCTAAACGACAGCAATAAACATTTGCTTAATGAGATCGTGGATAGTCATAGCTCTAATTTCTTGAGTACGAAGTATTTGTTTTAGTTTACATGAGCATGTAAATTTTGTAAAATGAGATCGTTTTGATTTCAATACAAGAGGTTGTCATGCTCATTATGCCGTACTAATACGGCATAAAAAAATATTTAAAACTGATCTAGGTAGGTTCGAATCCCTCTCTCTCCGCAATTATGAATTAGCTCCGCCTAATGCGGAGCTTTTCTTTTTTGTACGCTTTTCACAGTTTACTAAGCCTAAAATCGGCCCAAATGTGTAGGTTTGTACCGTTGATAACGAAATGAATAAACTTAACGAGATTAGAAAACCGATAGCTGCTGAGCTGGATGCTTTTGAGAAAAAGTTCAAAATGGCGATGAAGAGTAGCACCCCTCTGCTTGATCGGATAACTCATTACATCGTTAAGCGAAAAGGGAAACAGATCCGCCCGATGTTCGTCTTTTTTTCTGCCAATATTTGCGGAGGAATTACCGAGTCTACCTACCGGGGAGCAACCTTGGTCGAGCTTTTACATACCGCTACGTTGGTTCATGATGATGTAGTGGACGATGCCTATCAGCGTAGGGGTTTCTTCTCCATCAATGCTTTATGGAAAAATAAAATTGCAGTACTTGTTGGCGATTATCTCTTAGCCAAAGGCTTGCTTTTATCCGTTAACAATCAAGATTACCGATTACTTCAAATAGTTTCGGAAGCTGTACAGCAAATGAGTGAGGGAGAATTGTTGCAGATCGAAAAAGCCCGCCGATTAGACATAAACGAGGAAGTTTATTTCGAAGTTATTCGCAAAAAAACCGCTTCACTAATTGCTTCCTGTTGCGCATGTGGTGCAACTTCCGCCGGAGCTGATGAGGCAAACATTGAGCGCATGCGCTTATTTGGTGAGAAAATTGGCATTGCATTTCAAATTAAAGACGATTTATTCGACTTTGGAACAGACGATGTGGGTAAGCCACTGGGTATAGACATCAAGGAAAAGAAAATGACCTTGCCGCTCATTTATGCGCTGAGTAAGGCATCAAAAGCGGATAAGCGGCACATCATGAATTTGATTAAAAATCATAGTCAAGACCCCAAAATGGTTATTGAAGTGATTGATTTTGTGAAAAACAGTGGAGGTATCGATTACGCCAAATCACAGATGATGCAATTTCAAGAAGAAGCATTTCAACTATTAGATACCTTACCCAACCAGCAAGCACGTACTCCATTAGAGGCTCTGGTTCGCTTTACCACCGAGAGAGAAAAATAGCCATGAGTAACGAATTGATCTTTTTTGCTTGTTTTTTACTTTTTGTAGTGCTGATGCTGGCTATTGACTTAGGTGTTTTCAATAAAAAAGACCACATCGTTACCCTCAAAGAAGCCGCAATTATGAGCTCCATCTGGGTTTCGTTTGCCTTAGGGTTTTATGTTTTATTGCTTACAGAAGGCGAATTTTTGCACGGAATTCAAAATTATGCACAACTGAAAGCCGTTACTCAAGAATACCTGCACAATATTGTGCTCATCCCTGAAAATTTTTCAGCTAGTTTAAGTGCTTACAAGCAAAATTTGGCACTCGAATTCATTACCGGTTATGTAGTTGAATACGCTCTTTCGGTAGACAATATTTTCGTGATGGTATTGATTTTTTCTGCTTTTGGTGTAGACGAAAAATATTACCATCGGGTGTTATTCTGGGGAATTATTGGTGCAGTGATCATGCGTTTCCTCTTCATTTTTATTGGGTCTTCACTCATCAATCAGTTCGGCTGGATTATCTATGTATTCGGCGGATTTCTGGTGTATACCGGAGCATCGATGTTCTTAAATCGCGATGAAGAAGATGAGATTGACGCCGACAATCACCGCGTTGTTAAGTTTGCCGCTAAATATTTCCCTATTGCAGCCGACTATAAAGGCAAGAGTTTCTTTATAAAAAGAGGTGGAAAGGCGCTCATTACTCCGCTGTTTGTTGTTTTACTTGTTGTAGAATTTACCGATCTGATTTTCGCTGTAGATTCCATCCCAGCAATTTTTGCGGTTACCAAGGATCCGTACATCGTTTTCTTCTCCAATATTTTTGCCATTTTGGGTTTACGTTCGATGTTTTTCCTACTGGTTAACATCATCCATAAATTCCATTACCTCAAAACCGGTTTGGCAATCTTATTGGTTTTTATCGGTTTGAAGATGCTAGCACATCACTACCTTGCTGCATGGGGTTTTACTACCTTACATTCCCTATTAGTCATCCTATTTATCTTGACAACAAGCGTGATAGTATCCTTGGCTTTTCCAAAGAAATAGATTAAGCCATTAAGGCTAAGATTTCTTCCACATAACGGCGTTCATTCGCTAAACGAGGCACTTTATGTTGCCCGCCCAGCTTGCCTCGGGTTTTCATCCATTGGTAAAAAGTACCCTCCGGTGCTTGGTGAATTTGAGGTTTACGCAGGGCCATATCTTTATAACGCTTGGCATCGTAATCCGAATTGAGTGCTCTAAGTTCCTGATCCAATAGCTCTCCGAAACGTTCCAAATCCTTTGGTGATTTCTCAAATTCAATGATCCATTCGTGTGCTCCGGCTTCATTACCTTTGAAATAAATAGGACAGGCTGTATAATCACGGATACTGCACTTAGTTTCCGCACAGGCTTTGGCCAATGCTTTCTCCGCATTATCAATAATCAACTCTTCGCCAAAAGCATTGATGAAATGTTTGGTCCTCCCGGTAATTTTAATTCGATAGGGCGATAAGGAAGTAAATTTGATAGTATCGCCGATCATGTAGCGCCACAATCCGGCATTGGTAGAAATGATTAAGGCATAGTTCTTTTCGAGTTCTACCTCATCTAAACTCAGAGTTTTAGGGTTTTCCTCGCCCAGATGTTCCATCGGTAAAAACTCGTAATAAATCCCATAATCCAGCATGAGGAGCATCTCCTCAGAATTAGGTAGGTCTTGTATTCCGAAAAAGCCCTCGGAGGCATTATACGTTTCTAGATAATACATCTGATCCGAAGGAATCAGTTCTTTGAATTGTTCCCGGTAGGGTGTAAAATTAACCGCTCCATGGAAGTACAATTCCAAATTAGGCCAAACCTCAAGAAGGTTCGATTTGCCGCTCAGTTCCAAAATGCGTTTCGCTAAAACCACATTCCAGGTAGGTACACCTGAAATATTGGTGACGTTCACCTCTAAAGTTGCCCGAGCTATTTTCTCTACTTTTTCCTCAAAATTTTCCATCAAGGTGATGGACTGTTCCGGAGTTCGGTAAAACTCTGCCCAAAAAGGCAAGTTCTTAATCAAAACCGCTGAAAGATCGCCGTAAGAAGAATCGGCATTTAGCTGATTAATTTGAGAACTGCCCCCCAATACCAGACATTTACCCGTAAATATTTTTGTTTCAGGGCGGTTATTGCAATAGATAGAAAGCAAATCTTTTCCGCCCTTGTAATGACATTCTTCCAGCGATTCTTCACTAACCGGAATGAATTTGCTACGGTCGTTGGTTGTTCCTGATGATTTCGCAAACCATTTAATTTCAGAGGGCCATAGCACATTTTGTTCACCCGCCAGCATCCGTTCAATATAGGGTTTTAAGGTATCGTAAGTTTGAATGGGAACCCGTTCTTTGAATTGCTGACTACTATTCAGCTCGCTGTAGCCGTAAGTTTTACCCCATTCGGTATGTTGGGCGGTAGTAATTAAGTTTTGGAACCATTCCTCTTGAACTTCATGCGGATATTTCATGAAAAGCTCAATCTGATGAATTCGCTTTTTCATTATCCAGGTAAAGAACGAGTTGACAAGCGTCATGCTGACTTAGATTTAATTCAGACCTTTTTCTTTCGGAGTTCGAAATGTTGTCCGAGATAATATTTCCGTGCTAGTTCGTTGTTGGCTATTTCCGATGGTGTGCCGGTTAGCATGATCTTACCTTCGGCCAATAAATATGCCCGATCGGTAATGGATAGGGTCTCCTGAACATTGTGGTCAGTAATTAAGATACCAATATTTTTCAGTTTTAGTTTGGCTACAATGGATTGGATTTCTTCTACTGCAATGGGGTCTACACCTGCAAAAGGTTCATCGAGCAAAATGAAGTTGGGATCAGCAGCCAATGCACGGGCTATTTCTGTACGGCGGCGTTCTCCTCCCGAAAGCAAATCGCCCCGATTTTTTCGCACTTTATGTAAACTGAATTCATCAATCAGTTCTTCCAGTTTCTGATCTTGTTCTTCCTTACTCAGCTGGGTCATTTCTAGAATGGCCCGGATATTATCTTCTACAGTCAGTTTACGAAAAACAGAAGCTTCTTGTGCCAAATAGCCAATGCCTTTTTGAGCACGACGATACATCGGATCTTCAGTGATGTCCTCGTCTTCCAGATACACATGACCTTCGTTTGGTTTTATCAAGCCCACAATCATATAAAATGACGTGGTTTTTCCCGCTCCATTCGGCCCCAATAATCCTACAATTTCTCCCTGCGAAACATGGAAGGATACGTTGTTTACCACCGTCCGTTGACGGTATTTTTTAACCAAGTTTTCTGCCCTTAAAATCATCTTTCTTTATCGCCTTAAGCCTTATGCTAAACTACGAATGTCTCTAATTCTTAATTGAACTGTACGACGGTCTTTCCACACATTTTCTTCAATACTGTAACACACATCAAATGCTTTTCCGCTATTTAGTGCATTACAAAAATCGCCCAATCCAAAGCCTATGCAATCAAAGTAGCCAGAATCGTCTTGCCTGATTTTGAATTTTAGGTGTTTTCCTCCAACTACCGTTGCCGTTCCGTAAGTATAAACATTTTTACTTAAAAATATCGGACTCATGTTTTGCGGGCCATGGGGTTCAAACTGATGTAGGATGCGAAAGAATTTGCCGTCAATTTGATCAAGGTGCAATGTAGCATCGATTTTGATTTCCTGAATCAAGAGTTCCTCAGTGATACTAGCTGAAACCACTTCCTCAAATCGTTCTTGAAATGCAGCTATGTTTTCACTTCTCATGGTTAATCCGGCGGCATACTTATGTCCTCCAAATTGTTCTAACAGATCGCTACAGGCCGATAGGGCTTCGTATAAATCAAAACCAACAACTGATCGGGCCGAACCTGCTACTACGCCGTTGGATTGTGTGAGCACCACCGTTGGTCGATAATACATTTCAGTTAGTCGGGAGGCAACAATACCAATCACACCTTTGTGCCAGCTTTCATTAAAAACCACCGTTGTTTTTCGATTTACTAATTCTGGGTTGCCCTGAATGATTGCTAAAGCTTGCTCGGTGATATCCGTATCGTACCCGCGGCGCTCTTCGTTCTGCATATCAATAAGCCGGGCCTTTTCCAAGGCCTCTTCTTTACTGTGGCTAATGAGTAATTTGACGGCATGTTTGGCATCAGCCATGCGTCCTGCAGCGTTGATTCTAGGCCCCAATTGAAAAACAGCGTCCGATAAGGTATAACTCGATTTTCTGCCGGCAATCTCCATCAAGGCATCTAAACCTGGGCAAGGTTTTTCATTCAAACGTTTCATCCCATGCCAGGCTAGCACCCGGTTCTCTCCATTAATGGGTACAATATCTGCGGCAATACTTACGGCAACTAAATCGAGGTAAAATTCTAATTCTTCAAAGGGGATATTATTTTTTTCGGCAAAAGCCTGAATTAACTTAAAGCCGATGCCGCATCCGGCAAGTTCTTTAAAAGGATAGCTGCAATCTGACCTTTTGGGATCTAATACAGCAACTGCTTTTGGAAGTTCTTTTCCGGGCAAATGGTGATCGCAAATGATAAAATCAATGCCTTTTTCATGAGCATAATCTACTTTATCAATGGATTTAATGCCGCAGTCGAGGGCAATAATGAGCGAAAATCCGTGGGTTTCGGCATAATCAATTCCTTGGAAAGAAATGCCATAGCCTTCGTGGTAGCGGTCTGGAATGTAGAAATCTACTTTTGGGTGGAGTTTGTGAAGGAAAGAATAAACCAGGGAAACGGCTGTAGTTCCATCCACATCGTAATCTCCAAAAACTAAAATTTTCTCGTCATTTGCTAATGCCTGCTCAATACGTAGCACAGCTTTTTCCATATCCTGCATCAGGAATGGATCGTGAAGGTGAGCTAGTTCTGGTCTAAAAAATTCGCGGGCTTCTTCAAAAGAGTGAATTCCACGGGAAATCAACAAGCGGGCAAGCACCTCATCAATCTGTAAAGCTTGTTGTAGTTGTGCCAATACTTCCGATTGATCAACAGGATTTTCCACCCATCTTTTTTGCATATCTTTGCCAACGTTTTAGGACTTTAAATATACTTAAAACAGTAGGCTAAGCCAAGTTTTAAATAGATTCAGCATTGAAGATTTTCCCTTTATACGAAGGTTCTTATTCGGTAGACAGCAGTAAAAAATTTATTCCTTTCGATCCTCAAATGCACGATCCGAAAGACAGACCTGCTTCCTTATTTGTTCATGTCCGTCCATTTTTAGTGCAAACCGCAAACGATTTAATTTTAATTGATACCGGTTTAGGCTACCGCGATGATCAAGATGAACTTTATTTACATCAACACATTCGCAAGGCTGGGTTTAGTCCCGAAGATGTCAGCTTGGTGCTGATGTCGCACTTACATTTTGATCATGCGGGTGGAATGGTGAATGAAGTGTCGGGTAGGTTAGAAATTAGTTTTCCCAATGCAGAATACGTTATTCAACGAGGGGAGTGGGAAGCTGCATACAGCAAACCTTCTAAATCGTACGATACGAATATTTTCGATGTGGTGCAGCGTAGTGGTTGTATTCGTTTTGTAGAAGGAAGTGGAGCGCTAAATTCCCAGATCTCATTTGAGCAAACGGGTGGGCATACCGAATTTCATCAGGTTTTCCTGATCCGAGAAGGTGAGGAGACGTATTTCTTTGGAGGCGATGTGCTGCCTGAACCCGAGCAGTTGATTCGGAAATTTATGGCGAAATACGATTTTGATCCACGCTTTGCCATGGAATTGAGAGAAAGCTATGGAAAGCGTGCCGCAGCTGAAGGTTGGACCTGCTTGTATTACCATGCCAAGACCAAAGCCACCAGTATGGTCGCTTTTGACGATCAAGGTTTTCGTATTGTATAAAAAAAAGCCCTGCTCTAATGAACAGGGCTCTCTAAACAAACTATAAACTAACTTATTTACTGGCTACCAAAGTGATATCCAAGGTAAACTCATCATCAATAGCTTTGTCGCCAATGCTGTCGAAGAAGCTTTTTGAACCATAACGGATATCGTATTTGGTACGGTCAACTTTTACACCTTTAGCCGATGCGGTTACTGTGTTTCCTTTTACAGATAGGCTTGCAGGGAAGCTCAAGGGTTTAGTAATACCTTTGATAGTCAGGTTACCCGAAACGTTAATTGTTCCAACTGCTGCAGGACTAACTTTGGTAATCACAAAAGTAGAGGTAGGGTATTTCTCTACACCAAAGAAATCGTCAGCTTTTAGGTGACCTACCAATTTATCGGCCCATTCGCCTTGTAAATCGGTACAGTTAATGCTGTTCATGTTCATGGTAAATGAACCTTTAGCTAATTTTGTACCTTCCAAACTCAATTCACCGGAACTTAGTTTAATGGTTCCGCTGTGTTCGCCTGCAACTTTTTTACCGTTCCAAGAAACTAATGATTTTTGAGTGTCTACTTTGTAATTGCTCGGTTTAATGGGCGCCATAAATGACATGGAAAACAGCGCAATACTTGCGATACCTAAGGTTGAGATTAATTTTTTCATTTTTCAGTTTATTGATTAATTACTCAAATATAGTTTTTAAAATTAAATGTTTAAACATCTATTTTCTTTCTGACTTCGTATTGACATAAAAAAACCCGGAGCAAAACCCCAGGTTTTTTTATGTTATGGCTCAGTTTAAGCTACTTGAGTCTCGGCATAAGCCTCTAAAGGAGGGCAAGAGCAAATTAGTGTGCGGTCGCCATGGGTGTCATTAACTCTGCCAACTGATGGCCAGAATTTGTTTGCTGCTACATAAGGTAATGGGAATGCAGCCTGTTGGCGGCTATATGGACGATCCCAGTTATAGCCGCTGATTACTGCAGCGGTATGTGGAGCATTTTTCAATGGGTTATTGTTTGCATCTGATGTGCCTTTTTCAATCGCCTCGATTTCTTGGCGAATGGCAATCATCGCATCGCAGAAACGGTCTAACTCGTGCTTAGGCTCAGATTCGGTAGGTTCTACCATTAGTGTTCCAGCAACCGGAAAAGAAACGGTTGGTGCGTGGAAGCCATAGTCCATTAAACGTTTCGCTATATCGGTAACTTCAATACCAATGTTTTTAAAGGCCCTACAGTCCAAAATCATTTCGTGTGCACAACGGCCATTTGATCCAGAATATAAGACTGGATAATGATTCTCTAAACGGGCTTTAATGTAGTTTGCATTCAAAATAGCCACTTTGGTAGCTTCAGTAAGGCCTTCGCCACCCATCATGGAAATGTATGCATGAGAAATCAGCAAGATAGAAGCAGATCCCCAAGGTGCTGCAGATACAGCAGGGATTGATTTTTCTCCACCAATTTTAACAACACTATGCCCCGGTAGGAAAGGTACCAAGTGTTTAGCAACACCGATTGGACCCATACCCGGACCGCCGCCACCATGCGGAATACAGAAGGTTTTGTGCAGGTTCAAGTGGCAAACATCGGCACCAATAGCTGCCGGACTAGTTAAACCAACCTGAGCATTCATATTGGCACCATCCATATAAACCTGTCCACCATGTTGGTGAATAATGTCGCAAATTTCAATGATTGACTTTTCAAATACTCCATGAGTAGATGGGTACGTAACCATCAAACAAGAAAGGTTTTTGCTGTGTTCTTCGGCTTTTGCTTTTAGGTCGGTTAGATCAATGTTACCGGCTTCATCACATTTTACCACCACAATCTGCATACCGGCCATAGCCGCTGAAGCTGGATTGGTTCCGTGTGCTGAAGATGGTATTAAGGCTACATGGCGATGGCCCTCTCCGCGATCAATGTGGTAAGCACGAATCACCATCAAGCCTGCGTATTCGCCTTGAGCTCCGGCATTTGGTTGCAAACTCATGGCTGCAAAGCCAGTAATTTCACTTAGCCAGCGGTTCAATTCGTCAAAAATTTGCATGTAACCACCAACTTGATCAGCAGGAGCAAATGGATGGATCTTACCAAACTCTGCCCAGGTTACCGGAATCATTTCGGTAGTGGCATTTAGTTTCATCGTGCAAGAACCTAAAGCGATCATCGAGTGGCAAAGTGAAAGATCTTTGGCTTCTAACGATTTGATATAGCGCAACATTTCATGCTCTGAATGGTAAGAGTTAAACACCTGGTGAGTCAGGTAGGCTGATTTTCTTGCCAATTCGGCTGGATATTGAGGATTCAGGTTAACGGAAAGGGCTTGTATATTGATATCATTTGCCGTTTTACCTTTTACTTTGGCAAAAATTCTGGCTAAAATTTCGATATCTTCTAATCGGGTAGTTTCGTCGATGGTGATACTCACCATTGAACCCTGGTAGTGCAAATTAAATTCATGGTTCAAGGCCTCGGCATGCACAGCATCCACCAAATTGCCTAAATCAACACTTAGGGTATCAAAGTAATGCTTGTTTTTGGGCTCAAAACCTAATTCTCTCAAGGCCTTGTCCAATACCACAGTTAAACCATGAATACGATCTGCGATGGCTTTAAGTCCTTTTGGTCCGTGGTAAGCAGCATACATTCCGGCCATAATGGCTAATAAAGCCTGAGCAGTACAAATATTTGAGGTTGCTTTGTCTCTACGAATGTGTTGCTCACGGGTTTGTAGCGCCATACGCAAAGCATAATTACCTGCAGAGTCGATGGTTACACCAATGATACGGCCCGGCATAGAGCGTTTGTACTCTTCTTTAGTTGCAAAAAATGCTGCATGTGGTCCGCCAAATCCCATCGGGATACCGAAACGTTGCGATGAACCTACTACAATGTCTGCACCCCATTCTCCGGGAGGCGTTAACAAGGTTAAGCTCATCAAATCGGCTACTACGGTAAGTTTGATGTCTTTCTGTTGTGTTTTATGCGCAAAATCGCGGTAGTCGTAAACACTACCGTTGCCAGCAGGATATTGAACAATTGCGCCAAACATTTCATCCGTTAATTCAACGGTACGGTGATCGCCAATTCGCAGTTCAATACCATAAGGTGCCGAACGGGTACGTAGAATGTCAATGGTTTGAGGATAAACGTCTTCAGATACAAAAAACACCTTAGCATCTTCGTTTTTGCGCAAGCTGTACTGCATAAACATGGCTTCTGCTGCTGCTGTACCTTCATCCAATAAAGAAGCATTTGCAATTTCCATCCCTGTTAAGTCGAGTACCATGGTTTGGTAATTCAACAGAGCCTGCAAACGTCCTTGAGCAATTTCTGCTTGATATGGGGTGTATTGGGTATACCATCCCGGATTTTCCAAAATATTTCGCTGAATAACACCAGGAACGATTACATCGGTATAACCTTGCCCGATAAACGATTTGAATACCTTGTTTTTAGAAGCAGTTTGCTTCAAATTATTCAAATAATCGAACTCACTTTGCGGTGCCGGTAGGTTTAAGCCTTGTTTCAGACGAATATTTGCAGGAACGGTTTGTTCAATCAGCTCATCTATGGTCTGTACGCCAACCGCTCTCAGCATGGCTTGGGTTGAAGCCTCATCGGGTGCAATGTGTCTGTTCTTAAATTCTTCCTGGTAGTTTACGTTGATGCTCATGGAAATTGCGAAATTTTTTGATGCAGCAAAGTTACTATTTTGGGTTTTGAATGCGATGAAATCAGCACGTGAATTGTGCTGTTTTGTGTAAAATTTTTACACAATTTTAATTCGAATTCAGCTGGCGGAGGTAACGCTGAATGGTATTCTCCATGCCGAGGTAAAGACAGTCGCAAACCAGGGCATGCCCAATGCTTACTTCTTGTAAATCAGGGATATTTTGAGCGAAAAAACGGAGGTTGTGTAGGTCTAGGTCGTGGCCAGCGTTTAACCCGAGACCAAGTTTTTGTGCCAATAAAGCTGCATCCCGGTAGGGCCTGATGGCCAGTTCTTTGTTTTGTTGAAAATTTGTGGCATAAGCCTCTGTATACAACTCGATGCGATCTGTTCCAGTAGTACTTGCTGCTTCCACCATTTTCAGGTCGGGATCAACAAATATGGAAACCCGAATGCCAGCAGACTGAAATTCAGCAATAATGTCTTGAAGATAAGTCTGATTTTCAACGGTGTTCCAGCCATGGTTGGAGGTTAACTGTCCGCTAACATCGGGAACTAGGGTTACTTGTGTGGGGGTATTTGCAAGTACTAGTTCCACGAATTTTTTTTCTTTAGGATTTCCTTCGATGTTAAACTCTGTACTGACAACGGCTTTCAAATCGTATACATCGCGGTAGCGGATATGACGCTCATCGGGCCGTGGATGCACAGTAATACCTTCTGCTCCAAAACGTTCGGCATCTTTTGCCACCTGAACCAGATTTGGGTTATTCCCACCTCTAGAATTACGAATGGTAGCGAACTTGTTAATATTTACCGAAAGCTTAGTCATGTTTCAAAATTAACAAACCAAGACGGTAATCGGTCTATATTTATGACATAAAAAAAGCTGCCTCGAATTCGAGGCAGCTTTGCAGTTAGATAGATGTAGGGATTAATTAACTTTAAATTCTACTCTTCGGTTTTTAGCCCGGCCTTGTGGCGTTTTGTTGCTGGCAATCGGTTTGGTGCTACCATAACCTACCGCTGCAATCCTGCTGCCATCCACGCCGGCATCCATCAAGTAGTTTTTCACGGCCTGTGCACGTTTCAAACTCAATACTTTGTTGGATGCAGGTTTACCTACATTATCGGTGTGACCAGATAGGATCAAGGTCAATTCTGGACGTTTAACCATCAAGGCAGCCAGTTCATCTAAACTGTCGTAAGAATAGGCCTTGATTACAGATTTCCCAGTTTCAAACTGAAGATCTGCTACGGCTTTGAAGATGATTTTCTCTTCAACCTTGGTTAAGGTTGGTTTCTCCAGAATTGGGCAACCTCCATTAGATGCTGGTCCAACCTGATCGATACATTTATCGTCCTTGTCAGCTATACCGTCGCCGTCTTTATCTGGGCAACCTTTGGTAATGGCTGGTCCTGGAAGTTCCGGGCATGCATCTTCGCTATCCGGAATACTATCGCCATCCCGATCGGGGCAGCCTTTGAAGATGGCTGGTCCGGCTATGCTAGGGCAGGCATCTTCGCTATCTGGTGTTCCGTCTTTATCGGTGTCCGGGCAACCTTTGAATAAGGCAGGTCCTGCCAAGCTAGGACATTTATCCTCGTTATCCAAAATACCATCATTATCGCTATCTGGACATCCTTTGCTCAACATCGGTCCGGCAATGTCCGGGCAAGCATCTTCGGCATCGGCAATGCCATCGTTATCCCGATCAGGGCATCCTTTTAAGGCAAGCGTTCCTGCAAGATCCGGACAACGGTCTTCGGCATCGGCAATTCCGTCTTTATCTCGATCTGGACAACCCCTTAAGGCAACAGTACCAGGTAGATCAGGGCATTGATCTTCGCGATCCGGAATACCGTCTGCGTCACGATCTGGACAGCCTTTTGCATCGCGGCTTCCGGGAAGTGTTGGACATAAATCTTCTTTATCGGCAATGCCATCTCCATCGGCATCCGGGCAACCCTGGCTGGCAATCGGCCCAGGAATGGTAGGGCAATTATCTCCTTGGTCTGAAATGCCATCACCATCGGTATCTGGGCAGCCGTGGGCTGAAGCCGGACCTGCCAGATTAGGGCAGGCATCGTCTTTATCCGGAATACCATCTTTATCCACATCGGGCCAAGGGCAACCGTCGTTTTCTTTCGGTCCGGCTATTTTAGGGCATTTATCTAGTTTATCGCTGATATGATCCCCGTCTCTATCGGAAACTCGTTTTTTGCCAATAGCGAAATTGAGCCCTGCATAGATGTTTAAGGAAGTCCATTTCCCTAAGCCAATGGCTCCCCCAATATCATCGGTACCTATAAAAAAACCACCCGTTCTGGTTGCAATACCTACATGCGTTTTTTGGAAGCGGGAAGAGTAGGTAACCGGTATAGTGAGCTCATATCCGGGTTTTTCGATACGAGGTGCAATACTGATCAATCTGCCGGTAGGATCAATTACGCCCTTGCTTTTAGTAAGAGCACCCATGTAGTTCGATGCGATGTAAAAATTCTTTGCAACCTTGACATCCGCGTTGATGTTTAACCGGCTGGGCAGATTGGCCCTGTAATTTAGGGTAGAAGTTACCTTGCCGGGATATACGTTATTCAACGAACCTTCTAAATCGGCCAAATTGAAATTGTCAATCTGTGATTTGGTCCACTCTTTATTTTGGGTTGCGTCTAATAAGGCAATAGATTTTCCCTTGGAATAAGTGATAGAACCCATGTCGGTTACGGCCACTCCCAATTTTAATGCATAACGAGGCATGCTGTGATCCGTCAATTGTTTGCCATCCACTTCGTATTGGTAGTTCGCAAACTTGGGTCTGAATTCGTATTCAAATCCAAAGTCTGCTCCAAAACCTTGTCCTCGTCCATCGGCAATTGTGTTCCAAGTTATTTTATTATTGGCAGGATCAAGTAGAATACTGTTCGAAACATTAGCAACAATGTCTACCCCATTGGTTACGATCGTAGTATAACCTGGGGAAACCACAAGCTTTTCGACAATATCAACATTAGTATGGTTATTGATGAGTTGGGCATTACCACCTCCCCACAAGTATTTACCCGATACGCCTAATTTGAAACCATGTTTTCCGGCGATGTTGAATTGTTTGGCATAGCTCAGTCCTGTTTCGGCAAAGGCTGTTGAACTTAATCCGAATTGCGCATTTGAAAGTGTGGTAGGATCTGTTTTGGCTAAGCCGTCAATCAAAATGGGCATTAACTTTTCTGAAATTTCATTCCCATTGAACAAAACCCTTGCCCGGTTGGTTAAAGCCATACTTTGATTGCCTCCCATTGAGATTACAAAGGAAGGTAGACGGGTTTCAAGCCCGAAATCCATGTTTTTGTTCAATCCATTTTGAGGCAATACTTCCAAAATTTGATTGAATTCTCCCTGTCCTTGTACAGTTTTAATGATTTCACCGAATGATTTTATTCGTGCATAATCATTGGCGATGTACATGTTTAAGGAAAAGAGATTGAACTGTATTTTTTGTTTAGAATCGGCAATTTTTGCCGGGTTAAAAAACACCGAATTTACCGGTGAATAATTACTATTGTTGAGTAAACTGTAGCCTTGACCATAAGAGATCAGGTGGGTGCAACAGATTAGTAATAAGGCTAAATAAAACTTTTTCATAGGTTGAGTGTTAAAATAGGTTAAGCTAATTCAGAGGTTCTTCATTAGTCCTAATAACGCTCAGTAAGGATGAATAGTATGGATTGCCGATTTTGAGCTAAATAAAAAAGGGGCAACATTGGTTGCCCCTTTTTTAGAAATAGTAGTTCAAATTAGTAACGGTATTCGTCTGATTTGAAAGGTCCGTTAACCGCAACACCAATGTATTCAGCTTGTTCTGGCGTTAAAACATCCAGTTCTACACCGATTTTTTCCAAGTGCAATAGCGCAACTTTTTCATCTAGATGCTTTGGCAATGTGTAAACTTTGTTTTCGTATTTATCTGTATTCAACCACAACTCCAATTGAGCCAATGTTTGGTTGGTAAAGGAGTTAGACATTACAAAAGACGGGTGACCTGTTGCACAACCCAAGTTAACCAAGCGGCCTTCAGCCAAAACAATGATGTCTTTACCATCGATGGTGTATTTATCTACCTGTGGTTTAATTTCTACCTTGGAATTGCCATGCGTTTTGTTCAACCAAGCCATGTCAATTTCATTATCGAAGTGACCGATATTACAAACAATGGCTTTATCTTTCATGGTTTTGAAGTGTTCACCACGTACAATATCACAATTACCTGTTGCTGTTACCACGATATCTGCTTCTTTTACGGCATCAGCGAATTTCTTCACTTCGTAACCTTCCATAGCCGCCTGTAAAGCACAAATTGGGTCAATTTCAGTAACAATTACGCGAACTCCGGCATTTTTTAATGAGTCGGCCGAACCTTTACCCACATCGCCATAACCAGCAACAACGGCCACTTTACCGGCCATCATCACGTCGGTAGCACGACGAATAGCGTCTACTAAGGATTCGCGGCAACCGTATTTGTTATCAAATTTAGATTTGGTTACAGAGTCGTTTACGTTAATTGCCGGTAAATGCAAAGTGCCATTTTTCATGCGCTCGTATAAACGGTGCACTCCGGTTGTAGTTTCTTCAGATAAACCTTTAATGCCTGAAATCAATTCAGGATAGTTATCAAAAACCATATTGGTTAAATCACCTCCATCATCTAAAATCATATTTAAAGGTTGGCGATCTTCTCCAAAGAATAAGGTTTGTTCAATACACCAGTCAAACTCTTCGGCATTCATGCCTTTCCAGGCATATACAGAAATTCCGGCAGCAGCAATAGCAGCAGCGGCATGATCTTGGGTAGAAAATATATTACAAGATGACCAGGTTACATCGGCACCTAGTTCAACTAAAGTTTCAATTAAAACAGCGGTTTGGATGGTCATGTGCAAGCATCCGGCGATGCGGGCACCTTTTAGCGGTTTAGAAGCACCGTACTCTTTGCGTAGGGCCATTAAGCCCGGCATTTCTGCTTCTGCTAATTCAATTTCTTTACGACCCCAATCGGCCAAAGTGATGTCCTTTACTTTGAAAGGAACATAAGTTTTCGTCTCTACTGATGACATAGTTTTTGTTTTTTAAGTTTAAGCCACAAAATTACTCAATAATCTTCTATTTAAGAAGTCAGTGCTTTGTCAATTAACGAATTGAACCTGCCAAATTGCATGCTGCTTTTGTTATTTTTGTGAAATAATTAGATTAGAAATATGTATCCAGAATATTTAGTTGCTCCCATGCGTGAAGAATTGACGAACGTGGGATTTAAAGAGTTAAAATCTGCCCCTGAGGTTGATGCTGCCCTTCAAAGCGGTGGTACAGCTTTAGTAGTGGTTAATTCGGTTTGCGGATGTGCAGCTGCCAATGCACGCCCCGGTGTGAGAATGGCTGTAAGCCATAGTAAAAAGCCTCAACACTTGTTAACCGTGTTTGCAGGTATGGAAAAAGATGCGGTAGATCAAGCGAGAGCACACATGTTGCCCTTCCCCCCATCGTCACCAGCCATTGCCTTGTTTAAGGATGGTAAATTGGTGCATATGATTGAACGTCATCAAATTGAAGGTCGGAGTGCAGACCTTATTGCGGATAATTTAACTGCGGCATTCGATCAATATTGCTAAACTAGAAAAGCCCCGGATTCGGGGCTTTTCTGTTAAATGTATTTCTGTATTTGCTTTTCCAGCTCGCTCATACTTGGTTTCAGTTTTACTCTTCCCTGCCGGGCATACGAAATTTCACCGCTTTCTTCGGAAATGATGATGGCCAATACGTCACTAACCTCTGATATTCCGATTCCGGCACGGTGTCTTAAACCAAAATTTGCTGGCAAACGGTCGTTATCCGTAAGCGGTAGAATACACGACGCTGATTTGATCTTGTTATCGGCAATAATTACCGCCCCATCGTGGAGCGGGCTGTGCTTTTGAAAAATACTTTCCAGTAGGCGTTTAGATATCGCTGCATCCAGACTTTCTCCGCTATTTTGCAGGTGCTGTTCTTCGAAATATTTAGCCAAAATAATGAGTGCACCGGTCTTGGTTTTCTGCATACTTTGGCATGCATCCATGATGGGTTTAATCTGACTTTGATGATCGGTATTCAGTTCTTCATTTCTTCCAAAAAGAAAAGAAAACCAGGACTTGTTGCGTTGTACAGTTGCATTCTTGCCAATTAAGAGCAGAAAACGCCTAATTTCTTGTTGAAAAACTACGATTAGTGCAAAAAATCCAAGACTCACAAATCCGCCTAAAATCTCACTCAACATGCGCATATTGGCTTGTTGAACGAGTAAATAACCTAAATAAATGATACTTAAGCCAACAATAATATTTACGGCAATAGTTCCTCGTATCAGGTTGTAAACGTAATAAATAATAAGGGCAACCAGCAAGATATCCACGATATCTAAAAAGCGTACTTGCAGAAAATTAACGTCGAGGTTTTCCATTGCTCACTAAAATAAGGTTTTAAATCCGGCTGTTCATGGTGTTGAAGATTTTTACAGCCTCTACTGCGGGTTTTACATCGTGCACCCGGAGTATTTTTGCACCTTTAAGTAGGGCAATGGTATTGGCAACCGTAGTTCCATTCAGGGCATCGGCTGCAGTTCCGCCAAGTACTTTGTAAATCATGGATTTACGCGAAACTCCCGCTAACAACGGAACTTGGAGCATTTTAAAAGTCTCTAATTTCCCCAAAATTTCATAGTTGTGCTCCAAAGTTTTTCCGAAGCCAAAGCCCGGGTCGATTAAAATATCAAAGGCCCCTAAATCCTGAAGCTTTTGAATTTTTTTTACGAAATAATCCGTTAGTTCTGGAATCAAGTGTTCGTACCTTGGATTATTCTGCATGGTTTGAGGCGTGCCCTGCATGTGCATTAAAATGTATGGAACTCTCAATCGGGCCACCGTTTCAAACATGTTTTCGTCCAGTTCTCCGGCCGAAATATCGTTGATGATATGGGCTCCGGCTTCGATAGCCTTTTCAGCTACTTCAGCTCTGAAGGTATCGACTGAAAAAACAGCCTCTGGAAATGTTTTTACCAGAGCCTGTAACACCGGCAATAATCGCTGTAATTCTTCTGCAGCAGAAATATGCTCGGCATTCGGTCTGGAGGAGTAAGCACCTAAATCCAATATCGACGCACCATCTTGGAGCATTTGCTCCGCCTCTTTGAGTACCTGATTTAAAGCGGGTTGTCCATCCCGGCCTTCCGGCTGGTAAAAAGAATCGGGGGTCAGGTTCAAAATACCCATCACCAGCGGTGTGGATAAATCGAGTAATTTACCCCGAAGATTTAGCGTGGTCTTTTCGGCAAAAACCGTATTTTTATCCGTCATTATTGGCAAAATACCAATTATTTCAGCGATTAATCAAATATTTAAGACATTTTGGCTCAGGATACTTCAGTAGCATACGATGCAGTTATCAGGGTTTGTAAGGATTTGTTTCTGAAAAAAACCAAAGATTACGGAACCGCTTGGCGCATACTGCGCTTATCGTCTATTACCGATCAGATTTTTATCAAAGCACAACGCATTCGCACCATCGAACAGAAAAAAGTGTCGAAGGTAGGTGAAGACATTGCTTCAGAATACATTGGCATTATCAATTATTGTGTGATTGCCATTTTGCAATTTGAGTTGGCAGACGATACCGCAACCGAGCTTTCGGTGCCCGAGGTTGAATTGCTATTTGATAAAAAAGTGCAGGAGACGAAAGAGTTGATGTTTGCTAAAAATCACGATTATGGTGAGGCCTGGCGTGACATGCGCATCAGCTCACTCACTGATCTCATCTTAATGAAAATACTTCGCGTAAAGCAAATTGAAGACAATCAAGGCCAAACCCTGGCTTCAGAAGGTATCAAAGCCAATTATCAAGACATGCTTAATTATTCGGTTTTTGCATTGATTAAACTGAACGAGAAGGATGAAAAAATTTAGTGCCGTTTTCAGCCGTTTTTTTGTTGGGCTGTTATTTGTTTTTTCCGGATTGATTAAAGCCAACGATCCGATCGGATTTGGCTACAAATTGCAAGAGTATTTTGAAGTATTTCACATTACTTTCTTCAACGATTACGCTACCGCGATAGCTATTTTTCTCTGCGGACTAGAAATCATTCTTGGAGCAGCACTGCTTCTCGGTCTATTTGCCCGACAAGTTATTTGGGGACTTTTGGGTCTGATCGTTTTCTTTACTTTTCTAACATTTTACTCTGCTTTTTTTGAGGTGGTTACTTCTTGCGGGTGTTTTGGCGATGCCATACCGCTTACACCTTGGCAGTCGTTTGGTAAAGACCTCATTTTGTTGGCTTTCATTCTCATTCTTTTTATTTACCGTCGCGAAATTAAGCCAGTTGTTGATCGTCAGGCTATGCAGGCTGCTGTGGTAGGTCCCTTGGTGCTGATCAGTTTTGGCATTGGCGTATTTACCTATTTTAATTTGCCCTTTATTGATTTTCTGCCCTATAAAGTAGGCGCTAATATTCCAGCCTTAATGACCATTCCGCCTGGAGCACCACAAGATGAATACGAGATTACTTATCATTTAAAAAATAAGCAGACAGGTGCCGAGCAGGACATGACGGATAAGGAATACCTCAAGCAGGAGATTTGGAAAGATGCGAATTGGGAAATTGAAGGTGAGCCTGAATCAAAACTCGTAAAAAAAGGTTTCGAGCCCAAAATTAAAGACCTCAAATTGGTAGATGCATCAGGACAGGATGTTACGCAAGCACTATTGCAAAAACCCGGCTACCAATTGTGGCTCCTTGCTTACGATTTGAATGCCAGCAATCGTGAGGCATTTAGCCGCATCAGCACAACTGTTATTAAATCGGCAGTTCGCAACGGAATTCCTACCCTAATACTTACTGCAAGTTCGCCAACAGCTGCCGAAGAGCTGAAAACTGAGTTAAAATGGAATGCAGTTTTTTATTATGCTGATGCGATTCCATTGAAGAGTATGGTTCGTGCAAACCCGGGTATTTTGCTCATGAAAGAGGGTACGGTGGTTCAGAAATGGCATTACCGCAATTTCCCTACTTACCAGGATTTAGCCAAAAAGTATATTCAGCAATGAAAATTTTCCTGATTGGTTTTATGGGTAGCGGAAAGACTACGCTGGGGCGGAAACTTGCTCAAAAACTAGGTTATACTTTCGCCGATCTGGATGAACGAATGTGTGCCTACACCGGAAAAACCATTCCTGAATTATTTGCTTCGCTGGGCGAAGACGGTTTTAGGAAATTGGAGCAAGAAGTATTGCATAGCACTCAAAAAGAGGAAAACTTAGTGGTTTCTACCGGGGGTGGTACGCCCTGCTTTTTTGACAATATGGATTGGATGAACAAAGAAGGGAAGACCGTTTACCTCCATGTTGCCGCGAAAGCCCTGGCAGTTCGTTTAGAACAAGCAAAAACTGAACGACCTTTGCTAGGCAATCGAACAGGAGAGGACTTGCTGGCATTTATTGAACACAAATTAGCCGAACGGGAGGCATTTTATCAGAAAGCAAACATGATGGTGAGCGGATTAGATATGACAGCTGATAAGCTACTGCTTTACCTTGAGGCAGCTCAACTCAAATAAACCGCATCATCTTCGCCAGATTGGTCTAAAACTACCTGAACATGTTGTTTCAATACCGTAGCCAATTGTAATCCGGTAAAATCAGGTGAAACTGGGAAGCTTCGGTGGCTTCGATCTACCAAGACCAAAATTCTTAATTTTTTAAGAGGGATATTCAAAAATACACCTAGGCCATAAACCAAGGTGCGACCGCTATTCAATACATCATCCACCAATATAACCGCTTGATTTTTTACATTTTCAATCGCAATATCTGAGCTTGCCTGCAGATGAGAACTGTCTTTATCCAATTCAATTTTGATGAGTTTAACCTGAAGCGCAGAAATCTTTTCCAATACTTTTTTTAAGCGTTGCGCCAGGGTATAACCGCGACTTACAATACCTGCCAATACAATTTCTTTCTCATCCAGATTGTCTTCCAGAATTTGATAGGCCATGCGCTCAATCTTTTGCTGGATCTGTTTTTTAGTTAGGATGATTACTTTTTGATTGCTCATCATTTTTTGTTTGGATGAATTTACGCAATTGTCAGGATTTTGGATACGGATAGAATACAAAATTGGCACCCTCGGGCACAATTACAAATAAGCACATGAATTGATGGGCATTTTTGTAGTTCTTGATAAAGTTCTCCTTTTTGTCCGGTTTAATGATCCCTTTTTCTACAAATTCTTCTAAAGTAGACGCCTGAATGGTCCAATTTGTATTTAGTTCATCTTTATCCAGAATCATTTCGCCCACATTTACTTCATGCTGGTGTGCGATAAAAATAGGGTAGGCTGAAATACCTTCCACCATAATCTCAGTAGCAACTTCTTTGATTGATTCGGCATAAAATTTTAGGTCCTGCTCCAAACTTTTTAGTGGACTTTCTTTTGGTTTTTGAGGCTGATTTTCGCCTTCGGGATTCAATAATTCTTCGATATTCATTTTTTCAATACCAATAAAGCCACGTTTTCGACGTGTTGTGTTTGCGGAAACATATCTACCGGGCGGATGCGTTTAACTTCGTATTTCTCTTGCAGCAAAGCAATATCTCTAGCTTGAGTGGCCGCATTGCAACTTACATACACAATTTTACTGGCCTCCATTTCCAACAAGCGGGCTACCACATCGGCATGCATACCTGCCCTTGGCGGGTCGGTAATAACCACATCTGGTTTGCCATGCTGTGCAATAAACTCGGCAGTTAGAATATCTTTCATATCGCCGGCGTAAAACGTTGTGTTGTTAATACCATTCAATTCAGAATTGATCTTGGCATCTTCAATGGCTGTAGGCACATATTCAATGCCCACAACTTGTTTTACCTCACGGGCCACAAAATTGGCAATGGTGCCGGCACCGGTGTATAAATCGTAAACCAGATCGTTGGCGTTTAAGCCGGCCATATGGCGGGTAATTTTATACAATTCGTAGGCTTGCGCTGAATTGGTTTGGTAAAAAGATTTAGCCCCGATCTTGAATTTCAGGCCCTCCATCTCTTCAAAAATATGATCACGACCTTTGAATACTACAATATCCTGATCGAAAATAGTATCGTTTCGTTTTTGATTGACAATGTACAATAAGGACGTAATTTGCGGAAAACTATCCTTTAAATGACTCATTAAGCCTTTGATTTGTTGGTCATCCGCGTAAGCGAAAACCACGATCACCATCAATTCGCCGGTAGAGGCGGTACGGATGATGAGGTTGCGTAAGGCACCCTCGTGGTTTCGCAGATCGTAATAACTGAGTTCATTTTTGAGGGTATATTCGCGAACACTGTTTCGGATGGCATTAGAGGGTTCAGCCTGCAAAAAGCAATGCTCAATATCTAAAATTTTATCAAAACGGCCGGGTACATGGAAACCTAAAGCATCCAGGCTTAAGCTATCGCGATTGGCCATATCGGCGTCATCCAGCCAGCGTTTGTTCGAAAACGTGAACTCCAGCTTGTTGCGGTAGTATTGCGTTTCGGCCGAACCTAAAATAGGTTCTGCATTTTTCACATCCACTTTGCCCAATCGTTCTAAGGCATTGAGCACGGTTTTTTGCTTGTAACGCAATTGAGCTTCGTAGCTTAAATGTTGCCATTTGCAACCGCCGCAAGTGCCAAAATGGGAACAAAATGGTTCAACACGGTCGGGAGAGTGTTTTACAAAATCGGTAATCCGGGCTTCCGCCAGATTTTTTTTGAGTCGGTAGATCTGGATATCCACCACATCGCCGGGAACTGCTTTCTCGATAAAAATAACCAGATCTTGGTGTTTGCCTACACCTTTTCCTTCCTCGGCAATATCAATAACTTCAATGTTTTTTAAAAACTGGAGTTCGGCAGGCACTTTCTTCATGGCTGCCAAAATTACGCTTTAATTCGGATTGCTAAAGCTTTGGGCTTAGTTTATCACTTGAACAAACAAGCTAGTCTTGATAACCTGATATTGTTTGAGACTTCTTACCGCGGGGGCTTTAACCGGTGTACCGTCGAACAGAGAGAATTTGGCCCCACTACATGGGTCGGTCACCGTAAGGCTGGGATCGTCTAGCGTGACAGCACATTTTTTCTCCGGATTTACCGAGCTGCATCGGTCGTAAGCCACTAGTCCTTTACCCGATGCATTGTAAATGATCAACCCGGCAACACCGTGGCCATTTACCAAAACGGCACCTCCGGGAGTATTTAGGGCGCTTATGCTGGGGTCATTGGCTGGAATGCTGTAATTCACATACACATCAGGAATTCGGGATCCGTCATCTTTGGCACAGGCGCCAAAGAGTAAGATGAGGGCCACCGATAAATTTCTGAGGTTCATGTTCTAGCTAATCTCTGAGGAGAATTGTTTTAAGAAACGAATGTCGTTTTCAGAGAATAAACGTAAATCTTTGATCTCGTATTTTAAGTTCGTGATCCGTTCAATTCCCATACCGAATGCAAATCCGGTATATTTTTTTGAATCAATACCGCAGTTCTCCAACACATTTGGATCTACCATGCCACAACCTAAAATTTCTACCCAACCTGAACCTTTGCACATGTTACAGCCATCGCCTTTACAAATGCTGCAGGAAATGTCCATTTCGGCCGAAGGCTCTGTAAATGGGAAATAAGATGGACGGAAACGCACTTTGGTGCCCTCGCCATACAATTCCTGTACAAAGTAGTACAGCGTTTGTTTCAGGTCGGCAAAAGAAACGTTTTCATCTACATACAACCCTTCAATCTGGTGGAAGAAACAATGCGCTCTGGCAGAAATGGCTTCATTACGGTACACACGGCCGGGCATAATAGAACGGAAAGGCGGTTTGCCTTGTTCCATCATGCGTACCTGTACCGATGAGGTGTGCGTGCGCAAGGCGATATCGCCTTTTTCGCCACCTTTTTTAATAAAGAAGGTGTCTTGCATGTCTCTTGCAGGGTGTTCTTCCGGAAAGTTTAGTGCAGAGAAATTGTGCCAATCGTCTTCAATTTCTGGTCCTTCAGCTACGGTAAAGCCTAATTTTTTGAAGATTTCTACAATTTCGCGTCGCACCAAAGAAAGTGGATGACGGCCCCCCAGTTCCATACCTTCGCCCGGTAGGGTTAAATCGGTATCGATGGTTTGTGTTTGGCTATTCGATTCGAAACCTTCTTTCCATTCCTGGTATTTGGCTTCGGCACCTTGCTTAAATTCGTTCAATACTTTACCAAACAAGCGTTTTTCTTCAGGTCCTACCGATTTAAACTCATCAAAAAGGTCTTTGATAATCCCTTTAGAACCTAAAAATTTAATTCGAAACGTTTCTAATTCATCCGCATTCGCGGGATGAAAAGCATTGATTTCCTTGTTGTATTGGTCGATTTTTGCTTGCATGTTTTTACTGAACGCCCAAAATAGGCAATTTTTCTGGTTTACTTAATGACGCCTAATTCCTTACCCACTTTGGTGAAAGCAGCAATAGCTTTATCCAAATGATGTTGCTCATGTGCTGCGGATAGTTGTACCCGGATGCGTGCTTTGCCTTGCGCAACCACCGGATAATAGAAGCCAATTACATAAATTCCTTCTTCGAGCATTCGGGCAGCGAATTGCTGAGCTAGCTTGGCATCGTATAGCATTACCGGCACAATGGGGTGAACACCTGGTTTGATATCAAAACCTGCTTCGGTCATTTTCTGACGGAAGTATTGAGTATTGTGTTCCAGTTTATCGCGTAGCTCGGTTGTTTCGCTTAGCATATCCAAAACCGCAATTGAACCACCTACAATAGATGGAGCTAAGGTATTGGAGAATAAATAAGGACGAGAGCGTTGACGCAGCAGATCAATAATTTCTTTACGTCCGGAAGTAAATCCGCCGGAGGCGCCACCTAAAGCTTTACCTAAAGTTCCGGTAATGATATCAATTTGGCCCATTACACCATGATGTTCATGGGTACCGCGTCCGGTTTTGCCTAAAAATCCGGAACAGTGACATTCGTCAATCATTACTAAGGCTTGGTATTTATCGGCCAAAGCACAGATTTTATCCAGCTGGGCAATGGTGCCATCCATAGAAAAAGCTCCATCGGTTACAATAATTCGGTGGCGCAGATTTTGTGTCGCTTGTAATTGTGCTTCCAAATCGGCCATGTCATCGTGCTTGTATCTATAGCGTTGTGCTTTGCACAAACGTACCCCGTCAATAATTGAAGCATGGTTCAGCTCATCTGAAATAATTGCATCCTGCTCGTTAAATAAAGGTTCGAAAACTCCGCCATTGGCATCAAAAGCAGCCGCATATAAAATGGTGTCCTCGGTGCCTAAAAATTCAGAAATTTTGCGCTCCAGTTCCTTATGAATATCCTGCGTACCACAGATAAAACGTACCGATGACATGCCATATCCATGCGTATCGATGGCTTTTTTGGCTGCTTCGATTACCTTTGGGTGAGAGCTTAAGCCGAGGTAATTGTTCGCACAGAAATTGAGTACTTGCTGTCCTCCGGCAACTGTGATGTCAGCTCCCTGCGGTGAAGTAATAATGCGCTCAGTTTTGTATAAGCCAGCCTCTTTGATGGCTTTTAGTTCATCTTGTAAAACCGGTTGTAACGTTTTGTACATGCTTTAATAATTGAAGTGTAAAATTAAACAAATAGTCCTAATTGCTAACCCTCAATTGTGCAATTGGTTTGTAACCTTTGTTGTAAAACTACATCTTAGTTGAACAAGCCAGTTATGAAGCATTTAGTATTAAGTATTGCGCTCAGTCTTTCATTTGCCTTTAGTTTTGGACAGTCTGTTAATTTGAGTGGGAAGATAACCGATGAAAAGGGTGTATCCATCCCTTTTGCAAGTATCTACATTAAGAATACTTCTAAAGGCACTTCAGCCAATGCCGATGGCGACTACCGCCTAAGTTTAGCTCCAGGCAAGTACGATCTAGTTATCAGGGCAATGGGTTATCAGCAAAATAACCAGCGAATTGAATTGAGTGAGCCTACACAGTTAAACTTTGTATTGCAGGCTGAATCGTTCAAACTGCAGGATGTAGTGATTAGGGCAGACGGGGAAGATCCGGCATATGCCATCATCCGTCAGTCCATTAAAAAACGCAAATCACACCTCAACGAAGTAAAGTCTTACCAAGCAGATGTCTATATCAAAGGGCTACAGAAATTAGTTGCGGCTCCGAAAAAATTTATGGGGGTGAATATCGATGAAGTGGGTAAGCAGCTAGGTTTAGACTCGAACCGTAGGGGAATTATTTATTTGTCAGAATCTGAATCTAAATTGAGTTTTGAACGGCCTAATCAATACCGCGAAGAAATGATCTCTTCAAAGGTTTCGGGCAGTAACCGGGCTTTTAGTTTTAATCGTGCTACCGATCTGCAGGTCAATTTCTACGAAAATTTTCAGAATTGGGGCGGCTTAAGTTTGCGGCCTTTAGTTTCACCAATAGCAGACAATGCTATGCTGTATTACGATTATAAATTTTTGGGTAATACCGTAGAAAATGGGGAAATGATCAATAAAATTCAGGTTATCCCTAAAAGAACTAGTGATCCTGTTTTTCAGGGTAATATCTACATTCTGGAAGATTCCTGGCGAATTCATAGTCTGGATTTGATGGTAACTAAGCAGGCTAACCTGAATTTTGTAGATACTTTAAAAATAAGTCAGCAGTTTTTCCCGCTTCAGCGTAATTCATGGATGACAGCCAACTTGAAGTTCGAGTTTCAGGGAGGTTTTTTCGGGTTCCGTTTTGCGGGCTATTTCATCGCTATGTTTAAAAACTACGATTTGAATCCTGAATTTGCCAAAAAAGAGTTTAAAGAAGCCCTTAAAATCACTCCCGAAGTAAATAAAAAAGACAGTACATACTGGAAAGAGTCCCGTCCGGTTCCTCTAACTGAAGAGGAACGACTCGATTATGAAAAGAAGGAGGCTTTGGCAACAAAACGCCAGTCTAAGCCTTATCTCGATTCACTTGATCGGGAAAATAATAAACTCAAACCAGGAAAGCTGCTTCTGGGCAGCGGCTTTTCGTTTAGAAACCGCTACGAACGTAAATTTTATCAGGTCAACTCTTTACTCGGTTCAGCCTATTACAATACCGTAGAGGGCTTTGGGCTCGATTATGGCGCTTCGTACACCCACAGGATAGATAGTGTACTTAATAAATTCGTCAATTTATCCGGAAATCTGCGTTACGGATTCTCGAATCGACTTTTTACGGCCCGTATGTCTGCTGATTTCCCGCTTGCTAAGCACTATACTGTAGCCCTGAAACTGGGTTCAGACCTTGTCGATCTCAATAGTCAAGGCTCGGTTTCTACACTGTTCAACTCCATCAACTCCCTTTTTTACGAAACCAATTTGCTCAAGCTGTACCAAAAAAGTTATGCATCGGCAGCAATCAGTCGCCGAATACTTGGTAACGTGAGGGTGAATCTTAACCTGGAGTATGCCGACAGAACGAGCTTAGAAAACACCAGTACGTATCGCTTCCGCGATGTAAAAGACCGTGAATTTAACTCCAATAATCCTTTCTTTCCGAATGTTCAGCAGCAGTTATTTCCTCAAAATCAATCGTTCAAAGTAGGATTTAGAGCCTCATATAATTTCAGTAACCGTTACGTCACCTATCCTTCGGGGAAATACTTCGTGGCGTCTAAATACCCAACTTTAGGTATTCAATACCAGAAGGCCTTAAAAGGTGTTTTTGGATCGGATGTAGATTTTGATTTACTCAGTGTTGATCTATCAAAATCAGATATCCCGATGGGTTTTTATGGCAAAACTACCTTTAGTGTTGCAGCAGGTAAGTTTCTGCGAAATCAAGTGCTGTATTATCCAGATTTTCACCATTTCTTAGGCAATCAAAATACAGTCTTCGAATCGAGAATAAATCGGTTTTTGTTCCTCGATTTTTACCGATTCAGTACGCCGGATAAGTATGTTGAAGCCCATTTGGAACACAATTTCTCAGGGTTTATTCTGAACAAAGTCCCACTAATCCGGAAATTAAAACTACAGGAATTGGCAGGTGTGAACTATTTGAGTACTCCCGACCTTAGCAACTACACTGAGTGGTTTGTTGGCTTGCAATTTCTCAACTTGAAGGCCTATTACGGCTGGTCGTATACTGATGGATCACCAATGCAAAGCGGCTTACGATTTGCCGTGGGTTTGCGCTAATGGTGTTCATTCAATATTAAACGTATATTTGCAATTCATTTAACGCTGTTTGCAGCAGCATCAATGAAGTATGAAAAAGTTTCAAACCTTGCTGTACTATTGTTACAGCCCTATCGAAAATGCCGAACAATTTGCGGCCGATCACTTAAAATTTTGTCAATCCTTAAACCTTGTTGGGCGTATTATTGTGGCCGATGAAGGTTTAAACGGAACCGTTTCCGGAACAGCCGAAGCATGTGAAGCCTACATGGCTGCTATTCATGCTGATGAACGTTTTGCCAAAACCGATTTTAAAATTGATGAAGTAGACGAACCCTCGTTTATTAAAATGCACTGCCGATACAAATCGGAAATTGTGCACTCGGGTTTACGCGATCCTAACGTTATTGACCCGAACAAACAAACGGGTAAACACCTAGAGCCAGCTGAGTTTTTAGCCATGAAAGATCATGAAGATGTAGTTATTCTGGATGTACGTTCTGACTACGAGCACAATTTAGGTCGTTTCAAGAATGCGGTTACCCTAGACATCGAAAATTTTAGGGAGTTTCCTGAAAAAATTAATGAACTGGCACAATACAAGGATAAAAAGATTCTGACCTATTGCACGGGTGGTATCAAATGCGAAAAAGCTTCCGCTCTGCTATTAAAAGAGGGCTTTAAAGACGTTTACCAGCTACATGGTGGAATTATTAAATATGGCAAAGAAGTAGGAGGAAAGGATTTTGAAGGGAAATGCTATGTATTTGATAATCGGGTTGCGGTTGATGTAAATACGGTGAATCCCGTGATTGTTTCTACGTGTTACAATTGTGGTAAAACCACTCCTAAAATGATCAACTGTGCCAACCCAGAGTGTAACGAGCACTTTACCCAATGCGACGAATGTGGCGATAAAATGCTGGGTTGCTGCTCTGAAGCCTGCATGGAGCACCCACGCCGCCGGGAGTATGATGGCACCGGTTATTACGTAAAAGTACCTCAGCCGGTAAATACCAAAAAGAAAAATGCAACAGGTTGTTTTGAAGGTTTCGAAGGCTAGCCAGAGATGAAAAAGCTCAAAGCACATACCGGTGTATGGATTGCCTTAATCGTACTAGCTACATGGGCTGTTTCTTTGTACAGCCTGCTCGGCTGGGAGTTCTCCTGGACAAACCCACTTACCTATTTGTGCATTTTGGTGCAAATGCATTTGTATACCGGCTTGTTTATAACTGCCCACGATGCCATGCATGGCACCGTATCGACCAATAAAACGCTCAATAATTTTATAGGTGGTTTGTGTACCATGCTGTATGCTTTGTTCCCATTTGGGAAATTGTATACCAAACATCACGAACACCACCGTCACGTACACTCGGATGCCGATCCCGATTATTACGAAGGTGGATTTTTGGCTTGGTACATTAATTTTATCAAAACCTATATCACTTGGTGGCAGGTGGCCATAATGGCTGGCATTTTCAATGTGCTGAAATTTTGGATTGCTGAACCTAACTTGATTATTTTTTGGGTTCTTCCTTCCTTATTGAGCACTTTGCAACTATTTTATTTCGGAACCTGGCTACCTCACCATGGCGAACACAGCAATAAACACCAGTCCAGAAGTTTTCGAAAAAACCATTTGCTAGCATTTTTAAGCTGCTACTTCTTTGGTTACCATTACGAACACCACGATTCACCGGGAACGCCCTGGTGGAGACTCTGGGAACTGAAATAGTGCCGTAATGTATTTGTCATAAAATCTAATAAATTTAAAATGCAGGCTTTAAGCTTTTAGCTTTGGCCTTCCACTCCTTAACCAAAATGAAGCGAACCTCAATTCTTTTCATATTCCTGTTTCAAGTATTAACACTTTGGGCACAACGCAACGAATTGAGTACAGGAACCATTAAAGGTGTAGTTCGTGATGCCTTAACTAATGAAACCCTGCCTGGTGTTTCAGTTACCATTCAGGGCTTAACGGGTGGCGTATCCACTGATACGGCCGGTGTGTATCAATTAAAAAATATCAAACCCGGTTTTTACAATATTCAGTTCTCTTTTGTGGGTTATCAAAAACTCATCCAATACGATATTCAGGTGAGCAATGCTAAGCCTACGCTGTTGGATGTGAATTTGCAAGCTGAAGCTGCCAGTTTGGGCGAAGTAAGAATTAGTGCTCCCTTATTTATTAAACCGGTTGAAAGTCCCGTTTCTTTACGCACGATTGGTTCTACCGAGATCAAACGAAATCCTGGGGGCAATAGAGACATTTCCAAAGTGATACAATCCTTGCCCGGTGTAGCTACCCAAGTTAGTTTCCGTAACGATATCATTATTCGCGGTGGGGCACCCAGCGAAAACCGTTTTTATTTGGATGGGGTTGAGATACCCACCATCAATCACTTCGCTACTCAAGGGGCATCGGGTGGTCCGGTTGGATTAATTAATGTTGACTATATCCGAGAAGTTGATTTTTATTCCGGGGCATTTCCGGCCAACCGTGGTAATAGTTTAAGTTCTGTTCTTGAATTCAGACAAAAAGATGCCCGCGACGACAGATTTGCATCTACCCTAACTGTCGGTTCTAGCGATTTTGCCGCCACCCTCGAGGGGCCTATCAACCAAAAAACCACTTTTCTTTCTTCATATCGCTATTCCTACCTGCAGGGCTTATTCAAAGTTTTGGGCTTGCCATTTTTGCCTGCTTACCAGGATTTTCAGTTTAAGCTGAAACATAAAGTAGATGCCAAGAATGAGATCAGCATTTTAGGCTTGGGTGCTATCGATCGTTTTACGCTCAATTTCTCAGCTGATCCTACGGAGAGCAATCAGTACATTTTATCCTATGTACCGGTTAACAGTCAGGATAATTACACCATCGGTGCCGTTTACCGTAACTACCGTGATAAAGGCAATTCTATGCTGGTTTTAAGCCGAAATTATTACAATAAACGGGCAGATAAGTTTCAAGATAATGACGAATCGAAAATCAAGTTGCTCGATTACAATTCGACGGAGATAGAAAATAAATTGCGTTTTGAAAACAACAGTCTAATAGGCCCATACAAAATAAATTTCGGAGCAGGTATTGAAACGGCTAGTTATAGTACTGCAACGGTGCAGGTAGTACCACCCACACCAGAAATCTATAATTCAGCTATCAGTTTACTGAAATACGGTCTTTTTGGCCAGATTAGCCGCAGCTATTTTGCTGATCGGATGAATCTATCTTTCGGTATTCGTGCCGATGCGAATAATTATTCAGATCGGATGAACGATTTGTTTAAAACCCTTTCACCAAGGTTATCAGCTTCGTATAATCTGACCGAAAAATTCAGCTTGAATGCCAATGCGGGCATTTATTACCAATTGCCTGCCTACACGGTGTTGGGCTACCGACCAGAAACTGATGGCCCATTGACAAACAAGAACGTAGATTACATTCGCTCTAAACACCTTGTATTTGGATTAGAATACAATACCCTCGAAAATACCCGCTTCACGATCGAGAGCTTCTATAAATTCTACGACCGTTATCCAATGGTTCGGGTATTGGGAGATGATATTTCCTTGGCCAATTTAGGAGCCGATTTTGGTGTGGTGGGAAATCGCCAGGTCACCGGTTTTAGTCAAGGCCGTTCTTATGGATTGGAATTCTTGGCCCAAAAACGACTCAAAAAAGGGTTCTATGGTATTGCTTCCTTTACTTTTTTCAGAAGCGAATTTCAAGACAAGAACAAAAATTATGTGCCTTCTTCATGGAACAGTCGCTATATTGTGAGCATGACTGGAGGGCGTATTTTTAATCGTAATTGGGAGCTGGGTGCTCGTTTTCGTTTATCGGGTGGAAGCCCTTATACTCCGCTTGATCTGGCTGCCTCTTCACTTAAAACAACTTATGATATTTTCTCAAGAGGTATTCCAGATTACGATCGCTTAAATGCCATTTATCTCGATACTTTTTACCAGCTAGATTTACGTATCGACAAAAAATATCCATTCCGAAAGTTTAACCTGAATGTATTTTTGGATGTACAAAATATTACCAATAACAGGTATCAGCAAGAACCGCTGCTGGTCTTAGATCGAACTTCAGGTGGATTACCACAAAATGATCCTAGCGATCAAAGCCGATATAAAACCAAATTAGTTAAAGATCCGGGTGGAACCATTTTACCTAGCATAGGTATTATTTTTGAATTGTAAGATGAAGAAAAAAGGAATTCTTTTAGTTAACCTGGGTACACCCGATAGTCCAAAGGTTTCGGATGTTCGCCGCTATTTAGATGAATTTTTGATGGATGGTAGGGTAGTTGATGTACCTGCCCCAATTCGTGCTTTATTGGTAAAAGGAATTATTGTGCCCTTCCGTGGACCTAAATCGGCTAAAACCTATAAGGCCATCTGGACAGAGAACGGCTCGCCGTTGATGCATTACAGTGTCCGATCTTCTGAATTGTTGAAAGAACGCTTAGGCGATGAATACCATGTGGAATTGGCCATGCGTTACCAAAATCCTTCTATTCAGTCGGCATTAGATAAACTAAAGGCAGCGAAAGTGGATAGCATTAAAGTAATACCGCTGTTTCCGCAATACGCTTCGGCTACCACCGGCTCTATTCACGATAAAGTAATGGAAATTGTAGGCAAATGGCAGGCTATCCCTGATATTTCCTTTATCAATTCTTTTTGTGATGACGAGGGTGTGATCAAGAATTTTGCCGAAAATGGCAAAAAATACCAACCGGAAACCTACGATCATATTTTATTCAGTTTCCACGGTTTACCTCAGCGCCAGTTGCGTAAAGGCGACGACAGCAAAGCGCATTGCCTTAAAGTGGAAAAGTGCTGCGAAACGCTTACTGAGAATAACAAATTTTGTTATTCGGCCCAGTGTTACCGTACCGCTCAAATGATTGCTGCCGAATTGAATATCCCGAAAGAAAAATACACCATTTGTTTCCAGTCACGCTTGGGCCGCGACCCATGGGCGCAGCCTTACACCAGCTCGGTATTGGAAGAACTGGCTCACCAAGGAGCAAAAAAGGTATTGGTGTTCTGCCCGGCATTTGTAGCCGACTGTTTGGAAACCATTTTTGAAATTGCTGAAGAATACCAGGAAGAATTCGAAGAAATGGGCGGTGAAAAAGTACAATTGGTAGAAAGCCTCAACGATCACCCGATGTGGATCGATACCTTAGAGCGCTTGGTGAAAACGCCGGTTGCTTAATTTAAAATCTGTTTTAAAATCGTCTTAGTAGCACCAGTATTTCCCTTAACGTAATTACCAGCTTTTTCTCCTACTTTGTTACGCTTGTTTCCGTCTTGTAATTCGGCAAATAGCTTATTGAGTTCTTTTTGATTTTCAATAGCAAATCCGGCTTTTGCCGCGATCAAATCCTTAGCTTCCTGAAACTTTTGGTAATTGGGTCCGAAAATAACCGGAATACCATATGCTGCCGCTTCCAATGTATTGTGAATCCCTTTGCCAAAACCGCCTCCAATATACGCGACATCCCCATACGCATACAATGAAGAAAGTAGGCCGATGGTGTCAATAACCAGAGTTTGGGGTTGTGAGTTTTGAGTTTCGAGTTTAGAATAGCGAATGGCCTGACCCTCCGGGAAACGTTGTAAAATAGAATGAATGTGAGCCTCATCCACTTCATGCGGTGCAATGATCAGTTTCCAGTCCGGATAGTGCTGTAGGAGTTCTACCAGCAAGGCTTCATCTTCCGGCCAGGTGCTACCGGCGATGAATACCGGACTATCGCCACAAAAGCTGTTGATTTCCGGAAGCTCTTGAGGGTGCTTAGCCAGTTCGTAAACCCGATCGAAACGGGTATCGCCGCTAAGTGTAGCGTTGTTAACGCCTAAACTGCCTAAGAGGTCTACGCTTTCTTGATTTTGTACAAAAAAGTGTTTAACAAAACCCAGCATACGGCGGTGTAAGCCACCATACCAAGTAAAAAACACCTGATCTTTTCTGAAAATACCTGAAACGATGTACAGCGGAATTTGCTGTCGTGATAGTGCACTGAAATAGAAATACCAGTATTCGTATTTGGTAAACACCGCTAACTGCGGACGAACTATACGGATAAATTCTGCTGCATGCTGGGGCGTATCTAAGGGCAGGTAGAAAACATGCTCGGCCAGCTCGTAGTTTTTTCTAATTTCATAGCCCGATGGGGAGAAAAACGTGATGATGAGTTTGGTTTCTGGACGCTCTTTTTTAAGGGCTTCCATAACCGGGCGGCCTTGTTCAAATTCACCTAATGAGGCAAAATGAAACCAGATATACTGTTTTGAGGGCTGAATTTCGGTAGCCATGCGTTCCAGCAGGTTCTTTCTGCCGACTACCCAACGTTTGGCTTTTGGGTGCCACAGAGCGGCTAGTTGCATCAGCAAGCCGAACAGTACAAGGCCTATACGGTACAAAAACAGCATCTAAATTCTTATCTTCGCCGAAGTTAATGTTAAATTACCTAAAAAATAGTCACGCCGAATGAAAATAGCTGTTGTAGGCACCGGATATGTAGGATTGGTAACAGGCACTTGCTTGGCCGAAACCGGCAATACGGTAACGTGTGTAGATATCAACGAAGAAAAAGTAGAATTAATGAAAGCCGGCAAGGTGCCCATTTATGAGCCCGGTTTGGACGTACTTTTTCACCGCAATATTGAACAAGGTCGCTTGAAGTTTACTACCAAGCTGGCAGAAGCCATTGCCGACGCAAAAATCATTTTCTTGGCTTTACCTACTCCGCCCGATGGCGATGGCGCTGCCGATTTGAGCTATGTGCTGGGGGCTGCTAAAGACATTGCACAACTCGTTACCGATTATAAAGTAGTGGTGACCAAATCAACCGTTCCGGTAGGCACCGCAGATAAAGTAAAAGCCGTTTTTGTAGCCAATACAAAAGTAGAAGTAGATGTAGTTTCGAACCCGGAGTTTTTAAGAGAAGGCGTAGCCGTAGAAGATTTCATGAAACCCGACCGAGTGGTGGTAGGTACGCAGAGCGAAAAAGCACAAAAACTGATGGCCGAATTGTATGGCCCTTACGTGCGTCAGGGTAACCCGATTGTTTTCATGGACGAACGCTCTTCAGAGCTGACCAAATATGCTGCCAATTCTTTCCTGGCCACCAAAATCTCCTTCATGAACGAGATCGCCAACCTGTGTGAGCTGGTTGGGGCCGATGTAGATGCGGTGCGTAAAGGCATAGGTTCGGACGAGCGTATCGGTAAACGCTTCTTATTTCCGGGCGTAGGTTATGGTGGCAGTTGTTTTCCGAAAGACGTACAGGCTCTAGCCAAATCAGCCGATGAAAATCAATACGATTTTAAAATTCTGGATGCGGTAATGGAAGTCAATGAGATCCAGAAGAAGATTCTTTCAGATAAAGTAAAAAGCTATTTCAAGGGAGATGTGAAAGGCAAGAAGTTTGCCCTATGGGGATTGGCCTTTAAGCCAGAAACCGACGATATACGCGAAGCACCGGCATTGTACATTATTGATGAATTGGTAAGAGCAGGGGCAAGCATCTGTGCTTTCGATCCGGAGGCTATGCCTAACGTGAAGAAATTAGTAGGCGATCAAATCAGTTATGCCGAAGATGCTTATTCCGCTTTAGCTGGAGCCGATGCCTTATTGATTGTGACTGAATGGTCCTTGTTCCGCAATCCGGATTTCGAATTGATGGAACAGAAACTCAACAACAAGGTTATTTTCGATGGCCGAAATCTATACGATTTGGAGAAAATGATCGATCTGGGTTTTTATTATAACAGCATTGGTCGTAAATTAATTCAATCATGAGTAGAAAACGCGTTCTCATTACCGGAGCAGCCGGTTTCTTAGGTTCACACCTTTGCGACCGTTTTATCAAAGAAGATTTCCATGTTATTGCCATGGACAATTTGATTACCGGTGATTTACGCAACATTGAGCATTTGTTTCAGCTCGAAAATTTTGAATTCCATAACCACGATGTATCCAAGTTTGTCCACGTATCCGGAGAGTTGGATTATATCCTGCATTTTGCTTCACCGGCCAGTCCGATTGATTATTTGAAAATCCCAATTCAGACGCTGAAAGTAGGCTCTTTAGGAATTCATAATCTATTGGGATTGGCACGCGTAAAAAAAGCCAGAATTCTGATTGCTTCTACTTCAGAGGTTTACGGAGATCCAACCGTTAATCCACAGCCGGAAGAATATTGGGGTAATGTGAATCCGGTTGGGCCGAGAGGAGTTTACGACGAAGCCAAGCGCTTTCAAGAAGCCATGACCATGGCTTACCATACCTTCCACGGATTGGAAACCCGTATTGTCCGTATTTTCAATACCTATGGTCCGCGTATGCGTTTGAACGATGGTCGGGTATTACCGGCTTTTATTGGTCAGGCTTTACGTGGCGAAGATCTCACCGTATTTGGCGATGGTTCGCAAACCCGTTCATTTTGTTATGTAGATGATTTGGTGGAAGGGATTTACCGACTGTTATTTTCGGATTATACCCAGCCGGTAAACATTGGTAACCCTGATGAAATTACCATCAAAGAGTTTGGTGAGGAGATCATCAAATTAACGGGTACCAAACAAAAACTGGTGTTCAAGCCTTTACCCACCGACGATCCTAAACAGCGCCGTCCGGACATTAGCAAGGCCAAAGCCATTTTAGGTTGGGAGCCGAAAGTGGGACGTGCTGAAGGTTTGAAGATTACGTATGAGTACTTTAAATCCTTGCCTGAAAAAGAAATACAGCACAAGGATTTTAGCTATTACAATAAGAAATGAGTAAGGTAAAAGTTTTGGTGACCGGAGGTACCGGTTACATTGGTTCGCATACGGTAGTTGAACTGATAGCTGCTGGCTATGAGCCCATCATAATCGATAACCTGTGTAACTCTTCGGCCAAAATTGTAGATCAGATTGAAAAAATAACCGGTGTAGTACCGGTATTTCAGCAGCTGGATTTGTGCGATGAGCAAGCCACCCGTGATTTCATCCAAGAGCACCACATCACTAATATTATTCATTTTGCAGCTTTTAAAGCTGTGGGCGAATCGGTTGCTGAGCCGCTGAGCTATTACCGCAACAATTTCTATTCGCTAATCAACCTGCTGAACGCTCGTGGTTCGAGAGCGGTTAATTTTGTATTCTCGTCTAGCTGTACGGTGTATGGCCAGCCCAAGCAGCTTCCGGTGGCCGAAGATGCTCCGGTGCAGCCTGCTGAATCGCCCTATGGCAATACCAAGCAAATTGCCGAAGAAATGTTGCGTGACCTGACGAAGGTGAACGAGAATTTCAATGTTATTTCCTTACGGTATTTTAACCCTGTGGGTGCCCATGCTTCTGCCTTAATTGGCGAATTGCCTATCGGCATACCACAAAATCTTGTTCCTTTTATCACCCAAACCGCTATTGGCAAACGCGAATCGCTGACCGTTTACGGTAGCGATTACAATACTCCGGATGGTAGCTGCATCCGCGATTACATCCATGTAGTTGACCTGGCGAAGGCGCATATTGCTGCGCTAGAAGCCTTGCAGCTGAATAAAACTACGAATTACGACGTTTTCAATATCGGTACGGGAAAAGGCATCTCGGTGCTGGAAGTGATTCAAGCTTTTGAAACCGTAAGCGGAGAAAAATTGAATTATACCATCGGCCCACGACGCCCCGGAGATGTAGAACAAATTTGGGGTGAAGTAAAAAAAGCCGAACAACTACTGGGCTGGAAAGCTGAGCTAGATTTAGCAGAAATGATGCGCTCGGCTTGGGCTTGGGAAAACTATTTATCTGAACATCCTATTGTATGAAAAAAATTATCATCACCGGCGGCGCCGGATTTATCGGATCGCATGTAGTTAGACGTTTCGTTAAAACCTATCCCGAATATCAAATTATCAATTTAGACAAACTGACCTATGCCGGTAATTTGATGAATTTGAAGGATGTGGAGCAGGCGGCCAATTACCGTTTTGTGAAAGGTGATATTGTGGATGCTGCGTTCATCGATGAACTTTTTGCTACCGAACAACCGGATGCCGTAATCCATTTGGCTGCCGAATCGCATGTGGACCGTTCGATCAGTAACCCTACCGAATTCGTAATGACCAATGTATTGGGTACGGTAAACTTATTAAACGCCGCCCGTAAACACTGGGCCGATCGTTACGATAAAACGCGTTTTTACCACGTTTCTACCGACGAGGTTTATGGAGCCTTAGCCATGGGTTCTGGCATGTTTACCGAAGAAACACCGTACGATCCGCACAGCCCGTACTCAGCTTCAAAAGCAAGCTCCGATCATTTTGTCAGGGCATATCACGATACCTATGGTATAGACGCCGTTATTTCCAATTGCTCAAACAATTACGGTTCACACCATTTTCCGGAAAAGTTGATCCCATTGGCAATACACAACATCAAAAACAACAAACCTATTCCGGTTTATGGTAAGGGAGAAAATGTTCGCGATTGGTTATGGGTTGAAGATCATGCCCGGGCAATTGATGTAATTTTTCATCAGGCTAAAGCCGGAGAAACCTATAATATTGGTGGACATAACGAATGGAAAAACATTGATCTGATTCGTCTGCTTTGCCAAATTATGGATCGTAAACTGGGTCGTGCTGAAGGCGAATCTGCAAAACTGATCAGTTTTGTAACCGACCGTGCCGGCCACGATTTGCGTTATGCTATTGATGCAGCCAAGCTCAAAAACGAATTGGGTTGGGAGCCAAGCTTGCAATTTGAGGAAGGTTTGGAGAAAACGGTAGACTGGTACTTAAGCAATGAAGACTGGTTGAGCGAGGTAACTTCGGGGCATTACCAAGCCTATTATCAGGAGCAGTACGCTAAACGGTAGTTTTGGGTTGTAAGTAGTGTGTTGTACGATGCACGTAGCCCCCACAACTTAATAGCTACAAGTCTCTCGGTTCTAGCCCAGGCTTGGCGTAGGCCAAACGCCCAATTTTTGTGGTGCGGTGGTAACTGTCTAGCCCTGCACAAGTAATGCTGCCTGCTTTTTCAAGATCTACATAGCCATCTTCGCCTACAAGTGTTTCGTCGAGTTGGATGAGTTCGATTTCACCGATGATTACCTTGGTATCGTTAACAATGAGCGGTAGAGCTTCTCTTAATTTCAATCCAATTTTAATGCTGGCTTCCTTCACAAATGGAACAGGGAAGTCGCCAATCAATTCTGATGTAAAACCGCAGGCCTCAAACTCCGACTCTCCGGAAAGATAACGGGCACTGGTTTGATGTGCTTGTTTGTAATAGCTTTCTTGAATATTGTTCAGCGTGTAATAACCTGTTTTCAGGATATTTTCTAAGGTATCGTGCTCAGGTCCTTTCGGTCTGATGATGTGACCCAGCAGTGGTGGATGTGCTCCCACATGGAAAATAGAATTGAAAATGGCCAGGTTGGGTTTACCTTCTGGACTGATAGTGCCTAGCAATTGTACACTTTTGAATCCGGATAGGCTATTGATAAACGTTGTGCGGAAGCGTTTATCTTGATCGGCTATATCTGCAGAAGTAAAAATTTTCATAAGGTTTTAATGCTTGATAATCCACCATCTACGGATAAAATCTGGCCAGTCATCCATGAGCTGTCGTCACTCAATAAAAATAAAGTCGCTCCGGCCATGTCGTTGGTATTGCCGATACGCCCAAGTGGATGTCTTTTTGCAGAGGCTTCCTGCTTTTCTGGACTAGATAATAAGGATGCAGATAAAGGAGTATCCGTAAGAGAAGGGGCAATTACATTGAAACGAATATTGCTCCCGGCAAACTCTGCAGCTAACGATAAGGCCAGCCCTTCCAAAGCTCTTTTTGAAGTAGCTACCGAGGCATGAAAATTCATGCCTTGGCTAGCGGCAACCGTACTGAATAAAACCACACTGGCATTCCCAGAGCGTTTAAGTGCAGGTATAGCCTGGCGGATAGCTCGGATTGCGCCCAACACATTCAGTTGAAAATCGTTCAAGAAATCCTCATCGCTTAATCGACTAAATGGTTTCAGGTTGATACTGCCTGGGCAGTACACCAAACCGTCTAACTGATCAGGTAAAATGGAACTTAGATCGGAAGTTGGATTCGTTGCATCCCAAACATGGTCTGTACCACTGCTTCGAGAAGCGGTACTGGTTTTTGCACCCGCTGCACTTAAACGCTTCGCAACCTCGGCACCAATTCCCGAGCTGGCGCCAATAACTAGTATATTTTTACCTGATAATCCGTTCATATTATTCTTTGCTGAAATCGCTACAAAGGTATCTCAAATGTGAAATCAAATCAGATTTTACCAAAATCTTACATCTGAATGATAAAAAATGAAGCTTTCCAGACTTTCAATTGAGATAAATGCCAAATATTTGTTCGTGCCAAATCACAATCCACATCAATTGCCCGAAAAAACCTGTTTGGTTTGTCAACGCCCATTTCATTGGCGTAAAAAGTGGGCAAAAAATTGGGAAGCGGTGAAGTATTGTAGTGAGGCGTGTAAAAAGCAGCGTAAGATTGTTTAAATTAGGGTGAAAACGATGGATAAAGTTATACTGGTATGGTTTAGGAAGGATTTGAGGATCCACGACAATGAAATGTTGTTGGAGGCAACCCGAAGGGGAGATCTTGTATTACCGGTGTATTGCTTTGACCCTCGGCACTATGGCCCAAGTGAATATCCGGCCAAGAAAACTGGAAGTATCCGGGCTAAATTCATATTAGAAAGCGTTGCAGATCTTAAAAAATCCCTACAAAATTTGGGCGGTGATTTGCTTACCGTACTCGGCAAGCCTGAGGATGAAATCCCGAAACTAGTGGCTCGCTATGGAGTTCATGAGGTGTATCACCATCGGGAAGTTGCTTTTGAGGAGACACAGATTTCTGAACGGGTAGAGGAGGCGCTGTGGAAACAGCAAGTTAATTTGAAGCACTTCATCGGGCATACACTTTACCATAAAGAACATCTTCCATTTCCAATCAAGGATATTCCGGATGTGTTTACTAATTTTCGTAAAAAGGTTGAGCGAGACAGTTTTGTACGTCCATGTTTTGACCAACCTACTCAAATCCAAATTCCGGCAGGTTTGGAAATTCAATCGCTACCCGAATTGGCCGATCTAGGCTATACTGAAACTGTGCCTGCCGACGAACGAGTGGTTTTGGAATTTCAGGGTGGTGAAACCGCCGGGCTTACACGCATGAAAACCTATTTCTGGGATCGCGATGCCTTGAGAAATTACAAAGAAACGCGTAATGGCTTGCTGGGCGCAGATTATTCCTCTAAACTCTCTCCATGGCTGGCTTTGGGTTGCCTTTCACCCAGAGAGGTGTATTGGGAGGTGAAAAAATACGAACAGGAGCGCACAGCTAATGAATCTACATACTGGTTGGTTTTTGAGCTCCTTTGGCGAGATTATTTCCGTTTCATGTTTAAAAAGCATGGGAATAAATTTTTCCAAAAGTCTGGTTTTAAAGGGCAGGCTCCCGCCGAAGCACCCAATCAGGAAGAACTCTTTGTGAAATGGAAAAACGGTGAAACGGGCGTGCCGTTTATTGACGCCAATATGCACGAATTAAATGCTACGGGCTTTATGAGTAACCGCGGTAGGCAGAATGTAGCCAGCTACTTGGTAAAAGACCTCAAGGTGAACTGGACCTGGGGTGCTGCTTATTTTGAAGAAAAATTGATCGATTATTGCCCGGCCAGCAACTGGGGCAATTGGGCCTATGTTGCCGGTGTTGGCAACGATCCTCGTGAAGACCGCTACTTCAACATAGCCAAACAAGCTCAAACCTACGACCCTAAAGGAGAGTATGTGAAGGTTTGGGGGTGATATTGATAGATCTTTTATGGTTCTAGTGGATTAGGTTGTTTTTCTTTTTATGGGAGATACTGACCCGGTCGAGGCCTTGTCCGTAATCTTCTCTTAATGATTCAATTATTTGGTAAATTATATTATCGTTTCAACCAACGAAATAAGTTCTATCCAACCTTCTCCTTCCTTCCTGAAAATTAGTAGATTGTCATCAAAGCAGGAATAAGCGCAATTGTACCCAGAATAAATGATACATAATGAGCCATTTCTCAAAAAAATCGGTCTTGAGAAAAAACTATATCCATGCGGATACCTTGAAAAAAAGTCAAATTGAGGAAGATGAGACTTTTTATTAAGGGTACTTATTGTATCTCTACTTATTAAAATAGAGTTTGAAAAAATATTCTTAGGCCAAACTCGGTTTTTCATTTTTTCAAGTTCTTTCTTGATGTATTTCTTTTCTCTTTCACTAAATACTACTTTATTTTTTTTGCAATCCAGATCTTCTAAGGTGTCTTTGTTCAACAGTTCTTTCTTGATGTAGGCAATTTTACTATCATCTAAACCATCTGCATAAACAATGCTACTATCTCTAGAATATGGAGTTGTATAAGGTCTAGTTTCCGGATTTTGAAAAAGCCATTTAATAAAGGTTATTTCTTTTTTAGAATCTCGTTTTTGAGCATATACCATATTGCCAGGTAGCAATATTGAAAATTGTATTAATAATAATTTTACATAAATTTTCATGACAACTAATTTTTAATCTTCTAAAGTACAAACCGATTGACCAAGTCGATTGCTAACATAATCTCTATATATATTCTCCAATTCAGATTTTGATATACTTTCTCCTGAATAGCTAAAATCAGTAGAGTTGATATAGCTTGAAGAATTACTAACTCCAATCCATGAAAGAGCAGTAGCGTCACGCTCAGATAAGCCAAAAGCTCTGGTTAAGAAATGGACCATCGGAGCAATATATTGAGAAGCCATTTTTTGATGTTCCAGTGCCAGCAATCTATTATTTTGACCAATATATTTTAGATAAGAATGGATAATTTCATGGGTAAAGGTTGTTACGGCATATTCCTTAGTACTATTTGATAATACATTTGTACTTAGTGTAATTGTTCCGATAATATTATTTGAATTTGGATCCTTGTATAAATCCGTTTCTGCTGCTTCGAAATGGGTTGTTTCAGGAGCGTCAACTACACTTATATGTAAAAAAATATCCTCGTCCAGGTTAGAGATTATCTTAGAAATTACATCATCAATATCAGTTCTGATTACTTGATTAACCAATCTGCGAAGGCAAGGATTTTGCACTTGATTTCGGATAATGTTGCCTTGTTGCTGCGGAGGCTCTTCATCATGCCCTCCACCACCGCCACCACCATGCGGATGTTGATCATAATTTTCCCGAGGCTCTTCATGATGCCCTCCATCAGAGTTTCCACCATTAGCAGGCCTACAAATCATTTCAACAGAATAAGAACCATTTTCGATAGTGCAAATCACAACACAATCATCTTTTGGAGCCATATTATCCTGTTCAGCTAATTTTTTTGGATTTTCTAACTTAACAGGGTTGCCTAATACATAACTCTGCTGTAGTGCTGTTGTTTGAAAAGTTTTTATAGGTCTCCCCCACCAGTCTTCAATGATGGTAATTCCGCTGAATGTTCTGCCTGGTTCATTTTGGTGCTCCCGGTAAGCTTCGTCGGGGATGCGGGTAACAACTTCAGTGTGTTTAAGCCCGTTCTGGTCTGTGTAAACAAACAAATAACTTAATTCTTCCAGCGGTACCAGTTCCTTGTTGCTGCCAATTTCTATAAATACCTGATCTTGATATTGCAGAGGAACTTTTAAGCCCCGGCCAAATTGGGTTTGTACTTCTACCGCCTTGTTCCAAACAGGAGTTTTGCCCACTTGATGGCGGAGGCTCCCATCGTTATACATGGGCGCCTGTGTTAGCACTTCCCTCTGGAAAAACGTTTTGCTTTCGCCCAGCAGGCTGCCTTGGCTTAGGCCAATGGGGCTAAGTCCGTTTGTGGATTCTTCTTTTTGGCAAGAGGTGATGATTGTAAAGATCAAGAGTATGAGGGTGCTCGCTATTAGCCAAGCCAAACGTAGGGGTTTATTCATAGGTGTGTTTTAAGGCTAAAACCCCTGATCCCTAATTTTGTTTGGATGAGTTCCAAAATATTAGGCAGCAGGGTGCTTGGTACCTAAACCCGATTGCAGCGGATACCGGCCTGAAGGCTAAGGCTAGTGTAGTATAAGCGAAAAGCGGGGCTAGCTAATGCGGTGAGAATGAGCTATTCATTTTCCAGGTGTTCAGCAGATTGGGTAATAAAGAAGCAATTTTACACGTGGTTTTGATATAATAACTTATATTAACTACCTAATATTAGTCATTTGTAAAATAATCATTCTACTTTTTGGGTAAAAGACCTAGCTTGCAATGTATTAAAGCGTAGAATCGCTTAATTTTGTGAAGTTTACTTTGTGCTAACCCAATGGATAACCTAACATACCTCAATCCTGCGAACGCATCGTACATTGATTCGTTGTATCAGGAATACAAACAAAACCCGGAGTCGGTAGAATTTGGCTGGCAGAAATTTTTTGAAGGTTTTGATTTTGGCCGTGGTTCTGAGGCCAACACGGTGAGTGGCGAAACGCCCGAACATTTTCTGAAAGAAATTAACGTATTAAACTTAATTGACGGTTACCGTAGTCGCGGACATTTGTTCACTAAAACCAATCCTGTTCGTGAGCGTCGTAAATATTTTCCTGGCAAAGAATTGTCCACGTTTGGCTTATCCGATGCCGACTTGGATATCGTTTTCAATGCCGGTGTAGAAGTTGGTTTAGGCCCGGCTAAACTGCGTGATATTGTTGCTTTGCTCGAGCAGACCTATTGTGAGTCTATTGGGGCTGAGTTTACCTACATGCGTAATCCTGAAAAGATCAAATGGTTTCAAGAGCGAATGGAAATTGGCCGAAACATGCCCAATTTCTCTATCGATACCAAAAAACGCATCCTAAAAAAATTAAACGAGGCGGTTGTATTCGAGAATTTCTTGGGCACCAAATTCCTAGGGCAAAAACGTTTTTCGTTAGAAGGTGCCGAATCTATGATACCGGCTTTAGACTCAGTAATTGAGAAGGGAGCTGAACTGGGCATTGAGGAGTTTGTGATTGGCATGGCACATCGTGGTCGTTTGAACGTGTTGGCCAACATCATGGGTAAAACCTACAAAGATATTTTTGCTGAATTTGAAGGTAAGGGTTACGATGAGAATACACCTTTCGGCGGAGATGTGAAATACCATTTGGGTTACTCAACCGATGTGCAAACTGGGTCGGGTAAAAAAGTACACTTGAGTTTATGCCCCAATCCTTCGCATTTGGAAGCTGTTGATCCGGTAGTTGAAGGAGCCACTCGTTCAAAATTGGATTTTAAATATTCGGGCGATCGCCAAAAAATCGCACCTATTTTAATACATGGCGATGCTTCGGTAGCCGGCCAGGGCATTGTTTACGAAGTTCTGCAAATGGCCAAGCTAGATGGTTATCAAACCGGTGGTACGGTTCATTTGGTCATCAATAACCAAGTTGGTTTTACCACCAATTTCAAAGATGCCCGTTCGTCTACTTACTGTACCGATTTGGCAAAGGTTACGCTTTCTCCGGTATTCCATGTAAATGGCGACGATGTTGAAGCCTTGGTACATGCCATCAATATGGCTGTAGAATATCGTCAAAAATACCATAACGATGTGTTTATCGATATTTTATGCTACCGCAGGTATGGTCATAACGAATCGGATGAACCTAAGTTCACTCAGCCACTTTTGTACAAGGCGATAGAAAAACATCCTAATCCAAGAGAAATCTACAATCAAAAATTGATGGCTCAGGGGGATGTGGATGCCAATTTGGCCAAGGAAATGGAAAAAGATTTCCGGGCTTTATTGCAAGAGCGACTGAATCAGTCTAAAGAAGATACTAGTTTTTCGCAAGTGAATCCTGTTTTCTCAGGTGCTTGGAAAGGTTTGCGCTTAGCTACACCAGAAGATTTGGTAAAGCCAGCTAAAACGGCCGTTTCGGAAAAAACTTTCCTAGACATTGCACAAAAGATCACGGCTCTTCCGGCCGATAGAAAGTTTTTCAGAAAAATTGAAAAATTATTTGAAGACCGCCGTAAGATGGTAGAAAACAAAACCTTCGATTGGGCCATGGGTGAGTTGATGGCCTACGGAACCCTGCTAAGCGAAGGACACCGAGTACGAATTAGCGGCCAGGACGTAGAACGCGGAACTTTCTCTCACCGTCATGCGGTTGTGAAACTGGAGGACTCGGAAGAAGAATATATTCCCTTAACTACGGTAAACACTACCGATAAAACCAAATTTGAAATCTACAATTCACACCTCTCTGAATACGGTGTTTTAGGTTTTGAATACGGATACGCTTTAGCCAACCCGACAGCTTTAACCATTTGGGAAGCCCAATTTGGCGATTTCTTTAATGGCGCTCAAATCATCGTCGACCAGTTTATTGCCAGCGCAGAAACCAAATGGCAACGTTCCAATGGTTTGGTGATGTTATTGCCACATGGATACGAGGGACAAGGTCCGGAGCATTCATCTGCCCGAATTGAGCGTTTCATGGAGCTGTGTGCCGATAACAATATCCAGGTGGCTAATTGTACCAGTCCGGCCAATTATTTCCACTTGTTACGTCGTCAGCTTAAAAGAGATTTCCGTAAACCTTTAGTGGTGTTTACTCCAAAAAGTTTATTACGTCATCCGCTTTGCGTGAGCAAACTCGATGAGTTTACTAAAGGTGGATTCCAAGAATTGATTGACGACAGCTACGTAAAAGCGGATGCTGTAAAACGTGTGTTGTTCTGTAGCGGTAAAGTATATTTTGATCTGTTGGAAAAACAGCAAGCCGACCAGCGTAAAGATGTAGCCATTGTTCGTTTAGAACAGTTATATCCAACTCCGCTTGCCGCGATGAATGCCATCAAAGCCAAATACAAAAACGCCAAGGAGTTTATTTGGGTTCAAGAGGAACCAGAGAACATGGGTGCTTGGCCTTATTTATGCCGCAAATTCAGAAAATCTGAACTGAATTTAGAGGTTATTTCACGCCGCGAAAGCAGCAGTACAGCCACCGGATATGCCAAGCAACATGTTTCACAGCAAATGTACATTGTGGGAACAGCGTTTGATGGTGCAGCTGGTGAACAAGTAGAAAAAGCGGTCAAAAAATCGACCAAAAAGATTGCAGATATTGATTAACAAACTAATTTAAACTAATTATGAGTTTAGCAATTAAAGTTCCGCCAGTTGGCGAATCCATTACCGAGGTAGTTCTTTCTCGTTGGATTAAACAGGACGGTGATTATGTGGAAATGGATGAAATTATTGCCGAATTGGAATCGGATAAGGCTACTTTTGAGTTAACTGCCGAAAAGGCCGGAACATTGAAAACCATTGCCAAAGAAGGCGATACCTTGGAAATTGGTGCGACCGTTTGTAGCATTGAAGAGGGTGGTGCCGCTCCGGCAGAGAAAAAGGCAGAGCCTGCCAAGGTAGAAACTCCTCAGCCGGCAAGCAAACCAGCTGCCGAAACTAAATCAGACAGTTATGCTGCTGGTGCTCCATCGCCAGCTGCTGCTAAAATTTTGGCAGAAAAAGGCTTAGAAACCACTACCGGAACCGGTGTTGGTGGCCGCATAACCAAGGAAGATGCCTTAAAAGCACAAGCTGCTACTAAAACAGCAGCGCCTGCTTCTGCTCCAAGCAAAACCAGTGCTCCGGTACCTAGTGGTGCTCGTGGAGAGCGTCGTGAAAAAATGTCTTCACTTCGTAAAACAGTGGCTAAACGCTTGGTTGCGGTTAAAAATGAAACGGCCATGCTTACCACCTTCAATGAGGTTGATATGCAGCCAATCATGGATATCCGGGCTAAATACAAAGATAAATTCAAAGAAAAACACGGAGTAGGTTTAGGCTTCATGTCGTTCTTTACCAAAGCTGTTTGCGAAGCATTGAAAGAATTCCCAGCCGTAAATGCCCGTATTGAAGGCGAAGAGATCGTGTACAACGATTTTGCCGATATCTCTATCGCGGTTTCTGCCCCTAAAGGTTTGGTAGTTCCTATTATTCGCAATGCCGATCTAATGAGTTTAGCGCAAATTGAGCAGGCCGTGGTTGATTTAGCCACCAAGGCCCGAGAAAATAAATTGGCCATTGACGAGATGACTGGCGGTACGTTTACCATTACCAATGGAGGTGTTTTCGGCTCCATGATGTCAACGCCAATTATCAATGCACCTCAATCGGCTATTTTGGGTATGCACAATATTGTAGAACGTCCCGTTGCCATTAATGGTCAGGTGGAAATTCGTCCGATGATGTATGTTGCTTTATCGTACGATCATCGTATCATTGATGGACGTGAATCGGTAGGATTTTTGGTTCGTGTGAAACAATTGTTGGAAGATCCGGCAAGACTATTGTTAGGCGTTTAATCTCCGTAAACTAAAAAAGGCTTCATTTTGAGGCCTTTTTTATTGTCTATTTGAAATCTTATAACTTTCTTGTTTTAATGTAGAAATTAAAATCATCTACTTTAAAACGTTCCGGATCTATTCCTTTGATTTTCATTTTCTTTTTCCGTGTTACGGGATGTACTAGCATACTTTTATCGCCATTAATTTGCACTTTAACAGGCATATTGAAATTCTGTACATCGGCTGTCCAGTAATAGCTAAGTACTTTACCTTTAATCTGATAGTTGAAAGTTGGGATGTTTGTGTGACGTAAATATTGATCAAAAACCGCTTTAAAATTTCTGCCTGATTGTTGATTAATGTAGTTTTCGATCTCTTGTGTGGTACAGGTTCGCATTCCAAACGTAGCTTGAATACCCCGTAGAATTTGGCGCCATTTTTCATCATCATTAATAAGGGTACGGAGCATATGCAGAAGGTTGGCTCCTTTAGGGTACATGTCTCCAGAACCTTCCTGGTTAACATTATAAGGGCCAATGATCGGTTTGTCATTCTGAATATTCCTTCTTATTCCATTTACATACTTTGCACCGGCTTCCTTGCCCAACTGACATTCTACAAACAAACTTTCAGAGTAATTGGTAAAGCCTTCGTGTATCCACATGTCGGCAATATCTTTTGAGGTTACCTGGTTGCCAAACCACTCATGGCCAGATTCGTGAACAATGATGAAATCAAAGATTAGCCCCAAGCCGGTACCAGAAAGATCTCTACCTAAATAGCCTTTTAAATATTTATTGCCATAAGCCACTGCAGTTTGATGTTCCATGCCCAAATGTGGAGATTCTACCAGTTTGAAGCCATCACGGTAGAACGGGTAAGGGCCAAACCAATATTCAAAGCACTTGAGCATCGGTTTTACATCGGCTGCAAAATGAGTTTTTGCTTTTTCTAAGTTTTCGGGAAGCACATAAAAATCAAGTGTTAATGGTCCTTTTTCTCCCTCAAAGGTGTCCTTAAAATGTGCGAATTTCCCAATGTTAAAGGTTACATTATAATTGTTGATTGGGTAGCTTACTTTCCAGTGGTATTTGGTATAACCATCGTTTAGTTTTTCTTTACCCACCAAGCGACCATTTGATATATTTTCTAAGGTATCAGGTACGCTGATGCTGATCATCATGCTATCCACCTCATCCGCCTGGTGATCTTTGTTTGGCCACCATGAGCTTGCACCAAAACCTTGGCAAGCTACCGCTACCCAGGGATTTCCTTGTTTATCTTTTTTATAAATGAAGCCGCCATCCCATGGCGCATTTTTCGCAATAGTGGGTTTGCCGCTATAAAAAACGGTAAAACGCTCCCTGCTGCCAGTTTTAATCGTTTCCGGAAAATCAACAAAAACAGCATTAAACTCCCGTTTAAACGGTAGCTCTTTCTCTTTATAAACCACTTTTTCCACTTTTAAATTTTCAAAAAGGTCAAACTGTAGTTTGTTAAAATCCTGTGTTGCAGTAAACCTAAATTCATTTGATCCGGATACCGATTTGTTGGCAATATCCATTCGCACATCGAGGTGGTAATAATTGATATCGTAACAGGTTCTAAGTGGCGTTAATTGACCGCGAAGCGAATCTGCACGATTGAAAGTAGACTTGTTCTGTCCAGCAGATGTTAAACTGTAAGTCAGGCACAGGAACAACAAATAAAGTTTTAGTTTCATGAAAATGATTTATTGAACTAAGTTAAAGATTGTATCCCGAGATTAAATGTAAAAATGGGATGAATTCTAGTCCTATAAATTTCAAAAAAGCAGCCTTAATCCGTAACTTTGGACAAATACTAAATTCCGATCCATGCAATACGATGTTGTAGTTATAGGTAGCGGTCCTGGTGGTTATGTAGCCGCTATTCGTTGTGCCCAATTAGGTTTAAAAACTGCTATAGTTGAGAAATATGCCACTTTTGGTGGCACCTGCTTAAATGTGGGCTGTATCCCGTCTAAAGCCTTGTTAGATTCTTCTGAGCATTACCAGAATGCCGCACATACCTTCCAAACACATGGTATTAAACTGAAAGATTTGAACGTGGATATGCCACAAATGATTAAGCGGAAGAACGAAGTGGTTGAGCAAACCACAGCTGGAATTACGTATCTCTTTAAAAAGAATAAAGTAACCTCTTATCAAGGTCACGGCTCTTTTGTAGATAAAAACACGATTAAAATCAGTAAAGCAGACGGTAGTTCTGAAAATATAACTGCCAAAAATGTGATTATTGCCACTGGTTCAAAACCTACTGAATTGCCTTTTTTGAAGCCCGATAAAAAACGCATCATTACCTCAACCGAAGCGCTAAACCTTAAGGAAGTGCCTAAACACTTGATTTTGATTGGCGGAGGGGTAATTGGCTTGGAACTGGGTTCGGTATATGCTCGTTTGGGTGCTAAAGTTACAGTTGTTGAGTTCGCAGATTCCATCATCAGTACTATGGATAAAACCTTAGGTGCTGAATTGTTGAAATCGCTTAAGAAATTAGGCATGGAATTCTTGCTCAGTCACAAAGTAACCGGTGCTACAGTAAAAGGAACCAAAGTGACCGTTACCGCCGATGATCCAAGTGGTAAAAATATCAGCCTTGAAGGCGACTATTGCTTATTGGCGGTTGGTCGTACTGCTTATACCGAAGGCTTAGGATTAGAAAATATTGGCATTACACTCGAAGAACGCGGTAAGAAAATTACCGTAAACGAGCATTTAGAAACGCTTGTTCCTGGTATTTATGCCATTGGCGATGTGGTTCGTGGAGCCATGTTGGCCCACAAGGCTGAAGACGAAGGCGTATTTGTTGCCGAATACATTGCCGGTCAGAAACCGCATATCAATTACAACCTCATCCCGGGTGTAGTTTACACCTGGCCAGAAGTAGCCAGCGTGGGTTATACCGAAGAGCAGTTGAAAGAGCAAGGTAGAAAATACAAGTCTGGCTCATTCCCATTCAAAGCAAGCGGACGTGCTCGTGCCAGTATGGATACCGATGGTTTAGTTAAAGTATTGGCTGATGCCCAAACCGACGAATTGTTGGGTGTACATATGATTGGTCCACGTGTTGCCGATGTGATTGCTGAAGCCGTGGTGGCCATGGAGTTCCGTGCTTCTGCGGAGGATATTGCCCGCATCTGCCATGCACACCCAACCTTTACCGAAGCATTCAAGGAGGCTGCACTTGCGGCAACCGATAACCGGGCAATTCATATTTAATTAAATGACTATTCTGATCCCAATAGGTATTCTGTTGTGTACCCTTATCGGGATGGAATGCTTTTCCTGGTTTATCCATAAATTTTTATTTCATGGGCCATTGTGGTTCATTCACAAAACGCATCATCAGGAGCGGCATGGATTTCTGGAGCTGAATGATATGTTCAGTATCGGCTTTGCGGCACTATCCATGTATTTGATGTATTTAGGTAAAGACGATTTTGGAGTTTACTTCTGGATTGGGCTGGGTATTTCCGTGTACGGAATCATTTACTTCATTTTCCACGATTGGTTTATACATAACCGTTTTAAGGCGTTTAAATCAAGTAATTGGTATTTGTTGGGCATTCGGAGAGCACATAAAATGCATCATAAATCCACCAAAAAAAATCCTTCAGAAGAATTTGGCCTGCTTTGGGCATCTCGTAAATATTTTAAAAAAGCGTAGCTTTATCTGATGCCCCTTATCTGCGAAAACGTTTCTCTAAAAAAGCACAATACCTTTGGTGTAGCCGCCGAGGCTCGTTGGTTTGCTGAAATTCAATCGGAGCAAGATCTGGTCGACTTATTCGCTGATTCCAAGGTTCAAGACTTACCACTACTGATTATCGGCGGTGGCAGTAATATGCTGTTTACTCAAGATGTTGATGGTTTGGTAGTCTGGATGAATAACAAGGGGATCACTCATTGCGAAGAAGCGGAAAGTATTTTGGTAACTGCTGCTGCAGGTGAAGTATGGAACGATTTGGTTAATTATACCGTTAATCATGGTTTTGCCGGAATGGAAAATCTGAGCCTGATACCTGGAACGGTTGGTGCCTCTCCAGTGCAAAATATAGGTGCTTATGGTGTAGAACTCGATACGATTTTTGAATCGTGCAAGGCCTTTGAAATCAAGACGGGTCAGTTCAGAACATTTACCAAAAGTGAGTGCGGCTTTTCGTACCGTGAAAGTATTTTTAAGCAAGAACTTAAAGGGCGGTACATCATTACCGAAGTAACGTATAGACTCAAAAAATCAGCAGAGATCAATTCCAGTTATGGAGCCATACAAGATGAATTGGCCAATCGGGGAATAGAGCATCCGAGTATCAAAGATATTTCTGAAGTGGTTTCGGCCATTCGTGTAAGTAAGTTACCAGATCCAAGCACCATTGGGAATGCGGGTAGTTTCTTTAAAAATCCGATCATTTCCATCAGTCAATTCAGACAAATACAGTCCAGTTTTCCAGACATTGTTCATTACCCTGTTGGCACAGATAAAATTAAATTAGCAGCAGGCTGGCTCATCGAACAGTGTGGCTGGAAAGGAAAAATTCAAGGCAATACGGGTACTTGGAAAAACCAGGCTTTGGTCTTGGTAAATCATGGAAATGCCTCAGGCAAAGAGGTTTTCGACTTTTCTGAACAAATTATTCAAAGTGTTTACGCACGATTTAAGGTGCGTCTGGAACGCGAAGTAAACGTCATCTAATCCCCTCTTTCTTCTTTTAATCAATGTTTAGCCACGTGATGGAGGCATGGCCTTTGTCTGCTTTTGTGCAAAAACAGAAACAGTTGCTTGTTCTGTTTTCTATTGAATGTTTACTAAGAAGGAAAGCAATGACAAAGGTTGAATTTAATACATTGGTTATGCAACAGGCAGGTTCATTGAAGATGTATGCCATGCATTTTACCCACGACACCGAGGATGCGAATGATTTGGTACAAGACACTTTACTGAAAGCGATAACGTATTATAATAAGTTTAAAGAGGGTACAAATTTGAAGGGATGGTTGTACACCATCATGAAAAATACCTTTATCAATAATTACCGAAAGCTGGTAAAGGCCAGTACATTCATCACCAAGTCTGATGAAATTTCATCACCAAACTTGTTGTTTAGCTCTGCTAGAAATGGTGGTGAGTCTAAGTTTATTTTAGACGATATTGCTCATGCCCTAGAAAAACTACCGCAGGAGTATTGTATTCCTTTTTGCCGGTATTTCGAAGGGCATAAATACCATGAAATTGCCGATTATCTAGGCATCCCGATAGGAACGGTTAAAACCCGAATTCATGTGGCTCGGAAATTATTGAAAAAAAGTTTGAAACCTTACGATACCCCCTCCAATAGAAAGCCGAGGTATGACGATTAAAGAGCCTTTATTTCAGGAATTTCTCAATTTCTTTGGCTACTACCTGACCCGAGATGATAGACGGCGGCACACCGGGTCCTGGAACGGTTAACTGTCCGGTAAAGAATAAATTTTTGACCGCTTTAGAACGCATTCTGGGTTTGAAGAAAGCCGTTTGAGCAAGGGTATTGGCTAATCCGTAGGCATTGCCCTTAAACGAATGGTAGTCTGCTTTAAAATCTTCCAAAGCATAGCTGCGTTTAAGCACTACGCTGTCACGAACAGATTGCCCAATCATCTTCTCGAATCGATCCATCATCAGCTGGTAATACTTTTCACGCATTTCCTCAGAGTCTGTTAAGCCAGGTGCTATGGGCATCAGGAAGAATAAATTTTCTCCGCCTTCAGGTGCTATTGTAGGGTCTGTTTTGGAAGGGCAGGAAGCATAAAAAAGTGGCTTGCTTGGCCATTTCGGATTGGTGTAAATCTCTTCGGCATGTACATCAAAATCCTCGTCAAAAAATAAATTGTGATGTAGAACACCCTCAATTTTTTTGTTAGTTCCTAAATAAAATAGTAGGCTGGAAGGTGACATGGTCCGGCTATCCCAATATTTTTCGGAATAGTTCCGTAATTTTTTCTCGGTTAATTGTTGGTCTACATGCTCATAATCTGCTGCAGCTACTACCACATCTGCTTCAAAAAATCCCAGATTGGTTTCCACCCCTAAGGCTTTCTTGTTTTCAGTACGAATGTGTTTTACTTCTGCATTCAATTTGATTTCTACTCCTTGGTCCTCGGCAATTTGTACCATTGCTTTGATGATCTCGTTCATCCCATTTTGAGGGTACCAGGTGCCCAAAGCCAGGTCAGCATAATTCATCATGCTGTACATGGCCGGGGTGTTTTGCGGCGTAGCACCGAGAAAAAGCACCGGAAATTCGAGCAACTTGATCAATTTCGGATTTTTGAAGAACGAACGCACGTGTTTACTCATGCTGCTGAACATTTGAATACGAAAGCTTTCACGTATCAAACGCCAATCGATAAATTCGGTGATGGAAAGCGAAGGACGGAAAACATAGTCGCCCATGCCTACCTGGTATTTGTAAGCTGCTTGAGCTAAAAATTCACGCAATTTGCCGGCACTGCCGGGTTCGTGATGTTCAAAAAGTGCTTCAAGCTCGTTCATCCCGGCAGGGATATCCATCACTTCATTTTTTTCAAAATAGATGCGATAGCCCGGATCGAGCCGTTTTAAATCGTAGAAATCACTTACTTTTTTACCAAAAAGGGCAAAATAATTCTCAAACACATCGGGCATCCAGTACCAGCTTGGCCCCATATCAAATCGGAAACCATCTTTCTCCCATACCCTAGCCCGTCCGCCGGCTTGGTCGTTTTTCTCGTAAATACACACTTTATGACCTTGTTGGGCCAGTAGAGCGGCAGTGGCTAAACCGGAGAACCCGGATCCAATTACGGCAATTTTTGATGTGTTCATTTCGTGTAAAGTTAGGATGAATTCGCGTATTGTCTAAAGATAGCTGCTGCTTTTTTGTAGATTTGATCAAACCTTACCCGGCTATGATTGAATTGTATGATGAAACTTGCTTGGAGTGCAGTAAACTGATAACTCAAAAGTATAGTACTTCTTTCAGTTTAGGCATTCGTGCCTTCGATCAGCGTTTTCACTATCCCATATATGCCATTTACGGTTTTGTTCGCTATGCGGATGAAATTGTAGATACGTTTCATGAGCACGATAAAGCCCGTTTGATTGCCGAATTTCGAAAGGAAACGCAAGTAGCCATTGCGCAAAAAATTAGCTTAAATCCGGTATTGCATGCTTTTCAACTGGTGGTGAATCAATATAACATTGATTACGAACTGATCGATGCGTTTCTCAAATCTATGGAAATGGATTTGGACAAGGTGGAATACGATCGACAAGGCTATGAGGAGTATATTTACGGTTCGGCAGAAGTAATTGGTTTGATGTGTTTGAAGGTTTTTTGCGACGGTAAAACGGAAGTTTACGAACCCTTAGTTTCTTATGCTTGTAAACTGGGTTCGGCATTTCAAAAGATCAATTTTTTAAGAGATATCCGTTCTGATTTTGAGGAGAGAGGTCGGGTCTATTTCCCGGGGGTAGATTTCAATGCCTTCTCTGAACAGGATAAAAAAGCCATTGAGGACGATATTCAGGCCGATTTTGACGAAGGTTTAACAGGTATTCGCTTGTTGCCAAATGGCTGCCGAAAAGGAGTGTACATTGCGTATGTCTATTATTTTGAGCTCTTTAAAAAAATCAAAGCAAGCTCGGCTGGTGAAGTCACTCAAAAACGCATCCGGGTGTCCGATCCTCAAAAAATGTGGTTAATGGCACAGGCTTTGGTGAAAAATTCCTGGGGGAAGATTTAATATGAGGTCAATTCTTGCTTACCTATTTTGCTTTGTGTGCCTTGCACAATTTTCTATGGCACAGGATCTCGCCTACATTAAAAAAAATATAGTTAAAGCAGTAGACAGTGAGGAAATTACTGTCAGTTTGCATAAGGAATTGACTAGCTTGAACAGCAACGACCCTTTAATTTGGGCCTACGTGGGCACTTTAGAAGGGCTAAAGGCAAAGCATAGCTGGAATCCTTACTCAAAACTCAAACATGTAAATCGGGCCGATAAGCAGATCAGTAAAGCTGTAACGGCAGCGCCCGACGATCTGGAAATTCGTTTTATGCGTTTCTCCTTTCAGTTTTATACGCCTTCGTTTTTGGGTTATAGTGATGATTTGTCTGAAGACCGAAAGGCCATTGTTCGTTTATTTGAGCTCAAAAAGTTTGGACGAAGTGACCAGGATTTAGTACGGAGTATTGCTAAGTTCATGCTCGATACCAATTTGTGTACCCCATCTGAAGAGCAGATTTTGAAGAAGTTTATCTAATTGCATGCTATGAAAGGTGCTTACCTGCTGATCAATTTTCTTACGATTTTCTTTCCGCTAGTACTTTCGTTCGATAAACGGGTTCGCTTTGTTCAGTATTGGAAATCGTTATTTCCAGCTCTTTTGCTAACCGGATTGGTTTTTCTGTTCTGGGATCTGATCTTTACCTGGGAAGGGGTTTGGTCGTTCAATCCCGATTATATTTTAGGTATCAATTTCCAAGGACTTCCCCTGGAAGAAATCCTGTTCTTTTTTACCGTGCCATTTGCCTGCATCTTCACCTACGAATGCCTAAATCATTACATTAAACACGATCTGTTGGCAAAAGCAAGTCGGTGGATTAGCTGGTTTTTCTTAGTGCTATCGCTGTTGTTACTGATCTTTTTTTACGATCGGGTTTACACTTTGGTAACCTTTGGCCTGCTCTTGCCACTCATCTACTTCACGCAATTTGTCCAAAAAGCGCCTTGGCTCAGTCGTTTTTACTTGGCGTATGTGGTTTCTCTCATTCCTTTTTACATCGTTAACGGATTGTTAACCAGCATCCCGATCGTGCTGTATAACGATGCAGAGAATATGGCCCTCCGGGTGGGAACGATACCTTTTGAAGATCATTTTTATTCGCTGGCATTATTGCTAATGAACATGATCTGGTTTGAATATTTTAAGAAGAGAACCGCCCGATGAGTTTGCCGAGCTATACCTTAGCACAATTGGCTTTGCGAAATGGGCAAGATAAACCCGAAATTTGGATTGCTTTTGAAGGTAAAATTTACGACGTCAGCGCCAGCCGCCTTTGGAAAAACGGTAAGCATTACGAACATTGGGCTGGTCAAGATTTAACAGCAGAACTGAAAGATGCTCCGCATTCACGCCAAGTTTTCGAAAAGTTTGAAGTAATTGGATTGCTGATTAAATCTCAATTGTAAAGCTGCTCAGCTTCACAAACTCCTGTACCCGTTGGCTGATTTCTTCTTCGCTTAAATTTTTGATGCGTTCTGTACCGAATTTTTCTACGCAGAACGAAGCCAATGCCGAACCGTAAATAATGGCATTTTTCATGTTATTGAAATTCACGGTTCCTACTTTAGCCAAGTAGCCAATAAAGCCACCGGCAAAGGTATCGCCAGCACCGGTTGGATCGAAAACTTCGGCTAGCGGAAGGGCAGGAGCAGAGAATACTTGGTTTTCGTGGAATAATAAGGCGCCATGCTCACCTTTTTTAATAATCAGGTACTTAGGTCCCATGGTCAAGATTTTTTCTGCTGCTTTTACCAAAGAATATTCACCAGAAAGTTGGCGTGCTTCTGCATCGTTGATGGTGAGTACGTCTACTTCTTTCAATACATCTAGTAAATCGTTCAAGGCAACGTCCATCCAGAAGTTCATCGTATCTAAAACAATCAGTTTCGGACGTTTTTTTAAGCGCTGAATGGTGGTTAATTGTACCTGAGGAACCAAATTGCCCAATAGCAAGAATTCGCAATCCTGGTAAGAGTCTGGTATAATGGGGTCGAAATTGGCCAATACGTTTAAGTCGGTTACCAGCGTATCGCGGCTGTTCATATCGGTGTGGTATTTGCCCGACCAGAAGAATGATTTTTCGCCTTGTTTAATTTGTAAACCTTCGGTACTGATGCCGTGATCTTCAAATGCCTGAATATCAGCTTTCGGGAAATCATCTCCAACCACGGCTACTATCTTTACATTTTTGTAAAAATAAGAGGCAGAGAGGCTAGCGTAGGTGGCTGCACCGCCTACAATTTTATCCGTTTTGCCGAAAGGAGTTTCAATGGCATCAAAAGCTACGGTACCAATTACAACAAGGCTCATATTTTTTTATTTTTTTCGAGCGCAAATATTGCATAAATAATTTTAAATCCCGAATATTGCAATCCCAATTGGGGCAAAGGGCTTCAGTCCTTTGTTAACCGGAATTCCTGAGTAGCTCAGCCGGTTAGAGCATCTGACTGTTAATCAGAGGGTCGCTGGTTCGAGCCCAGCCTCAGGAGCAAGAGTGCACAAGGCGACAGAAATGTCGCCTTTTTTGTTGTCCGTCAGGGAGTTAGATGTGCTGCATCTTTTGATTTTTTGTTTTGAAGCTGCTTCTCAAAACCAAGCCTGTCTATCTGAATCCAATATTCAACTATTTTACCGTTTTGAAGTCTATAGACAGAACTTGCAATTTCATTGATTGGTTTTTCTGTAGGTAAGTAGCCGTCAATTTCTGAAATAAATTTCCCCTTAAAGGTCTATCAAAAAAATAAATTTGAGTTAATTTTAAAGAAAATTACTGAATATCCAGCCACTTTGTGGCACCAAGTATACCAGATATGGGTGAATTGGAGCCATTCTGTTGGTATAAATAAGTTACCTGCAAGCATAGCCAACGATAGAAATATGAATGAACATTTGCAAAATGACATAGTAAACCTTGACACTTTACTTGAAAAGGTAAAGGAACAAGGAGTAGAATATCTGACCAAAATTACGGACAGACCAACTTCTACGAAAAATATAGTAGAAGGGAAACTAAATTTATCGGAAATTGGGTTTGGGACAATTGAAACACTTAAACAATTCAATGAAAGATTTGAGCCGATAATGGTATCTACTTCGGGACCTCGTTTTTGGGGATATGTTACCGGTGGTTCGACACCTGCTTCTATTGTTGGAGACTGGTTAACTACAATTTACGACCAAGTTTCTTTCGCAACACAAGGACAAGGTGATATTTCAGCATTAATTGAATTAGAAGCTATACAATTAATGTTAGACCTTTTTGAATTGCCAAATAACTTCTTAGGTGGTTTTGTTACAGGTGCAACAATGTCAAATTTTACTTGTCTTGCAGTTGCAAGACAATGGATAGGAAAGGAATTAGGAAAAGATTTTGCAAAAGAGGGCGTTTCTGGACACATAAATATATTAACAGCGACACCACATTCTTCCGCAATAAAGTCTCTTTCTCTTTTAGGACTTGGAAGCAAAAATATAATTATAATAAAAACACAAGACGAGAATAGAGAGGCTATAAACATTGCAGAATTAGAGAATAAAATCATTGACCTTTGCGGGGAACCCTTTATACTTATTTCAAGTGGAGGAACTGTAAATACAGTCGATTTTGATGATTTTATCGCAATTGCTAAACTCAAAGAAAAGTATAAATTTTGGTGGCATATTGATGCAGCCTTTGGCGGTTTTGCTGTGTGTTCAAAAACACATAAGCATCTTGTAAATGGTTGGGAAAAAGCAGACAGCATCACTATAGATTGTCATAAATGGTTAAATGTTCCTTATGAAAGTGCTGTATTCTTTGTAAAGGAACAACATAAACTTTTACAAGTTGAAACTTTTCAAAATTCAAATGCTCCATACTTAGGAAATCCTCTCGAAAATTTTAGTTATTTAAATTTTCTTCCTGAAAATTCAAGACGCTTAAAAGCGCTGCCTGCTTGGTTTTCTCTTATGGCTTATGGAAAAAGAGGCTACCAAGAAATTGTAGATAATTGTATTAAATTATCAAATCAATTCGGACAATTTATTAAAGACAATAATCAATTTGAACTTTTAGCACCAGTACGATTAAACACTGTTTGTTTTACATTGAAGGGGGAAGAAAATCAAGAAAAAGTTAATGTTTTTTTGAGATTGCTTAACGACACTGGAATAGTGTTTATGACACCAACAATCTACAATGGACAAAAAGGAATTAGAGCCGCATTCGTAAATTGGAGAACAACTGAAAAGGACATTGTAACTGTAACAAGACTAATGACAGAAATAATTGACCAACTGAAATAATGCCAGCAGGTAACACAGGTTTTGCAAAAAGGGTGTTTGGTTAGATTATCATCTGTATTTAGCATTTCAATTGTACCTATCAATAACCAAATAGGAGATAAATACATTTGTACCAATTGCAGGACTTATTTGTCCGTCAGTGAGTTAGGTATGTTGCATCTTTTGGGTATAATCAATCAAATATTTTTTCAGTTATTTATTGTTAAACCATTTAGTCTCATTAGTGTCTAATGATTAATTAGTTTAAATTTCAAATTGATTAAGTCCATTATGCAATTAGTAATCAATTTCCTTTTGCTATCCATCTTACTTTTTTCTTGTAAAAAAGAGGATACTCCAACATTATCAGTTGATAAACAAAGTGAGCAGAAAACCATTAACTTAACAATTGATGGAAATGATAGAAGTTTTATAGTTTATTTACCAACAGGGTATAATAATGCAGGTAAAATGCCTTTAATTTTTGTCATTCACGGCGGAAGCGGTACACCAGAAGGAATGATAAATCTTGCTAATTTCAAACCAATTGCCGATAGAGACAAAGTTGTATTGGTTTATCCTGCTGGAATTCAAAAAAATTGGAATGATGGACGACCCACAACCCCCAATCAAATAGGAATAAATGATGTTAGTTTCTTTAATCAACTCTGCGATTATATGATTACGAATTATTCAGTTGATGGAACTAAAATTTATGCTACTGGAATATCTAATGGTGGTTT
>CANHRG010000003.1 GCA_947463785.1 Sphingobacteriaceae bacterium | reverse complement strand
GTCGGCTCGTCACATCCTGGGGCTGGAGAAGGTCCCAAGGGTTCGGCTGTTCGCCGATTAAAGTGGCACGCGAGCTGGGTTCAGAACGTCGCGAGACAGTTCGGTCCCTATCTGTTGTGGGCGTAGGAAATTTGAGTGGGGCTGTCCTTAGTACGAGAGGACCGGGATGGACAAACCTCTAGTGAATCTGTTATGGCGCCAGCTGTACTGCAGAGTAGCTACGTTTGGAATAGATAAGCGCTGAAAGCATCTAAGTGCGAAACTAGCCACGAGATGAGATTTCCATTGAGGGTCGTGATAGACTATCACGTTGATAGGCTACAGGTGTAAAGGTGGTAACATCAAAGCCGAGTAGTACTAATTACCCGAAGCTTTCTCAAGCAGATAGACTGTTGTTTTCTCCCCTTCAATTGTTTTTTTCAATATTTGTCAAGGTTTTAACCAAATTGGTTTCAACCAAAGATCTTCAGGTGCCTATATCGGTGGTGTCCACCTCTTCCCATTCCGAACAGAGTAGTTAAGCCCACCAGAGCCAATGGTACTGCGGTAACACGTGGGAGAGTAGGTCGGTGCCCTATTTTATAAAAAGCTCTGCGATTTTCGTAGAGCTTTTTTGTTTTCTATACTTTTTTATTTCTCCTGAAACCATACAATCTCTGTCAGATGTGTATCTTTGGTTTTATCCTAAACTTAAATGCAAAAAGAAATATCAGTTGATTCGAGAAAAGAAGTAATGGGCTATCTAGAGCCCTTCATGGAAGGTGAAATGGCAGAATATCTTAAGCCTGTTGAAGAACTGTGGCAACCTACTGATTTTCTACCAGATGCCAGTAAAGATTCTTTCTTTGCCGATGTTAAGGACCTGCAGGAAAATGCAAAGAGTTTACCTTACGATTTACTAGCTGTGTTAATTGGTGATACCATTACTGAGGAAGCATTGCCCACCTATGAATCGTGGTTAATGATGGTTGACGATGTTTCTAGAAACGAACAAGGCGGGTGGATGAAATTCTTACGTGCCTGGACTGCAGAAGAAAATCGTCATGGTGATTTGTTGAACAAGTATTTATACCTTACTGGCCGTGTAGATATGCGTGCCATGGAAGTTTCTACTCACTATCTGATTAAGGATGGTTTTGACATTCAAACCGAAAATGATCCATACCGCACTTTTGTGTATACTTCTTTTCAGGAGTTAGCCACAAATCTTTCACATCGTCGTGTGGCCTCTTTAGCTAAACAAGCCGGCGATAAATTATTAGCTAAAATGTGTGGCGTTATTGCTTCTGATGAAGCCCGTCATGCGAGAGCATACATGTCATTGATCAAAAGAGCTTTTGAAGTGGACGCCAGTCAGGTGATGTTGGCTTTTGAAGATATGATGAAGAAAAAAATTGTGATGCCTGCACATTTATTGCGTGAAGTTGGCCTGAAAGTAGGTCAAACTTTTGGCCATTTTACCGATGCAGCACAACGTACTGGCGTTTATACAGCTACCGACTATGTTGATATTCTGAAGGATTTAATCCAGGAATGGCAACTAGAAAGTATGCGTGATTTAAACGAGGCAGGTGAAAAAGCAAGAGACTACTTGGTGGCATTGCCAGAACGATTAATGCGTGTGGTTGACCGAATGAAAGCTCCAAGTTTGGAATACAAGTTCAGCTGGATACATGCTTAAAGAAAAAGCCCCGATAATTTATCGGGGCTTTTTTTATGCCTACATATTTCTTCGATACTGTCCGCCTACTTGGTAAAGCGCTTGAGAGATTTGTCCTAAAGAACAAATTTTACAAACATCCATTAGGCTTTCGAAAATGTTTTCACCGTTGAGGGCTTGTTCTTGTAATTTTCTAAGCGCAGCGGGTGCGACTTCCTTGTTACGTTCTTGAAACGCTTGTAATGCGGAAATCTGGAACTGTTTTTCTTCTTCGGTAGCTCTAATTACTTCTGCCGGAACGATGGTTGGAGATCCATTTTTATTGAGGAAGGTGTTTACCCCAATAATTGGAAATTCACCGGTATGTTTCAGGGTTTCGTAATACAAACTTTCTTCTTGAATTTTACCACGTTGATACATGGTTTCCATGGCTCCCAACACACCTCCCCGCTCGTTGATTCGTTTGAATTCTGCTAATACAGCTTCCTCTACTAAATCGGTCAGTTCTTCAATAATGAAAGCCCCTTGTAGCGGATTTTCATTTTTTGCCAAACCTAATTCGCGGTTAATGATTAACTGGATTGCCATCGCTCTGCGTACCGATTCTTCAGTTGGAGTGGTGATGGCTTCATCGTAAGCATTGGTATGTAATGAATTGCAGTTATCGTAAATGGCATAAAGTGCTTGTAGCGTAGTCCGGATATCGTTAAAATCAATTTCCTGAGCGTGCAAAGATCTTCCAGAAGTTTGAATATGGTATTTCAATTTCTGCGAGCGATCGTTGCCTTTGTATTTTTGCTTGATGGCTTTGGCCCAAATTCGTCTGGCTACCCGACCAATTACCGCATATTCCGGATCGATACCGTTGGAGAAGAAGAAGGATAAGTTTGGTGCAAAATCATCGATCTTCATTCCTCTACTCAAATAATATTCCACGTAAGTGAACCCATTACTTAAGGTAAAAGCCAACTGTGTAATTGGATTTGCTCCGGCTTCCGCGATATGGTATCCGGAAATAGAAACCGAATAAAAATTGCGGACTTTGTTGTGAATGAAATAATCTTGAACATCACCCATCATGCGCAGGGCAAATTCGGTAGAGAAAATACAGGTGTTTTGTGCCTGGTCTTCTTTTAAAATATCAGCCTGAACAGTGCCTCTAACGGTAGAAATGGCTTCCGCTTTTATCTTTTCGTAAACTTCTTTTGGAAGTACTTCATCGCCAGTTACGCCTAATAATAGTAAACCAAGACCATTGTTTCCTTCGGGTAGTGGGGCATTGTAATTTGGGCGTTTAAGTCCTTTTTTACGATAAATCTCTTCAATTTTAGACTCAACTTCTTTTTCTAATCCGTTTGCTTTAATGTATTTTTCGCATTGCTGGTCGATGGCTGCATTCATGAAAAAGCCAAGCAGCATTGGCGCCGGGCCATTGATGGTCATGGATACCGATGTGGCTGGATGGCAAAGATCAAAACCTGAGTACAGTTTTTTGGCATCATCAAGCGTAGCAATACTCACTCCTGCATTACCAATTTTACCGTAAATATCTGGGCGTGTATGTGGATCTTCCCCATATAGCGTTACAGAATCGAAAGCGGTTGATAAACGGTGAGCGGGCTGATCGAGCGATACGTAATGGAAACGTTTGTTGGTTCGCTCAGGTCCACCTTCTCCGGCAAACATGCGTGTTGGATCTTCCCCATCACGCTTAAGTGGGAATACACCTGCCGCATAAGGGAATTCTCCGGGTACATTCTCGGTCAATAACCAACGTAAAATGTCGCCCCATGCTTCGTATTTAGGCAATGAAATTTTCGGTATACGAAGCTGTGAAAGAGATTGATAGTATAAAGACTGACGAATTTCTTTGTCACGCACTTTGTACACAAATTCATCTTCGCGGTAGCGTTTTACCGTTTCTGGCCATTCGCGTAATAGGCGTTTACATTCGCCATCTAACTGCTCTTCGTACTGCTGGTACAGATTTTTGAGTTGGGCCAGACTTTCGTCTTGGTTGCCTTTTTCTGTCAGTAAATCAATGGTGCCTTTGAGTTGATAGAGGCCTTGGGCAATATCAACCTGTTTGGCTACCCATTCGTTGTATTCTTGATTGGCTTCTGCTATTTCAGCGAGGTAACGGGTTCTATCGGGCGGAATGATGTACACCTTCTCGGCTTCTTTTGGAGTCAAGTCCATCTTGGCTTTAAAGTCTACACCGGTTTTGTTTTTGATGGTTTGCATCAAAGCTGCAAACAAGCCATTCATGCCCGGATCGTTGAACTGCGAAGCCATGGTGCCGAAAATGGGTAAGCTCTCATCAGCAGCCTCGAACAAATTATGGTTGCGCTTGTACTGCTTTCTAACATCCCGCAAGGCATCTAAAGCACCACGTTTATCGAATTTATTAATGGCTACCAGATCGGCAAAATCGAGCATATCGATTTTCTCTAATTGTGTAGCAGCGCCAAATTCAGGAGTCATAACATACAATGAAACGTCGCAATGCTCGGTAATTTCTGTATCGGATTGACCAATTCCAGAGGTTTCAACCACAATCAAATCGTAGCCTGCTGCTTTGCATATTTCTACCGATTCCTGTACATATTTAGAGAGCGCCAAATTTGCTTGGCGAGTAGCCAGCGAGCGCATGTAAATTCGTGGGTTGTTGATGGCGTTCATCCGAATACGGTCGCCCAATAAAGCGCCTCCGGTTTTACGTTTTGATGGATCGACCGATATAATGGCCATCGTCTTGTCGGTTTCAATCAGGAATCGACGAACCAATTCATCTACCAATGACGATTTACCGGCACCACCGGTTCCGGTAATACCCAATACCGGAATGGTTTTCGAACCAATAAGTTTTTTTATTTCTTGTAAAAAGGATTCGGCTTCTTTGGGCAAGTTTTCGGCTACTGTAATGGCAGCGGCTATAGCCGGTACTTCTTTTTTGCCAATACCTTTAATTTCTCCGTTAAGATGGGTTCTGGTCGGAAAATCACACTGTTCGAGCATGTCGTTAATCATGCCCTGCAAACCCATTCTCCGGCCATCGTCTGGCGAATAAATATTGGCAATTCCGTATGTTTTCAGCTCATCTATTTCATGGGGAAGAATAACCCCGCCTCCACCGCCAAAAATCTTAATGTGTCCGGCTCCTCTTTCCTTCAGTAAGTCGTACATGTATTTGAAGTATTCGATATGCCCCCCTTGGTAAGAGGTCATGGCAATACCCTGAACATCTTCTTGAATAGCGCAATTTACTACTTCATCTACCGATCGGTTGTGGCCCAGGTGAATAACCTCGGCACCAGACGATTGCAAAATGCGGCGAATAATATTGATAGTGGCATCGTGACCGTCGAATAAAGACGCGGCGGTTACGAAACGGATTTTGTGTTTAGGTTGATAAACAGCACTAGTCTCCATACGGTATAATTGGTGTTCAAAGTTACAAAAAAATGTGCTTTGAATGCCTTTTTACGTCAGCTGTCGGTCAGATCTAGGTACAAAAAATGAGGGAAGTAATTCCCTCATTCCTATTTGCAATTTGGGTGATTTCTAGGATTTGTTGTCGTCTTTAGAGCGTCCGCCATGAGATGCTTTGCCGCCTTTGCTCGCTATTTCGCGTTGTTTTTCTGCATCCATTGATGCAAATCCTCTTTTTGAAGTGTCTCCTTTTTTACCTTGATTGGAACCTTGTCCACCTTGGCTATTTTGATTTGTTGCCATTATTTCTGTGTTTTTGTTTTTTATTGATATGTGTTTTTGTAAGCGCTTACATAGAGTTTAACACGCTTTTGAAATAGATGTTTTTACTTTCTGAAAAATTGTCAAGCACAATTTGATGTGCTCTGACGGGCTTATGTGTATCTTTGAAAGTTAATTATTCAATGGGAACGCCACTAGACTACGGACAGAAACCTTACAATCATTATGGTGCTTACTTGCGTGATAAGTACGATGGGAAGCGTGTGTTTAAGATTATAGCCGATGGAGGCTTTACTTGTCCGAACCGCGATGGCAGCAAGGGTTATGGCGGTTGCACCTATTGCAATGTAGATTCGTTTACTCCTGAGCTTTCTCGGAAACTGCCGACTATTCGTGAGCAAATTGAGCAGGGGATGGAACGGGCGATCAAAAGTTATGCAGCTGAGAAGTTTATAATTTACTTTCAGCCCAATACCAATACGTACGCACCAACGCACTACCTCAAAAGTTTGTACGATGAGGCACTAAGCATCAATACCGAAAATATTGTTGGCCTTTCGGTAGGTACACGCCCGGATTGCATTGATTTTGAGAAAATTGCTCTCTTGGAAAGTTATAGCGATCGTTTTGATGTGGATTTGGAGATGGGAATGGAATCGATCTATAACGATACCTTGGCTCAGATTAATCGCGGTTGTACGCATGAAGAATTAGTGCAGGCCTTAGAACTAGCCAAAAATTCGAAACTAGATTTGTGTGTACATACCATTTTTGGATTTCCTTGGGAGACTAAAGAAATGATGTTGGCTTACGCCGATGAGATCAACCGTTTTCCACAGATCAAGTTTGTGAAACTACACCATTTACATATTGTAGAAGGCTCTATTATGGGAGTCAAATACAAGCGAGAGCCTTTTAAATTGTTTGAATTGGAAGAGTATACCCAGTTTTTAGCCGAATTTATCCCGCGACTGCGGCCTGATATTGTGATTCAGCGAACTTTCGGGTTAGCCGATTACGATTTGTTGATCGCACCCAATTGGGGACTCAAAAAGTCTGAAATTCAATTGTATATTGATAAAGGTTTGGAAAGTCGGGTTGCTATTCAAGGTAGCCAATACCAGCCTTCGCTACTAGTTTAGCCGCTATATTTCCCGAATAATTCTTCAACTTTCTTCTCGCGGTAATCGAAAATACCTCTTACTTCTTTGGCCACTAAAATACTATTGGCTAGTCGACCAATGGGACCAAAAGGAATGGCATAATTCACAATATCAGTCATTAAGATACCCCCCGGAATTTCTTCAAAGTGATGTTGGTGATGCCATAATGCATAAGGTCCGAATCGCTGTTCGTCTACAAAATACTTGCCTTCCTGTACGTGGGTAATTTCGGTCATCCAATCCAATTTGATGCCCATTAGTGGAGAAACCTTATACGTGATAATCATACCTGGGTACATCTTTTGTCCTTCGTTAAAATCGGAAGTGATGATAAAGCCCATATGGTCGGGTGTGATTTTTGCCAGGTTGAGTGGAGAGGAGAAAAAATCCCAAGCCTGCGCCAAACTAATGGGCAGCTTTTGTTCGAATTTCAGCTGATAGGTTTTCATGTTGCAAAGCTAAACGTTGCAAGCGGTTAACCCTCAGCTTGATTGTAAAGCTCAGGTCAATTTAGTGCACCATTTTATTGGCGCAAGCTGAGCTGGCAAACGCCTCAGGTTTAGCTTTAAATACAAAGCCCATGCTGAGAATGTAACCCATGGCCTCATGTAAGGCGGCATTCGATTTAAACTGTGGGTTGGTGTTGATGTCGGCATGAACTTCCAGATCAACATCATACAGGTCTAACAGATCGCAAAGCGAATACGCGGTTTCAATAGATTTCTGCACTTCAGCCAGCATACGCTCCTTAATGCTCATCTTTTGGCTGGTTCGTTCTTGGTGAATGAACATGAATCCGCCTTTTTGTTCTCTTAGAAACACAATTACTGTGGCAAAATCGGTAACTGTTCCTTTCACCTGCGAATCGGTTCCAATGCATACTTTGAGCTTATTGCCTTGGTTGTACTCCCGTTCAATGGCTTGCTCAACTTCCGAAAGGATAGGGGTTTGGAGTATTTCTCCGTTGAATTTTTTCCAGGTCATAGTTCTTATTGTTTGATTTACAGACCGCTGGAGGTCTTATAAAATTAACAAATAGTCAATCAGCTTTTCATCATGATTTTGTTATTAAGTTGTTAACATCCAGCTAATTATTAACAGTATAACGAATGGTTATCAAGCTGAATAATTAACTTTAGTTTTGCTAATAGACACCTCAACTTGTTAAGTAGTAATGATGAGACGTTTTTTATTTTTTTATTTGATATTGATTCAAGCGGTTTGCGCATTTGCTCAAACAGACACCACCCAGCAAGTAGCAGCTGGAAGATTTAATCAAAAAAATCAAGTTCAAAAGCCTTATGTAATCCTGATTTCAGCAGATGGATTCAGGTACGATTATGCCAAAAAGTATCAAGCGGAGCATTTGTTAACGTATGCTGCCACCGGAATTACTGCGGCATCGATGAAGCCTTCTTTTCCCTCGATTACGTTCCCCAATCATTATGCCATTGTAAGCGGACGCTATCCTTCACACAGCGGTTTGGTAGCCAATCAATTTTACGACCGGAAGCGAAATGAGATCTATGCCATTTCACAAAGAGAAAAGGTTGTTGACCCGTATTGGTATGGTGGTACTCCTTTGTGGGTATTGGCCGAAAAGCAAGGTCTGTTGAGTGCCAGTTTTTATTGGGTTGGGTCTGAAGCGCCTATTCAGGGGATTTCGCCTAGCTATTTCTATTATTTTAACAGCGATAAATACGTTAATGTAAGTATTGAAAGTAGGATTGCTGCAGTTAAAAATTGGCTGAGTTTGCCGGAGGACAGACGTCCGCATCTCATCACTTTTTATTTTCCGGAAGTAGATGGAGCAGGTCATACCTATGGTCCTGATGCCGAAGAAACTCGTCAGGCGGTTAAACTGGTGGATGAACAAATTGCTCAATTGGTTAAAGCTCTTGAGCCTTTGGGCTTACCCATCAACTATATTTTTGTATCAGATCATGGCATGACGGCGGTAGATGTGGCCAATCCTATTCGTATGCCAAGCAGCATTAATAGAGATGAATTTGTAATTACGGTTTCTTCGGGCACTGTGGTAAACCTGTATGCTAAAAAATCCAAATACATTAAACCAACTTATAATGCTTTAAAGTCATCAGCCAAAAATTACAATGTTTACCTCAAGCGCTCTGTACCAGCATCGCTGCATTATGGTAAAAAAGACGATTGGTATGGCCGGATTGGAGATATTGTTTTATTTCCACATTGGCCACAGGTTTTTTCAGACAAGGATCCCGGAAAAGGATACCATGGTTTTGACCCTGATAAAGTAAAAGACATGCATGCCACTTTTTATGCTTGGGGTCCGGCGTTTAAATCGGGTATGCAAATCGAAACCTTTCAAAACGTAGAAGTTTATCAGGTGGTAACCCGCATTTTGGGTTTAAACTTAGCTGATAAAATTGACGGTACCAGTCAGTTGGCAGAACAGATTTTAAAAAAATAAAGCCCCTAGTTCAGGAGCTTTATTTTTGGGTTAAGCCAGTTTTCTGTATTTAATGCGTTTTGGTGCAACATCGCCCATGCGTTTCTTGCGGTTTTCTTCGTAGTCAGTATAATTTCCTTCAAAAAACACCACTTGCGAATCGCCTTCAAAAGCAATAATGTGAGTACAAATGCGATCTAAAAACCAACGGTCGTGAGAGATTATTACCGCACAGCCACCAAAGTTTTCTAAACCTTCCTCTAGAGCTCTCAAAGTATTCACATCGATATCGTTGGTTGGCTCATCCAACAATAAAACGTTTGAACTCTTTTTTAAAGTAATGGCCAGGTGAACCCGATTGCGCTCACCGCCCGAAAGTACACCCACTTTTTTCTGTTGGTCGGCACCGTTAAAGTTGAATTTAGAAACATATGCTCTCGAATTGCTTGGTCTGTTGCCCAACATGATATTGTCAAGGCCATCGGTAATGTTTTCCCAAACCGATTTCTCGGGATCCAAGTCATCATGCAATTGATCTACATAACCCAAAGCAACAGTTTCACCTACTTTGAACGTACCACTATCCGCTTGTTCCTGCCCGGTAATTAAACGGAATAACGTGGTTTTACCAGCCCCGTTCGGGCCGATAATGCCAACAATCCCGGCAGGTGGCAAAGAAAAACTCAAGTTTTCGAATAAGATTTTGTCGCCATAGGCTTTACTTACACCTTGTGCTTCAATCACCACATTACCTAAACGAGGCCCCGGCGGGATGAATAGTTCTAGTTTTTCTTCCCGTTCTTTTGTTTCTTCAGAAGCCAGTTTCTCGTAATTGGATAAACGAGCCTTTGATTTGGCATGACGTGCTTTTGGTGCCATACGAACCCATTCTAACTCACGTTCTAAAGTTTTCTGACGTTTACTTTCTGTCTTTTCTTCTTGTGCTAAACGTTTTGATTTCTGATCTAACCAAGACGAATAATTGCCTTTCCATGGAATGCCCTCACCACGGTCTAATTCCAAAATCCATCCGGCAACATTATCTAAGAAATAACGGTCGTGGGTAACGGCAATCACCGTTCCTTTGTATTGTTTTAAGTGTTGCTCTAGCCAATCAATACTTTCGGCATCCAAGTGGTTGGTTGGCTCGTCGAGCAATAACACATCGGGTTCTTGTAGTAGCAGACGGCACAACGCTACCCGGCGGCGCTCTCCTCCTGACAAAGTGGCAATCTTGCAATCCGAATCCGGACAACGCAGAGCATCCATAGCTCGTTCCAGTTTAGTGTCGAGCTCCCAGGCATTGGTGGCGTCAATTTTATCTTGGAGTTCACCTTGTCTGGCCAGTAATTTGTCCATCTCATCGGGGTTCTCATATACTTCTGGTAAGCCAAACTTCTCGTTAATTTCTTCATACTCCTTCAGGATGGCTGTAATTTCCGCAACACCCTCTTCCACCACTTCCTTAACGGTTTTATTGGGGTCTAATTCGGGTTCTTGGGCTAAATAGCCTACGGTATATCCAGGAGAAAATACCACTTCGCCTTGATAGGATTTATCCAATCCGGCAATGATTTTAAGTAGTGAAGATTTACCCGATCCGTTTAAACCAATCACACCAATTTTAGCTCCATAAAAAAAGGAGAGGTAAATGTTTTTGAGGACTTGTTTCTGTGGAGGGTAAATTTTGTTTACCCCGGCCATCGAGAATATGATTTTTTCGTCTGACATCTTTGCTGATTAAGGTGTGCAAATATCGCGATTTTAGTCACAGTGGCGTAATATGTAGTAACAAATTCATAGAAATACCGTTTTTAACTAAAATGGTGCAATTGTTGATAAATCTTTACCAAAAACGCCCTTGTAATGAATTAATAAATTTCTAGATTAGGGCATTAAACACCAATAAAGAAAGGTAATCACATGGAAGCGAAGTTTTCACCACGTGTAAAAGACGTGATTTCATACAGTAGGGAAGAGGCATTGCGCCTTGGTCATGATTACATTGGTACAGAACATTTGTTGTTGGGTTTGATTCGTGAGGGAGATGGAATGGCTATCAATATTCTCAAAGAGTTAGGCGTTGATACTGCAGGCTTACGTCGTTCGGTAGAAGAAGCTGTAAAGGGCACTTCCGGCTCTACGGTTAATCTGGGAAATATTCCCTTAACTAAGCAGGCTGAGAAAGTATTAAAAATCACCTATCTGGAAGCCAAAATATTCAAAAGTGAAATTATAGGTACAGAGCATTTACTGCTTTCTATTTTAAGAGATGAAGACAATGTGGCCTCACAAATTTTATCTCAATACCAGGTTAATTACGAAGTTTTTAAAACCGAAGTAGAAAATGGTCGGGAAGATATTCGAGATGAGGCACCGGGTTCTGCTGCTGGCGGAGATGAGGAATACCGCGAAGAAGACAGCTTCAGTCAGCCTAAAAAAGTATCCGATATCAAATCTAAAACTCCAGTTCTCGATAATTTCGGTCGCGATTTAACCAAAGCAGCTGAAGAAGGTCGTTTAGATCCAATCGTTGGCCGCGACAAAGAGATTGAACGTGTTTCGCAAATCTTGTCACGCCGGAAGAAGAATAACCCAATTCTGATTGGTGAGCCGGGTGTAGGTAAATCAGCCATCGCTGAAGGCTTAGCTCTAAGAATTGTACAACGTAAAGTTTCTCGGGTATTGTTCAACAAACGTGTGGTTACTTTAGACCTGGCCTCTTTGGTTGCAGGAACTAAATACCGCGGTCAGTTTGAAGAGCGTATGAAAGCCGTGATGAACGAACTGGAAAAATCTCCAGATGTGATCTTGTTTATCGATGAGATTCATACGATTGTAGGTGCTGGTGGAGCTTCCGGTTCTCTAGATGCATCGAATATGTTTAAGCCAGCTTTGGCTCGTGGAGAAATTCAATGCATTGGTGCTACTACATTGGATGAGTATCGTCAGTTTATCGAAAAAGATGGGGCATTGGATCGCCGTTTCCAAAAGGTTATGGTTGAGCCAGCCACACCTGATGAAACCATCGAAATTTTAAATCGTATCAAAGAAAAATACGAAGAACACCATGGCGTAAGCTACACGCCCGAAGCAATTAATGCCTGTGTAAGTTTAACTGCCAGATACATTACCGATCGGTTCTTGCCAGACAAAGCGATTGATGCTTTAGACGAGGCCGGTTCACGTGTTCACTTGACAAACATTCATGTTCCGCAGAACATTATTGATATTGAGCAGCAGATCGAAGAAATTAAGGTAGAGAAGAATAAAGTGGTTCGCAGTCAGAAATATGAAGAGGCGGCTAAACTACGCGATACCGAGAAGAATTTGCTGGAGCAATTGGACAAGGCTAAAGCCGAATGGGAAGCCGAAACCAAGACTAAACGCTATACGGTAGACGAAGACAATGTGGCGGAGGTAGTTGCGATGATGACCGGAATTCCGGTTCAACGTGTAGGGCAAACCGATAGCCAGAAATTGCTAGGTATGTTCGAGGCAATCAATAGTCGTGTAATTGGCCAGGAGGATGCTGTTCGAAAATTAACCAAAGCCATTCAGCGTACTCGTGCCGGATTGAAAGATCCGAAAAAACCGATTGGATCATTTATTTTCCTAGGCCCAACCGGGGTAGGTAAAACCGAATTAGCCAAAGAACTGGCTCGTTTCATGTTCGATTCAGAAGATTCACTGATTCAGATTGACATGAGTGAATACATGGAGAAATTTGCGGTTTCTCGTTTGGTAGGAGCGCCTCCGGGATACGTAGGTTATGAAGAAGGTGGCCAGTTGACGGAAAAAGTGCGTCGTAAGCCCTACGCGGTGGTGTTGTTGGATGAAATTGAAAAAGCTCATCCGGACGTATTCAATATTTTACTTCAAGTATTAGACGAAGGTCAGTTGACAGACAGTTTAGGTCGTAAAGTAGATTTTAGAAATACTATCGTCATTATGACCTCCAACATTGGTGCCCGTCAGTTGAAAGAGTTTGGGCAGGGAGTAGGATTTTCTACTTCGGCAAAATTAACGCAAGCCGATCAGCATTCAAGAAGTGTAATTGAAAATGCCCTCAAGAAGGCTTTTGCTCCCGAATTCTTGAATCGGGTAGACGATGTGGTCGTCTTTAATTCTTTAGGAAAAGAAGAAATCTTCAAGATTATCGATATTGAGTTAAAATCCTTGTTTAATCGTATTCAAGGCTTAGGATATACAATCCAATTAACTGATTCGGCTAAGGAGTTTATTGCCGAGAAAGGCTATGATTCTAATTTTGGAGCCAGACCGTTGAAACGAGCTATCCAAAAATATCTGGAAGATCCAATAGCAGAAGAGATTCTAAAAGGGGAACTGCACGAAGGGGATAAAATAACGATCGATTTTGATAATAACACCCAAGAAATTCGTGTTTTGGGTAAAGAGAAACCAAAAAAGCGTAAAGAAGAAAAGAACGAAGGATAAATCTTATTTACGCGATTATTAATTTTTAATTAGACCATTATGAAAAAACTAGTGTTGACATTTTTTGCTGTTTTTGCATTGGCATTTAGCTTTGCTCAAAGTCCAGAATGGAAAGAAATGCATGAATTCCACACGATTATGAGTGCAACTTTCCATCCTGCGGAAGAGAATAATTTAAAACCTTGCAAGGAGAACGCCAAAGTCCTTTTGACCAAAGCTCGTGCATGGGAAAAAGCACAAGTACCCATTGGCTACAATGCAACTTTAGCAAAGCCCATTTTAAAGCAGTTGGTGCAAGATTGTAAAGCGTTAACAGAGGCAGTTCAAACTAAAAAAAGCGATAAAGAACTTAAAACCTTGATTACAAAAGCTCACGATACATTCCATCAGTTTGCTGAGAAATGTAAGGAGTAGTCGATCGCCTTACTTTAAACAAAAAAGCCTCCCGATTTCGGGAGGCTTTTTTTATAGGAACTTATAGTGTTATTTCTCCATTTGCTCAATCACTGCGTTGGTTACTCCGGTATAAGAGAAACCTCCATCGTGGAACAAATTCTGCATGGTTACCATGCGGGTTAGGTCAGAGAATAAGGTAACGGTGTAATCTGCACATTGGTCGGCATTGGCATTACCCAATGGAGACATTTTTTCGGCATACATCACAAATCCGTCAAATCCTTTAACCCCCGATCCTGCAGTAGTTACAGTTGGTGATTGCGAAATGGTATTTACACGTACTTTTTTCTTCACACCATAGTGGTATCCAAAGCTGCGGGAAATGCTTTCCAACAACGATTTGGCATCAGCCATTTCGTTGTAATCAGGGAATACACGCTGGGCGGCAATGTAAGTCAAGGCTACAACTGATCCCCATTCGTTCATGGCATCGTGCTTCATGGCTGTTTGTAAAACACGGTGCAAGCTCATGGCCGAAATGTCCATTGTTTTGTGCATGAAATCGTAGTTCGCATCGGTGTAAGCTATGCCCTTACGTACATTTAGACTCATGCCAATGGAGTGTAAAATAAAATCTACGCCACCACCAAAGTGTGCCTTTGTTTGGGTAAAGAGATTTTCTAAATCTTCCATACTGGTTACATCAGCAGGAATTACCGGAGCTTTACAAATCTCAGCTAGTTTATTGATTTCGCCCATGCGTAATGCAATTGGAGCATTCGTTAACACGATTTCTGCGCCTTCTTCAACGCAACGTAGGGCAGTTTTCCAGGCAATAGAACGTTCGTCTAATGCACCGAAAATTATCCCTTTTTTACCTTTCAGTAAGTTGTGACCCATGTCGTTTTTGTATTTGTTTATAGTTCAAAGGTTATAAAAAATCTTAAAATTTAACTAGTTCAATGAAAATTTAATTGGCCAATAGTTCTTTGGCATTTTGTAAGGCAAATTCACCGGGATTATCGCCGCTGAGCATTTTTGCTATTTCGGTTATGCGGTCTTCAGTAGTTAATTCTTGAATATTGGTCCGGGTTTGGCTCCCCGACTCGTCTTTAAACACTCTATAGTGTGTGCCGCTTTTGCTGGCAATTTGCGCTAAGTGGGTAATGGTGATCACCTGCATGTTGTCAGCCAATTGTTTCATGATATTGCCCACTTTTAAGGCTATTTCTCCTGAGATACCCGTGTCAATTTCATCGAAAATAATGGTAGGCAAAGCAGTTCTTTTGGCAATGAGCGATTTTATGCTCAACATCAATCGCGATAGCTCACCGCCAGAAGCCACTTTGTTCATAGGCAAAGGCGATTGCCCTTTATTCGCACTGAATAAAAACTGAATTTTATCGGCACCATTTTCAGTGAGTTGATCAAAATCTGTCTCATGGCTTACATTTAACACAGCATTTGGCATGCCAACTTCGGTTAGCGTGGCCTGTACTTGGCGCTCCAATTCCGGAATGTGATTTTTTCGATTGGTGGAAAGCTTTTCAGCAAGTTTGAGCAGTTTTTCCTTTAACAGGGTTTCTTCTTTGGCTAAGCTTGCAATCTCTTCTTCTCCAGAAAGTAGCTTATTTAATTTACTTGAGAAATTTTCCTGCAGTTCTAGTAATTCACTTACGCTGTTTACCCGATGTTTCTTTTCTAAGCTATAAATGATGTCCAATCGCTCATTAACTTCCAGCGTACGTTTTTCGTCAATGAAGGTATGCTGCTCTAAACGTTCCAGATCATTGTAGATATCTTTCAACTCAATCAGGCTGCTTTTTAAGCGTTCGGCGATACTCCCAATTTCATCACTGTATTTTTCAAGAGTTTGGAGTACCCCACCTGCTTCTTTAAGTTGGCTTAAAGCTGATTTTTCGCTTTCTGATAACAGGAAATTGGTAGCTAACAAAGATCGTTTAATCTCCTCTGCATGTTCCAAAACCTTAAGTTCTTGTTCCAGCTGCTCTTGTTCTCCAGTTACCAAATGAGTTTCTTCCAATTCTGTATATTGGAATTGAAGATAATCTTGTTCTGCTTTTGCCTGTTCAAAAAGACGGATACTTTCTTGGAGCTTTTTAGACGTTAAACGATGCGTCTTAAAGGTTTCACGGTATTCATTCAGCGTTTCAGTGTGAGCCGCCAAAGTGTCGAGTACTACCAATTGGAAACGCTCGTTATTGATAGCCAATGTTGCATGCTGAGAATGGATATCAATCAATTGCTCTCCGAGTTGTTTCAGTGTATTTAGGTTTACCGGTGTGTCATTAATGAATGAGCGGGTTTTGCCGTCTGCAGAAATTTCGCGGCGTAATACAGTTTCTTGTTCTTCATCAAGATCGTTTTCTTCAAAAAAGCTTTTCAGATCGTAGTCTTTGATTAGAAAGGTGCCTTCAATAACACATTTTTTTTCCTGATTGAAGAAATACTTACTTTCTGCCCGTTGTCCGAGTATCAAGGAAAGGGCTCCCAAAATAATAGACTTACCAGCACCCGTTTCGCCAGTCAGGATGTTCAAATCTTTGGCGAAACTAATGTCCAAATTATCTATTAATGCATAATTGCTGATGGAAAGCCTTTGTAGCATTTTTTGAAGGTTTTCGCTAAAATAGCAATTTTATAACACTCGACTGGGGCTAAGTTTATTGGCTTAACTATTTTTTCAGGCCCTCGTATTTAGCCGCATTGGTAGGGTCTATTTTGCTTAAAATTTGATAAGCTTGCATTTTACCCTGAGCAGAAGCATTCTGGAGTACATCTACCAATTCGTCTGATTTTGCAGTGAAAAACAATTGGGTAAGCATGGCGCCTTGTTTCAGTTGGTCAAGCTTCTCAAATTCAGGTAAAAGCTCAACAATGGATTTTTGTCCTTTAGTCGGATTATCGGCCATTTCGTCTAAGCCATTTCGATGATAGGTATACAGTGCCTCACGAATGGGCAGAAAGCTTTTATTGTTGAGGTTTTCGATAAGCCAAAATCGGTTGCGTAAACCTTCAAAAGCCTTCCAACCGATATTTGCAGAATTTTGGGCATTATTTAGGATGTTCTGCGCTTTTGCATAGTAGGGTGTTCCGCCCATTTTACTGAACGAATCGTAATCCATTCCAACGATGACATTGGCATAAAATGCCAATAGCGAACTCAAATTCGAGATGTAATTCTGATCAGAAAAGTCGATAGCTTGGCCTTCCGCATAATAAAAATCGAAATTTTTATCGCTCAAATTGAGGATAGTGCTGTTGTATGAGGTATTGTAAACAGGTCGGCTAGACTGAATTTGCGCTTCTGCTTTAAAGTTGGGCGATGAGCCATCCCAGTCGGTTATGGTAATTACCCAATTGCAATCAATGCGTTCTTGTGGTCGGAGGGCATCGTTACTCCATTTTCGCCCATTCAGAAAATCGCTCATAGCCGTCTTCAAAACATCCAGAATTCGCTTATTGGCACTTTGAATTTTAGGAGCAAGAATTTGAATTCTGGCATTGAGATCTTGAGCCTTAACGACTTGAAAGCTACAGGTGAGCAGAAGTATGATCCAAAATCGCTTCATTAGGAGACTAAATTTATGATTTTCTGGCAAATGTCTGCCGCAACCTCGGTTTTAGGTTTTAAATCAAACGTTTCGGTAGTCAAATTCTTGTCGATGATGGTGATTTTATTCTGATCGCCTTTGAACCCAGCTCCTTCATCCTTTAAAGAATTCAATACAATGAAGTCCAGATTTTTATTTTTCAGCTTTTGAATGGCATGCTCTTGCTCGTTTTCGGTTTCAAGAGCAAAGCCAATGAGCACTTGTCCAGATTTTTTCTGAGCACCTAAGCCGGAAAGAATGTCTGTTGTTTTTATCAATTGGATTGAAAATTCTGCTTCTTTCTTTTTGATTTTTTCGCTAGCAGCAGATGCCGGTTTGTAATCGGCAACAGCTGCGCTCATGACCGTAATGTCGGCTTTTGGGAAATGCCGATTGACCTCCTCCAGCATTTGGTCTGCAGAAACTACATCGATACGAGAAATTTGCTTGCTGTTTAACTGCATGGCAGATGGTCCGCTGATTAAGGTTACCTCTGCCCCCAATTGATTCAGCTTTTCGGCAATAGCGAAGCCCATTTTTCCTGAAGAGTGATTGCCGATAAAGCGTACCGGATCAATGGCTTCAAAAGTTGGACCTGCTGTGACTAAGGCTTTCTTACCGTTTAGCGGAAGTTTTTTTTTTAGTTCCCCATCCAGGAATGCAACAATTTCTTCCGGTTCGGCCATGCGGCCTTCGCCCACTAACCCGCTGGCTAGTTCACCAAAGGCGGGTTTGATCAGCTGATTGCCAAATTGTTGAAGCTTTTCAATATTTTGCTGTGTTGCCGGATGCTTCCACATGTCTAAATCCATAGCCGGAGCGAAATAAACCGGACATTTGGCAGAAAGGTAGGTAGCTAATAACAGGTTGTCACAAACTCCGGTGGCCATTTTGGCCAAGGTATTGGCACTTGCCGGAGCAATGAGGAATAAATCGGCCCAAAGGCCTAAATCTACGTGGTTGTTCCATTCTCCGGTATCGGCTTTGAAATAATCAACCAATACCGGACGCTTGGAAAGTGTAGCTAATGTTAGAGGAGTAATGAATTCAGTGGCATCTTTTGTCATCAAAACCTGGACTTCGGCACCTGCTTTTACAAACAAGCGAATGAGATTCGCGGTTTTATAACTGGCAATACTACCGCAAACGCCCAGAATGATTTTTTTGCCCTGAAGCATAAAATCTGTATGAGTTAGGAATTTTGTTCCTTGCTTGGATTGCGGTGGTAAACCTTTTTGTTGATGAATTCATCAACTGCAACCAATGTAGGTTTTGGTAAACGCTCGTAGTGTTTTGAAATTTCGATTTGTTCGCGATTTTCAAACACTTCCTCCAAATTATCACTTGATGAAGCGAACTCAGCCAATTTAGCATGTAGCTCTTCTTTCATGTTGTTTGAAATTTGGTTTGCACGTTTTGCAATCACTACGATTGACTCGTAGATGTTACCTGTTTCTTTATCCAATTCACGCAAATCGCGGGTAATTGTGCTGGTTGGAACAGACGGTTTGTTTGTCATTGTATTAATTTTTAATTTTTAATTTTTTGTTCGGCAGCTTGAATGGCTAAAATTTTCTTAGCTTCTTCAATGCCTTTTAAAGCATCTTTTTTCAGTTGTTCGCTATCTTTCAGAAATTTACTTTCCGGATAGTTTTCTGCAAATTCATTCGCCATTTGAATGGCTTCAGTAAAACGTTCTTCCTGTTTAGCTTCAATACTGTTTTTAGCATACAGGCATTGAGACTCGATAGCCAGATATTCCATTTCTTCGGCAAATTTTGTGTCTGGATACTCACGCATTGAGTTACGGAATGCAATTACTGCCGATTTATAGTCACCAATGGTCAGGTATAATTTGGCGTTTTCGAAAGATTTAATCTCTAATTTGTCTCTCAAATCTTGGATTAGTTTTGCCGCCTCTGCACTTCGATCACTTCTTGGATACAAATTGATAAACAGTTGTAAAGCTTCAATAGCTTTTATGGTATTGCTTTGATCTAGTGAATAATTTGGCGATTCCAAATAGAAGCAATACGCAGCCATGTATCTGCATTCTTCGGCTTTTGTACTGTTTGGATAGGTGTCGGCAAAAATTTTGAAGTGGTACCTGGCAGTGGTGTAATCTTTCAGGTTGTAATTGGTATACGCAAAGTAATAGTATAAATCTTCTGCTTCGGCACGACCTCTGTAGCGCTGCACCAAATCATCCAACAAAATCAATGCTTTATTGTAATCTTTCTTATCGTAATATTTAACAGCCTCCTGGTATTTCTTAGCAATATCCGAGCTCAATCGAATCTTCTCGAATTTGCTTTTGCAGCCTTGAGCGGTGAGCATAAAGACTGTTACGAAAAAAAATAATACACGTTTAGCTGAAAACATCCTGCAAAGATAGCTTAATTCGCTTAAAGGTCAATTATTTTAACATTTATTAAGTATTTGACCGCTTTACTGGCAAATGTGATAATTCCGATAGCTAGATTTCGTTTTATCCTGTAAATTGCATGCTATGAATACAAAGTTTTTAAAGTACCGGTTACTGGTAGTATTGTTCGCGGTTTCTTTCGCTGCATTTGCGCAAAAAAAGGAGAAGCCCGTAGCGAATTGGCAAAATTTAGATTTTAAGACCGATGGGGTGTTTGGTATCAGTACCGAAAAAGCCTACACTCTAGTGCAGAAGAAAAGCCCTCAAGCTGTAATTGTTGCTGTTATTGATGGTGGCGTGGATATTGAGCATGAGGATTTGAATGCACGAATTTGGACAAATACCAAAGAGATTGCGGGTAATGGTAAGGATGATGATGCCAATGGTTACATTGACGATGTGCATGGCTGGAGTTTTATTGGTTCGGCCAAGGGAAATGTGCAGTACGATAACATGGAGTTAACCAGGCTTATTCGCAAGTACAAACCCAAATACGAATCGGCCTTGAATAGTACTGCTTTTTCTCCGAAGGAACGTAAGGAGTTTGAGCTGTATCAACAATTAATTACCGATTATATGGCTCAGTGGGAAGAAGCTCAAAATTATTTCAACAACATTGGTTTCTTTCGCAAAACTTTAAAAGAAATACTGGCTAAAATAGCTGTTCAGAATCCTTCTGTTAAAGATTTTGAGAACTATTCTCCCGCTAGTGAAGTAGAAAAAGAAGTGATCAAATCGGTGAAATCTGCTCTAAAGGATGAGCCTGATTTTAAGAAATTTTACGACGAAATGGAGGAAGCCTACAAGACTTACGAGATCAAATTGAATTACCAATTGAATTTAGATTACGATCCCCGTGGTTTAGTTGGCGATAACTATCAGGATAGTAAAGAGCGTTTTTATGGAAATCCGGATGTTAAAGGTCCGGATGCTGAGCACGGAACCCACGTAGCAGGCATCATTGGAGCTGTTCGAAACAATGGTATTGGTATTCAAGGTGTTGCTGACCAAGTTTGGATTATGCCCTTACGCATAGTGCCCGATGGCGATGAACGAGACAAAGATGTGGCCAATGCCATTCGTTATGCCGTTGATAATGGTGCTAAAATAATCAACATGAGTTTTGGTAAGAGTTACGTGTGGGATAAATCGGTGGTAGATGATGCCGTACGTTATGCACAATCTAAAGATGTTTTGCTGGTGCATGCAGCCGGTAACGATGCCAAGAATACGGATGTTGCCAAAAACTATCCTTCGCGTTTTTATTCAGACAGTACCGGTTTAACAACCGGATCGGCGGCCAACTGGATCGAAGTTGGGGCTTCGGGATGGAAGAACGACGAAAGCATTATGGCCGTTTTTTCTAACTATGGCAAAAAGAATGTGGATGTTTTTGCACCCGGAGTTGAAATCAATTCAACCATACCAGAATCAAAATACAAAGACAATAACGGTACCAGTATGGCTGCTCCAGTAGTTTCCGGATTGGCTGCACTTTTGCGTTCCTATTTCCCAAAATTAAACGCCCAAGAGGTTAAAGAAATCATCCTGAAATCGGTTACCAAGATTGATCAGAAAGTAAAAGTGAAAGCCGATGAGGGAACGGTAAGAGTGCCGTTTTCTGAGGTGTGTTTAACGGGTGGTGTGGTCAATGCGCATCGGGCAGTTGAATTGGCTATGAAAACTGCTCGATAATTCTGGATAATCCTTTGTTCATTTTCGCGTAAACTAAAAATGCCCCTAAAAGGGGCATTTAGTAGCGGGGAGCAGGATCGAACTGCCGACCTCAGGGTTATGAATCCTGCGCTCTAACCAGCTGAGCTACCCCGCCAAATTTCTATTCGAAATTGGTTTGCAAATATAGAACAAAATCCCTTTCTTTAGAAAAAATGATAAAATTCGCCTAGGCGGACAATGTTTAAGACCAGATCATGGCAGAAAAGAAAAAATTTACACTCGAGTACGAAATAAAATCATCCCCAAAAATACTTTTCAGTTTTTTGAATGAACCCAATGGATTGGCACAATGGTTTGCCGATGATGTTACCTATCGTGACCAAACCTATTCTTTTATTTGGGACGGTGAACTGCAAAAAGCCAAATTGCTGAGTGTGAAAGAAAATAAGTCGGTAAAATTTAAGTGGTTAGACGATGAGCCGCATTGCTATTTAGAAATGGAAATAGTGCAGGATGAATTAACCAATGATGTTGCATTGCTCATTACCGATTTCGCAACAGACGATACTTTAGCCGACCGTAAACTCATCTGGGATAATCAAATCCAATATTTAATTAGTGTGCTGGGCGCTTAGGGGATAATTTCCCTATTTTTGTCTTGTGAAAAAGCTGCATTACTTAGTACTTAAGGCTTTCATCAGACCATTCATCGCTACCTTTTTAATTGTGATGTTTGTGTTGTTGATGCTATTTCTATTTAAATACATCGACGACCTCATTGGTAAAGGCTTTGATTGGTATGTAATCCTACAGCTTTTAATGTATGCCTCTGCTACCAATGTAGCCATGGCCTTGCCGCTCGCCGTTTTGCTCTCTTCCATCATGACATTTGGCAGTTTGGGCGAGAATTACGAATTGGTTGCCATCAAATCGGCAGGTATTTCACTACGCAAAGCCATGTTTCCTCTACTCATTGTGATTTCTATGCTTAGTGTGGCGGCGTTTCTGTTTTCGGATTACATGCTCCCGGTTGCCAATTTGAAAATGGGTTCTTTATTGTGGGATGTGAGAAACCAAAAGGCGGCGTTTTTGATCAATGAGGGGGTTTTCAATAGCAGTATTCCGGGTTATTCCATTCGCGTAGAAAAGAAAGATGCAGACGGTCAAACCTTGCATGGCATTGTGATTTACGACCGCATGAATACCAACGGTAATGTGAATGTGGTTATGGCGAAAGAAGGCAAGATGTTTAAAACAGCCGATAATAGTTACCTGATCCTGAAACTCAAAGATGGTATCCGCTACGAAGAAAGTTCGGGCGATGAGGCATACAATCCACGGCAGCGCTTTATTCGATCTAAATTCAAAGAAACGGAACAAAAATTCGATTTATCGGGCTTTAAAATGCAACGTACAGATGAAAATCTGTTCAAATCAAACTATGCCATGATGAACATGAGGCAGCTGAGCTATTCCAAAGATTCCGTCCTCAATCAAGCAGACAGTACGCGAAAATCTGCTTTTCAGCAACTCAGATTCCGGTATAAAATCTTCAACTTAAACCTAAAACCTCAAGATCTTGTTCCACAAAAAAGCCTAAAATCAAGAGATTTTATCAAGATGCTATCGGCACCAAATCAAGAGCAGCTGTATCGCATGGCTGGCGATGATGTCCGCTCGGCACGTGAGGGCATTAGCTATATTGTAAGTTCAGAAGACGGATTTGACAAGCAGATTCGCAACTTCATTGTGGAGTACAATCGTAAAATCACCTTGGCTTTTTCTTGTTTGGTCTTGTTTTTCATAGGCGCACCTTTAGGAGCCATCATTCGAAAAGGAGGTCTGGGCCTACCGGTTGTGATGTCGGTGATCTTCTTTTTATTTTACCATATCATCTCAACCATTGGAGAAAAATATGCCAAAGAGGGCGATGTGTCTCCTATTTTGGGTATGTGGATGGCGATCATCATTCTAACACCACTCGGAATTTTCCTTACCTACAAAGCCAGTGTAGATTCGGTATTGTTTGATGCCAATTTGTACAAACAATGGTTTGTAAGGTTGTTCAAGCGAAGTAAAGACGCATAAAGCAACGATTATGTCATTAAACTGACGTAGCTCAACGCTTCTACCTGCTTTTTGACGGCAGAATAGCTAACTTTGTATCCGGTTTTAGAACCATTCTTTAATCAGAAAAAGAAATGTTGAATACCATAGAAGAAGCAATAGCCGATATTCAGGCTGGTAAAGTGATTATTGTAGTTGACGATGAGAATAGGGAGAATGAGGGAGATTTCCTCACTGCCGCAAGAAATGCCACGCCTGAGGTGATTAATTTTATGGCCATTCACGGTAGGGGCTTAATTTGTGCGCCACTTACCGAAGAGCGCTGTGACGAGTTGGATCTGGAATTGATGGTTGGTAAAAACACAGCGACTCACGAAACGAATTTCACGGTTTCTGTTGACCTGATCGGGAATGGTTGTACCACCGGAATCTCGGCTTCAGACCGTTCTAAAACGGTGATGGCCTTGATTGATTCCGATACCAGGCCTGATCAATTGGGCAGACCGGGGCACATATTTCCACTACGAGCTAAAGAAGGCGGCGTATTACGTCGTGCTGGCCATACCGAGGCAGCTGTAGATTTAGCTCGTATGTCAGGTTTTGAGCCTGCGGGTGTGATTGTGGAGATCATGAATGCCGATGGAGAAATGGCTCGCTTGCCCGAACTTTTGGAAATTGCCAAAAAGTTCGATCTGAAGATCATTTCCATAGAAGATTTAATAGCCTATCGTTTACAAAACGAAAGCCTAATCAAAAAAGAAGTAGCCGTACACATGCCCACCGAATGGGGCGAATTCGAGATGGTTGCCTACACGCAAATTAATACCGGAGAGCAGCATTTGGCCTTGGTAAAAGGCAGCTGGGAACCTAACGAACCTGTCCTGGTTAGGGTGCACAGCTCATGTGTTACCGGAGATATTTTTGGTTCGTGCCGTTGCGATTGTGGACCCCAATTACATGCCGCTATGCAGCAAATTGAGAAAGAGGGCAAGGGTGCGGTGATTTACATGAATCAAGAGGGGAGAGGTATTGGCCTGATTAATAAATTAAATGCCTACAGTTTGCAAGAAAATGGTTTTGATACGGTTGAAGCCAACTTGCAATTGGGTTTTAAGATGGATCAGCGTGATTACGGTGTGGGTGCTCAGATCATCCGCAGCTTGGGGATCTCCAAAATGAGATTGATTTCTAACAATCCTACAAAACGTGCTGGTTTAATTGGCTACGGCTTAGAAGTGGTTGAGAATGTGCCGATCGAAATCCCATCTAACAAACACAATGAAGCCTATCTCAAAACCAAACGGGATAAGATGGGGCATCAGATCTTAAAAAATCAATAAAATTTTCGAGCCGATTTACTTATCGGATTTAATGGGTGCGGGTTTGGGCTTAATTTCGCTTTCTCGCTTACGGGCTTCTTTACGCTCTTTACCGATGAGCTGTTTCAAAAATTCATCGAAACTGTCAAAATCACGACGGTAAACCAAGCCGAGGGCGCTCACATAGTCTTGTTGGCTAAAATCGAGTGAATTTCTGTTGTTTAATCGATTAGACAGACGAAGGACTACGCTTCCATCCTTATTGATTAAATATTGTGCTTCAACATCACGGGCAACATCATTACCAATTACATCGAAATCGGTAATCGTATTGCGTCTATCCGTTACGCCGCCGGTTAGTATTAAACGGTCATTTAGCAAGCGGATTGAAGCACTGGCCTCGTTCAAGGAGCGTATATTTAAATCAACAAAGTTGAGGTTTAGCGATTCACTAAGAATATTATTTAGCTGATTGAAGGCAATTTCGGTGCCAGCACTTATCACTGTAGAGTTGATTTGTTTAGTAATACCAGCTGATCCATTTCCAGGAGCAAAACTACGTCTCACAATCAAACTGAGCGCTTGCTGATTCACGTTATTAACATCATTCAAATAACCCTGCAATTGATCTTTAATGTAAGAATCGGTTGGGAAGTTGATATCGAATGCGATGTCTGGTTTTAGTAAGCTCCCGCTCAGGTTCATGATGGCTTCAGCCTGAACCCGACTGTCTTGAGGTGTAGGAAGTCCGGCCGCAGTGTACAATGGTCCTAAATTGGTGCGTACGCCATAGCTTGATCTGAGGTTGATGGTTGCTCCGGTCGGACTGCCCGTCCATCTGATTGATCCACCTTGTGTAATGTCAAAAACCTTATTGATATAGTCTTTGGCGGTAAACTCGAACTTTCCTTGTGAAATCAGGTAGTCGCCAAACATCTCAAAATCGCCCAAACTCGAAATACGCAAACTCAGATCACCTTTTCCTTTTCCAGTTAATCGGCCTAAAGAGGTGAAAATAGTGGCTTGTGAGGCTTCGTCTACGCTTAGCGAGAAGTTCATCGTTAAGCCTTTAAAGAAATTCTGCTTAGCTGCTATTTTACTCGAATCACGACCAACAAAAGTGATGAAATCGTTATCGCTAATGGTTTCTGATGAATTCAAAGGGATATTAAATATGGTTCCAGCCTCTGTTCTTGCATCAATATTGATATTCATATTGTCGGTAGGCCCATCGAAACTAAAAAATCCGGTTCCGAAAGCGGTACCGTAGTAGGCCGTATTATCCTTTGCCGTTGTATTGAGCGCCATGAAATTGTTGGCTACCAAGGTCACATTAATGGTCGGGTTGTTAGGATGTTGCAAATCAACCGTTCCATTTGCCAAGGCCTCGTTGTTATTGATGTCTTTGATCCGAAGATCATTGAGTTCTATCACCGTATTATTCACATCCACTTTCTGAGAAATCCGGTAATTGGTTTTCAAGTAATTCACCGTCATGCTGGTATTATTCAAGCTGAGGCTACCATCAATTTTCGGGTTGGCCAGTTTGCCACTTACTTTTAAATCGGTAGATACGCTTCCCTTTAAATCAGATACCAGGTGTTTCAAAACGGGTTCAAAAATGGCAATGGGTGTATTGTCCATACGTACATCTAGGTCCAAATTATCCTGTTTGGGGTCTGCATCGTAAGTGCCTTGAATGTCGAGTGTTTTGAGTTCTTTTTTCATCACACTCATATTCAAAGAAGCCAGCTTGGTTTCATTGTCGTAATCTGCACTAAGCTTCAGATCGCCGATGAAATTGTCGTTAAAATCGAGAGAGTCTATTTTTAAATTCGAACCTAAACGCATTTTACCACTTAGTGCTTTCAGCTTGGCTACACCATTCATTTCACCTTTGAGGCGTATGCCAGCAGCTTTGGTTAAGGGGTTGACTGTGTTGAGGTTGAATTGTTTAAAGCCGACTTGGAGTTCTTCTTCCGGATTTGGAGAAATGATTCCATCTAAGGTGATCAGCTGATTATTTCTGGCCAGTCCAAAATTATTGATCAGCGTTTTGCCCCCGTCAAATCTGATTCGAGCTTTCTCCTGTATCTTCCAAACCTCCCGATTAATCACTACATCTGATGGCAATATGTTCAATTTGGCCAAACTATCCGCACTAAACTCCACCAAGGCGTTCAAGTCTAATTGGTTTACGGCATCCTTATCAGATAATTTGATGTTCAGACTGAGGCTATCGTTTCTAAGAATGTTCGCAATGTTGACATTTTTAACGAAAATGCTGTCGGTAAGATCAATTCGATCTGAGGTTAAGAAAATGTTCATTTGCTTTTCTTCCGTGGCCTCATCAATAATCAGGTTGTTTGCCTTTATTTTTTGGTATTGAATTAAGCGAGTAAAACCATTAATGGTTGAAACATTACTGTCTGAAACAAACTTGCCATTCAACACAGCGCCATAAGGTAGTTTTACATCCTTAACGAAGAGCCCAATAGGTTCAAAGCGTTTCAAATTGAGATTCAGTTCAAAGTTTTCTGGTTTAAAGGCCACAATTTGGGTCTTTAGCGATGGGATATATTTTTTGATGACTGATTTGAAATAGGAAGGCAAGGTCAATAAATCGTATTGGCCTTTTAAGCTGCCCTCCAGCAAGTCAGAATGAACAAGGATTGAGCGCTTGTTGCCTAATCCTGATCCCACTAAATCAATAGAATCAATGAGGTAATTTTCTCCCAAACGGTTGAGGCAAATGTTTCTGGCTGAAATGCTTCCTTGAATATTGTCTAGTGAATTTCCGTTGAAATTGGTGTAGAGCTCTCCATCAACTTGAATGCTGTCCTTAAGGAGATTTAAGGCAAATAGATCAGCTTTTTGAATTTGAGCACCGAAGTTAAAAACAGGGAGCTCCGGATTTAAATCCATTTTACCGTTAAAATTCAGGCTAACATTTCGGTCGTCTACGTTAATGTTCCCATTGAAAACGCGTTGACTTACATCGCCCTTAATCGCTATATTTTGGTAATTGTATTTTTTAAATTCTAATTCACTAACTCGAATATCCAGCTCATTTTGCAAGTCTTCCAACTTGAATCCCCGTCCTGCAAATTTTCCTTCCAAGCTGGTTTTTCCTAATTCGGCCTGGTTGAGCAAACGACCTAGATTGAATTGGATTGCGGTTATATTGCCCGCATATTCTGGTACGTTATCGGCATCTCTACTTAAGCTGAAATCGGTAATAATACGCCCCAAATCCGTATCAAAAACTCCTTTTGTTTCAAACTGATGGGTATACCCCTTAAAGTAACCCTTGAAAATAATTTTGCCCAATCGGCCCAACTCCTTCGGTAAATTATTCCGTTCATTACCGGTAATTCGATTTAGAATCAAGTCAAAATCGTTCTGGGTGGTCAACAATCTATCAAAATTCAGGGTGAATTCAGTGTTTTTTAACGATGGTAAGCCCTTCACTGAAAAATTACCTTTCAATAAGGTGCTGTTGCCAGATTGTATACTCAGATTTCTGGACTGCAGATGTTTTACATAGCCACTGATCACACCATTCAGTTTAACATCAATGTAGTTCTTGTTCAATTCGGGATCAAAGTAGGCTACATCGGTAGAAACCACACGCGTTTTGCTGAAATGACCTTCCATGAAAACACGGTCATTGAAATGATTGAAGTCATCGAAACTCTTGAACTTCATCACCAAATAGTCTCTGATAATAGTTTTAGGAGTGACCAACAAAAGGTCTTTAAACTCCATTTTATTGCTATCGATAGTGGTTTTTGCACTTAAATTCTTAAGGTAAAAGCCAGATTTTTCTCTAAAACTTAGTCCTTTAATTTCAGCTTTCGCCAAATGGTTTTTAGTATCTAGATCCAGTACCGTTACCTTCAAATCGCTGACGCCAATGTCTGCAAAATTAATGCCCCTCACATCGCGATTTACAGTTAGATTTTTATACTTGAAATTGAGCCCATTAACCACAATTTTATCAAAGGTGATGTCATAAGGCTTTCTATCTTTTTTATCTGTTTTACCGGTATTGAAATAGTTGATGATGAAACGCAGGTTGCTACTTTTGTTTTTATATTTTTTGAGATAAAATTGTCCTTGGTCTAGCCGTGCAGTATTCACCGAAATCCGTCTCCTTCTGAGGGATAGATCGTTGATATCTACGGTTAATTTTTGGGTGTAGAGCAAAGTGTCTTGGTCTAAATCCTGGATGTAAAATCCTTCCAATACCAACGATTTAAAAGGTTTGAGATAGAGACTTTTTACTTCAACTCGTGTTTTTAATTCCTTTGAAAGGTAAGCGGCAGCCCGTTGAGCGAAGTACGTTTGAACCGGTTTGAATTGAAGGGCAAGCAATAGCGTTGCAAACATCAATACAACCGATGTTACAATCCATAAACTTATTTTTAACGCTTTTTTGATAGTTTTGCCCTTCTAAGATTTAACTCAACAATTTTGGCCATCATCCTTGGAATCGAATCTTCTTGCGACGAAACTTCTGCCGCTATTTGTATAAACGGCGAAATTCGTTCCAATGTCATTGCTAATCAGCTTGTTCATCAGCATTACGGCGGTGTTGTGCCCGAATTGGCTTCGCGTGCTCACCAGCAAAACATTATACCGACTATCCAGGAAGCCATTTCCAACGCTAAAATAAGCAAAAATGAGGTAGATGCGGTAGCTTTTACCCGTGGTCCGGGACTTTTAGGTTCACTTTTGGTTGGAACCTCTTTTGCTAAAGCATTTGCTTTGGCTAAAAATATTCCATTGATTGAGGTAAACCACATGCAAGCCCATATTTTGGCTCATTTTATCGACGATCCAAAACCTGCGTTTCCATTTCTCTGTTTGACTGTTTCTGGCGGACATACCCAAATTGTTTTGGTTAAAGATTATTTTGATATGGAAATTGTAGGTGAAACCCTGGATGATGCTGCTGGTGAAGCTTTTGATAAAACAGCTAAAATCTTGGGTCTTCCATATCCGGGTGGCCCACTAATCGACAAGTATGCGCAAGAAGGGAATCCCCTTGCGTTCACTTTTCCGGAGCCTCAAATTCCTGGTTTAAATTATAGTTTCAGCGGTTTAAAGACGTCCATTTTATATTTTTTAAAGGAGCAAACCAAGCAAAACCCGCACTTTGTTGAGCACCATTTAACAGATATTTGTGCCAGTGTGCAACACCGAATTATTACCATTTTATTAGGCAAGTTGAAGCGAGCGGCGCAGGAATACGCTATAAAAGATATTGCGATTGCAGGTGGAGTTTCTGCAAATTCTGGTTTAAGAAAAGCTTTGCAGGAGCTTGCCGATAGTCAAGACTGGAAAGTGTACATCCCGAAGTTTGAATATTGTACCGATAATGCGGCTATGATTGCCATGGCAGGTTATCACAAATTCCTTAAGCAAGATTTTGTTGGACAAGATATTGCTCCGTTGGCTCGAATGTCCTTCTAACAAAAAAGCCCCCATTTTACTGGAGGCTTTTTTTATTTAGTAGTTATTTTTTATTCTGGTTGAACTTCCAGCTTATCGCCGGTAACCACTTCTTTAATTTTCAGTTCCAGTTCATCCATTAAATCTGGATTTTCGAGCAACAAGGCTTTAACCGCATCGCGGCCTTGGCCCAACTTGGTGTCGTTGTAGCTGAACCAAGATCCTGATTTCTTGATGATGTCAAAATCTACTCCCAAATCAATGATTTCGCCAGCTTTAGAAATTCCCTCGCCAAACATGATATCAAATTCTGCAATACGGAACGGCGGAGCAACTTTGTTTTTCACAATTTTCACTTTCACGCGATTACCAGAAACTTCATCACTCTCTTTAATCTGCGAAACACGACGAATGTCTAAACGTACTGAAGCATAAAATTTCAGTGCATTACCACCGGTCGTTGTTTCCGGATTACCGAACATGATACCAATTTTCTCACGCAATTGGTTGATGAAAATGCAGCAACAGCCGGTTTTGGCTATGGTTCCGGTTAACTTACGCAGTGCTTGTGACATTAAACGAGCTTGTAAACCCATTTTTGAGTCGCCCATTTCACCCTCAATTTCTGCTTTAGGCACTAAGGCTGCAACGGAATCGATTACTAACACGTCAATGGCGCCCGAGCGAATCAGGTTATCGGCAATTTCCAAAGCCTGCTCACCATTGTCCGGTTGTGAAATCAATAGGTTTTCTACATCTACGCCTAATTTCTGAGCGTAATATTTATCAAATGCATGCTCAGCATCAATAATGGCGGCAATACCGCCTTTTTTCTGTGCCTCGGCAATTACATGTGTAGCTAAAGTAGTTTTACCCGACGATTCAGGTCCATATATTTCAATCACACGGCCTTTGGGTAATCCGCCAATGCCTAATGCAATGTCTAATCCGAGTGAACCTGTTGAAATGGCTTCAATGGGTTCAACGGCGTCATCTCCTAATTTCATAATCGCCCCCTTACCGAACGACTTTTCTAGTTTATCTAACGTTAATTGTAAGGCCTTTAATTTATCTGTATTGCTCATATTTTTAGTTTATAGAATTCGAAATTAATAAAAATTTATAAAATGCTAAAAATTTTATCAAAAAAAATTTCAAGCCTTAGTTTTTGATACTTAGTTTCTTTAGTATAGAATCAGTTTTCTGTTGCGCTTTTTTCTTTTTGAGTAACTCTTTTTTGTCTTGCTTAGCTTTTTCTGCCTTAATTAATGCAGCTTCGGTATGTTGTTGTTCGTAATATTTACAAAACCAACTGATGGGGCATTGCTCACATTTTGGGTTTCTGGCCAAACAGATGTAACGGCCATGTAAAATAAGCCAATGGTGAGCAACATGGATTTTATCTTTTGGTAAATGCTTTACCAACTGTTTTTCAACTGCAAGGGGCGTTTTAGCTTTACTGGTTAACCCTAAACGGTTAGCTACTCTAAAAACGTGAGTATCTACCGCCATGGCCGGGGCCTGGTGTACCACCGATGCAATTACATTCGCAGTTTTACGACCTACACCTGGCAATTTTTGCAAATTTTCTACAGTAGAGGGCACTTCACTATTAAACTCACTTACCAGCAGTTGCGCCATGCCTACTAAATGTTTGGCTTTATTATTTGGATAGCTGACGCTACGGATATACCCGAAAACCTCATCACTGTTACTTTCAGCCAAGCTTTCCGGATTAGGGAATCGTTCAAATAATTTCGGAGTAACCTGATTAATGCGTTTATCTGTGCACTGGGCAGAGAGGATTACTGCCACAAGTAATTCGTATGGATTGCTATACTGTAGTTCAGTTTCTGCATTCGGTTGATGTTTAGAAAAGTAATCTACAAAGGCTTGATAGCGTTCCTTTTTGAGCATACTCAAATATACGCATGAACGCGGTTTTTTAAGCCTAAAAATCTTAAAGTAGGGCGGCGTAGATTAGAATTTTTTTTATGCTTAGTTCCGAGGGCTCTCTAAGTAATTGATCAAGTTCCTGTTCAATCAATTGTAGAACTTCTTGCTCATCTTGTTGCAAAAAATCCGCTCTCTCCATCAGCCGTTTCTTTTGGATAAAGCTTAAATCTGGGGGTGTAGAGATTCTAGACATAAGCAAAAATTTCTTTAGAAACGTTGGTAGATGCACCAATATTTTACGGTTCATCCGATTTCTAATGAAATTTTTAAAAATACTTCAGCACCAGCTCTTTTTCGCTAATCATTTTGCGCAAATTATTCAAGGCATAGCGCATTCTTCCGAGTGCAGTATTGATACTTACGCCCGTTATATCGGCAATTTCTTTGAAACTCAAATCCCCATAATGGCGCATAATGAGCACCTCTTTTTGCTCAGCGGGTAATAGCTGAATAAGTCGTTTGAGATCTCGATGCGTTTGTTCTTTAACGAGTTTGTTTTCGATGGTTTCATCGTGAAATTTCAACACTTCAAAAATATCGAAACCTTCTACACTGGTAATCATGGGAGCTCTCTTTTCCCGGCGGAAGTGATCAATCACCAGATTGTGGGCTACACGCATTACCCAAGGAAGAAATTTGCCTTCCTCATTGTATTTCCCGCATTTAAGGTTGTTGATTACTTTGATAAACGTGTCTTGAAAAAGATCTTCTGCCAAATAGGAGTCTTTAACAAGCAAGTAAATGGAGGTGTAAATTTTAGACTTGTGTCGTCTGATTAATTCTTCAAGTCCAGTTTGCTTACCTTCGAGAAACATTCGGATAAGCTCTTGGTCGGTTTTAAGTTGAAGCTTCATAGGACTTTCTTTTATATTCATGGATAATCAAGATCTATTTACAGCATCCAATTATTTTGCCAATATCAAAGAAATGTGTTCTATGATGCTAGATAGAACCGACGATAGACGTATTTTAGCAGACGAAATGCACTATATGCCGACGAATGGTTTTCGGTGTTTTTGTACTAACCTGTTTTTAGGAAATTAGATGAGTTCAGTTGAAGAAAAAGACCCTAAAAAATACATCCTGATTAAAGGTGCTCGGGTCCATAATTTGAAAAATGTGGATGTGGCCATTCCTAAAAATCAATTGGTGGTCATCACCGGAATGTCGGGTTCAGGCAAATCTTCCTTGGCCTTTGATACCCTTTACGCCGAAGGGCAGCGCCGTTATGTAGAAAGTCTTTCTGCCTATGCCCGTCAGTTTATGGGCCGGATGAACAAACCGGATGTAGATTACATCAAAGGGATTGCTCCGGCCATAGCCATTGAGCAGAAGGTAATTACCAGTAATCCGCGTTCAACCGTGGGCACTTCAACCGAGATTTACGATTACCTGAAGCTCTTGTTTTCACGCATTGGCAAAACCATATCCCCGGTAACGGGAACGGTGGTTAAAAAAGATACAGTAAGTAGCGTAGTGAACTTTTTTTGTGCTTTGCCGGCCGATACCAGCGTAACCGTTTTGTGCCCGCTACATCCGCACAATAATCGCAGCTTGAAAGAAGAGCTGGCCGTATTGCTCCAAAAAGGATTTTTACGGGTAGTTTACCGAGGGAAGCTGTGTAAAATTGAAGATTTGCTGGAGGATAAAGCGATTCTTAATGAAAAGCTCCAGGATGAAAAAAGTGTTCAAATTGTGATTGACCGTATAACTGTGAATAATGAAGATGAGACCCTCAGTCGAATGGCTGATTCGGTACAAACGGCATTTTTCGAGGGTAAGGGAGATTGCATTTTGGAAGAAAATGGCAATACACATGTGTTCTGCGATCGATTTGAAGCCGATGGCTTAAAATTTGAGGAACCCAGCCCCAATTTTTTCAGTTTCAATAATCCATACGGTGCCTGTAAACGTTGCGAAGGTTATGGCAAAGTAATGGGCATTGATGAAGATTTGGTTATTCCGGATAAAAGCAAATCGGTATACGATGGAGCCATTGCTCCTTGGCGTGGTGAAAAAATGCGTGAATGGCTCGATCAGCTAATAAAAAATGCCATCAAATTCGATTTCCCGATACATCGGCCCTATAATCAGCTGAGCGCCGAACAGCAACAACTAATTTGGTCGGGTAACCCATATTTTAATGGTCTTAACGAGTTTTTTAAGTATTTAGAAGAGCAAACCTATAAAATTCAGTATCGGGTTATGTTATCGCGGTACCGCGGAAAAACCAATTGCCCCGATTGCAAGGGCAGCCGTTTGCGACCAGACGCAGCGTATGTTAAGATTGCTGATAAATCAATCACCGATGTGGTTTTGATGCCCTTGGATCAGGCTTTAAGCTTTTTCAAAAATTTAGAATTAGACGCTCACGATCAGCAAATAGCCAAACGTTTGTTGATGGAGATCACGAACCGAATTCAGTTTTTAAATGATGTAGGGTTGAGTTACCTGACCTTAAACCGCTTGTCGAACACACTTTCGGGCGGAGAGTCGCAGCGAATTAACCTAGCTACTTCTTTGGGAAGTTCATTGGTAGGGTCTGTTTATGTGCTCGATGAGCCAAGTATTGGGCTTCACCCCCGTGATACCAATCGTTTGGTAGGGGTATTAAAATCGTTACGTGATGTGGGCAACACCGTTTTGGTGGTGGAGCACGAAGAAGAAATGATGAAGGCTGCCGATCATATTTTGGACATTGGCCCGTATGCCGGAACGCATGGTGGAGAGCTGGTATTTGCCGGTACCTTCGCTGAAATTTTAAAAAATTCGAAAAGTTTAACCGGGCAATACCTTAGCGGTGAAGAAGAAATTGAAGTGCCTAAACAGCGTCGTAAATGGAGTGATTTTGTGGAGGTAAAAGGTGCTCGGGAAAATAATCTGAAGAATATCGATGTGAAATTCCCCTTGCATGTGTTGACTTGCGTAACCGGTGTTTCCGGATCGGGGAAGACATCTTTGGTAAAACGAATTTTACAGCCTGCCATTCAAAAAGCAATTGGAAATTATTCGGGTGAGCAAACCGGTGTTTACGATGCTCTTGCCGGCGATTTTGAAAAAATTGCGCAAGTGGAATTGGTTGATCAAAACCCTATTGGCCGTTCCTCACGCTCCAATCCGGTAACCTATGTAAAGGCTTGGGATGAAATCCGAAATCTGATGGCTTCGCAGCCTGCGGCCAAAGCTGCCGGACTCAAGCCTTCTGCGTTTTCGTTCAATGTGGAGGGTGGTCGCTGCGATGTGTGTCAGGGTGAAGGAGAAGTGAAAGTAGAGATGCAGTTTATGGCCGATATCTATTTGCCTTGTGAATCTTGTGGCGGTAAACGCTTTAAACAACACGTATTGGACATCACCTACCGGGATAAAAATGTGGCCGATTTGTTGGAGATGACTATAGACGAGGCCCTGAATTTTTTTGTAGATGAACCTAAAATTATAGCTCGCTTACAACCTTTGGCAGATGTGGGATTGGGCTATGTGCATTTGGGCCAATCTTCAAACACTTTATCTGGGGGAGAAGCACAACGCATCAAGCTGGCTTCTTTTTTGGTGAAAGGCAACCAGGCAAAGCAGACCTTATTCATTTTTGATGAACCTACAACCGGGCTTCATTTTCACGACATTAAAAAATTATTGAAATCTTTTGATGCTTTAATTAACCAAGGCAACTCAATTTTGGTGATTGAGCACAACATGGATGTGATTAAATGTGCCGATTGGGTAATTGACATTGGTCCGGAGGGTGGAGAAAAAGGTGGCAATTTGGTATTTGAAGGAACACCCGAAGACCTGATCAAACATAGTGATTCTCACACGGGGCAATACCTCAGGGAACGGTTTTCTCAAAAATAAGTATCATTGTGGTTCTGAAATCTAAATCTGAATGCTGATTTTAACGTTTCTTATTGGTTTTTTAATGAATTTCATTGGTTATGTGCCCTTGGGAAACATTAACCTAACTGTGGTGAAATTGGCCATTAATCGAGGCATGAGGCAGGTTTGGTATTTTCTAATTGCCTTCTCTCTTGTTGAACTCATCTTTACGTTTTGCATCATGAAATTTGCCGAGTGGTTTAGTGGTCAGGCAAATTTGTTGAACATTTTAGACTGGGTGTTGATTGTCGTTTTTTTGACCATGGGAACCATTACCTGGAAAAATCATAAGCAAGCACCAAAAGAAGATTTTTCTCGTCGCGATAGCATTAAACTCGGTATTCTTTTAGGTTTTGTGAATCCCATGCAGTTGCCTTTTTGGCTCATTGGCGGAACCTACGTGATTAGTAAAGGGTGGATTTTAACCGGCAATACAGCTTTACTTATTTTCAGTATTGGTTCGGCTGTTGGTTCGTTTTTGTGTTTGTATGGCTTTGCCCATTTTGCCCGCTACATCCAGAACAAGTTTTCTTTGAGCAGCCACCTCATCAACCGGAGTATCGCCATTTTACTTTTCGTTCTGGCGTTCTACTATATCGTCAAACTTGCTTTACGATTTTAAGATTGCTAATGCAGCTTCTTGGTCTTTGCCAAGTTGTGCTTGAAGCTCTTCGAGGCTATTGAATTTTTGATCTCCACGGATGTAGGCTAAAAAGTCCAGTTGAATTTTTTGACCGTAAATCTCCTGATCAAAATTGAAAATATTCACCTCAATATTTCTGCTCATACCATTTACGGTTGGGCGGTGGCCGATATAAGCCATTCCTCCAAATGTTTCACCGTTAACGAGTACGTTTACAGCATAGATGCCATCTGATGGGATCAATTTATACGGTTCTTCCACAAATAAATTGGCTGTAGGGTAACCCATTTTGCGTCCAATTTGATCGCCCCGAATTACTTTGCCATTTAACGAAAACGGATGTCCTAAAAATTCTTGAGCCGTAGCCACGTTGCCGCTTAACACCGCTTCTCGGATTTTCGTGGAACTAACGGCCACTTCACGAATATCTTGTTCAGGAATAACTTCCACCTCAAAGTTGAATACAGAAGCTAGCCTGTTCAAATCGGCTACACTTCCTTCGCGATTTTTACCAAAGCGGTGATCGTAACCAATGATGATTTTACGGATACCAATTTTTTCTACGAGGATTTGTTTGATGTATTCGTCAGCAGATAAATTGGAGAAATCGCGGGTAAATGGTGTGATAATCAAATGATCGACACCTAAGTTTTCCAACAGTGCTGTTTTTTCCTGGATGGTTGTAATCAGCTTCAGGTTTTGATCTTCCGGATGTAAAATCATCCGCGGATGTGGAAAAAAAGTAAGAATAACCGTTTCTCCATCCAATTCGGCAGCCGATTCTTTAAGTCGGGCAATAATTTGCTGATGTCCGATATGTACCCCATCGAACGTGCCGATGGTAACGACAGCATTTTTAACGGGTTTAAACTCATGGATATCGGAGTAGGTTTTCATCGCTTCAAAATTACACGATTCATCCGGTTTCTTTTAGCATTCGAATATGATTGACCAGTTCCATTACCTCAAAAGCATTCTCCAACCGATAATCGCCGCTACGTGTGCGACAAAGTTTTGATAAGTATGCGCCACAGCCCAATTCTTGTCCAAAATCATTGGCCAATGATCGAATGTACGTTCCCTTGCTGCACACAACCCTGAAATCGACTTCGGGTAATTCAATCCGGGTAATTTCAAATGTTGAAATGTGTACCTGCCGAGGCTTTAATGCTACTTCGTCACCACGACGTGCCTTCAGGTAAAGTCGTTCTCCATCTACCTTTACTGCAGAGTGAGCCGGTGGCAATTGTTCAATGGCACCTATAAAAGGTAGGCAGGCTGTTTTAATTTGCTCTTCAGTGAGGTGATCTGTAGGAAGTTGATTTCCTGGCTCAGTTTCCAAATCGAAAGATGGAGTTGTAGCTCCCAAAGTAAACGTGCCCGTATATTCTTTGTCCTGAGCCTGAAATTCGTCAATCTTTTTGGTGAGTTTGCCGGTGCAGATAATGAGTAAACCCGTTGCTAGTGGATCGAGTGTTCCGGCGTGGCCGACTTTGAGTTTTAGAGGTTTTAAACTATTTCTGATTTTACCCACCACGTCAAAGCTGGTCCAGTGGTAGGGCTTATTGATAAGGAGCATCTGGCCTTCGGCAAAATTAAAATCAGGGAATTTTTGGTTTTCCATTAGGTGTTAAACCACGCTTAAAGTATGTCCGCTTAACAGCAGAATTAGAATGACCAGACCCACGGCAATACGGTACCATCCGAACAATTGAAATCCTCTTTTTTGTAAAAAAGTAATGAAGAAACGGATGGCGAGCATAGCCACGATAAAAGCAACCAAATTGCCAACAGCTAATAATTGTAGCTCTTCCGAGCTAATGATGTAGCCGTCTTTATAAAAGTCGTACAGTTTTTTTACGGTGGCACCTAACATGGTCGGCACCGCTAAAAAGAAGGAAAACTCGGCGGCTACTTTCCGTGATAATTGCTGACTCATACCGCCCACAATAGTTGCTGCAGAACGGGAAGTTCCTGGAATCATTGATAAACACTGAAACAAGCCAATTTTCAAAGCAGTTGAGTAAGAAATATCTGCTACTTCATCTACTTCAGGTTTGTTGAACCATCGATCAACAAAGAGTAACACGATACCGCCGAGTAGCAAAGCACAAGCCACACCAAGCGGACTTTCTAGTAACTGATCTATTTTATCGCTGAACAGCAATCCGAAAACCACAGCGGGGATAAAGGCTACCACTAGCTTGAAGTAAAAATCTAAACGTTGAAAAAAGCGTTTAAAATACAGCACAACTACCGATAGTATGGCGCCAAATTGAATGGCAACTGTAAACAGTTTCAAGAACGGCTGACTGGGATCCATGCCCAAGAGGCTCGATCCTAAAATGATATGACCTGTAGAGGAGATGGGTAGGAATTCGGTAACTCCTTCAATGATAGCCAAAACTATGGCTTCAAAAAATGTCATGATTTCTTTTTAAGAATTGCAAAAAATCCGATGCCGAAACCGATCAATACTACAATTGGTGCCAACACAATTTTCCGGAAATCGTAGATATCCGTGGTTCCGGTCATGAGTGCAAAGCCAATGATGACTACCACAATGCTTAATAGCATGAGTTGGTAATTCGCTTTACCGAATATGAAATCGTTTTTAGAAGAATTCTCAGGGTTGTTTTTTGATGATGACATAGTAAGCTATTAGTACAGTTCGTAGATTTTCAATCGCAAGAATTTGCTGACCGCAAACCAAGTACTGAGTCCAGATATAACAATTCCTGACACGATAATTCCAAAGAATACCATGCCAAATTGTGCCCAATCATTTAAAACACCTAATTCTGGCACTTCACTTTTAATGAAGTACATAATTACCATCAATAAAGCAATTGCGATTAAGCTGGCCACTAAGCCATGAACAATTCCGTATTTGATGAAAGGTTTACGAATAAAACCTTTGGTTGCGCCAACCAATTGCATGCTTTTAATCAGAAAACGCTGTGAATAGATGGCAAGGCGAATGGTATTGTTGATGAGCGTGATGGCTATGAGCAATAAGATCAATCCGAAGCCAAGGAAGCTCAGACTGATAAGTCGCACATTTCGGTTAATGGAGTCGATTAGCGATTTTTGATACACAACCTCTTTTACCACCTCTTTCTTTTCCAAACGTTTTACCAATTTGGTTATGCTGGCATTATCTGCATATTCTGCTTTTAAGTAAACATCTAGAGAAGGTAGCAGGGGGTTGTACCCTAAAAACTCTACAAAATCTTCACCGAGGTCTTTGGTGAGGTTGCGGGCTGCTTGTTCTTTGCTAATGTATTCTACTTTGAGCACTTCAGGATTGGCTTTGATTTGCGACTGCAACTCCAGAATAGCCGATTCTTTGGTCCCTTCATTAACAATAATATTCAGTACAATATTCTCTTTCACATAATTGGAAAGATTACGGGAGTGGACTAAGATTAAACTCAACAAGCCGCCCATGAGTAAAACCAGCGAAATGCTGATAACGGTTGAAAAACGAATGGTTTTATTTTGTTTTTGAGGTACGTTTCTTTCCAAAACTTCCATGCAATGAGATTAGATCTACGAAAATAATTATTTCGGATGAGAAAATTGCATTAAAACGATCCTCAAACCGGTATTTTCCGTTCGTCTTGTAATTATGCTATTTCATCTCCCTTATTCTGTCAAACATCTGAATATTTAGTTTTAAGAGCGTTATTGGAAATATTTTTGATCTCACACTAGAGTAGAACTATTTTAATAACATGCTTATGAAAAATCTAATCGTATATCATTTCGGTATACTAGTATGCCTAAGTTTATTTTCTTGTAAAAAAAATCAAAGCCAACCTAATGCAGTGCCAGTAGACCCAAGTGCAGAAGTATTGATCGCTGGGGATTACACACCTGCGGGTAAATTTGAATCAGCAGCGTATTGGAAAGATGGCACTTTTGTGCCCTTGGAAGATGGCACTGCAGCAGTATCTCAAGCAACAAGTATCATTAAATACAATGGTAAAATATATGTGGGCGGTAATTACAATAACAAGGCTTGTATTTGGGAAGACGGGGTGCGAATTTCAATAGAAGACAATTATCCAGGAAAGATATATGGGTTTGCTTTTTACCAAGAATCAGGGAGCAATTACCTAGTATTATATGGTGAAAAAGGGTCATTACAAAAACCTGCTACACATGCTTTTGTAATGAAATTCGACAATAAGTCTATTTTTTTCGAAGATATTACCAGTAATACTAGTAGTGCATACGGATTTGTCTCAATTCCGGGTTCTGTTCGAGTTGCTGGCAAAAGTGATGGTCATGCAGTTCAATGGATTATTGGTGGGCAAAAAATTGATCTGGGTGAATCTTATGATATAGTAGCAGGATTTAAGGCCTATGTTGGCTCTGTACACCTATGTGGTGATCGAAAAAATTCAACAACTAATTTATACGAGTCAGGGTATTGGAAAAATATTACATTCTTCAAACTAGGTAATAATAGCGAAATGAACCTAAGTGATATTGATCTTGATGCTCAAGGTAATATCTATTTGGTTGGGTACAGCAAGGGCGCTGATTTAGAAAATCATGCTACCTTTTGGGAGAAGGGTGCGCCATTTGTTCTATCAAACAACTCTTCAAGGGCAACAGCTGTAACTTCTTTCAATGGGAATCGATACATTGCCGGTCGAGAGCTGGCGGAAGCGTGTTACTGGTTAAATAAGCAATTGATTTTGCTAAAAACCCCAAATTCTGTCGCTACTGCTATTTATGTATCGGCTAAAAACTAAATACTGTGGATGCTTGAATAAGACTTTAAAAAGGTCTTTGGTTCTTGTCCTACGGAGTAATTTCGGGCAATTTTCGTATTTTCGCGGTTTAAACGTGAATACGAAATGGATTATCAGTACCGCGATATAGAACAACGATGGCAAAAGTATTGGGCAGAAAAGCAGACGTATAAAGTCGACACACAAAGCTCGAAACCTAAATATTATGTGTTAGACATGTTTCCTTACCCTTCCGGGGCAGGCTTGCATGTGGGCCATCCGCTGGGTTATATCGCATCCGATATCTTTTCACGTTATAAACGACTAAAAGGCTTCAACGTTTTGCACCCCATGGGTTACGATTCCTTTGGTTTACCTGCAGAGCAATACGCCATTCAAACCGGTCAGCATCCGGCAATAACTACAGAAACCAACATTAATCGCTACCGCGAACAATTAGATAATCTAGGTTTTTCGTACGATTGGAGTCGAGAGGTGCGCACCAGTGATCCGGACTATTACCGTTGGACCCAGTGGATTTTTATGCAACTTTTCGATTCGTGGTACAATGTAACCACTGATCGTGCAGAATCTATACAAACGCTAATTGCAGCATTTCAAACTTCGGGGACAGCTGGTACAAAAGCTGTTTGCGATGAGGATGTAAGTCCTTTCACTGCAGAAGAATGGAAACGATTCACAGAAGAAGAGCAGCAAAACGTGCTGTTGAAATATCGCTTGGCTTACTTGAAAGAAAGTACGGTAAACTGGTGTCCGGCTTTAGGTACGGTATTGGCCAATGATGAGGTGAAAGATGGATTTTCGGAACGTGGTGGACATCCGGTAGTGCAAAAGAAAATGATGCAGTGGAGCATGCGAATCACTGCTTATGCAGATCGACTGCTACAGGGATTAGATACCATTGATTGGCCGGAACCGCTCAAAGAAATGCAGCGCAACTGGATTGGTAAAAGTGTAGGGGCTTCGGTTAAATTTGGAGTTGGGAGTTTGGAGTCGGGAGACTTTATTGAAGTTTTCACAACCCGTGTAGATACTATTTTCGGAGCTTCATTTTTGGTGCTTGCTCCAGAACATGAATTGGTTTCGCAAATTACCACGCCCGATCAGCAGCCAGCCGTTCAGGCATATATCGAGCAAACGCAAATGAAATCAGAACTCGACCGTATGGCCGATACCAAAACGGTTTCGGGAGCTTTTACTGGAGCTTATGCGGTTCATCCTTTTACCGGAAATCCGGTTCCCATTTGGATTGCCGACTATGTACTGGCTGGTTACGGAACCGGTGCAGTAATGGGTGTACCTTCCGGCGATCAGCGTGACTGGTTATTCGCCAAACATTTTAACCTGCCTATTGTCCCAATTTCTGATGCACAGAAAGATTTAGACCAACAGGCTGACCCAACCAAAGAGGGCCGATACATCAATTCTGATTTCATTAACGGTAAAACCTATCAGGAAGCGGTTGATGCCTTGATTGCTAAGCTGGAGGAAAAAGGCCAAGGAAAAGCAAAAGTAAATTACCGCTTACGCGATGCCATTTTTGGGCGTCAGCGTTATTGGGGCGAGCCCGTGCCTGTTTATTTTAAAAATGGATTGCCCTACTTAATCCAAGAAGCCGAGTTGCCTTTGGTTTTACCTGAAGTAGATAAATACTTGCCAACCGAAGACGGAGAACCGCCGTTGGGTCGTGCTAAAAGTTGGAAATACCAAAATCAATACGAATACGAATTAAGCACCATGCCGGGTTGGGCAGGCTCTAGCTGGTACTGGTACCGGTACATGGATGCGCAAAATACTAGTGAATTTGCGTCTAAAGAAGCCATAAATTATTGGCAGGATGTGGATTTGTACATTGGTGGTTCGGAGCATGCCACCGGGCACTTACTGTATAGCCGCTTTTGGAATAAGTTTTTGAAAGATTTGGGCTATGTACAAGCCGAGGAACCTTTCAAGAAACTCATCAATCAAGGAATGATTCAAGGGCGGTCTAGTTTTGTTTACCGCTTAATCGATGAAGCCGGAAAGGGCACCAATACCTTTGTTTCTTACGGTTTTAAAGATCAGTACAAAACCACAGCCATCCATGTGGATGTGAATAGTGTAGAGCAGGATATCCTTGATATCGAAAAATTCAAAGCCTTCCGACCGGATTTTGCCAATGCGGAATTTATTCTTGAAAACGGCAAATACGTATGTGGTAGCGAAGTGGAGAAAATGTCGAAATCCAAATTCAATGTGGTGAATCCGGACGACATGGTAGAGCGTTACGGTGCCGACACGCTTCGTTTGTACGAAATGTTTTTGGGTCCGCTGGAGCAAAGTAAACCCTGGAATACCAATGGAATTGAAGGTGTTTTCAAGTTCTTGCGTAAATTCTGGCGTCTGTTCCACGATGAGCAGTTTAATTTTTCGGTATCTGATGAGGCGCCAACTAAAGCAGAACTGAAATCCTTACATAAAATCATTAAAAAGGTGGAAGAAGACATTGATCGTTTCTCTTTCAATACCTCTGTTTCCAGCTTCATGATTTGTGTCAATGAACTCACCGATTTGAAATGCAACAAACGTCAGATTTTACAAGAGTTGACCATTGTGCTTTCGCCGTATGCACCTCACATTACCGAGGAGTTATGGGCATTGTTGGGGAATGAGCCGGGAAGCATCAGTTACGCAGCTTATCCAAAATTTAATCCAGATTATTTAGTAGAAGATGAGTTTGCTTACCCAATTTCTGTAAATGGCAAAATGCGCATGAATCTTAATCTCCCGCTAAGCATGGAAGTGCCCGAAATTGAAAAAGCAGTTTTGGATAATGCCGATGTGCAGAAATACCTAGACGGTCAAACACCGAAGAAGGTTATTGTGGTTAAAGGCCGCATAGTTAACCTGGTTGTTTAAATTTTATCAAACCCATTGTAAGCGCTTTGTTACGATAATGTTGTAACAAAGCGTTCTTTTTTGCGACTTAATTGAAAATAAAATCATACAAATGAAAAAAGTAGTAGTTCTGATTATTGCCTTATGCTGTACCGGTGCAACCTTTGCACAAATGCCTGGGGGTGCTTCCGGACCGAGTATTGTGGGTAAAATTAGTGGGCAAATTATCGACTCGCTTACTCAAAAACCGGTTGATTATGCAACGGTGAGTATGGGCAGAGCCGGGTCGACTAAGAATACCAATGGTGCATTGAGCGATGAAAAAGGATCATTCAAAATTGAGAATATCGCTCCGGGTAGCTACCGTTTAACCATTAGTTTTTTGGGTTATCAAACCAAAACTCTTACAATGGTTAAAACTACTCCTCAAAAACCCGACTTAAATCTAGGTGTGATTTTATTGTCCCCTAATTTAAAATCGCTGAATGAGGTGGTTGTTACAGGTGAAGCTGCTGTGGTTGAAAATAAAATTGACCGCTTGGTGTACAATGCGGAAAGAGATGTGACTGTTGGTGGTGGAAATGCAACGGATGTATTGCGAAAAGTGCCCCTTTTATCGGTTGATATTGATGGTAATGTTTCGCTTCGCGGAAGCCAAAATATCCTTGTTTTAATCAATGGAAAGCCATCGGGCTCAATGGCAAATAATATTGCCGATGCCCTTAAAATGATTCCGGCCGATCAAATCAAAAATGTGGAAGTGATTACCAGCCCATCTGCCAAATACGATGCAGAAGGTACTTCTGGTATCATCAACATCATTACTAAAAAACGAAATGCGGAAGGAGTAAACGGAACTGTTGGAGGAGGTTTGGGTATTCGTCAGAACAATGGAAATGCCAATTTAAATATCAAGAAGGGTCGTTTAGGTTTAACCGGAAATATCGGGGGTAATGGTTCTTGGCCGCAAACTACCGGAGTGGCAGTTAACAGAACCGATGCTACAGGTAATCCTACGTTTATTCAACAAAGTACCAGCGAAACGTATCGATTGGGTTATCGTGGTTCGGTTGGTTTGGATTACGATATCAATAATTCAAACTCGGTGTCGTCAAACTTAACATTCAATGAAATGAAAAATAAGTTTGATGGCGATGTTTTTTCTACAATTTATGCCAACGGTTCCAGTATTGCTGCAAATAGTAATACCGATCGTACCATGCGGATGAATGGCTTTGATTGGAATACCGATTATACTCACAAATTCAAAAAATCAGGTCAGGAAATTTCTTTTGCCGGACAATTAACCCAGAATAAGAACATTCAGGATTATACGACCCTTTACACTGGAGGTTTCCGTCCGAATGAAATAGGTAATAACGATGCGAATAACCAAGAGCTAACTTTCCAAACCGACTATGCTCAGCCATTTAAAAAGCTGACATTTGAAACCGGTTTAAAAGCAATTTTGAGAGATATTAATAGTCCAACGCTTGTGGAGCAGGAAATTAATGGTGCTTACCAGCCTAGTGCCATTTTATCCAACACCTACGATTACCATCAGGATGTTTTTGCAGGCTATGCCAGTTTCTCCTTCAGTTTGGGCAAAAACTATCAGGCTAAGGTAGGCGGGCGTTTAGAACTCACGAAGATTGCAGGTAGTTCTAGTGCCGGAAATAGTTCATTCGCCAACGATTACCAAAACTTTATTCCAAGTATAGTAATCTCACGTTCTTTGAAAAACTACCAAACCATTAAATTAAGTTACAATCAGCGTATTCAACGACCTAGTTTGTTTTACTTAAATCCATTTAGAAATACGGCCGATCCCTTGAACCAATCTCAGGGTAATCCATCCTTATCCCCAGAAATATCGCACAATATTGAATTGGGGTACTCAACTTTTGTAAAAACTACCGTGATCAATGCATCCTTGTATTACCGCCGTACGCAAGATATTATTGAGTCGGTTATTGTGCCTGTTGCAGATGCCAATAATAATCCGATCTCTTTAACTACGTTCAGGAATATAGGTAGCAACAATTCATTTGGTATGAATTTGTTCGGCTCTGTAAACCCAATTACCAAGCTAACTTTACGAGGCAATATCAATATGTATACCTACGATATTGCGCCAAGTCAAACGAGTTTAAGTTTAACGAGTGCTCAAAATAAAACGTACATGATGTACAATGCGTTTATTAGTGCCAGTTTAGTCTTAAAGGGAGGTTTTTCTGCCGAGACATTCTTTATTTTAAACTCTGTTCGCCGTACCGCACAAGGAACCAATCCAACCTTTAACATGTGGAACTTAGGCTTTAAGAAGGAGATCTTGAAGAAGAAAGGAAGTATTGGAATTAATATGATTGATCCATTTAATGAGAATAAGAATTTCAGATCAGCAGTAAATGGTCAGAACTTCCGTCAAACCTCTAACGTTTCTGTACCATTCCGTTCTATTGGTGTAAATTTCAGCTGGTCTTTCGGAAAAATCAATTTCCAATCACAGCCTAAGAAGAAACGCGGTGTAAACAACGACGACTTGAAACAAGGCGATCAGGGACAGGGAATACAATAATTAACGAGTACAACTGCTTTCAAATGCCGGCTTCTGAATGGAATGCCGGCATTTTGTTTTACAACCCATCCACTAATTTTGTCAGTATATCAGCTAATATTTACCTGTTATCGGATATTTGATACAGGCAAGTGGGTTTGGCTGGAAATTGGTTAGGAATTCCTTAACCTATTTCCTATGAAACGACTTGCAATTTTTCTGATCTTATTTATGGCCTTGGGCGGCAAAATGTATGCTCAAACGGGTTTGGAGGGTTTTAATTACCAAACCATCGTACGTGATAATGCAGGAGTCCCCATTGTTAACAAAGCCATTAATTTTCGTTTTTCAATTTTAGATGGAGGCGTAAATGGCGCCCCTCAGTATATAGAAACGCAATTAATTACCACAAATGCCAGTGGTTTGGCAAATCACATTGTGGGTAAGGGTACCCCTGCATCAGGAACATTTAATGCGATCCCCTTTCAAAATGCCAATCAATTTTTAAAAGTAGAAGCCGATATCAATGGTGGAAATGTATTTCAAAACATTGGAGCAATTGCCTTAATGAGTGTACCCTACGCACAATTTGCCGTAAAAGGAAATGTGGGGCCACAGGGGCCGAAAGGAGATACAGGCCTTCAAGGTACTCAGGGTGCAACAGGAGCGCAAGGGCCACCGGGAAATGGGGTAGTGAAGTTGATAAGTTACAATACTATTGTTTACGGTGTTTCATTGGGTACAAATCCAGTATATCCTAACGAGTTTAAAATGCCGAGTTATCTTGCGGGCTCTGGGGAATTTGCGGTCATTAACATGGATATTTCTGCAGAATCTGCAACTATTAATTCAACCCTTATTGAGCTTAATGTAGGAGTTTCTATTGATGGTGCTGCTTTTACAACAGTTCCAGGTTCAGAACCAAGCCGGTTTGGAATAGCTAACAGTTACACAGCGTTTTGTAGTATTAGTTTAATCTATCCATTAACCGCAGGTTCATCGTACAGTTTTGGTCCTGAGATTGTGCTTAGTGCAAATCCAAAAACATATAACATAAGAAGCCATGGAACAGTTATGATCATTAAGCAATAAGTGATTTTTCAAAATCAAGCGCTTTGCTACCTTTGCAAAAAGCTTGAAATGAATCCTGAGGAAGACTTAATTGAATTAATTGGCCATAAACTAAAATTTATCACGGATCCGTGTACCCTCCTGACTCTAGCGTCTATAGATCCGCTACAAACGGTAAATGATCCTGATTGGAAAGCAACCTTGCAGCACTTCGGAATTGCTGAACTTCAAATCAATGCTGAACTGCCCAAAACTGCTGAAATCTTGATCTTCAAGCTTCCAAAACAAAGCATTGCGGTAAGCTTGGCTTTATTGCCAGAACTAATGAGTATACCAGGCTGGGCCAACTGTCAGGCAGTTCTGAATCAACGTGTATACCTCTTCGACGATCAGGTTTACCAGTCGGCCAGTGAATTGGAAAAGTTAGAAATACTAGCCGAAGTGATTTATCCTAAATTTTTTGCCTTTGGCCACGATGGTAAAGCTTGGCTTAAACTGAGCCTTTAAAATCGGATAAATTTCTCGATCTGTTGATCGGTAAATTTCAGGGTATCTTCTTTCCAAAGCATGCCATTTTCATTCAATTCCGATTCAATAGCAGGAATATGAATCCGCAAGGGCATAACTTCCAAATGAATGTAATGGCAAATTCCTGTAAAGTGCTCTAAACCACGAACATTTCCGTATTTCCCAGAAGAAAGCCCAACCAAAGCCGCTTTTTTACCATAAAAACTCTCTGGGAATTTACAGGCATCGATAAAAGTTTTCAAAACCCCGGGGAAGCTTCCATTGTATTCAGGAATCACAAACAAGAATTTAGTACTGGCGCTCACCTGTTCCTGAATTTTTTCAAACGCCGGGCTACGCTTACCGTATAAATCGGAACTAATTAAGGTGCCAGGCAAATCACTCAGGGATAAAATCTGACTTTCGCAGCCTTTTTTGGCTAATTCTGCCTGATAATATGAGCACAATTTTAAGGTATTGCTGCCGGGTCGGTTAGTTCCTGAAATTAAGGTGATCATGGGATAAAAATTAGTTAAAATTGCTTAAGCTGGAGTCGGTATAAATGACATTAATTTGTATCTTAGGACTTTGTTTTCCGCTGGTAAAAGTAGATTAAATTTGATCCAGCTGGAGTATTAATCAGATTTTTAATCTCAGTTTTTTGTAAATTTCCACTAATGAGTAAAATCATTGCCTTAGCGAATCAAAAAGGAGGTGTAGGTAAAACCACCTCATCCATTAATTTGGCTGCCAGCTTAGCTGTTTTAGAGTACCGAACCTTATTGGTTGATGCTGATCCGCAAGCAAACTCTACTTCTGGTGTGGGCTTTGATCCGCGTGCCATCAAATCGAGCATTTACGAGTGTATCATCAATGATTTAGATCCAAGAGAGGCAATTTGCAAAACCGAGACTCCATTTTTGGATTTGCTACCGGCACATATTGATTTGGTAGGAGCAGAGATTGAGATGATTAACCTTACCGAAAGAGAGTACCGCATGAAAGCCGTGCTCAATAAAATTCGTCAGGAATACGACTTTATCATCATTGATTGTTCGCCATCCTTAGGCTTAATTACCATCAATTCCTTGACTGCTGCCGATTCGGTTATCATCCCAGTTCAGTGCGAATATTTCGCCCTGGAAGGTTTGGGTAAATTGCTCAATACCATCAAAATTGTGCAGAACCGCTTAAATACCAATTTGGCCATCGAAGGAATATTATTAACCATGTACGATGTGCGCTTACGTTTGGCAAATCAAGTGGTTGAAGAGGTGAAATCGCATTTCCAAGAATTGGTTTTTGATACCATCATACAACGAAATACCCGCCTGAGTGAAGCTCCAAGTTTTGGTGTATCGGTTATTATGCACGATGCAAATTCTAAAGGCGCAATTAATTACCTGAATTTGGCACGTGAAATTATTCGTAAAAATGGTTTGGCACCTGCCGAAGAATTAGCCGCACAAGCTACCGTATAATAGCAATGACTTATCAGAAAAAAACAGGATTAGGAAAAGGTTTAAGTGCACTGCTCGACGATAATGAAATTGTTCAGCAGCACAAACCATTGGGGAATGAAACGGGCGTATTAAGTACCATTCAGCCGGTTTTGATTAGTCAAATCGAGGTAAACCCGTATCAGCCCAGAACCGAATTTGATGCCGAAGCACTTCAAGAGCTTTCCGATTCGATCAAACTGCAAGGATTGATTCAGCCAATTACTGTACGTAAAGCGGGTCCTAACAGTTACCAGCTAATTTCTGGTGAACGCCGTTTGAGAGCTTCTAAAATGGCCGGATTGACTGAAATTCCAGCCTATATCCGCAGTGCAAACGATCAGCAGATGTTGGAGATGGCGTTGATCGAGAATATTCAGCGTGAAAATTTGAATGCCATTGAGGTTGCACTAAGCTTTCAGCGCATGCTGGACGAGTGTAATTTGAAGCAGGAAGAGTTGGGAGATCGGGTGAGTAAAAACCGTTCAACCGTAACCAATTATTTGCGTTTATTGAAATTGCCGCCGGTTATTCAAGCGTCTATCCGTGATAATCAAATTTCGATGGGTCATGCTAGGGCATTAGTAAGCGTAGAGAATGTTGACCATCAGTTGTTTATCCATAAAGAAATCATCAGTCAAGGTCTTTCGGTTCGTAAAGTAGAAGAGTTGGTTAGAGAAGTTCAGGCTGGAGGCATCCGGAAAAGTAAAAAGAACGCCCAGGAGCCAATTTCTTTTCAGTACCAAAAGGTTCAGGACGATTTGGCATCCAGATTGGGTACTCGTGTGAAGTTGAAAATGAAAGGTAAAAACTCCGGTTCAATTGAGATTCCTTTTCTTTCTGAAAACGATTTAAACCGCATTTTGGAGCTTTTAGATTGGTAATGCCTGTTCGAGCTTTCATACTTATCATCGTCATGATGCTTGCTTTGCCTGCTTGGGCACAGCGAAAAAAGGAAGCTCCTTCCCTCAAATCAGATACCACAGCTCAAGCAGCTGGTCCTGTAAAAGATTCCGTTCGTTTGGCTTTGGAACGTTTGCCCCGTAAAGCGGCAATCAGCTCCGCTATTCTGCCCGGTTTAGGTCAAATTCAAAATAAACGCTGGTGGAAATTGCCTTTAATTTACGGTGGTTTTGCCAGTTTTGTAATCGCATATCAGGACAATAACAAACAATACCATACTTTTCTAGAAGAGGTTCAATACAGACTAGCCAACAATGGAAATCCCGGGAACCCGGACTTTGCCGGATACAGTTTTGAAGGCTTGGTCAGGATTAAAGATAATTTCAGAAGAAACAAAGAATTGTCCATAATTGGCGGCGTTGTTTTGCATGCCGTCAACATTATTGATGCCTATGTAGATGCTAAATTTTTCCGATTCGATATCAGTGAAAACTTGGCTTTACAAATCCGTCCATCGGTACAAAACCAATGGGTTTTGAATGCTTATCGTCCAAATCCAGCTTTTACCATTAAACTTAGTTTATGAAAATAGCCCTAATCGGTTACGGAAAAATGGGCAAGCTGATTGAACAGCTTGCAACCGAACGTGGTCATGAAATTATTTTGACGATTGATCAGGATAATCATTCAGATTTTCAGTCCGATCGTTTCAAAGAAGCTGATTTAGCCATTGAGTTTAGTACACCACATGCTGTTTTGAGTAATATTGAAGCTTGTTTTGCTGCTGGTGTGCCCATAGTGGTAGGAACCACCGGTTGGTACGATCAAATACCTGTCATCAAGCAAAAATGTGAATCGGGTAACAAAACTTTACTCTATGCATCTAATTTTAGTATTGGAGTAAATGTTTTCTTCCATGTGAACCGTGTTTTAGCCAGGCTGATGAATCGTTACCCACAATACGACGTACAAGTTGAAGAAATCCACCATACGCAAAAGCTGGATGCCCCAAGTGGAACGGCAATTACGATAGCAGAAGGAATTTTGGAGGGCTTGGATCGCAAATCAGCGTGGGTGAATGAAGTAGTGGGTCAGAATGAAGAACTCGTTGCGAAACCCAATGAACTCTTGATTGAATCGCACCGAATAGATCAGGTGCCTGGAACCCATACTGTGGTTTACAGTTCTGAGGTGGATGAACTAGAGTTTAAGCATACCGCCCACAACCGTGCCGGATTTGCTTTAGGGGCCATAGTTGCCGCCGAATGGTTACAGGGTAAACAGGGTTTTTACTCGATAGCAGATATGTTTGATTTTCAATAATCAGTGATAAATACAATATGAAATTGAAATTTTGGTCAAAGGACCCTCAAGAAAAAAAAGTCGAAAAGAAAAAGAAAAGTGCTTCCAGAGAATGGTTTGATGCCATCGTTTTTGCAGTTATCGCTGCTACGCTGATCAGAACATTTTTTATTGAGGCCTATACCATCCCAACCGGATCAATGGAAAAGAGCTTAAAGGTCGGCGATTTTCTTTTCGTGAGTAAAGTAAATTACGGAGCACGAATTCCGATGACTCCTGTAGCTTTTCCATTTGCACACCATACCATGCCTATCATTGGCACCAAAGCTTATTGGGACGGAGTTCAATGGGGCTATCACCGTTTGCCCGGATTTTCAGAAATCAAACGTGGCGATGCAGTTGTATTTAACTGGCCCATGGAAGCTGATGAACCTTATAACCGTCCGGTTGATAAACGTGAGAATTACATCAAGCGCTGCATGGCCATAGCCGGAGATACCTTGAAAATTGTGAATACGCAAGTTTATGTGAACGGCAAAGCGGCAGAAAATCCGCAGTTTGGCGAAACTACCTATTACGTTCGCACCGATGGCACAGATTTCAACCCATCGGCTCTGCAAGACATGCGCATCGAAGTTCAACGTGCCACTGCTGATGAGTACTATTTCAATATGACGGCCGAGGAAGCTGCAACTATCAAGCAATGGTCTAATGTAAAAGTGCTGAATCCAATTATTCGTCCGGTTAATGAATACGAACCGCAAGTTTTTCCGCACAATCCAAATTTTAAATGGAATGAGGATAATTTCGGTCCGGTGATTGTGCCTAAAAAAGGCTGGACGGTGAAGTTAGACAGCACCACCATTCCGCTGTATGAGCGAGCAATCTCGGTATATGAAGGAAATAAGGTGGAGCGTTCGGGCGCTAATGAATTGCTAATTAACGGCAAAAAAGCAGATAGCTATACCTTTAAAATGGATTACTATTGGATGATGGGCGATAATCGTCACAATTCATTGGATTCGCGATTCTGGGGTTTTGTTCCCGAAGATCACATTGTGGGTAAAGCCTTATTTATTTGGATGAGCTGGGATTCTGAAGGCACATTCCTAGATAAAATTCGCTGGAGCCGAATCTTTAAGGGCATACATTAAACCAAGGGGGCAAGCTCTAGTTTAGCTGCCAAGGCATTTAAATCTTCAACAACGGCATTCACAAGTGGGATGCCGTTTGTTTTTCTGTCTTGTTCGGCTTCTAATTCAGGCTCTCCCGGAATTATCACAGGTTGATTAGGATCAATAGTTTTTGCCGATTTAAACCGTTGGATCCAATTATCTAAATGATTTTTAAATTCTTCTTTTGGTCGGAAACCATCAACACGCATAGCCCCTAAAAAGTGACCAATACCCAAGCCAACCGGATCAGCAGGAGGTTCTAAAAAAGCGACGAATGGCGGAACCCATGGGCCGTAATTTGCTCCTGAAAGCACCGCAGATAAAATATCAACCGTAGCTCCCAATCCGAAGCCTTTGTGGCTACCATGTGTACTATCGCTACCTAGGGGAACTAAAGAACCACCTTCTTTCAATTCGTGTGGATTGGTAGAAGGCTGTCCATTTTTGTCGATGATCCAACCCTCAGGAACAGGTTTACCGGTTCGTTGTGCAATTTCCAGTTTACCGTTTGCTGCCGCCGAAGTAGCCATATCTACTACAACGGGCGGGTATTTTCCTGCCGGAAAAGCATAGCACATTGGGTTGGTGCCAAGCAAACGTTCATTGGCATGCGTAGGCGCCACCAGCGGGCTGGCATTTGTCATGGCGAAACCAATCATGTCTTTTTCAACAGCCATTAAGGTGTGGTAAGCAGCGATTCCAAAATGGTTGGAATTGCGAACGGATACCCATCCTGAGCCACAATTTTCTGCTTTTTGCATGGCAATTTGCATCGCGAAAGGTGCAATAACCAATCCTAATCCACCATCGCCATCTATAGTGGCTGTGCTGGCTGTTTCATGAACAATGCGAATGTTTGGTGTAGCATTTATTCTTTTTTTCTCCCAAAGCCGAACGTAACCACTTAAACGAGCCACACCATGCGAATCGATACCGCGTAAATCGGCCTTGATTAATACATCGGCTGCCAAGCTTGCATGCGCTGCCGAACAGCCCATCGATTTGAATACAGTTTCAGTAAAGCTTCTTAATGTATCTGCTGAGAAAACGGTATAGCTCATTTGCTTAAAGTAAGGAGAGTGAATTTAGCATTTAGCGGCTGGAATGCTGAAATGAGTTGATCAATAAAACTTTGTCCGAAAAGTGTGAAATACATGCCAAAATTTTCGGAGCGTTCTTGTAGTCCATCTTGATAGAAGAATCCATTATGCAGTTTTTCAAGCTGAAGCATGGCCTCCTCGTGATTTCGCTTTTCTGCTTTCACCATTTTTTTCTCCAAACGTTCCATGGCTTTGAATAAACGAACTTCGATAGCTTCAGTACTGGGCACCAAAGTGGGGTCAATCGTTTTTGCTCGATCTTTTAGTTCGGTGAAAGTCGATTTGATCGCTTCCGACTCTTTTGCTACGCTCAAGTTGTGCGTGCTATTTTTTAAAATCCAGGTTTTTTTTAACTCATCAAGTGATTGAAACAGGTCTATTGCTTCCAGTCCCAAGCGTTTGATTTGATGCTCTTGCTGTTCGGTAATCAACTGAGCAGAATTGCGTAATAGCAAAACAGGGAAATCTAAGTTGTACCAACTGAATGTGCTTTTCAATTCCAACCAATACAAAATTTCCGCACCACCGCCGATATAGGCCAAGTTGGGGAGGATGCTTTCCTGGTACAATGGTCGCATCACCACATTCGGACTAAAATTTTCCGGGCGCTCATTAATGTGTTTTCGCAGCTCAGCTTCCGTAAATTGGATGGTTGTATTTAGCACCTGGTATTGCCCATTTTGGTAAACAATCCGCTCACGTATTTCACCCTTCACATAAAAGAAATTGATTTCTCTCGAATTTACTGGCGGCTCGATGCCTGTTGCTTTCAATTGTGTATTGGTTTCCGAGATCAGCTTAGCGCTATGCTGTTCCATGATATCGGCTTCCATTACCTCTATAAATTGTTTTTTGAGTTCGGGATGTTCTGCATCGATGATGAGCAATCCGTAATTTTCAAATAATTTATGGACTAAATAGCGAGTAGCATCTGCCAAAGTATGCTGTTGCGCATAGGCTTCTTTTATCCAGCTAGCTAGCTGCAGGGCATTGGGCGAAACTCCTAGAATGCCTTGGTAAGCTTTTAATACTTCGCTTAAACCTTGGGTACTGAGCCGTCCGCATGCGCCCTTAGTTTCTATATCCCAGCTAATCTTTTTCCCGCCAATAAAGGCATGATTAATTTCCTCAAAATCGTGATCTTCTGTAGCCATCCAATACACCGGAACGAAATTTTTATCCGGAAATTCGGCCTTGAGTTCTTGAGCTAATTTAATCGCGGTAGCTATTTTATATATGAAATATAGCGGACCGGTAAACAAATTAAGCTGATGGCCGGTGGTTACGGTAAAGGTGTTTTCTTGACCAAGTAATTGGATATTTTTAGTAATGCTATCCGGTAGGTGTAATTGCATTTTGGCATACTGCTGCTGAAGCACCTTAACCAATGTTACACGGTTAGCTGTTACTTTTTTGTTGGCTACTAGTTTTTTAAACCCATTTAAATTGGGCGGATGGCTGTAAAAAGGCTGTAATGAGCCATCCTGGTCCAGGTAGCGAAGTAGTCCGGATGAAAAGCGTTGGGTATCTCGATAATCGATGTAGCTGGCTTTCATCTTTTGATTTTAGTTTACCAGATGGCCGTAGAGGTCAAAATCTTCTGCCCGGTCTATTTTTACCTGTACAAAACTACCCACCGGAGCGTAATCCGTTTTGGCATCAATAAGCACTTCGTTATCCACTTCCGGAGAATCGTATTCGGTACGTCCAACAAAGAAATCTCCTTCTTTTTTATCAATCAAAACCTTGAAAGTCTGCCCCACTTTTGTTTGATTTTTCTCGAGCGAAATTCCTTGCTGGATGTCCATAATTTCTTCTACACGCTGCTGTTTAACTTCTTCAGGCACGTTGTCCTCCAAGTTATAGGCATGCGTTTTTTCTTCATGCGAATAGGTAAAGCATCCCAATCTGTCAAATTGAGTGGCTTCCACCCAAGCTTTCATTTCTTCAAAGTCTTGCTCAGTTTCTCCCGGGTAGCCGCAAATTAGGGTAGTGCGTAACGCAATTTCTGGCACTTTATTCCGAATTTGATCAACCAATTCGATCGTTTTTTGCTTGGTGATACCCCTTCGCATCGATTTCAGCATCGGGTCAGAAATGTGCTGTAAAGGCATGTCGAGGTACTTGCAAATGTTTTCACGCTCTTTCATCACATCTAAAATTTCCATTGGGAAACCGGAAGGGTAGGCGTATTGCAAGCGAATCCATTCAATGCCGTTTACATCCGAAAGATTTCGTAATAAATCGGCCAGTTTACGTTCATTGTACAGATCCAGTCCGTAATACGTTAAATCTTGTGCAATGAGTATGAGTTCTTTGGTGCCGTTTTTTGCCAGATGCTTGGCTTCTTTAACCAAATCGTCGATTGATTTGGAGACGTGTTGGCCCCTCATTAAAGGGATGGCGCAAAACGAGCAGGGACGATTACATCCTTCAGCTATTTTAAAATAGGCAAAATGGGAGGGTGTGGTTAGCAAACGCTCGCCAATGAGTTCGTGTTTGTAATTTACACCAATACTGGCTAATAATTCGGGTAGATCGTTAGTTCCGAAATAGGAATCTACATTGGTAATTTCGGCTGCTAATTCGGGTTTGTAGCGCTCAGAAAGGCATCCGGTTACAATCACTTTACCAATTTTTCCCTGATCTTTTAACTCGCTGTATTGTAAAATGGTGTCGATTGATTCTTGTTTGGCATTGTCAATAAAGCCGCAGGTATTGATCACCACAATATCCTCTGCACCTAATTCATCCGATTCGTGAGCCACATTGAGTTGACCAGCTTTTAATTGCCCCATCAATACCTCAGAGTCGTACACATTCTTCGAGCAACCTAAGGTAATCACATTCACTTTCGGTTTTTTCACCTCTATTTCCGCCGTTTTGGTCTTCATGAATTAGTTTTTAAATAGCGAATCTACGAACGCTTTTTTGTTAAATAACTGTAAATCATCAATGCTTTCCCCAACTCCTATGTATTTAACCGGAATTTTAAATTGATCAGAGATGCCAATAACTACCCCACCTTTGGCAGTACCATCGAGCTTGGTTAAGGCCAATGCATTTACGTCGGTTGCTTCGGTAAATTGTTTACATTGCTCAATGGCATTTTGTCCGGTAGAGGCATCCAATACCAATAAAATCTCGTGAGGAGCCCCCGGAACAATCTTATCCATTACTTTTTTGATTTTGGCTAACTCATTCATGAGGGCCACTTTATTGTGTAATCGACCGGCGGTATCAATAATCGCTACGTCATCACCATTTGCGGCTGCCGATTGTACGGTATCAAAAGCTACGGAAGCCGGGTCAGATCCCATATCTTGGGCAACTACCCGCACCCCAACACGCTCACCCCAAAGTTTGAGCTGATCTACAGCAGCAGCACGGAACGTATCGGCGGCGCCTAAAACGACTTTATTTCCTGCCGCTTTAAGTTTATGTGCAAGTTTTCCGATAGTGGTGGTTTTGCCAACGCCATTTACACCTACTACCATGATCACGTACGGACTTTGTTTGCCGTATTCAAAATTTTCGAAATCGTTGCTGTTATTCTCTGCTAATAGCGCCTGAATTTCTTCTCTTAAAATGCTATTTAGTTCAGAGGCGTTGAGGTATTTATCACGGGCAACACGTTTCTCAATACGCTCAATGATTTTTAAGGTGGTGTTTACGCCTACGTCAGAGGTTACCAAAATTTCTTCTAGCTCATCTAAAACTTCTGCATCAACCGTTGATTTTCCAACAACTGCTTTGGTTAGTTTCGAGAAAAGCCCGGATTTGGTTTTTTCTAAACTCTTTTCCAGATCTTCTTTACTCTCGAGCTCTTCTGGCGAAGGTTCTACTTTTGGAATACTTGTACTAACAGGAGTTGGTACGCTTACTGGTTCCGGACTTTTCTCAGGCTCACTTTGTGGGATTTCCACCTCAATTTCCGGCTCCGGTTCTGTTGAAACTTCTTCAGCTAGCGGTTCTACAGGTAAAATTTCTTCAATAGGCGCTTCTTGAACGACTTCAGCTGCCTCAATCACAGTAGGTTCTTGCTCACGAACGGGTTCGGTAATTGGTTCAGCACTTACGTGTTCAACTACTTCGGGTTCTGGAGCAGGTTTAGGTTTTTTTCTGAATAAGTCAAATAATCCCATAATGCGAAATTAAACAAAAAAAGCCGCCCACGAATAATCGGGGAGGCTTTTAGAATACTTTTAAAAATAATTATTCTGCGCTTTGCTCTTTAGCAGAAGCAAGGGCGTCTTTAATATGATCGTTGTGCACGATTTGCTCTTTGAAGCTGTATGCACCGGTCTTAGGCGATTTAGTCATCGTAATCACCTTTGAATATTCTTTACCGGTTCCGGTTTTCAGGGTTGCTACTACTTTCTTAGCCATGATTTATGCGTTTATATCGGTAAACCGACGATTACTTAATTTCTTTGTGTACAGTTACTTTGCGTAAAACGGGGTTGTATTTTTTCAACTCCAAGCGCTCAGTGGTGTTTTTCTTGTTCTTGGTGGTAATGTAACGAGACATGCCTGGCATACCGCTTTCTTTGTGCTCGGTGCATTCTAAAATAACCTGAACTCTATTGCCTTTCTTAGCCATTGTTCTTTTCTTTTAATGCGTTTGCCTATTAAATGTATCCTTTTTTAAGGAATTTATTGATTACCGCAGTAATACCATTTTTGTTAATGGTTTTAATCGCTGAAGTGCTTACTTTCAACGTAATCCAACGGTCTTCCTCAGGGATGTAGAATTTTTTCACCTTCAGGTTAGGATAAAACTTGCGATTGGTTTTCACGTTCGAATTCGACACGTGGTGACCTTTAATCGGCATTTTTCCTGTTAAATCACAAACTCTCGACATGACTGTACTATGTATCGTTTATAAATAAACCCTTGTTTTAGGGCTTGCAAATATCTGGATTAAATATTTAATACGCAATACTAAAATGATTATTTCTATTCTTTTCCAGAACAGGACACATTAGTATTGATTCTTAGTGATATTCTGATTAAACTCGATTAAATTTTCAGACATGGGTTTTCGCATCAAAACTTTCGAAGAATACCAGCAGGCTTACCAAAAAAGTGTAACCCAACCCGAACTATTTTGGGCAGAAATTGCCGAAAATTTTACATGGAAAAAGAAGTGGGATAAAGTATTAGAGAGTGATTTTCGCAAAGCGAATACCAAATGGTTTTCGGGCGCACAATTAAACATCACTGAAAATTGCATTGATCGTTACCTGGAAAATCAAGGCCATAAGCCTGCCATCATTTGGGAACCGAACAACCCGGAGGAGCAACACCGTGAAATCACGTACAAAGAGTTGCACCACAAAGTGAGCCAGGTGGGAAACATGCTTAAAAATAATGGCGTTAAGAAAGGCGATCGGATTTGTATTTACATGCCTATGGTTCCTGAATTGGCCATTTCGGTGCTGGCATGTGCTCGTGTAGGCGCTATACATTCTGTAGTATTTGGAGGTTTTTCGGCCCAATCTATTGCCGATCGTATTCAAGATGCCCAATGTGAGCTAGTGATTACTGCCGACGGTGGTTTTCGGGGTACTAAAGAAGTTCCACTAAAAAATGTGATTGACGATGCATTGGTGCAATGTCCCTCGGTACGCCGGGTAATCGTATTAACCCGTAGTCAAACACCAGTTTCTATGCTAAAAGGTCGCGATGTATGGTGGGAAGATGAACTAAAAAAGGTAGAAAGCATGGGCAATTCGGAATGCCCGGCAGAGCCAATGGATGCCGAGGACGAATTATTTATCTTATATACTTCCGGTTCTACTGGTAAACCCAAAGGCGTGGTCCATACCTGCGGAGGTTATATGGTTTACACCGGCTATACTTTTGCCAATGTGTTTCAATATGAACCAAGTGAAGTTTTCTTCTGTACAGCCGATATTGGCTGGATTACCGGGCACTCTTATCTGGTATATGGGGCCCTATTGCAGGGTGCCACTACTTTGATGTTTGAGGGAGTCCCCACCTGGCCTGATGCCGGACGTTTTTGGGAGATTGTAGACAAACACCAGGTCAATATTTTATATACTGCTCCAACGGCTATCCGTTCCTTAATGGCTTATGGCAATGAACCATTGAAAGGCAAAGATTTGAGTTCATTGACCAAGCTAGGTTCTGTGGGGGAGCCGATTAATGAAGAAGCCTGGAATTGGTTCAGCGAAAAAATAGGTAAAGGCAGGTGTCCAATAGTTGATACTTGGTGGCAAACCGAAACCGGTGGTATTATGATTTCGCCTCTAGCGGGTATTACGCCAACTAAGCCAAGCTATGCCACCCTGCCACTACCGGGCATTCAGCCCTGTTTGGTTGATGAGAACGGTAAGGAAATTGAAGGCAATGGCGTAAGCGGAAACCTGTGTATCAAATTCCCGTGGCCAGGTATTATCCGCACCACTTATGGCGATCATGAGCGTTGCCGGACCACCTATTTCTCCACTTACGATAACAAATATTTTACCGGCGATGGTTGCTTACGCGATGAGCAAGGTTATTACCGCATTACGGGACGGGTTGATGATGTAATCAATGTATCGGGTCACCGTATAGGTACCGCAGAGGTGGAGAATGCCATCAACATGCACGCTGATGTAATTGAAAGTGCTGTGGTGGGTTATCCACACGATATCAAGGGTCAGGGGATTTATGCCTATGTTATTCTAGGTACATCGTTACACGATCATGAGCTGACCCGCAAAGATATTCTTCAAACGGTTACTCGAATTATTGGCGCCATTGCCAAACCCGATAAAATTCAATTCGTTTCGGGCTTACCCAAAACCCGTTCTGGTAAAATTATGCGACGTATTTTACGTAAAGTAGCCGAGGGTGAAATGGATAGCCTGGGAGATACGAGTACCTTGCTAGATCCTTCTGTGGTTGACGAAATCAAAGCTGGTGCCTTGTAATGAAAGGGTAAAAGCTTTATTTCTTATTTTAGCAGGATGAAACAAGAAAAACCCGTCATTCTGGTCGTGAACGATGATGGCATAGATGCTCCGGGTATCAAAGCCCTGATTGATATGATGCAACCTTTGGGCAAAGTGGTGGTGGTAGCACCAGACAGTCCGCAATCGGGAATGGGGCATGCCATAACCATTGGTAAACCGCTTCGTTTAACTCAGGTGCATTTGTATGAAGGTGTGGAGATGTACAAAACATCAGGAACCCCAGTAGATTGCGTGAAACTTGCGGTACACAAAGTGCTCAAAGGCAAAAAACCTGACTTGTGTGTTTCTGGTATCAACCACGGTTTAAATAATTCCATCAATGTAATTTATTCAGGCACCATGTCGGCAGCTGTGGAGGGTGCTATTGAGAGCATTCCTTCTATCGGTTTTTCCTTAGATGACTTTGGTTACGATGCAGATTTTAGTCCGCTCACCGAATTGGTACAAACTGTGGCTCGTCAGGTTTTGGCCAATGGCCTTCCGGCAGGCACCTTGCTGAATGTCAACTTCCCGAAGTTGGAACAGATCAAAGGCATCAAAATTTGCCGTCAAGCCAATGCAAAATGGGCCGAAGAATTTGACGAACGTTTAGATCCTTATAAACGGAGTTATTATTGGCTAACAGGTGTTTTTCAAAACAATGACCATGGTGAAGACACGGATGTATGGGCTTTGGAGCACGGTTACGCTTCAGTAGTGCCGGTTCAATTTGATATGACCGCTCACCATGCAATTCCCTTATTAAATACCTGGGATTTCAATGTTCAAAACGGATAATTTGATACTGCACGCATGAAATATTACCTGATAGCCGGCGAAGCATCGGGCGATTTGCATGGTGCTAATTTGATGAAAGCCCTAAAAGGGCTCGATAAAAACGCGGAATTTCGATTTTTTGGTGGCGATTTGATGCAGGCACAGGGCGGTATTTGTGACAAGCATTACTCCGAGATGGCTTTTATGGGTTTTATTGAGGTTTTAGCTAACCTCCGTACTATTGCCAAAAACCTAAAGTTGGCCAAGCAATCCGTTCAAAACTATGGGCCTGATGCTTTAATTCTGATTGATTTTCCCGGATTCAACTTGAAGATTGCGGAGTATGCCAAAAAATTGGGCATACCAGTTCATTACTATATCTCTCCAAAAGTTTGGGCTTGGAATCAAAAACGCGTTCTAAAGATCAAACAAGTGGTAGATCGACTGTATTGTATTTTACCTTTCGAGGTAGATTTTTACAAGAGCTGGGGTATGGAAGTAGATTATGTGGGCAATCCGCTCATGGATGCCATCAGCTCGTATCCATTCAATCCTGATTTTCGTAAAGACCATAAACTTGATAAAAAACCTATTCTGGCACTTTTGCCGGGCAGCCGCAAAATGGAATTGAAGCATATTTTGCCTCAAATGCTGACTGCCAGCGATCGTTTTACAGATTATCAGGTTGTTGTTGCTGGCGCACCAAATTTTAGCTTAGAAACTTATTTACCTTACCTGGCCGGTAGAAAATTGCCGATCGTTTTCAACGCCACTTACGATTTGCTAAAAAACGCCGAGGCTGCTTTAGTTACTTCTGGAACGGCTACATTGGAAACCGCTTTGTTGAATTGTCCGCAGGTGGTGCTCTATCGCGGTAGCAAAATTTCGGTTGCTATTGCCCGGATGCTGGTTAAAATCCGCTTTATTTCTTTGGTTAATTTAATCATGGACCGTGAAGTTGTTAGGGAATTGATCCAGGAAGCAGCCAATCCTGAGCAAATAGCTGATGAATTGAAAGAAATCATAAATAACTCAGAATCCAGAGAGAAAATGCTATTAGCTTATTATGAGTTGGCACAAAAGGTTGGTCCGGCTGGTGCTTCTGAACGGACGGCTGCACTTATTCAGAAATATTTGCGCAATTCAAATTAAATGCTGAAAATTGCAATCCAAAATGGGGGATTAGCTCAGCTGGCTAGAGCGCTTGCATGGCATGCAAGAGGTCATCGGTTCGACTCCGTTATCCTCCACTAAATCCAAGGCCCATATTCATGGGCCTTCTTTTTTAACATAATTGACATTTTTTTTACATTGATGATGCATCGGTAAGCTAAACAGGTTTTATGTTTGCAGCGTGATAAAAGCTGCAAAACATATTTTAGCTTGTTTAGTGATTCTCTCTTTTTCAGCAGTAATAACCGCTGACTATTGGAGAAATACGAATGTTGCATCTATTGTCATTCTTGAAATTGAGCCTAAAAAAAGCAACGAAAAGCGATCTGATTCTTCAAATGAGCTAAAACAAGATTTCAAAGAAAAATTACTTGTAGCTGCACAAGCTAGTCCATTCTCTCTTGTGATCAACAGCAAAGTATCTGATCGATACATCGAGAAACATTCCACACCACATTTGAGCTCATCCGATCTCCCTCCGGAGCTGGTTTGATTTTTTTCGCATCTAATTGGCCATGGTAGCAATGCGCCCTGATGCAGTGAAACATCAAAATTTACAAATTAATTAAAATCGGATAAGTGTTTATGAATTCATTAAAACGCCTTTGGGAGCTTATAGTATTAGATAAAAAGGAAATAGGTTCGGTCTATTTTTACGCAATTCTTAGCGGATTACTCCAGTTGAGTGTGCCAATAGGCGTACAAGCCATCATCAGTTTTGTACTAGGCGCCTCCATGGTTACTTCTATTTATATTTTGATTGTATTAGTGGTGATTGGAGTTTTTTCGGTGGGTATGATGCAAATCAATCAGATGAAAATTATCGAGAAAATTCAACAACGTATTTTCACGCGAAATGCCTATGATTTTGCGGAGAAGGTACCTCGTTTCGACCTGATCAAAATGGATAGTTATTATCTACCTGAAAAAGTAAATTATTTCTTTGATACACTCAATGTTCAGAAGGGTCTATCCAAATTGTTATTGGATGTGCCTGGGGCGAGTATCCAAATTCTATTTGGCCTGTTATTATTATCACTTTACCATCCGGTATTTATTGTTTTTGGGTTGCTACTCATTTTAGTTTTGTGGTTAATCCTAAAAATGACTGCGACAAGTGGATTGGCCAGCAGTTTAAAAGAGAGCACTTATAAATATGCCGTAGTAGAATGGCTTTCTGAAATTGCACGTGTAATTAAATCGTTCAAGTTTAGCCAAGGTACCCACTTAAACCTCAAGAAAACCGATGAACGTGTTTCTGGCTATTTGAGTGCCCGTACGGCTCACTTCAAAGTGTTATTGTTTCAATACCAAACCCTTGTGGTATTCAAAGTAGCAATTACCACGGTTATGCTTACTGCCGGAACGTACCTTTTGATCAATCAGCAATTAAATATTGGTGAATTTATTGCGGCAGAAATTGTGATTCTTACAGTTATTGGTGCGGTCGAAAAATTAATAGGAAGCTTGGAAAGTGTTTACGATGTTGTAACTGGCCTAGAAAAATTAGCTGTAATCTCTGAGAGTCCGCTTGAAAATGAAGGCGACGTGGAATTGGATACCCGGGGAGAAGGTTTGGATATTCAGTTTAAAGAATTCAGCTTTAGCTATCCAAATGCCAAAAAAGTTCTTCGCGATTTGAATTTTCACATTAAATCTAACAGCACCGTATGCGTTAGAACACAAGAGGGTTCTGGAAAATCTACACTACTCAAGGTGCTGAGTGGTAATTATGCCGATTTTGAGGGGTCATTATTATTGAATAAACTTCCAATAAACTCTTATCAGCTGGAAAGTTTAAGAACTCAGGTTGGTATTTTCTTGAATCAGCAGGACATTTTTATGGGCACCGTTTGGGAAAATATTGCCATGGGTAGAGAAGAGATTAAACAGGAGGATGTAATGATGATGGCAGAGGGGCTTGGTATTTCAAATTTTTTAAACCAGCTTCCAGGGGGATTCAATGCACAACTTGACCCTAGCGGGAAAAAGATGCCAAGTACTTTAGTGAGGTATATTTTGTTGCTAAGAGCTTTTGCTAACCAACCCAAATTGGTATTGCTTGAAGATCCATGGGAAGGGCTGGAGCCGGAAGTGGAAGCAAAAATTAAGCAGTATTTGCTCAATAATCTTCCGCATACCACGCTTGTTATCACTTCACAAGATGTAGATTTTGCAAGTAAGTGTGATGCGCAAATTGTATTAACGAATGGTTCGGCAAATTTTGTTACAAATAACTAACTATGAAAAACTCAAAGAAGCAATTTTCATTCAAATCATTCGAACAGATTTATTTGGTAGATAGAAACAGTAAAGTAAAGTACTGGTTCTTCGGAATTATCGGGTTTTTACTCATTATCCTCTTTTTGCCTTGGACACAAAATATCAAAGCCAAGGGAGTAATTACAACGCTTTATCAAGATCAACGTCCACAAGATATTCACTCTCCAATTCCCGGCCGAATAGTTAAATGGTGGGTAAAAGAGGGCGATTATGTAAAAAAGGGAGATACACTACTCCAGATTTCGGAGATTAAAGAAGATTACCTCGATCCAAAATTGGTTGGAAGAACCCAAGAGCAATTGCAAGCAAAAAAAGGATCAATCGGTTTTTACGAAGGTAAAATTACTGCCACTGGTTCGCAGATTGAGGCCTTGAAACAAGCCAGAGATTTGAAATTGGAACAGCTTAAAAATAAACTGATTCAGTTAGATAATAAACTGGCAGCTGAAGCCGCTGAAATTACGGCTACCAACAATGAATTCAAACTTGCAAAAGACCAATACGAACGTCAGCAATTGATGTTTGAAAAGGGTTTAGTTTCTCAAACGCAATTGCAACAACGAAATATTGCTTTCCAAAATGCATTGGCAAAGAGAGTAATCGCTGAAAACAAATTGGCGCAAACACAGCAAGAGGTGTTAAACACAAAAATTGAACAAAACAGTGTTGAACAAGAATACACCGAAAAAATAAGTAAGGCAGAAGGCGATAGGTATCAAACCCTGAGTCAGGTGGCTAGCGGGCAGAGCGAAGTTGCCAAACTGGAGAATCAGTTGAGTAATTACATCATTCGGAATGGAATGTACATTATTTTGGCACCACAGGATGGACAAATTGTACAAGCGAATAAAGGCGGCATTGGTGAGGTATTGAAAGAAGGAGAGCGAATCACCATTATCGTGCCTCAAGTTAAAAACTATGCGGTTGAAATGTTTGTTCGCCCGGTTGACTTGCCGCTAATTGGTGTAGGTCAGTCTGTACGCTTTATGTTCGATGGTTTTCCTGCAATCGTATTCAGCGGTTGGCCAAATGCCAGTTATGGAACCTTTGGGGCTAAAATCATTGCATACGAAAATACCATCAGCCCGAATGGCTTGTTCAGAATTTTGGTGGTGGAAGATAAGGCGGAAAAACCCTGGCCCCCACAATTGAAAATTGGTAGTGGTGCTCAAGGAATCGTTTTGCTTAAAGACGTGCCGATTTGGTATGAATTGTGGCGAAATGTGAATGGCTTCCCTCCTGATTTTTATCAGGTTAAAAATGAAGTTAGTAAAGATACTGCGCCAACTAAAGCTAAAAAGTAATGAAACTCAGAAGTGTGTTTTTATTCTTCCTGATTTGTACTTCGGTACGGCTCCAGGCTCAAGACTCGCTCATTACACTCAATGCTGAACAGGTTTTGGCTATTGTTAGAACCTACCACCCGGTTGTAAAGCAAACAACAATATCGATTGCGAAGAGTAAAGCCGAAATTACACAGGCCCGTGCAGCATTCGATCCAATTATTAGCAATTATACGGCTAAAAAAACGGTTAATGGTTTGAATTATTACGATTACAATTCGCCAGAAATCAGTATACCAACTTGGTACGGCATTGAAATTTCGAGTGGTTTAGAAAATCTGACAGGAAACCGTTTAGACCCTACAGAAACCAGCGGACAATCTAGCTACCTGGGCATTAGCATACCCTTGGCTAAAAACTTACTGATAGACAAGCGTAGAGCAGCCCTACAACAGGCTAAAGTGATGAATAGCTTGGCCAAGGTAGCACAAGAGTCGGTGATCAATAATTTGTTGATGGAAGCGATGGACGCCTACTGGCACTGGGTTAAAGCTCATCAAAGTTTGGTTATCTTGAAAAGCGTGGTTGAAGTAAACGAGAAGCGCTTCGATTTGGTTAAACAAGCCTATTTGTTGGGAGAACGACCTGCAATTGATACTGTTGAAGCACTTGCACAACTCAATAGTTTCAAATTTGAGCGAAATCAACGCTTACTCGATTTTCAAAATTCTGGCTTGCAGCTTTCTGCTTATTTGTGGAAAGCCAATGGTGATCCGTATGGACTTCCGGAGCAGGTAACTCCGCAGGAAGGATGGGAAAATGAACTGAATATTCAGAATTTCAATTTGGTTTTGAACGATTTGATGGATGCCGCTGAAAAAAATCATCCCGATTTGAGACAATACAATTATAAAATTGAATCCTTGGTGATTGATAAAAGGTTAAAGTTTCAAGATTTACTTCCAAAAATTGATTTAACCTACAACCATTTGGCAAAAGGGTCTCAGTGGTTTCCGAGCAACGGCGTAAATAATCTGTTTGAAAACAATTTCCAATACGGCTTAAAAGTAGCCATACCATTGCGTTTTTCTCAAGGACGTGGTGCGTACAAAGAAGCCAATTTAAAATTACAGGAAACCAGACTTGATTTGGATCAAAGCCGATTAAAAGTTCAATTGAAAGTACAATCGTATTTCAACGAATTTCTAAACTTGAAAAATCAAACCAGCCTCCAAAGCAACAATTTTACAAACTATACTGAATTGGTAAAAGCTGAAGAAACTAGATTTTTTAACGGAGAAAGTTCGATGTTTTTGATCAATGCCAGAGAAACCAAAGCACTCGAAGCCCAGGAAAAATTAATAGAGCTTAAAACGAAGTACTACAAAACCATTTATGCTTTGCAATGGAGTGCGGGCTTACTGAACTAAAGGAGTTCTTAAATCGTAAAATTGAGTCAGCAAGTATTTGAGGGTAGAACGGTGGTAATTGCAACCATGCACCAAAAGGAACAGGTGATTGCACCCGTTTTGGAAAGTACTTTTGGTCTGAAAGCGGTACTTTGTGACTCCTTAAATACCGATACGTTTGGAACTTTTTGTGGCCAGCAACAACGATCAGCTAGCCCCTTGGCAACGGCCAGAGCGAAGTGTTTAGCGGCTTTATCCTTAACCGGCCATGATTTGGCCATAGCCAGTGAGGGTTCTTTTGGTCCACACCCAAGTATATTTTTTGCTTCAGCAGACGAAGAATTAGTGGTAATGATTGACCAGAAAAATCAATTGGAGTTTGTGGCTACGGAACTGAGTCTGATAACCAACTTCAATGCCAAAAGCGTGAGCAGCATCGAAGAATTGATGGATTTTGCCGAAGCAAGTGGTTTTCCGGAACACGGTTTAATCTTACGCAAGTCTGCAGATACCTACGATGAGCAGCTCAAGGGAATAGTTGACGAGGCGGTATTAAAAAGGCATTTCATGCAGTTAATAAATCTATACGGACAAGTTTACGTTGAAACCGATATGCGTGCCATGTACAATCCAACCCGTATGTCGGTTATTGCACAAGCAACAGAAAAATTAGTCACCTTGCTTAAAACAGAGTGTCCAAACTGTCAAACGCCTGGTTTTGCAGTTAAAGAGGCACTACCAGGCTTGCCTTGTAGTTTATGTGGTTTACCTACACGCTCCATTTTAGTTCATCGGTATTCTTGTCAGAAGTGTAATTTTGTGGAAGATAAAAAGTACCCAAACCAAAAGGAGCAGGAAGATCCGATGTATTGCGATTTTTGTAATCCCTAAACGAACGAGCACATGATCAGTAAAGACATCAATCTGGCTGTCAGCATTCTACAACAGGAGGGCATAATCGGTTTTCCTACCGAAACTGTTTATGGACTTGCGGGTAATATTTTCTCTGAAAAGGCTGTAAAACAAATTTATGAGGTTAAGCAAAGGCCAATGTTTAATCCGCTTATCGCTCACCTCAAAGGGATTGAGCAAATAGACACTGTGGCTACCCAAATACCCGGCAAAGCGTACCAGCTTGCTGAAGCATTCTGGCCGGGTCCACTTACCCTAGTCTTAGAAAAACAAGCCCATATTCCAGATTGGATAACTGCTGGAAAATCTACTGTGGCACTAAGAGTACCTGCACATCCAATGGCTTTAGCTTTGCTCAAACAGTTGGATTTTCCACTTGCTGCTCCCAGTGCAAACCCGTTTAGGACGGTTAGTCCTACCTCTGCGGTACATGTAGAGAATTATTTTGCCGATCAATTGCCTTTAGTTTTAGATGGTGGAGAATGCCAGAGAGGTATTGAATCAACAATTATTGGGTTTGAAAACCAGCAACCGGTTTTATACCGTCACGGATCGATCACCGTCGAAGAAATTGAAACTGTAATTGGTCCGCTATTAGTTAAAAACCAAAATAATGAAGCTCCCGAAGCGCCGGGTATGTTGCTAAAACACTATTCGCCAGCCACCAAGTTCATTTTGACCGATGATATTGAATCAATTATCGAAAATCGGATTGAACAAAAGATAGGCTTGATTACCCTGAACAGAACAATTACTCACCCTGCGGTTAACACCTGTATTCCATTATCTTTGCAAGCAAATTTAGCCGAAGCGGCTGCAAACTTGTATGCCACCATGCATCAATTAGATCGGCTAGGTTTAGATTTAATTATTGCTGAGTACATGCCCGATACTGGCTTGGGTAGAAGTATGAACGATCGAATGAAAAGAGCATCTTACCAATATCAATAAGCTATATGAACCTCGACCTCTTAATATCCAATGTAACCAATCCGGCATTCCTATTCTTTATTTTGGGAATTCTGGCAGTAAAACTTAAAAGCGATCTTGAAATTCCTGAGAACTCCTCCAAATTTATATCGCTATACTTATTATTTTCCATCGGATTTAAAGGAGGACAAGAACTTTCTCATGAAGCATTTACGATAGAGGTTGTATGGTCGATGTTGTTTGGTTTAGGCATATCGGTTTTGATACCCGTCTACACTTTTTTTATCCTGAAACGAAAATTTAATGTATTCGATGCCGGAGCAATTGCAGCAGCCTATGGTTCAGTAAGTGCAGTAACTTTTGTAACTGCCGCAGCTTATTTAGAATCCATGAAAATGGATTTTCACGGTCACATGGTTGCCATTATGGCACTGATGGAGTCTCCGGCAATTATTGCCGGTTTGCTTTTAATTAGCTTATACAGCAAAGATTTAAGTCAACAAGTGAGTAAAAGGAAGGTGATTAGTCACTCTTTCACCAATGGTAGTGTATTGTTGATTTTAGGTAGCTTAATCATCGGGTTTTTAGCCGATGCCAAACAAGCTGAAGGTATCAAACCATTTACCAACGATATTTTCAAAGGCTTCTTAGCTATTTTTTTATTGGATATGGGTATTACCAGTGGCAAAAAATTAAGTTCATTTTTGCATCAGGGGTGGTTCCCAGCCATTTTCGCTGTGGCAGTACCATTAATTAATGGCTCTGTGGTGGCTATTGTGAGTGCCTGGGTAACCGATGATGTAGCTAATCGCTTTATGTTTGCCACCTTAGCTGCCAGTGCATCTTACATCGCTGTTCCGGCAGCCATGAAACTAGCCGCTCCGAAATCAAATCCAGGGCTTTACATACCCATGGCCTTGGCGGTTACTTTCCCTTTTAATATAACCATTGGGATGCCAGTTTACTTGAGTTTGATTAAGTATTTCAGCAATTTGTAACATTAGTCACCCTCAGTAGCCTGACAATACAGTACATTTGTTCAGAATGGAAATTTTAGGCTATTTTTTGGCCGCATTGGTCGGTATTTCACTGGGCTTAATTGGCGGAGGCGGATCAATCCTCATGGTGCCTATCTTGGTTTATGTATTAGGTCTCGATGCAACACTGGCCACTTCTTATTCTCTTTTTGTGGTGGGTACAACAGCTTTGGTGGGGGCTTATACCAATTACCGCAAAGGGTTGGTAAGTATTCAAACCGCCTTGCTTTTCGGACTCAGCTCCATAGCCACCGTGTTTTTAACCCGCAAATTCCTGGTTCCGCAAATTCCTGACCAACTATTTAGCCTGGGTAGTTTTGTGTTTAGCAGAGCAATGGCAACCATGCTGGTATTTGCCATACTTATGTTGATGGCTTCTACTGCCATGATCCGAACTAAAAAAGAGGAAAATCAGGAACAGTCTAAGCAAATTAATTACCCCAAACTGTTTGCTTACGGCATTTTCATTGGTTTGGTTACAGGTTTTTTAGGAGCGGGTGGAGGTTTCTTAATTATTCCGGTGCTGGTATTGCTCTTGCAATTACCCATGAAACAGGCAGTAGGCACTTCATTATTAATTATAGCCTTGAATTCACTTATTGGGTTTACCGGCGATATTGGGAATTACCCCATTGACTGGTTTTTGCTGCTGAGTATAACAAGTATAGCGGTTGGTGGGATTTTTGTTGGCGGATTACTCGCTCAAAAAATGGATGCATCATCCTTGAAAAAAGCTTTCGGCTGGTTTGTTTTGGTGATGGGTATCTACATTATTCTTAAAGAAATTTCAAGCATTTGTGACTTTAGTTACCATTCTTTATAACTGCTTTTCTGATATTTGTTCAGAAATTTAAAACAGAAAACAACAGCTTCATGAAAATAGAGCAAATTTATACCGGATGCCTGGCCCAAGGCGCTTATTACATCCAATCAGGAACTGAAGTGGCCATTATTGATCCGCTTCGCGAAGTAAAACCCTACATTGAGAAAGCTGAAGCCAATGGTGCTCAAATTAAATATGTATTTGAGACGCATTTTCATGCCGATTTCGTTTCAGGCCACTTGGATTTAGCCAAAGCCACTGGTGCTAAAATTATTTATGGTCCAACCGCTCAACCCGGTTTTGATGCCTATATAGCCAAAGATGAAGAAATCTTTACCCTGGGTGAAGTAAAAATTAAAGTGTTGCATACCCCGGGGCATACCATGGAATCTACCTGTTATTTGTTGATGGATGAAAACGGTAAAGAAACGGCTTTGTTTTCTGGTGATACCTTGTTTATTGGGGATGTAGGTAGGCCAGATTTGGCACAGAAAGCAGCACACCTTACCCAAGAAGAGTTGGCAGCTACTTTATTCGATTCTTTACGCCAAAAGATCATGACTTTACCCGATGAGGTAATTGTGTATCCGGCTCACGGTGCCGGTTCTGCTTGCGGTAAAAACATGAGCAAAGAAACTAGCGATACTTTGGGTAACCAGAAAAAATTCAACTACGCGTTGCGTGCCAACATGACACGCGAAGAGTTTGTAAAGGAGGTGACCGACGGCTTATTGCCTCCTCCTGCTTATTTTCCTGAAAACGTACGCTTGAATAAAATGGGTTACGAAAGCATTGATCAGGTGTTGGCAAAAGGTACTCGTGCCTTAAGCCCCGCAGAGTTTGAAGCGGCAGCAAATGAAACAGGAGCAATTTTACTCGATACCCGCGATGCACAAACTTTTGCCCACGGATTTATTCCGAATTCCATCAACATTGGTCTAAATGGAAGTTTTGCCCCTTGGGTAGGCGCTTTGATTCCTGATATCAATCAAGAAATATTAATTATTGATGAAGAAGGAAGAGAGGAAGAAGTAGTTACCCGTTTGGCTCGTGTAGGTTACGATAATGCCATTGGTTACTTAAAAGGCGGGGTAGAGGCTTGGAAAAAAGCGGGTTTTGAACTCGATTCGATTGAATCAATCGATGCGGATGAATTGGCTAAACGTCAGGCTCAAGATCCTTCAATTCATATTTTGGATGTTCGTAAAGTTTCCGAAAATTATTCAGAACACATTAATGGATCTGAAAACCTGCCTTTAGATTATATCAATGATCAAATGTCGGCTATTGATAAGGATAAAACCTATTATGTACACTGTGCCGGCGGCTACCGCTCTATGGTGTTCATCTCCATACTCAAAGCTCGTGGTTTCGGCAAGCTGATTGACGTGAAAGGTGGATTTAAAGCGATTAAAGAATCGGGTAAGTTTAATCTGAGCGATTACGTTTGCCCAAGTACCATGTCATAATCCTTAAACTTATATGATCGACTTTATTTTGGCACCATGGCCCTGGTATTTTTCCGGGCTCATGATTGCACTCATCATGCTCTCCTTATTTTATTTTGGAAAAACTTTCGGATTTTCTTCGAACTTCAGAACCATCTGCGCCGCTTGCGGTGCTGGCAAGAAAACCAAATTCTTCGATTTCGACTGGAAATCACAACAATGGAACCTCTTGTTTTTAGCAGGGTCTGTTTTGGGTGGATATATCTCAGCCAATTTTCTAAGTGATGGACAAGCATTGCGACTTGCAGAAACTACGGTTACTGACTTAAAAGCTTTAGGTATTCAGTTTGATGGTAAAATGAATCCGATGCAGCTCTTTGGTTTGGAGACACTAGGTCAACCAGCAGGATTTTTGACCTTACTTGGAGGAGGCTTACTCGTAGGTTTTGGATCACGTTATGCCGGAGGGTGCACTTCAGGGCATGCAATTACCGGTTTGTCTAGCCTTCAGTGGCCCTCATTGGTTGCCGTAATTGGATTTTTTATTGGTGGTTTAACCATGACTCACTTCATTTTCCCTTTAATTTTTTAATCCGTGAAAGGTCTAAAATTTATATTCTCTGGCCTGTTTTTTGGCATCGTAATGAGCAAATCTGAGGCAATTTCGTGGTATCGAATTCAAGAGATGTTCCGCTTCCAGTCTTTTCACATGTACGGCATTATCAGTACGGCAGTAGCCATCGGTATTGTAGGTATTTACCTCATCAAAAAATATCAAGTTAAAGATGTGGATGGCAATGTGATCGTCATTCCTGTAAAGGAGAAAGGGTGGAAAAAAGGCATTTTTGGCGGAACGATTTTCGGAATGGGTTGGGCTTTAACAGGTGCTTGCCCCGGTCCTATGTTTGTCAATCTTGGTCAAGGTTATTGGGCCTTTCTGCTTATTATATTCGGTGCCCTAATTGGTACATATGTATACGGAATTTTAAAAGATAAATTGCCTCATTAACACTAAACACCAAATTCAGGTTAACTTTATGACTCAATTACAAGCCCTTGTTCAATGCAAATGCCCTCGTTGCCGTAAAGGCAATATGTATAAACACAGTTTGTTTAGCTTTAAGTACGACGAAATGCATGAATTTTGTCCTAAATGCAGATTGCGCTTCGAGATTGAACCTGGATTTTTTTGGGCAGCCATGTATGTGAGTTATGCGTTTAACGTTGCTGAATTGGTAACTACAGGCATAATTGCAGCACAATTTTTGGGCGAAAATGAAATTTGGTGGTTAATCGGTATTGTGCTCTCACCTATATTGGTTTTGATGCCATTTAATTTTCGTTATGCACGAGTTGTGCTTCTGCACTTTTTATCACCAATTCGGTACGATAAGAGTTACGAAAAAAGTAAATGAGTTTAATCTTGCCAAAACTTGGCTATTCTCCCATTTTGGCGGCAAGTTGTGATCTGGATTTAACTCCTGTTTTTTGGTAGATGTGTTTGAGGTGTTGATTCACCGTTCGTGAGGAGATGAATAAGGTTTGGGCAATTTCTTTATAAGACTGTCCGAGTTTGATACACTTGGCTATTTCTTGTTCTCTGGGAGTTAGGTTAACTAAAACAGCACTCATTTGTTCGCGTTTTTCAGAAAAACTATTGATCAAAATCTTGGCGGCACTTGGCGATAAGGCTGCCCCATTATCAAAAGCGCTTAAAACAGACTCTTTTACTGCACCCAAGGACATATTTTTGGACAAAAAACCATTTGCACCATTTTTAAATGAATTTATTACGTTTTCTTCACTGTCAGAAGTGGTCATCATGATCAGTTGCGCACCGGCAAATTTTGTCTTTAGAAAAGGTAATGCAGCTATTCCATTGGTAATAGGCAAATTAATTTCAAGCAGAATCACATCTGGTTGATGAATTGCTCTTTGCTGATTTAACTCGGCAAATGATCCAACAGCAAATACACAAGAAAATTGAGGATCGCTTTCAAAAAACTCTCTGTAATTGGCCAATAACAGTTCGTTATTATCAATAAATCCGATTTTGATTGTCGAGTTTGACATGCTTTCTTTTTGTGTTCTATGCGTTAAAAATCGCTACAAATTAACATCCTCAATAAAAATACTTATCTATTTTATCGAATCATAATAAAACCTAGCAATTTGGTTTTAGCACCAACAAAAAAGCCCCTTGAAATCAAAGGGCTTTTTTTAGATGGTACTGATTTAATTGCCAAATTCTCTTCGTATCATCATGCCACCTCCTGGCATTTGCATATTGTTAGTTGGCATTTGTTGCCCATTAAATTTTTGCAGTTTAAAACTGAATGTCAATAGAGCATATCGTGCCAAGCGATTACTTCTGGTATCGGTAATGCTATTTCCATTTACGGATCGCGATACACTGGTGTTTTCATTGTAGGCATCAAATACCTGTAAACGAATAGCTCCCGCTTTGTTTTTAAGAAACTGTTTCTCTAGGTAGGTGTTCAAAATAAATGGATTTACCGCTAGAGAGCTGCTGAAACCTTGGTTAATGGTTTTAATGAAATCTGCACCTAAAATCCAGGTTTTTCTGATATAGACCTTACCATTGAATGTAAAGTTCCAGGTAGAAACTTTGGTGTTGTTTTGACTAGCCAAGCTGTAATCGTTTTTGTTAAGCGTATAATTTAAGCCTGGACTAAAGTCTATCCATTCCTTTGGGTTAATCTGGAAACTGGCACCTTGACTTAATATTAGGTTTTTTCCAATGTTTTTGGCATTATCTACATAGTTGATGTTGTGGCTAAAGTTTGCAAAGCCATTAAATGAAACGGTGTATTTGCGTTCTGCCAAAGGCTTAGACCAGGTATAGAAACCATTCACACCGTAATTTCCGTCGGCATTTAAATAGCGGGTTTCAATTTTATTCCCGGTTAAATAAAGTGTATTGGAAACTACCCTATCCTGACTCATATTCACAGAAATGTTGGTGAACAATACATCTCCTTTTTCGAAATTGAAATTGTTGAAACGCATGTTTAGGGTATGCACAAACTCCGCCTTCAAATCTGGGTTACCGACTATTGGGAACTGTGGATTTGATAAGTCTGTAACCGGCTGGATTTGAGCAAATGAAGGCTCGTTATTTCGTCCGTTGTAAGAGGCATTGAATTCTTTTGTTCTCGAAAAACTGTATGAATACCTAGCAACCGGAATCAGGTATAAACCTGTTCTTCTCGACGTGCTTTGGTTGGTTACCGAATTTCCGGTTAATAGGGTTGGCTGCAAGGCTAATCCCAATGCAAAATTGTATTTCTTGTCCGTTAATCGATAATTAAAACCTAAACGGTTGGTCATAAATGTATAGTTGAATTCGTTGCTTTGCGACGCAATAGGCAATAAATTCCCGCCATCTATACTTGTACCTAAAGTTTTTCTGTTGTTGTTATAATCAGCTAAAGAGAAATTCCAGTTCAATTCTAAGCTCTGTTTACGTGCCAAAGGCTCGATGTACGAAATGCTTGATCGAGTAGTGGTATTGCTGTTGTCGTTAGTAACCAATTGACGCTGATAAATGGCCACCGGATTGCTATTTACATAGTTGGTAGACTGGTTAACCGCATCATTATTTTGGTCGATGATGTTTCTATTTATGGAGAAGTTTGCCGAAGCAGTACGTCCTTTTTTAGCAAAACGGTGATTGAACAGAAACTCTGCTCCAAAGTTTGGCGTTTCTGATGAGTTGTTACCAAGGTTTGTACCCTCAGAAGTTTTAGTACTTCCGTTCTGCAGGAACATAAAGTCTGCATCACTGTTTCCTTTTGTTTGGGCAAGATTGAAATATGGGGTTATTTTTAGATAGTTCAAGCTGTCGATCTTGTACTCTAAATTCCAGTTTAAGCGGTGGTTAATGTTATTGGTATTGTTTACGCTGCTTTGGTCATTTAAAATGGAACCGCTTGCATTTACGTTTTGCTGTAAAGTGGTTCTTAGTACCGTATTGTCGCGATTCGAATAGCTGTAATTACCATAAGACGTAATTTTTGTGCCCCATTGATCGCGGTAGTTTAAGCCCACAGAACCTACATTGGTAATACCATCACCACCATTATTTCCACCTCCGCCTCCACGATTAATTTGAACTTGCGCTCCGCCGCCACCGCCGCCGCCACCAATCTGTATACGGGCACCGCCGCCACCGCCGTTAAAACTGAATAAGTTGGTATTGGTATTATTCAGGTTACCCAGGAAAGATATTTGCTGAGTATTGCTGAAGCTATTGGCTGTTAAATTGGCTTGATAACGACCTTCGGTTCCTTCACCAAAAGTTCCTCTTGCAAAATATCCTCTGTTTTTATCCGGTCTGATTTGGATATTCAGGATTTTTTCAGGTTCACCTTCTCTAATACCGGTAAAATTAGCCTGATCGCCGTAATCGTCCACAATCTGTACTTTATCAATGAGGTTTGCCGGTAATTGTTGAGTTGCTGTTTTTACATCTCCACCAAAAAAATCTTTACCGTTTACGCGTACACGTGTTACTTGCTTGCCTTGAGCCTTCACATTACCGTTTTGGTCAACCTCAACACCTGGAAGTTTTTTTAAGAGATCCTCTACCTGTGCATCCTCTTTCAGTTTGTAATCTGCAGCTCGGTATTCCACGGTATCTTGTTTCACGGTAACACTTGGTGTACCAGAAATTACCACTTCATTCAGCTGTTTTGCTGCAGCTTTCATGGTAATTGGGTCGAGTTTCAATACTCCTTCGCCTTCGTTGTAGAGGTATTTCCGGTTAACGGTTTCAAAACCGATACTGGTAATATTGATACTGAATTGACCAGATTTTACGAGTTTAAACACGAATATCCCATCGGCATTGCTTCTGGTAAATAAGGTGTCTTTTGCAGCAATTAGTTTTACTGAGGCTGCAATAACACTCTGACCAGCGGTATCACGCACTACACCTTGCACTTCGTAACTACTTTGTGCAAAGATCTTAGAACATAAAACGATAAACAGAGCTAAAAGAGATATTTTTTTCATAAGGGGTTTTCTTCAGTATTGTCAATTAGTTTGAAAGTCGAACAAGTACCCAGAACTCCGAAGGTTCGAACCCAGCTACAGTACTTGACATCATTGGGAATCCAGGTCTACCGGACATTCGCATTGGTGTGTTTGTACCATTTCCGGGTATCAGGTTCAATCCATTTACACTAATTTGGCAAGCAAAAATATCACTTTTAATGCCATTCATTTGTAACAATTTCATGGGTAAGGCATACTCACAAACAAGAAATCCATCTTCATTGAGTCCGGCCGCGGCACGTATTCCGTAATCGTTATTTAGAGCAATTTTGCCATCTAAAATTTGGTCAAATCCATTTACTCCAATTTCATTCAGTCCGGCAAGTTCTTCTTTTAGTCTTTGCGCCGGGTCAACAGGTTTCTTGGAGTTGTTGGAGGAAGCCAAACGGTTGTTTCGATTAAAAAGCGGGAAAATAAGAGTCTCTTTCGGTTTCTTTTGGCCACTGGTATTTACAGAAAAGCTAATTCCTCCGGCCAACAAGCGTTTGGTATCCGCTACTTTATCACTTTTTACAACCAATAATAACGTAGAGTCGTTATTGGCAATTAAAAAAGAGATTTGGCTGGCCTTGTTGTGTTGCAAATCGCCCAAATTCCATTCGTTTAGCTTTGCATCAATACTTACCGTAGCAGGAGCTTTACTGCTTTGAACCAGGTCTTTTATATTTTTCTGAGCCACAGCTATGCTGGTATTGCCCATAACAGCCAGAATTAGCACAATGAACAGGCAGTTTATTTTTTTATTGAGTTGAATCATGTCAATTGGTATGCTTTTTTAAGATGCCGCAAAGATCTAAAAGTTTAACCCATAAAAAAAAGAGCCCCTAAAGAGGCCCTTAAACGTTAATAATCAAAGCTTTTTCTCGCAAAAATTAGCGTTATCTAGTTTAATTTCTTTTGTAGACGGGTACATTACTTACTCGATTTGCTATCAGATGTGATTTAAACTGTTGAAATCTAATATTCCTCAAGTCATCGTAAATGAGTTGAACTAGTAGTTGATCGAAGGGTTCGGTAAGCGTTTTCAGATCTGGGTTTTTGCTCTTTTTCATAGTGTTAGGTTTTAATGGATTTACGTCTAGTGTTAGATCTCAATTAACCTAAGCCAATTTGATACCAATACAGCTCGACCAAAACCAATTACGATTGAACAGATCTTGATAAAACCGGATTAAAATCAGCTTTTAACCTTTTAAAACAGTGTTTTTAACCAAGTTCGAGCTAGTTGCGGGATGGCAAAATTGTTCTAAAAAGTGGACACGGCCCCTAGCCTTAAGGGGAGAATTCTACACATGTGGAAATTTAGCCGCAATAGAACTGCCTAAATCCATTAGATTTGCGAAAGAAGTACTGATTTATGGCAGAAGAATTGAATTACAGTGAAGATAGTATCCGGTCGCTCGACTGGAAAGAACATATTCGTTTACGCCCCGGCATGTACATTGGTAAGCTGGGTGACGGTTCGGCCTACGACGATGGTATTTACGTTTTGCTCAAAGAAATTGTAGATAACTCCATCGATGAATATGTGATGGGAGCCGGAAAAAGTATCGACATCAGCATAAGCGAACACAAGGTAACTATCCGCGATTACGGTCGTGGTATCCCATTGGGAAAAGTGGTTGATTGTGTCTCTAAGATCAATACCGGAGGTAAATACGATTCAAAGGCCTTTCAAAAATCAGTGGGTTTAAATGGGGTTGGTACTAAAGCCGTAAATGCTTTGTCTACCGCTTTTACGGTACAATCCTACCGGGATGGCAAAACAAAAAAGGCAGAGTTTGAAAAAGGTGAACTGGTAAACGATTTGCCCGAAACCGAAACTACCCAACGCAATGGTACAGCGGTTTCCTTTGTTCCCGATGACAGTATTTTCCGCAATTACCGCTTTTTGCCGGAGTTTATAGAAAGCATGATTTGGAACTATGTGTTCCTGAACTCGGGCCTAAGTATCAATTTCAATGGTCAGAAGTATTTCTCAGAACGCGGACTTTACGATCTTTTAACTCGAAATTCAGATACTGAAAATATCCGCTATCCCATTATTCACTTCAAAGGTGATGATATTGAGATCGCGATGACTCACGGTCAACAATACGGTGAGGAATATTATTCATTCGTAAACGGACAACATACCACGCAAGGCGGAACCCACCAGGCTGCTTTCCGCGAAGCCGTGGTAAAAACCATCCGCGAATTCTACAAAAAAGAATTCGATGCTTCAGATATACGAGCATCCATTGTTTCGGCAATTGCCATAAAAGTACAGGAACCGGTTTTCGAATCGCAAACTAAAACCAAATTAGGTTCACAGAATGTGGGTCCAGATGGTCCTTCGGTACGTACGTTCATCAACGATTTTGTGAAGAAAGAGTTGGATGATTACCTGCATAAACATCCCGAAACTGCCGATGCCTTGCTCAAACGTATTTTGCAATCGGAGCGGGAACGGAAGGACATTGCCGGTATTAAAAAACTAGCAAACGAACGTGCCAAAAAAGCCTCTTTACACAACCGTAAACTACGCGATTGCAAAATCCATTTTGACGATAGCCACGAACGTAAACAAGAAACGACCTTGTTCATTACCGAGGGGGATTCGGCAAGTGGTTCCATTACCAAATCTAGAGATGTGCAAACGCAAGCAGTCTTCAGTTTAAAGGGAAAACCTTTGAACTGTTATGGGCTTACTAAGAAAGTGGTTTACGAGAACGAAGAATTTAACCTCTTGCAGCATGCCCTAAACATTGAAGATGGTTTAGATGGTTTGCGCTACAACAACATTGTGATTGCTACCGATGCCGATGTGGACGGTATGCACATCCGTTTGTTGTTGATGACCTTCTTTTTGCAGTTTTTCCCAGATCTGGTCAAATCAAGGCACCTGTCTATTTTACAAACCCCCTTATTTCGGGTACGTAATAAAAAAGAAACCATTTATTGCTACAGCGATGAAGAACGCCAGCGGGCCATTGCAAAACTGGGCGGCAAGCCTGAAATTACCCGATTTAAAGGATTAGGAGAGATCTCACCCGAAGAATTTGGCTTATTTATTGGAAAAGATATTCGTTTGGATCCGGTATTGCTGACCAAAGAACAAAGCATTAAAAATCTGTTGGAATACTACATGGGCAAGAATACCCCCGACAGACAACAGCACATTATTAAAAATTTACGCGTAGAAGTAGATTACCTGGAACAAGATCGCTTGGCAGAAGCCGCAGCTGCGGAAGAAAGCCTGAGCGCTTAATGGATGATTAAAGAAGTAAAATACCCAAGAGGATGAGTGAAGAATTAGACCCGCTTTCAGAACAAGAACAATTACACAATGTGATCCCCCTTTCGGGATTGTATGAAAACTGGTTTTTGGATTACGCTTCTTACGTTATCCTAGACCGTGCTGTACCACATATTCACGACGGGTTAAAGCCTGTTCAACGTCGTATTTTACACTCCTTAAAAGAGATGGACGATGGCCGGTTCAATAAGGCGGCCAATGTGATTGGTAATACCATGAAATACCATCCGCATGGCGATGCTTCTATTGGCGATGCCATGGTTCAAATTGGGCAAAAAAACTTATTGATTGATACCCAAGGTAACTGGGGCGACCCCATTACCGGCGATTCGGCAGCGGCACCACGTTATATTGAGGCCCGTTTGTCCAAATTTGCACTCGATGTGGTTTTCAATCCAGATACAACCGAGTGGCAATCCAGTTACGATGGCCGTAATCAGGAACCGGTAACGCTCCCGGTCAAATTCCCCTTACTGCTGGCTCAGGGTGCCGATGGTATTGCCGTAGGTTTGGCTACTAAAATTATGCCCCATAACTTTCTCGAGCTGATTGACGGTTCGATTGAAGTGTTGAGAGGAAATCGCCCGAATTTACTACCCGATTTTCCTACCGGTGGGTTAGCAGACTGCTCAGCTTACAATGAAGGTCAGCGGGGTGGTAAAATCCGAGTACGGGCTAAAATTGTAGAACGCGATAAGAAGACCCTGGCTATTACCGAAATTCCGTTTAGTACAACTACCGGCGGTTTAATTGATAGCATTATTGCTGCCAACGATAAGGGCAAAATCAAGATCAAGAAAATTGAAGACAATACCGCTAAGGATGTAGAGATTATGGTACACCTGGCACCGGGTATTTCTCCTGATGTAACCATTGATGCTTTGTATGCCTTTACGGATTGTGAAGTTTCTATTTCGCCCAATACCTGTGTAATTAAAGGTGATAAGCCACATTTCATGAGTGTGAACGACATTCTTGTGGAATGTACCAAGAACACCAAAGCGCTATTGAAGCAGGAATTGGAGATAAAACTGTCCGAACTGAAGGAGAAAATTTTCTTTAGTAATCTCCTCAAGATTTTTATTCAGGAAGGGATGTACAAGCATCCGGATTATGAGAATTCGACCGATTTCGAAAATATCGTTTCTGTTTTGAACAAGCTTTTTGCTCCGTTCAAAGAGCAATTTTACCGCGAAATTCTTCCGGAAGATTACAAGAAACTGATCGATAAGCCGATGAGCAGCATTACCCGCTTTGATGTGAAAAAAGCAGATGAGCTGATGTTGTCGTTGGAAGAGGAGATTAAGGGGGTAAACAAGAACTTAAAAAACCTTATCGAATATACCATTGCCTGGTTTGAGCGTTTACGGGCCAAGTATGGCCAGGGTAGAGAGCGCAAAACCGAAATTCGTTTGTTTGATAAAGTGGAGGCCGCTAAAGTGGCATTGGCAAACGTGAAATTGTACCTGAACCGTGAAGACGGTTTTATTGGTACTTCATTGCGTAAAGACGAATTTGTTTGCGACTGCTCTGATTTGGATGAGATCATTGCTTTTCGTGCAGACGGTAAGTTCACGGTTACCAAAGTAGCCGAGAAAGTATTTGTGGGTAAAGACATTATCCATGCCCAGGTGTTTAAGAAGAACGACGAACGCACCGTTTACAACATGATTTACAAGGATGGGCAAAGTGGTGCATCTTATGTAAAGCGTTTTTCGGTATTGGGCGTAACCCGAGATAAGGAATACGACCTGACGAAGGGTACCAAAGGTTCGCAGGTGTTGTACTTTACGGCTAACCCGAACGGGGAAGCTGAAGTGGTGAACATTCAACTCAAACCACATTCCAAACTCCGCAAGTTGACTTTTGATCTCGATTTTGCCGAACTGGCCGTGAAAGGCCGTGGCTCTATGGGCAATACCGTAACCAAATATCCGGTTAAGAAGGTGGTATTGAAGAGCAAAGGCGTATCGACCTTAGCCGGAAGAAAGATCTGGTTTGATGAGATTTTGAAACGTTTAAATGTAGATGGACGTGGCAAATACCTGGGTGAGTTCGACGGTGACGATCAGATTTTATGTGTAAATGCCGACGGTGTGTATGAATTGTGTGGATTTGATTTAAGCACGCATTTCGACGATAACTTGATCCTAATAGAAAAATACAATCCCGAAAAGGTTTATTCTGTGGTGCATTTCGACGGTAAATCGAAGAATTTCTACATTAAACGTTTTGTATTTGAAAAAACGGCCGAAGGCAAAAAGACGGCTATTATTTCTGAGGAAGGCGGTTCTAAACTAATTCTGATTTCAGGTTTAAAGCAGCCTAAAGTCCAAATTGATGTTTTAAAAGGTAAAACTCAAACTCCTGAAAGCCTAACGCAAGACCTTAGCGAACTGATTGATGTAAAAGGGATGAAGGCGATGGGAAACCGACTGAGTCCGCACGAAGTGCAAAAAGTAAGCGTAGTACCTGGTGAAGAAACAGAGGAAGCCATTCCTGTTTTAACTAGTGAAGAACCTGAAGAAACTGTGCTTGAACCCGAAGGAACTGTGGAAACTGAAGTAGAAGCAGAGCCAAGCATACCAGCGGTAGAGACCGAAGAAAATGAAGAACCTGTTAAGGATGTAACTGTAGTAGAAAGCAGTCCATCAGAAGAAACTAAACCTGTAAAATCTGTCGGTTTCGAGATCACTAATCCCGACGATGTGGAGATCGACGATAAAGGGCAGTTGGGATTATTCTGAGGATAATTTCTCTTTAAACTCCTTCCTGAATTTTTCCAGTTTCGGTTGGATCACAAAAGAGCAGTAGGGCTGGTAGCCGTTTTGGTTGAAATAATTTTGGTGGTACTCTTCTGCCGGATAAAACTCGCTGGCGGGGCTCAATTCAGTTACAATTGGCGCATCAAAAACCTGTTCTGTCTCTAATTGCTGCATCAGCTTTGCTGCAGTTTCTCGCTGGGCCTCATCGGCATAAAAAATAACCGATCGGTATTGCGTACCTACATCATTTCCCTGGCGGTTCAGGGTGGTGGGGTCGTGGGTTTTAAAAAACACCAAAAAGAGTTCTTCCAGACTGATTTGTTCGGGATCAAACTCCACTAAAATAACTTCGGCATGTCCGGTTTTACCGGTACATATTTCGCGGTAGCTGGGATTTGCAAACAGCCCACCCATATAACCTGAAACTACTTTTTGTACACCCTTTAACCGCTGAAAAACGGCTTCGGTGCACCAAAAACATCCTCCTCCCAAAACCAGCGTTTCCATGTTATTGGTATTGGATATAACTTGGTTTAGGCGTGAGTTTCAGTAATTCCTCCGGAGTCATCATGCGGTTTGGTGGGTTTTTCAAATCGTTTTTGTAGAACAATTTGAATCCGGTAAACTGAACTGGCTCCGAATAAATCCAGTGGCGGTAGGTTCCTTTTTTCAACTCTGGTGCTCCCCAGCCATCCATGTGCATCACCAATTGTACTTCCGGATGCAGTTTGATGAGTTTGCTGTTGGTGACCATGCCTTTGGTAAAACGGTGTATGGTAAATACTTTGGGCGGCAAACCATGATTTTGTACCAGCTTGGCGAGGTAAGCAGAGCAGTAGTTGATATCTGCGGCATCGTAAGTGCCAATTTTAGTGCCGGGTTTGGCTCCGGTTTTCATCGAAAATTCAGGGTCTATGCCGAGGTGTACGTTGGGTAATTTTAAGTATTTCTCAAGTAGCGGTAATTCTGAACGGATATCGCTTAGTGCTACCTGAATGTCTAAGAACACGATGGCATTCCGCATTTTGGCAATGCTCAGTACGGAGTCTATTTGTTTGTCGGGCATACGGAAACGGTATTTACCATCTTTACCGCCATCGCCTTGTGCCACTACGGCAATGTAATGCAAGGCTGGTTGCACCGGTGTTTTCGGATCGGCTTTTTCCCAGTGTTTTACTTCTTGATCTAACTTGGCCAGCATTTGTTTAGGCGGCAGTTCGCCCAATATGCCCATGCGTACCGAGTACAAATTGCCGTAGTATGCTACAATTCGTTTAAACGGAAGTATTGCGCCCGGCAGTGGGTAGGGTTGTTTTTTTACCGGCCATTTACCGGTAGTATCGCCATTGGCCAAGTACTTAACTTTTTGCAAATAGGCCATCGTATCTACCGGAGCATAGGTGGCTGCCCGTTTGGCATTGAGGCTATCGGCGGTAGTACTTTTGGCTGAGCCGTTGCTATTGCCACAGCTGCTCAGCACAACACTAGCAATCAGTAAGATCGGGATGAGTTTTTTCGCGTACATCGTTTTGCTTGAATTTTGCTTTTGGAGCTTTTATGAAGGTACTTAGCTTTTTGGAATTTTTAAAATCTACTGCTGCTTGAAAAAGCGGCCAAAAACTCCCAATGGTAATTTACAGCCACTTTTAGCTTGTAAATACAGTTCGCCACAGTTGAGATTAGTCACCTTAGGGAAGGAACTTTTGATCAGGTTTTCGATGATGACGGATGAAAAGCCCATGGAGTAGGCATTGAGAATGAGGAAGTGTTCTTTTTCGTCTAAGAGTTGTACCACATCTTGCATCATTTCTTGTATGTGGTCTTCGAGTTTCCACTTTTCGCCGTTAGGGCCATGGCCATAGGCTGGTGGATCGAGGATGATGCCGTTGTATTTTTTACCGCGTTTGATTTCTCGTTTCACAAATTTGAGCGCATCTTCTACTACCCAACGGATGTCCTTTATGCCGGAAAGTTCCTGATTTTCGTTGGCCCAGGTTACCACTTGTTTAATGGAGTCTACGTGGGTGGTATCGGCACCGGCTGCTTTGGCAGCTAAGGATGCTCCTCCGGTGTATGCGAAGAGGTTGAGTACTTTAGGTTCCGGGTTTTTAAATTGTCTGATCTGTTCGGCAATGAAATCCCAGTTTACGGCTTGCTCCGGAAAAATACCTACGTGTTTAAAGGAGGTTAAGCCTAAACGGAATTTGATGTTGATGTCTTTGTTTTGGTAATTGATTTGCCAGCGGTCTGCGGTTTTTGGATTTTTCTTAATCCAGTCTCCGGAGGTTGCCGAACGCCCTTTGAAACGGATGTGGTGTAATTTGGTCCATTCGCTTTCGTTCCATAATTTTTTCCATACGGCTTGTGGCTCGGGTCTTATCAGAATGAGGTCTCCAAAGCGCTCCAGCTTTTCAAAATCGCCACAATCTAATAATTCATAGTCTTTCCAATGGCTGGGGCTGAGTAAATCGATCATCGTTTTATCTAAAGTTTCTTTGAGTGTTCACTATTTTTTTAGGGCCTTCATGAATTTACTAGCGAAAATAAAATCGTTGAGTTCCTTGTTGGTAGCTGAGAGGATTTCTTCATTAGATCCTTCCCACCATTTTTTGCCTTGGTGGAGGTACAAGATTTTTTCGCCAATGCCCATTACGGAGTTCATGTCGTGGGTTACCACGATGGTGGTAATTTGGTATTCGTCGGTAATTTCGGCAATGAGTTCGTCAATTACGATGGATGTTCGTGGGTCGAGTCCTGAGTTGGGCTCATCGCAAAACAAATATTTCGGATTCATCGCGATAGCTCGTGCAATACCTACGCGTTTTTTCATTCCGCCCGATAGTTCGGAAGGGTAGAGGTGGTTCTTTCCGGCCAGGTTTACGCGTTCTAAACAAAAGTTGGCCCGCTCAAGTTTTTCGGCTGCACTTTGGTTGGTAAACATGTTTAGCGGAAAGAGGATATTTTCTTCTACGGTCATGGAATCGAAGAGGGCCGAACCTTGAAAGAGCATGCCTATTTCTTTACGAATGGCAATGCGTTCTTCGAAATTCATGCGGGTAAAATCACGCCCATTGTACAGCACATTCCCTTGATCGGGCTCGTGTAAACCGACCATGCATTTGAGTAATACGGTTTTTCCGGATCCGGATCCGCCAATTATGAGGTTGGTGATGCCGGGATGGAATTCGGCAGTAACGCCATTTATGACTTGATGATCGCCAAAGGCTTTATGGATATTCTTGATTTCTATCATAAGAGCAATTGGGCGATGACGTAATCGGCACAGAGGATCATGATGCAGCTTATTACTACGCCACGTGTGCTGGAAATACCCACTTCTAAGGCTCCCCCTCTGGTATAGTATCCTTGGTAGGCAGATATGGTGGTAATGATGAAGGCAAACATGACTGATTTAACCATACACACGGTAAAGGTGAAGGGGATGAAATCGGTGGTGATGCCGTAAATGTAATCTTGTGCGGTTACTGCTCCGGAAAGACTTCCTGCAAAGTAGCCCCCGGTAATACTTAATGCAATGGATATGATTACGAGTAGGGGAACCATGGTTACTGCACCAATAATTTTGGGTAGAATAAGGTATCCGGGTGAGTTGATTCCCATAATTTCGAGTGCATCTATTTGTTCGGTTACCCGCATGGTGCCTATTTGTGAGGCTACGCTTGAGCCTACTTTACCTGCCAGCACAATGGCTGAGATGGTGGGGCTGAGTTCGAGTATGGATGAATCGCGGACGATGGTACCGATTACTGAACGGGGCACGAGGTTGCTCACCAATTGGAAGGCGGTTTGTACGGTGGTTACGGCGCCTAAAAACACAGAAATGATGGTGATGATGCCTAGCGAACCTACGCCAATTGCCACCATTTCTTTTAAAATTTCTTTACGGTAAATGCTCCATTTTTCAGGGCGCCTGAATACGGCTTTTAAGAGGAGTATGTATTTACCGAAGGGTTGAAAAAACATAATGTGCTTTAGGGCTTTAGCCTTGTAAAAATACTAAGCTTGATTGGTATTTACGAATACGGCTGCATTTTTTAGCGGTGTTGCTCCGGGCTTTGATCGAGTTGCGTTTTGATTTGTAGGATGAGTTGTTGGAGTTGATTGATGGGTAAGTTTGCGGTGTTTTGCAACCAATTGAAGCCAATGCTTTCTTTTTTGAGTTGATGCAGCGGGTGGTTTTCGGGTAGTTGTTCTTCTTTGTTGGGAATGTAGATGAACAGATCGTTGGGGCTGCAATTGAGTACTTTGCAGAGCAATTCTACATGGCGAAAGTGCAGTTGGGTATGCTCTCCGCTCAGGATGCGTTGGGCAGTATGACGTGGTATTCCTTTCTTTAGCAGGTAGCTGTAGGGTTTTTCGATGCCGCGGGCTTCAAAAAGCGGGCCTAGGTTGAGCTTTATCATAACTGTTTTGTCGATTTTAGTTTTAAACGTTGCAGTGTGCTTCCTTATTGTGCGGGTGTGCCTTTTACAGGTGCGACTGTGCGGATGTGGTATGCGGTTGTGCGCACAGGTTATGCGAATTAGCGGGTTAGCTGTGCGGATTATCGAAACTGGTAGACAATTGTGCGGATGTGTTGTGCTGTGTTACGAATTGCAGATGTGTTTGTGCGGGCTACTTATGCAACTTACCGGTATTGGAAAGTAGAATTACAGATTAATTGTGCTAAAGTGCGGAACATTTGTGTTGATTTTAGCACATTTGGATTCCATTTTTATGCTGGGTCTTGCATGCTGCAGTTACTTGTTTTGTTTAGTATTTAAACGTGATCAGGTAGTCTACTAAGTTTGTTTCGCTTGGTATTTGCAGTTTTTTTCGGAGCCTGTAGCGGCTAATTTCTACACCTCTGACCGAAATGCTGGTTAATTGGGCAATTTCTTTGGTAGATAAATTCATTCGGAGGTAAGCACACAGTTTTAATTCGTTTTGCGTGATGGATGGGTGTTTTGTTTTTAATGCGGAAAGGAAATCGCTGTGTACTTTATCGAAATGTCTGGAGAAGTTTTCCCACTCTTTGTCCATTTTTTCGTCCTCGTTCAGGTTTCGCATCATTTTTTTGAGTTCTGAAATTGCTTCGGGGTGTTCTACTACGCGTAACACTTTGCTGAGTTCTTCTTTACTTTTTGTGAGTAGCTCTCCTTTTTTTACGAGGTGCATGGCTGATGAGGCTAGCTCGGAGTTCATGAGGTTTATTTCTGCTTCTAGTTTTTGGTTTCTGAGTAGCACGAGTTCGTTCTCGCTTTTGCTTAATTCTAGATCGTGTATGTATTTTAATTTTTCTTGTTCTTCTTCGTGGCGGGCTTGTTGCATCTGCAATTTGCGTTTGTTCCAACGGTTTACGAATACTATTCCTGCAATTAATAGGGCTGCATAAATGGATTTCATCCAAGATGTTAGGTACCAGGGTGGTAGTACCTCGAAGCGGTAAGTGGCAGGGGGTGACTCGTTTCCTAAATTATTCCTGACTTTTACTTCGAATGTGTAGGAATTTGCAGGCAGGGTGGTAAATTCTTTTTCGGTTCTTTTTGTCCATTCAGACCATTCTTTAGTTAATCCTTTTAGTCGGTAGGAATATTCGAGTATGGATTTGTTGTTGAATATTGTTGAGGAGAATTCAAAACGTATGGTTTCCCAATGGCTTGGAATTTCGAGTATATCTTTTTCGGTTTGTTGTTGTTTGCTGGTTAATGTTCGGTAATATCCGCCAAATATGGTGCTGTCTTTTTGGTTGCCTATTAATACTCGCCGTAGTTGCACGCTTAGTTTGGGGATATTGGCTTTGTATTTTTGAAAGTTGACATTGAAGAATCCTTTTTCGCCTGATAGGATGATGTTTTGCATATTAATTGGGTAGATCAATTCGAATCCGCTGAGGAGTTTATTGGTTAACTCGGGGAAATAGAGCACTTGTGATTTTGCGCCTGATTTATCGATTACGCCAATTGCTTTTTCTTGTATGAACCAGACGTTGCCATAATCGTCTTCTTTGAGGTAGCGTATGCTTTTGTTGCCTAGTAGATTGTTGTAATATTGGGCTGTGTTAAATTGATCTTTGGCTGCTTGGTACTGGTAGATTCCTGCTTCGGTAGCAATTACAATTTCGTTATTTATTTTATAGACGTGGTTATTTACGTTAGATGGGAGTCCTTCTTTTTTACCGTAACTTTTGCTTGTGTATTTTCCTGATTTATTTTTTTCGATTTTATAGACTCCATGGTAGGGGTGTGATACCCAAATTCGGCCTTCTGAATCTGTAGTTAAAAAACGGGATGATTCTTTGAATCCGGGAATTTCTTCCTGAAACTGAGGTAAACCTTTTGAGGTATTGAACACAGCTAAACCACTGTAAGTTCCTGCTATAATTTCATTGCTTGGTTTGGTGGTTGATCGGGCAATAAAGTTCCAAAAGCCACTGTTTCCTGCTAGTTGTTTTGCCTGGTTGTTTTGTAGGATAAAGGCGCCTTCGTGGTGGCCGAGTAATAATTGATTGTTGATTTTTGCCAAACCCCAGGTTTGGCCTTTGGTGTTGTTAACTGTTGTAAAGTTGCCTTTGGTAAAGCTGATGTCGTTCAGGTTTTGCAAAGCAACGTTGTATAGACCGTTGGAGGTACCGAGCCAGAGCTTATTTTGGTAGACCATGGCGGTATACCCGGATGCGTCGAGTAAGAAGGGGTTGATTTGCTTGATGGCACTGTCGTAGGCCACGAAATCGATCCCTGTATCCATACCTAACCACAAATTTTTTTGATGATCGGTAAAAACACTGAGGATGTTGTTGTTTTGCAATCCTTCTCTTTTTGAGAATGTTTGTATGATATCTCCTGCAATATTTAAGATGTAGAGCCCTCCGTTACTTGTTGCTATGGCCAAGTGGTTTTGGTTGATTTTGGCTGCCGAGTAAATTCGTTCGTTTTGAAAAAGGCTTTTTTGTTGGCTTGCAAATGGAAAAATGCCTGTTGGTTTTAATACGAATAAACCGTGTTTTAGTGTTGTGACTAGGATGCTGTTGTTAGTTATGGCCAGGCATGCTGTTGGTATTGCTGTTTTGGGTAGTGCCAACTGATTGTTGGTGCTTAGCCATGCATTATCTTCGAATTGCATGAGTCCGGTACTGTTATCGTGTGCGAGTAGGGTTTCGCCCGATTTGCCCAGAAAAGTCCATTCTGATTGGGGGTAGTAGGTTTGTATTTTGTTGTTGGTGAGTTTGAATAGTTTGTTGTTTGTACGAAAGAATACGTGGTTTTTGAAGGATACGATATCCCATACATCGCCGAATGAGCGGTCTTTGGGTGCTATGGTATTGACAAGATTGTGGTATTTGAGTACTCCACGATTATCGGGTAAGAAATAGCCTAGTTCATCTTGGCCGCCTACATAAATTTTTCCGTCTGTACTGATTTCGAGCGAGCGAACGATTGTTTTATTGGGTAGTGGGAAAAGGTTCCAATAATTTCCGTCGAATGTGAGCATTCCTTCGTTATTGGCAAAATAGATGATACCTTGCTGGTCTTGTTTAATATCCCAGTTTTGTAGACCGGCCTTGTACCAGTCTTTGGGATAGTTTACAATCTCGGGTAGGCCAATGGTGTTTTGCCCGAAGAGTTGTAGTGGAAGTAAAATAATCAGCAGTAATTTTTTCATAGCTACTCAAATTTACCTGTTTGTGTAAGTATACACAATTTTTAGATGTAGTGTTGTAGTATAAAACTACACTAAAAATCAGGCATTTAAATCAATTGATGTAGTATTGATGTAGTACTTTATTTGTGATGATGTAGTGCTTATGCTCATTTTTGATTTAACCAATTATAAATTTTAATTACTAACACACATTTTATTTCACCAAAAACAAGTACAATATGAAACTTACATTCAAGTTGTTTTGTATTAGCTTACTTTTTGCTTTTTATGGCACTCACCTGGCTGCTCAAACTCTGACGGTTTCGGGTGTGGTTAAAAGTAAGTCTACATCAGAACCCCTACCGGGTGCAACAGTTAGCGTTGTGGGGACTTCGACTGTCCTGCAGACCGATGCAAATGGTAAATTTTCTATCAGCGCTGCTAAGGGTAGTACGCTGAGCTTCACGTTTACAGGTATGCAGCCGTATCGTTATACGGTTGTAAATGCCGGGAGCATTGAAGTGATTTTAAGTGATTTTGCTAATGTGATGGATGAAGTTGTGGTGCTGGGTTATGGCACACAAAAAATCACCAAGGTTTCTGGGGCTATCTCAACGGTTAAGGGTGAGGACATTGAGAAACTAAGACCGGTACGTGCCGAGGATGCTTTACAGGGTAGGGCATCGGGGGTAACGGTTATTTCTCCGGGATCTCCAGGTGCTAAACCTACGGTATTGATTAGGGGTATTCCTTCTTACACCGGTACAGATCCTGTGGTTATTGTGGATGGTTCTATCCAAAGTTTAGATGACCTGAACTCTATTAATGCGGCTGATATTGAATCGGTAAACGTATTGAAGGATGCTGCAACTACCGCTATTTATGGAGTGAAAGGGGGTAATGGGGTGATTGTTATTACTACGAAGAGTGGGAAAAAGAATCAGCAAACTGAAGTAACTTATGGAGCCAACTACGGTACGCAACAAGTAATGAGCACTATTGGTGTTTTGAATGCTACCGAGTATGCAGCTATTGTAAACGAAGGTAGTGTGGCTTCTGGTGGTGCTGTTATTTTCCCTGATCTTTCTGCTCTTGGAAAAGGCACTAATTGGCAGGATCAAATTTTTAAAAATGCGCCTATTAGTTCTCAAACACTTACTGCAAAGGGTGGAAGCGGAAACATGGGTTATTTTATTTCTGGAGGATACCTTGGCCAGGGTGGTATTGTTGGTGGCAAAAACAAGTCTTATTTTGACCGTTACAATGGTACTGCAAACTTAAATTTTGATATGAGCAGTAAAGTTAAATTTATTGCCAATACCAGTTTTGTGAACATACGCGGTGCGGGTGTACCTGAAAACTCGATTAACAGTGTTATTTCTAATGCGTTGAATTTCGATCCTACGGTTCCGGTATTCAACACTGTTCCGGGAGTGTATGGAAAATATGGGGTAAGTAATACCATCTTATCTGAAATCTTTAATCCATTAACTCAATTGGAGGATACGTACAACAAATCTAATACGAAGAAATTGTATGGTAAGTTGGAGATGCAATACCAGTTGTTAAAGAATTTAAAGCTTACTTCTCGTTATGGTTATACCAATGTGGATGTTACTGGTAAAAGCTTTACGCCACTCTCTTTTTATGGTGCAGGCCACATCAACTCTACTTTGAATGCTGATGGTTCTGCCAAAACTGGAGCGCATAACAGTGTGTATGAGTATAAGACTTCGTACTACAATTACACTTTTGAGAATTTTGGTAATTACAATTTCAAAATTAATGATGTACACAATTTTGAAACGGTGTTTGGTTTCTCTATGGCTAAGGTGACCGGTAATTCGGTTAGTGGAACCAGACAGGATGTGCCTTTTAATTCTTGGGAGTATGCAGATATTTCGTCGGCAACTGGAACGGCTGCGAATTCAGGTTTAGATCTGGGTTCTTATCAGTATGAGCGTAGAAACCTTTCTTTCTTCTCGAGATTGGATTACGACTACAAGGATAAATACTTGTTGTCTTTCTCTGCAAGAAGAGATGGTTCGTTTGCGTTTGGTATCAATAATAAATTCGCGAATTTTTATGCGGGTTCATTAGGATGGGTTGTTTCTGATGAAGACTTCTTTAAGTCTGACTTTATCAATTATTTCAAGATTAGAGGTAGTTACGGTATTACCGGTAACGAAAATGTGAACCCTCAGTTTCAACGGATCTCAAATCAGATTTACAGCTACGGTTTAGGTCAAAATGCGGGTTATACTTTTGGTAACGACCCGACTTCTATTGGAGCTACTATTGCTTCGTTCAGAAATGACGATTTGGGTTGGGAAAAGCAAGAACAGTTGAATGCTGGTTTTGACATAACTTTTATGAAAAATAAGTTCTCGCTGAGTGCGGATTATTTTGAGAAGAAAATCAGCGGGTTGTTATTTACTCCAAGCTTATCCTTGTACTTAGGTACAGCTGCGGCACCGACTGCCAATATTGGTACTACAGAGACCAAGGGTATTGACTTGAATTTAGGTTATAGCAATGCCTTAGGTCGTAATTGGAAAGTAAGTTCAAACCTGACCTTTACTACTGCGCAAAATGAGGTTACCGAAACCAATAATGGTTTAATTACCGGTGGTGGTTATGGTATTCCGTACCAAAGTGTAACGCGTTTTGAGAAAGGCTTTACTCCTGGATACTTCTATGGATTTAAAACCATGGGCTTGTTCCAGAATATGGCTGAAATTGCTGCTGCACCTACGCAAACAGATGCGGTACCTGGTGATATTCGTTTTGTGGATATTAATGGTGACGGAAAAATCTCCGATTTGGATAGAACCAAAATTGGTGACCCGTTCCCAGACTTTACTATGGGTTGGGGTTTAAACCTTACTTACAAAGCTTTTGATTTTAACACCTTTATTTATGCTTCTATTGGTAACGATATTTACCGAGCTTACGAGCGTAATTTGGCGATGACCAATAAGTATCGTGGTGTGCTTGCTCGTTGGACTGGTGAGGGTAGCACGAATGATGCTCGTAACCCACGCTATAGTTTTATTGATGCCAATCAAAACAATCGGGTATCTGACCGCTATGTGGAAGATGGTTCATTTGTGAAAATAAAGGATGTGCAATTGGGTTATACGCTTCCATCAAGCCTTATTAAACGTATGGGCGTAAGCAAAATCAGACTGTATGCACAGGTGAAGAATGCTTTCACATTTACTAAATACTCAGGTTTTGACCCAGAGATATCAGGAGGAATTTTTGATACGGGTATTGATCGTGGTTCTTATCCTCAAGCCCGTACTTGGTCATTTGGGGTCGATGTTAAATTCTAAGTCACTTAAAGAAATTGAAATGAAAAAGTACACTTATATAATAGGATTATTTTTAGCAACATCTTTGAGTTTGAGTTGCGAAAAATTTGTGGAATACAATCCTAAGGAAGATTATCAGGTAACTGCTGATAGTTATTTTAAAACAGCCGATGATTATCAGAAATTAACCATTGGTGTTTATTCTCCTATGCAATGGCTATGGGCCAATCCTGTAATTGGAGATGTAGCCTCAGACAATTCGGTTAGTGGAGGAGAAAATGCAACTGACCAGTTAGGAATGCAGGAAATTGATGATTATCAGCTTAAGGCTAATAACTCATACCTTACTGAATCTTGGAAAGCGTGTTATGAAGGAATTAACCGGGCCAACTATTTAGAAGAAAATAAAAGCAAGCTGGACTTTACCGGTAAAGCTGCCTTGTATGGTGAGGTTTATTTTTTAAGAGCCTACTATTATTTTGAGTTGGTAAAAATGTTTGGCGGTGTACCTTTGTTTGTAGACAAGCGCTTATCGGTTGGTGATTCGCAAAAAATTCAGCGTGCTACCAAAGAAAAGGTATACGAGCAAATTGAGAAAGACTTGCTTGCTGCCATCGCAGCTTTACCTTTAAGCAATCCGCAAAAAGGAAGAGTTACTAAGTTTGCGGCTCAGGCGCTATTGGGTAAGGTTTATCTGTATCAGGATAAGTTTACTTTGGCAGCTGCCATGTTGGAGAATGTAGTTAATGGGCCATTTAGCTTGGTAACTAATTTCAATGATATTTTCTTAGCCACTGGTGAAAATGGACCGGAATCTGTTTTTGAAGTACAGTATTCAAACAATAACCCTTTCTATGATTGGTCTAATCCGGGCAGAGGACAGGGAAATTTAGCTGTACAAATTTGTGGTATCCGTAATTTAACCGGTAGCAGTCCGTATGCATCTGGTTGGAGCTCGAATTTACCAACGGCTAATCTTGCTGCTGCTTATGCAGCTGGTGATACCCGTAAAGCTGTAACCATATTGGATATTGAAGCCTACAAGACAGCCAATCCGTCGTTTAATATTACGTATAAGGTAGCTCCTTATAAAAACACGGGTCTTTACAATCAGAAGTACCAACCTAGAAATGGTCAAACTTCTGGTCAGGTTGAGCTTAATTACCTGAATAATTACAGAGCTATCCGTTTTGCTGATGTATTGTTGATGGCTGCTGAGGCAAATAACCGTGCCACTACACCAAATGATGCTAAGGCTCAAGATTACTTGAACAGAGTACGTAGACGTGCTTTCGGCGATAATAACCATGATATTACTGCTACCGGAACAACACTTCGTCAGGCTATTTGGGATGAGCGTAGATTGGAATTAGCCATGGAGGGTCATCGATTCTTCGACTTGGTACGTACCGGACAAGCAGCCGCTAAGATTACGGGCTTTGTGGTAGGCAAGAATGAATTGTTCCCTATTCCACAGGCAGAAGTAGATATCTCTGGTTTAGCTCAAAACCCAGGATATAATTAATCATCAAATTATTTGAATCAAAGAATTATGAGAACGATAACAAAAATTCTTAGTCTGGTTACTCTGCTTGCAGTGCTTTCGAGCTGTGAGAAGGATAATTTTGGCGATACCGCTTTCCTGGAGAGTGCCAAAGCTCCAGCGAATCTGAATCCCTTTTTTAACATAACCCAGGATAATACAGGTTTAGTTACCATTACCCCAAATGGTGATGGAGCTACGGCTTACGATATTTATTTTGGTCATGGTGGTACTAACCCTACGCGTGTTGCAGCCGGACAGAGCGTAACTCACGTTTATCCGGAAGGAACCTATACGGTAAAATCTGTGGCGTTTGGTGTTTCTGGGAAAATAACTGAAAGTACCAAGCAATTAACGGTTTCGTTTAGAGCACCAGAAGATTTGCAGGTTACTGCAGCTATTGATCAGAATAATAAGTTTAAAGTAAATGTTTCTGCTACGGCTAACTACGAAACTTTATTTAAGGTAACATATGGTGATGGCGGTGCAAATGAGGTACCGGTATCTTTTCTTGAAGGTGAGACCGTGAGTCACACCTATGCAACACCGGGTACTTATACTGTTAAGGTTGTAGCCCTTAGTGGAGGTGCAGCCACCACTACGGTTACGCAAAGTGTAGTGATTGAAGATCCGATCAGTTTGCCAATTACCTTACAATCTACTACGCTGAATTATGCGGGCGCCATTGGTAATTTTGATGGTGGTGCACTTACGGTGGTTAATAATCCAGCATCGGGCGGTATCAATACCAGTACTAAGGTGTTAAAGATGGTCAAAAATGGTGGTCAACCTTGGGGTGGTAGTACCTTATCCCTTTCTGGGCCTATTGATTTTTCGGCCGGCAAAATTTTCCGGATGAAAGTGTGGTCGCCTAGAGTGGGAGCAAATGTATTGTTGAAAGTAGAGGGAGCTGGTGGTATCAATTTCGAAAAAACAGCAGTAACCACGGTTGCTAATGCGTGGGAAGACCTGGTATTTGATTATTCAACTATCCCTAATGGAAACTACAGTAAGTTAGTATTCATTTTTGATAACGGCACCATGGGTGATGGCAGTTCGAACTTTACGTTCTACATGGACGATATCCGTTTGCAAAGTCAAATTGGCCAAAGTTTACCTATTAATTTCCAATCGTCAATTACCAATTATTTCTTGGATAGTTTTGGTGGAGCTTCAGCTTCAGTGGTAAACAACCCGGATGCTAGTGGAATTAATACCAGCACAAAAGTGGGTAAAGCGATTAAAGGAAATGAGTTTTGGTCGGGTACTTCCATGCCTTTAGAATATCCAATTTTCAATTTCACCCAAAAAGTAGTAAAAATGAAAGTATGGTCTCCGGCAGCAGGTAAAACTGTGAAGTTCAAATTTGACTATGGCTTAGGAGATGGCAATGGGATAGAAGTTGATGCTGTAACTACAGTTGCAAATGCTTGGGAAGAACTTACGTTCAATTTTACAAGTCAAAATCCAAGCAATCCTCTCAAAGTAGCGGTAGTGTTCTTCGACTTTAACCCTTCTAATCATGTCACAGGTAGTGTGTATTATTTCGACGACATTACTCTTAATTAGTAAGTACTTAAAAGAATTAGATTATGAAACATATTGTAAATAAAATTAGTCTGTTTGCATTCATCGGCCTGCTTTTTTTAGCCGGATGTAAAAAACAGGAATATAGTTTTGGCGACTTGAAAACGCCATCTGGCTTGGTGCTTACTACGGCCATTCAAGGTGCTACAAATGCAGCTCCAACCGGCGATGGCTCCGGGAATGTGTCTATTACTTTAGCGGCTGCCGATGTGATTAGTTTTAAAGTTGATTTTGGTGATGGTGAAAGCAAGATTGTAAGTCCGGGAACTACTGTGCACAAATACAGTATGCCGGGTACCTTCGATTATACCATCACGGTGAATGCCATTGGTACGGGTGGAACAATATCAACTTTAACTAAGAAGATAAAAGTGCTGACGCTGTTTGATATCCCAGCGAATATCATGACCAATTTAACAGGAGGAGCTTCTAAAATTTGGATCGTTGACAAAGATGCTCCATCTCATTTTGGTGTTGGGCCAGGACCTACTCAGGGGGCAAATGAAACGTTTTGGCCTTCTTGGTATAGTGCGCCTGAAATAGGTGGTCTTCGTACAGCTGCCGAGTATGACGATGAAATCAGCTTTACCAAGGCTGGAGCCAATAGTATTTCAATGGTTTTGGATAATAAAGGTCAAACCTTTATTGTGCCGGATTATAAAGCCTATTATGGTTTATCAGCAGGGGAGCTTCAAAACTTTGACGCAACTGGCACAAAGGTTTTGGCTTTCTCAGCTGCGACTTCTAATACTACTTCTGCCATTTCAACCCGTATACAGTTTACGGTGCCTGGCCATGGTTTGTTAAGTTGGGGTTTGGGTACTAAAACCTACGAAATCATGGAAATTACTTCAAGCACCATGTCTGTAAGAAGTATTGGTGTAGATGGAAATGCATGGTATCAGAAATTCAAAGTAAAATAGTATGCGCATATCAAAAAATGCTGGACTTTATTTACTCACATTAGTTCTGTTTTTTGGCTGCAAAAAAGCAGGGGCAGATAGCGTAAAACCTAGTGCTCCTGCTAATTTGCAGGTTAATGCGGTGGTTAGTACAGATGGTAGTGGCAATGTTGCATTTACCGCAAGCGCTGAAAATACGTCTAGATATAGTTTTGAGTTTGGTGATGGTGTAATTGTTACTCAAACCAGTGGTGTAGTTAGCCACCAGTATACCTTAAATGGTACCAATACCTTTTCGGTAATTGTTACCGCTAAATCTGCTAATGGGCAATCGGTTTCAAAAACCATTGCTGTAACTGTAACTGTTCAGGTGGCTGGTCCTACTTTATTTTGGTCGGAAGAGTTTAACACCAATGGCGCACCCAATAGCTCGGTTTGGGGCTACGATATTGGTACCGGATCTGGCGGTTGGGGTAACCAGGAATTACAGTATTATACCAATCGTGCTGATAATGTGATTGTTGCTAATGGAGTATTGAAAATTACTGCTAAACGAGAGAATTTCGGTGGTATGGCGTATACTTCCACCCGACTATTATCAAAAGATAAATTCTCATTCAAATATGGTCGGGTAGATGTGAGCGCAAAATTACCCGCTGGTGGTGGAACATGGCCTGCCATTTGGATGTTGGGAAGCAATTTTTCAACGGTTGGTTGGCCGGCTTGTGGTGAAATTGACATTATGGAACACAAGGGGAATGATGTGAACAGAATCTATGGTACTGTACATTATCCGGGTCGTTCTGGTGGTAATCCAGATGGTTCAACAAAAGTTATAGCCAATGCAACTACCGAATTTCATTTGTATAGTATGGAATGGACTGCAAGCAGCATCAAATTTTATGTTGACAATCAATTGTTCCATACGGTAAGCAATTCGACTTCATTGCCTTTTAATCAGAATTTTTTCTTGATTTTAAACGTGGCAATGGGCGGCACATTTGGTGGTGCAGTAGATCCAAATTTCAGCGCCGCAAGTATGGAAGTTGATTATATTAGAATTTATAAATAGCGATTAACTAAGTTAAGCGAATTCTTTCTTAAGATTTCGCTGTATATGCCGAAACATTAATGAAATTGAATAAGCGGGTAACATTTTTAGTATTTATTGTTTTAGGTTACCAAAGTACTTTTGCTCAAAAACCCAGTTCTGTTGAGGTAACCGACCAAAAGGTTTCCAAGTTGTTAGCCCAAATGACCCTTGAAGAGAAAATTGGTCAGATGAATCAATACAATGGGTTTTGGGAGTCAACAGGTCCACTTCCACAGGAAGAAAGTGCGAAACTTAAGTACGAACACTTAAAAAAAGGATGGGTTGGTGCTGTACTGAATGTAACGGGGGTAGACAATGTACGCCGTATCCAAGAAATAGTAGTTAACGAATCTAGATTAGGTATTCCCTTACTTTTTGGGTCGGATGTCATTCACGGTTATAAAACCATTTTCCCGATACCGCTAGCGGAATCGGCTAGTTGGGACTTGAAAGCGATTGAACAGTCGGCAAGAATTGCCGCTGTTGAGGCCGCAGCGGTTGGTATTAACTGGACTTTTGCACCGATGGTAGATATTTCAAGAGATGCTCGATGGGGTAGAGTAATGGAAGGTGCTGGGGAGGATCCTTTTTTAGGGGCTAAAATTGCGGCTGCCCGCGTTAAAGGTTTTCAGGGAGAAAGTTTATCGTTTCCAACCTCAATTGCGGCTTGTGCTAAGCATTTTGCCGGTTATGGATTTGCTGAATCTGGTAAAGATTACAATACGGTAGATATTGGCACGTATACTTTGTACAATACGGTACTTCCTCCATTTAAGTCTGCTGCCGATGCCGGCGTAGCTACGTTTATGAATTCTTTTAATGTTCTCAATGGTGTTCCAGCTACTGCTAACTCCTTTCTACAAAGAGATATATTGAAAAAGAAATGGGCTTATCGGGGTTTTGTGGTTTCCGATTGGGGTTCGGGTAAAGAAATGATCGACCATGGTTTTGCTGCTGATTTGAAACAGGTAGCAGAACTTAGTGCAAACGCTGGCAGCGATATGGATATGGAATCGTATGCGTACATCAATCACCTTAAAACATTGGTTGAAGAAGGTAAGGTAGATCTAAAAGTTATTGACGAGGCCGTAAGTAGAATCCTGAGGTTAAAATTCGAATTGGGGCTGTTTGACAATCCGTATAAGTATTGCAATTTTAAGGCTGAGAAATCAAATCTATTGACCCCAGAACACCGTGCAGCCGCTTTGGATGTAGCCAAAAAATCGATTGTGTTGTTGAAAAACAAAAACAACCTACTACCCTTAAAAAAATCTCAAAAAAACCTGGCAGTAATTGGGGTGTTGGCTTCAGATAAAAACAGTCCGCTTGGAAATTGGAGGTTAGCTGCTACCGATTCTTCGGCTGTTTCGGTTACCGATGCCTTGAGTGCTGCTAAAATTTCCTACAGCTATGCTAAGGGGGTAGAGCTGGTTTATGGCAAAACCAACTTCCCAGATGAATTGTCGATTAATACCAAAGATAGCAGCGAATTTGCTCAAGCTGTTGCCTTGGCTAAGCAAAGCGAAGTTGTAATGATGGTACTCGGTGAGCATGGTATGCAATCTGGCGAAGGTAGAAGCAGGGCTTCATTAACGCTTCCAGGCTTACAACAACAACTTTTAGAGGCCGTTTATCGTGTTAATCCGAATATTGTTCTGGTATTGATGAACGGTAGACCCCTTGACATTAGTTGGGCCGATGAACACATACCGGCTATTGTTGAGGCATGGCAACTGGGCACATCTTCTGGTACAGCAATTACTCAAGTTCTATTTGGAGACTATAATCCGAGTGGGAAATTAACCATGTCGTTCCCGCGTAGTGTTGGGCAAGTTCCAATTTACTACAACCACTTTGCAAGCGGCAGGCCTGGTCCTAAAGCCGAAGTATTTTGGTCACATTATACCGATGAATCGAACAAACCGCTTTATCCATTCGGTTACGGTTTGAGTTATACAGAATTTAGCTATGCCGATCTCCAGCTTGAAGAACAGTTATCTGGGAAACTTAAGGTAAGTGTAAAATTGACAAATAAGGGTGGTCGAAGTGGAGAAGAGGTTGTTCAACTCTTTTTACATGATCAGGTTGCTAGCCAGGTGCGTCCGGTTAAAGAATTGAAAGCATTTGAAAAGGTTTTATTAGCGCCAGGTGAAACTAAATTGGTGGTATTTGAGCTTGATTCTACTGAATTTGGCTTTTACGATCAGTATGGAAAATTTATTGTAGAACCCGGCGAGTTTGAAATTATGGTTGGAGGGAGTTCTGAAGATCTCTTGAAGAAAAACTGGACACTCCGCAAGTAAAAATCTTAGAGTAGTTACGATTTAGCTTACTCTGTATTTTGGTTAGTTAAGGAAGCAAAAAACCGACACCCAAAGTGGCCTCCTCCACTACGGTTTTTGCTTCCTTTTTACTGTCTAACTCAATTCTAGCTTTTTGCATCACTCTTTGGTTAGCAGATATTTCTATTTTGTTTGCTTCAGCTTTAGGCATATTTTGTTTAACTATTCGCTTAGTTGCAGGTAAATTAACACCACTGCAGCAATGGTCATGATGAGGAATGCCGCAACTCCAAGAATATTTGACATCCGGCTATTTACGTTTTCGCCCATGATTTTCTTATTGTTGGAGATGTGCAGGATGATGGCTATTAGTACGGGGGCCGTAATGCCGTAGAGGATTGCGGTGTATATTAAGGACTGCATTGGGGTAATGCCAATGTAGTTTAAGGATAAGCCGAGTAGTAATGAAATGGCGATGATGACATAGAAGCCTCGTGCTTCGTGAAATTTTTTATCCAGGCCTTGTTCCCAGCCAAAAGTTTCGGTGAATATGTAGGATAATGAACCGCTGAGTACCGGAATGGCAATAAGACCTGTTCCAATTACGCCTATGGCGAACAGCAAGTATGCCAGGTTTCCGGCTAATGGTTTTAAGGCCATGGCGGCTTGTTCTACGGTGTCTATTTGATGAATACCGCCTTTGTAGAGTACCGTTCCGGTTGTGAGAATGATGAAGTACATCACAAAGCCGGATACGGTCATTCCGAAATCTACATCTTTATCAATGGCATGTATGAGTTTTTTATTGACCATTAGGTGCGATCGCTTGTGTTTCATTTCTTCTACTTCAACCGATGCTTGCCAAAAGAAGAGGTAAGGCGAAATGGTTGTACCTAGTATGCCTACCAAAATGGCTATAAAATCTTTGTCGAAGCTTAGGGTTGGAATTAATGTGGCTTTTAGTATTTCGCCAAGGTCTTGTTGGTATAAAAAAGGCACCACAAAATAAACGATCATGACGATGCACAAATACTTGAGTACGGATGCAATTTTTTGGTAGGGTAGGTAAATGATCAATCCCAGAAGTATAATGGTAAACAAGACACTGAAATAGTTGGCATCAATAGCCGGGAACAGGAGATTGCCTACCGCACCCATGCCAGCAATGTCGGCACCAATATTCATGACAATTGCTGGAAAGCTGAACAGCAGCATGAGGTATAAAATGGGTCTGGGATAGTGTTTTTTAAGGGTTCCTGTAAGGCCTTGTGAAGTTACCAGACCGATACGGGCACACATCTGCTGAATGGCGGCCATAAGCGGAAAGGCAAGAATGGAGGTCCAAAGGGTTGAAAGTCCGTATGCTGCTCCTGCCTGTGAATAGGTTGCAATACCAGAAGGATCATCATCGCTGGCTCCGGTTACCAATCCGGGCCCGAGTTTTTTCCAGCTTTTGAGGAGTTTTGAGGAGAATAGTTTCTGCTTCATAGCCAATCGCGTATCAAACCTATCGTTATCCGGTTAATTTCAGTATAAACTTGGTGTATACTGTTTAATTTGGGATACAATATACCTTTTTGATCGCAAAAAACAGATCTACGAGTAAGTGGAGCTTGTTGGTTTGCAAATTTCCTTCAATCCAAACCCACAATCCCAAAAATCTGTTTTAAATCATTCTAGTTCGGGATTAAGTACTAGAAAGGGGAAGGTCGTGGTTGCAGTGCCTAATAAAATGTACGAATAGCCCTGACAATAAATCCTTGAGCTCCTTTAAGTAATCCAGGGCCAGTTGTTCCACTAGGAGAGAAAATTGTGTCATCTGGTTTGTATCTCACCGGGCTTTTTGTATTGGTTGTTTCCGGTGTGGTTATTGATCGTTATCGCAATCGAAAGAAGAGGTATAATCTGAATTTAGATGAGCAGGAAATAGGTTTGTTAAAAGCTCTTATTGTTGCTGATACGATAGGGCTGAGCACTGTTGAGGTTAAATATTATTTCGAATATCAACCATTAAATGTATTTGAAATACCGGTTAGATAACGCGATTGTGCGTACTCCTTCTATGTTAGATAAGCTCCAAAGTTTATATGCATTGAGAAGTGATGTTTTGCGGATTTTGAAAGAGGTATTCTAATGGCTTTTCGATTAGGTGAATCACTCAATTCACTTAATTTATATTTATAAGTCGTTGTTTTTCCTGTAATCTTTGTTTAGGGATTTTATTTGTAGAAGTATAGCCCGTTTATTTTTAATTGTTCACAAATGGAGTCCAGCTACCATTCCAAAAACGGGGCGTAACCGAAAAGCCTTACGAGTAGGTAAAAACATTATGTCAGAAACCAACACTAATGAATCAAAAGTGGGCATGTTCACTGCCACTATAATTGTTCTTGTTATTATTAGCATTATCTTTTATTTTTTGAAGTATTTTGGCGTTTTTTTAGGTTACACACTTCTAGCTTCTAGTGTGGCTTACCTTGTATATTCCATTTCTCGGAAGAAAAAAACAGGTCAGATTTTTGATATTTTGAAAGTCGGAGAGGTAACGTACACAAAAAAAATTCTACAAACCAATACGTTGATTTTGTTTGGATCTGGCTTGCTTCTGTTTGGTTTAGGTAGTTGGTTAAATCCGAATTACGATTATTGTGAATGTGAAAAGGTGGGTGAATATTATGTGTTAAAGTCTATTTCTTCTGAAGAGCTTGCTGATACTGAATATGATTCATCAGATCTAGATGCTTGTGGTCAAAAAGTTGTGGACGATTTGGATCTGGATATGGACCCAGATAAGATGACTGTTGATTACATGTACGGAGTGGCTTCTGAAATGTGTACAAACGGATTTTATACAAAGCAAAATGGAGATCAGGTTTACAATAATAGTTCAAGTAAAATCAGTATTTTTTCGTCATTGAGTGTTTTGTATGGAAATTTGAAGTATAAATTTGGCTGGGGTCGAGAAGAAGAATTAGCTGATTTAGACAAACAGGAATCCGAATTATTCAAGAATATACCTAAAGAGTCCACTCAGTCTGCTGATAGTCCTTCCGCAGCTGCAGATAGCGCAGCTACTCCTCAAGCAATACCTGCTGCTAATGAGGAAGTTATAACTCAATATCAAATTAATGATCCGGATGGATATACCAATTTAAGAGATGCTCCAGGAGGCAAGATTATTAAAAAGGTTAATGAGGGTGATAAATTTGAGTTATTAGAGAAAGGAGATATCTACTCTAAGGTTAAATTGGCAGATGGAACTGTTGGATTTATGCATAATTCTCGAATTGTTCCGGCGAATTAATCTTTCTTAGTCTATTTTTGTTCTACTCACATTTTGTATCACAAAGGCATAGTAATAGAATGGAATAGACACTCGTTTGGATATTGTGTATTGTTAACAAAAACTCCCTGAGTAAAAAGTTGGGAAGTTTTTTGGTTTTAATGAGTTAATTCAATTTGTTTCCCAAATTTTCATCTATCTAAACCCACAATCCCAAAAATCTGTTTTAACTTCACTCTATGAATGCATTAATTACCGGAGCTACAAAAGGGATTGGTAGGGCCATTGCTTTTAAATTGGCAGAGGCGGGCTATCATTTGGCCATTTGTGCCAGAAGTCCGACTGAATTGGCCGACTTGTGTACAGTATTGCAGTCTCAATTTCCGGATGTAGAAGTTTATGCCCGGGCAACAGACTGCGGTGATTTGCAGGATTTGCGGGTTTTTGCAGAGGAGGCTCACAGTCAGCTGGGACATATCGGTACTTTGATTAATAATGTTGGGATCTACATTCCGGCGACTCTATTGGATGAGTCGGAAGGTGTTTTGGAACAGCAAATGCAGGTGAACGTTTATGCGGCGCATGAACTGAGTCGGTTTTTCGGTAAAAAGATGCGTGCTGCAGGTGCGGGTCATATTGTTATTATCTGCTCTGTTGCGGGCATTGAGCCGGTAGTGGCTGCTGGATCTTATTCTGTAACAAAATATGCCTTGATGGGTCTAACTCGTGTACTTCGGGAAGAATTGAAGCCAGCAGGGGTAAAAGTAACGGCGATTATTCCGGGGGCCACCTTAACACATTCGTGGGAAGGTACGTCTATTGCTCCTGAGCATTTCATTCAACCGGAAGATATTGCTACTTGTGTATTGACTTGTTTGCAGATGAGTGTGGGAGCTACTATCGATGAGATTGTGGTGAGACCGCATTCGAGTTCATTTTAAAAAGATTATTATGGGAAAGAAATTGTATAGAGAAACTAAAGATCGGGTATTGGGCGGTGTTGCTGCCGGCTTGGCCCGCTATCTTGAAATTGACGTAACCTGGGTGCGCATCTTATTTATTTTGGTTACGATTTTCGGTGGTTCGGGATTTTTAGCCTACCTGGTATTATGGATCGCGATTCCGGAGCAGCCTTTTAATTGGACGATGAATGGCGATACGGATTACCGTGTTGATAAGCCGGAGACGGTAATCTCGGAGGCGGCACAGCCGAAGAAAAGTAGCTCAATGTTTGTGGGCGGATTGATTCTGATTTTTCTGGGTTTGTTCTTTTTACTGCATGAGTTTGATCTGATTCCGTATTGGTTTAGCTTGGGTAAATTGTGGCCTTTGGTATTTGTTGTGCCGGGCTTGGTTATGTTGCTGAATGCTCGTGATAAGGCTTCGTCTGATACTCCAAAGGATGATCAGGCAAGCAGCGGAGAATCGGATTCGTCTTCTATTCATTAATTTTTTTACTATGAAATCGGAAAAAATTGTTTGGGGACTCACACTGGTGTTCGTGGGATCCATTTTATTGCTCGATAATTTTGGTGTAATTGACTTTTACTGGCGCTCGGTATGGCATTTTTGGCCATTGATCTTGATCTTGATTGGGTTGAATATGGTGTTTGCCAACAGTAAGCATACCAATGCCGGGAAAACTGCCATTGTTTTAATTACCTGTCTGGTTCTGGGTTTTATTGGCTACATGGGTATCAGTCGTCCGCAAGACTATACTAGTTTTTGGTCGTGGAATAACACAGATGATACTGAGCAAAGTGAGCTTGGAGCTTTGGAAAATAGTCGATTTTCGGAAGCATACACTGCTCAAGTTCAACGTGCCGAACTGAATATAAAGGGCGGTGCCACCCGTTACTCGCTGAAGGAGTCTAGCACCGAGTTGTTTGAGGCAGAGGTTCAGCGCAGCTTTGGTCAGTACAGTTTGGAAAAAATTACTCGAGATTCTGTAGAAGTGTTGAGCTTCAAGATGAATGGAAAAAATAAGAGACTGGATTTCGATAAACTGGATGCCAATGAAGTTGAAATGCGCCTAAATGTAAACCCGGTTTGGGCTATCAACCTTGAAGTAGGTGCGGGTGAAGCCGATTTTGATTTATCTGCGTTTAAGGTGGAGCAATTAAACATTGAGGGCGGTGCCGCCGCATTTGATGTGAAACTGGGGATGCCTGTTAAGCAGACCGAGGTGCAAGTTAAAGCCGGAATGGCGGAGGTGAAATTAGCTATACCTGAGGATGCGGGCTGCCAAATTGTAGTTAAAGGCGGTTTAACCGCTAAAGATTTTGATGGTTTTACCAAACAGCCTGATGGTTCATATACTACGTCTAATTTCAATTCATCGGCCAAAAAAATTACTATTCAGTTGAAAGGCGGCATGTCTGATTTTGAAGTGAAGCGTTATTAAGTTGAAAACGTACCTGGTTGTTGTTGAGGGTAAACCTCAAGGCCCATTTTCTATTGAAGAATTAAAACAACTGAACATTCGGCCGGGCACCTTTGTTAAAAGTCCTGATATGGATGATTACAAGGAAGCACATGAGCTTGCCGAACTGCGTGACTTGCTGGGTTTCAAAAAGGAACTGGTGCAGCCGCAATATTATGCCACATTAGATGTACGCTTGTTGGCTTGGGTAATTGATTACCTCCTGGTTTGGGCTATTTACGCCAGTTTATCCCTAGTGTTGATTTACTTTTTTATAGATGATCGTAAATTAAGGATCATCATCCCTTTTGCCAGCATTGTGCTTGTCCCGGTATTTCGTTCTATGTATGTAACGGTGATGGAAGCTTCGGCTCAACAAGCAAGTTTGGGTAAACGTTTATTGGGTTTGAAGGTGTGTGCCGTTTCGGGCGAACGTTTGAGCTTTTCTAAATCGGTGCTGCGAAATTTGTGCAAGTGGTTGAGTGCTTTAACCTTCGGTATTGGCTACCTGATGGGGTTTTTGGATCGGAAGCAACAATGTTTGCACGATAAATTAGCCGGAACACTAGTGGTAAAAGACAGGCTTTTATAAGTTTGAGTCGAAATTCGTTGATGATTAGCCTAAAGTATGAAGCGCCGGGTGCAAACTCGTAATATTTTCTATTTTTGTTGGCGATATGATGAAGCCCAAAGGTCCTATTGAATTAGCTGGTATTTACTGTTCGTCGATGAGCAGTTATAAGCGTTATTTGACCCGAGAGGTAAGTATTGGTGATTTGAAAATGGGGGGCCATCATCCTATCCGTATCCAAAGTATGACCACTACGGATACCATGGATACGCTGGGTACCGTAGAGCAAAGTATCCGTATGATTGAGGCTGGGTGCGAATTGGTGCGGATTACTGCTCCAAGCATCAAAGAAGCTCAAAATTTAGCAGAAATTAAGAAAGGTTTGGCAGATCGGGGTTACCATACACCCTTAGTTGCCGATATTCATTTTACGCCGAATGCTGCCGAGCTGGCTGCCCGTTTGGTAGAGAAAGTTCGGATCAATCCGGGCAATTATGCCGACAAGAAAAAGTTTGAAACCATCGATTATACGCAGGCCGCTTACGATGCCGAGCTGGAGCGTATTTACCAAAAATTTTCTCCTTTAGTTCAAATTTGTAAAGAATATGGTACGGCTATGCGGATTGGTACTAACCATGGTTCGCTTTCTGACCGCATTATGAGCCGTTTTGGAGATACACCGCTGGGAATGGTAGAGTCGGCCATGGAATTTATCCGCATTTGCGAAGATCTTGATTATCGAAATCTGGTAATCTCGATGAAGGCTAGTAATCCGCAAGTGATGGTACAGGCTTACCGCTTATTGGTAGAGACCATGGCTAAAGAGGGGATGAATTATCCGCTGCATTTGGGTGTTACAGAAGCCGGTGATGGGGAAGATGGTCGGATTAAATCGGCAGTAGGTATCGGTACTTTATTGGAAGACGGGTTGGGTGATACCGTTCGGGTTTCGCTAACTGAAGATCCGGAATTGGAGATTCCGGTTGCCCGTGATTTGGTGAACCGTTATTCGCAACGCAAGTCTGTGGAACCTAGTTTGGAGCGTATTCAACTTCCGACAGATTTCTCACCCTATGCCTACCAAAGACGAGCTTCAGCAGAGTTAAATACCTTTATTGGCGGACACCAGGTGCCTCGTGTTATTGTTGATCTATCTGCAAAAAATCTAAAAGATCCATCTATTTTAACTGATGCGGGTTATGTGTATTCGCCGGTGTTGGATAAATACAGCATGGGTGAGCAGTCTATAGATTTCGCCTATCTGGGAGATGCTTTGCCATCGTTCAATTTTCCGGGAAACTTGAAGCAATTGTACAATTACACTACCTGGAAAAATTTAATCAATGCTACAAATTGTCATCCGCTGTATACCTTGAAGGAGTATTTGCAAGCGGATAAACGTTGCTCTGCATTGAACTTGGTTCGTATTGAAGCGGCTGATTTACAGGGAGAGCAGTTTGCGCAATTACCGGTAGATAAGACTTTGGTTTTTGTACTGGAAACGAGTGCAGAAAACGGAGTGCAAGAGCAGCGCCAAGTGTTTTTTGACTTGGAAGAACTGCAGTTGGATGTGCCGGTTATTGTAAAACGTAGCTACCGCAATATTTCTGAAAATGAATTTCAGCTGTTTGCTGCTACAGATGCTGGCGCTTTACTGATTGATGGCTTTGGAGATGGTATTTGGCTGGATGCACCTGCAATTCCTACCAAATTGCTATTGACCACTTCTTTTGGCATTCTGCAGGCTACACGCTCACGAATTTCAAAAACGGAATACATTTCTTGTCCGAGTTGCGGACGCACCTTGTTCGATCTGCAGGAAACTACGCAGATGATTCGAAGTCGGACTGATCATTTGAAGGGTATCAAAATCGGTATTATGGGTTGTATTGTGAATGGTCCGGGTGAAATGGCCGATGCCGACTATGGCTATGTGGGAACTGGTCCGGGTAAGATTACCTTGTACCGTGGTAAGGAAGTGGTAAAGAAAAATGTAAATACTGAGCATGCCTTGGATGAGTTGATCGAAATCATCCGGGAGGACGATAACTGGATAGAGCCCTCAATTTAGCAGATTCTATCGGTGATGTTCATCACTTTTGCATACCATATTTTTCTAAAAATCCTTGTTTTCAGCTATTTAAATGCAAATTTATATCCATTCTAAATAGGGGCTGTTTTACAAAGACGTGACAGTGCCGCAAGCTGTATTTTTTACTTTTGTACCTGTTATTATCGAACAGGATTAATCGTTGAAGAATTTAAGAATAATTGCATTTACTCATCAGCAAGTCGATCTCAAAGACTTGGGTAATCTGGTAATCAGCGAAGATTCACTGAGCCCCGTGTTACTTCAATTGAAATCTCTACTGAGTATTGAAGAGATTTTCTACGTGGCTACCTGCAATCGTGTGGAGTTTGTATTTAAGTACCGCGGCGCAATTGATCAGCTTTTTCTGGAGCAATTTCTACGTGTAGTTGGAGTTTCTTTATCGGGAGAGGAACTTCAGGGCCGCATTGAACAGTTACAGGTTTATGAAGATGTTCATGCTTTAAAACATTTGATTCGCGTTTCTTGTTCGCTCGAAAGCTTGGTAGTTGGGGAGAAAGAAATTTTAGCTCAAATTCGCCAATCGTACGAAAAAGCCCGTTTAGCCGGGTTTACTGCCGATTATTTGCGTTTGGTTATGGATCATGTGGTGAAAGCAGCCAAGGCAGTATATACACATACCGACATTTCTCGAAATCCGATATCGGTGGTTTCGCTTGCTTACCGCAAATTACGTGATGTGAATTCGTTTACCAATGCCCGTATCTTGATTGTTGGCGCTGGTGATACGAACAATACCTTTGCACAGTATTTGCAAAAGCATAAATATTCAAATTTTGCAGTTTTCAACCGCACCTTGGCTAAGGCAGAAGTATTAGCATTGGCCCTGAATGGGGAAGCCTATACTTTGGAAGAGTTGAAAAGCTATAAAAAGGGTTTTGATATTCTGATTACTTGCACCAGTGCTACTGCCCCAATCATCACTCCAGAAATTTACGAGTCGTTACTCAATGGTGAGACCGATAAAAAGGTAGTTGTGGATTTGGCCGTTCCTTACGATATAGATTCGAGCATCATCGATAGTTACCCTATTCATTTTATCGAAGTAAATACCTTACAAGAACTAGCTAAGAAAAATAAGCAGGGCCGTTACAACGAATTGGTGCATGCCGAGAAAATTATTGATGAGCATTTGGAAGAGTTTCGTTCTGTTTTAAAACAAAGACGTATTGAAATAGCCATGCGTCAGGTTCCGGAGCAAATTAAGGAGATTAAACGGACTGCCTTAGACTGTATTTTTGTGGAGGAAGTTCAGAATTTGGACGAAAATTCACGAGAGGTATTGGAAAAAGTGATCGACTATATGGAAAAGAAATACATCAGCGTTCCTATGGTGATGGCAAAAGAAATCCTGGTGGATAACAGTCAATAATATCCCGATCGGATTATATTTTTTAACTTCAAGCCTCAAAAAGTACTTCATGCCTCAATCTTCAGCCTTTACTCAACGTTTACCTTTAGTAATCGGAACCCGAGGCTCCGACTTGGCTTTGTGGCAGGCTAATTTTGTAAAGGCCGAGTTAGAGAAGCTGGGTATACCGGCTGAATTGAAAATCATTAAAACTCAAGGAGACAGTATTCTCAACCTTCGTCTGGATAAACTGGAAGGCAAGGGGTTTTTTACCAAAGAATTAGAGGAAGAACTGTTGAATGGTAGTATTGATCTTGCCGTTCATTCGCACAAAGATTTACCTACCACTAATCCTCCCGGCTTGACAATTGCAGCCGTTTCGGAGCGTGAAGATCCTTCAGAATTACTTCTGATTTTGAAAGATTGTGTAGACATACAACACAAATTATCAGTCAAATTTGGTGGTATGGTGGGCACCTCGTCCAATCGCCGCAAGGCTCAACTACTAGCGGTCCGTCCGGATTTAGAGGTAGAGGATTTAAGAGGGAATGTACCCACCCGTATTCAGAAATTACGTGATGAAAATTACGATGCCATCATGATTGCTAAGGCAGGTGTGGAACGTTTGGACATTGATTTGAGCGAATTTTATGTTGAAGAATTGGAGCCTATGGAATTTATTCCTGCTCCTGCACAAGGCGTATTGGCTATCCAGATTCGCGAAAATGACGAAGAATTAGCTGAAGCATTAAAGCCATTACACCATGCTGATGTAGCTCGAGAAATTGGTGTGGAACGTAAAGTATTGCAGCTTTTTGAAGGAGGCTGTCACATGCCATTGGGTTGTTATTGTAGAAAAGAAGACGGAAATTACGAGGTATGGGTTTCTAAAGCCGAGGATGGTGAAGATTTCCCGGATCGTTTGCATTTGTCTGCCTCGAGCAGCAAAGGATTAGCCGAGCAAATTGTCGCTAAATTTGATCCTAACCGAAAATTTCCTTCAAATGTTTTTATCAGTAGGGCCTTGCCAGAAAATTCCTATTTCCGTAAGGCCATGGCCAAACACGATATTCAGATTGAAGACCGCTCTTTAATCAAAATTTTTCCGGTCATCAATAAACTTGATCCTTTTATCCTGAAACGTGTAGATTGGATCTTTTTTAGCAGCAAGAACGGCATCGAGTATTTCTTTAAACTTGAACCTCAATTGAACAAGAAAGTAAAATTTGGCGTTATTGGTCGTGCTTCGGAAGAAATGTTGAGACGTTTTGGCCATGTCCCTGATTTTAATGGTGAGGAAGATGGAATAGACACTCAGGATATAGCCAAAGAGTTTGCCAAGCTTGCCAACGGTGCTACCATTCTATTTCCGGGCGCCAAAGATTCGTTGAGAACGGTCCAAAAAGCCTTAAACAAAAATACTAAAGTCATAGATCTGCCGGTTTACGAAACCGAGATGGAGGAAGATATTGCCCCATCACTAGCCCAAGTATTGATATTTACCAGTCCGTCTAACGTGGATGCTTATTTCGCTAATAATTTGCTCGAACCAGGACAGCAGGTCATTTGCATTGGTAAATCAACCGGGAAGAAATTTGATGAAATGAACGTAAACTATACCTTACCGTATTCGCCAGATGAAATTGGTTTGGCCGAAGCGGTATTTGGTTTAACTATTTAAGAAATGCTAAATCGCCCAAGAAGACTACGCAAAAATCCAATTATCCGAGAGCTGGTAGCCGAAACACGCTTGTCTGAAGACATGTTTGTATATCCCTACTTTGTTGTTCCCGGTCAGGGAGTGAAACACGGTATTGAGGCTATGCCCGGTATTTCTCATTTTTCGGCCGATATGCTGGTAAAGGATGTAGAAGCCGGTCTAAAATTGGGACTCAATAAAGTGCTTTTATTTGGTGTTGGTGAGCAGAAAACGGATGATGCCAGCTCGGCTTACCACGACCATTCGGTAGTGGCTGATGCCGTTAGAGCGCTCAAAAGTGCATTTGGAGAAGACATTTACGTAATTACCGACGTGTGTACCTGTGCGTACACCACACATGGGCATTGCGGTATTTTGAAAAACGATTATGTTCAGAACGACGAAACTGTGCATGTATTGGCAAAGATGGCTTTGTCGCATGCGCTGGCAGGTGCCGATATGGTTGCTCCTTCAGACATGATGGACGGCCGTATTTTGGCTATTCGTGAAAAACTGGATCAGCATCAACAAGAGAATACCGCCATTATGAGCTACAGCATCAAATTTGCTTCTGCCTATTATGGTCCTTTCCGTGAAGCTGCCGATTCAGCACCCAACAAAGGTGATCGTAAAGCCTACCAGATGGATTTTCGCAATCCGAACGAGATGATGCGTGAGGCCTACTTAGACGAAGAAGAAGGGGCAGATATCCTGATGGTGAAGCCAGCTTTGGCCTACCTGGATGTAATTCAGCAATTAAAAAATAACACCAATCTCCCGGTAGCTTGTTACAATGTATCGGGCGAATATTCTATGGTAAAAGCCGCAGCCAAAGCAGGATGGATTGATGAACAAAAGGTAACCATGGAAAACATGTATGCCTTTACCCGTGCCGGTGCCAACATCATTATTTCGTATCATGCCCGCGAAATTTTAGAAAATAAGTGGATGTAGAAATCGTTTGATTTGGATTTAAACAAAACTTATGACCAACTTTTTAAAGAAATTATTTTCTAAATCTCAGGAGTCAAGCACTCCTGTTTTTCATGTAGATAAGCAAGACATCAGCAGAGAAAGTTCTACGGCTTTGTATGAAAAAGCGAAGAACTATTTCCCGGGAGGGGTGAATAGTCCGGTACGTGCTTTCAAATCGGTTTACGGCACTCCGCTGTTTATCGAGAAAGGCGATGGCTGTTATTTGTGGGATGCAGACGGTAACCAATTTATCGATTTCTGCTGCTCTTGGGGGCCACTTATTTTGGGGCATAATCATCCTAAAATTCGTGAAAAGGTGACTGAAGTGATGCAGAACGGCATGAGCTTTGGTGCGCCAACAGCTTTAGAAAACGAGTTGGCCGAACTCATCTTAAAAAATAATTCTTACCTGGAAAAAATTCGTTTTGTGAGCTCAGGCACCGAAGCGGTGATGTCGGCTATTCGTTTGGCCAGAGGCTATACCAAACGGGATAAGATTTTGAAGTTTGAGGGTTGCTACCACGGCCACGTAGATGCCTTGTTGGTAAAAGCGGGTTCCGGTTTGGTAACTTTTGGAGAAACCTCTTCAGCCGGAATTCCGAAATCGTTTGCAGATGAAACCATTGTTGTTCCTTTGAATGATATGAAAGCGGTTAAAGAAGCTTTCAAGCAATTCAAGAATCAATTGGCTGCCGTAATTATAGAGGGAGTACCCGCCAACAACGGTTTGCTCATTCAAGATCAAAGTTTTGTTGAATTCTTGCGTGATATTTGTACAAAAAATAAAACCCTGCTCATTTTTGACGAGGTAATTTCTGGTTTCCGTATTGGTTTTGAAGGTGCAGCTGGCTATTATCAAGTTAAACCGGATATCGTAACCTATGGCAAAATTATAGGTGGCGGACTGCCTGTAGGAGCCTATGGAGCCTCGGCCGAAATCATGGGAAATATTTCTCCCGAAGGACCGGTTTATCAAGCAGGCACCTTGTCGGGAAACCCGGTAGCTATGGCTGCAGGTATTGCTCAATTGAGCGAGTTAGCCAAGCCCGGTTTTTACAAAGAGCTGAATGCCAAAGCCGCTGAATTTGTAGAGTCGATTCAGCGCTATGCCGATACGCACAATTACACGTTTAAGGTATTCCGTGTGGGATCCATCTTCTGGTTTGCATTTACCGATCAGACTATACAAACTGCTGAAGCAATTGATCCGGCTAGCATGGATAAGTTCAAGATCATGCATCGAGAACTATTGAATCGTGGTGTTTATTTGGGTCCTTCCGGTTACGAAGTCGGCTTTGTATCGGCGGCGCATAGTAAAATTGATTTAGAGAAGGCGAAAAGGGCTATCTTTGAATGTTTAGACATCGTGTTTAAAAAATAAAAACATGCGTAAAGCCTTCATTTTGTTCTATATCATCACCTTTTACGTTTTTGCTGAGATGACTTGGTGGGGGTTTTTATTGATCAAGGCAGAACCTAACAGGAAGACAATGGTAATTGGGGAAGGTGCTGTGTTTCTATTTTTGCTTGTGCTAGGGATTTTTCAAATGCACAAAACCCTGAACAGAAAAGAGAAATTACACCATCAGCAAAAAAATTTCCTGCTTTCTGTTACCCACGAACTTAAATCGCCTTTGGCATCCATCAAGTTGTATTTACAAACTATCTTAAAACGCGATTTGGATGCCGAACAACGAAAATCATTTATCGCCAATTCCTTAAAAGACATTGAACGTTTAGATGATTTGGTAGAGAACATGTTATTGGCTTCGAAGATTGAGAATCGCTCGTATTCCTTTCCACAAGCCGAATTCAACTTTTCAGACTTGCTGAATAAAGTGGTAGATCGCCTCCAGGTGCAATCGTGTAATTCGCAAACCATTAAGGCTTGTGTTACTCCTAATTTGTACATCAAGGGCGATCAGATTGCCATTACCTCAGTAATTTCTAATTTGATTGAAAACGCCATAAAATATTCTCCAGACTGTGCTGTTGTTTTGGTGAGTCTGGTGGAACAGGGCGATCAGATTTTATTGGAAGTGGCCGATTATGGCCCTGGCATTCCTGATGGAGAAAAAAGCCGTATTTTTGAAAAATTTTACCGCGTTGGTAATGAAAACACACGCCAAACCAAGGGTACCGGATTGGGATTATACATAGTAAAAAAGGTGCTAGCCATGCATCAAGCTCAGGTAAAAGTCAGCGACAACTTGCCTGTAGGAACCAAATTTGAAATCACATTTAATAAAGCCCATGGGAACTAAACAACGTATTTTATTGGTAGAAGATGAAGAGCATTTGCTCGAGGCCATCAAGCTAAACCTCGAATTGGAGGGTTACAAGGTATCAACTGCTACCAATGGTAAAAAAGCGCTCAAAATTTTTAAAGAAGAGCGTTTTAACCTAATCATTTTGGATGTGATGTTGCCCGAGATAGATGGCTTCCAAGTAGCCGAAACCATCCGTTTAGAAAATACAGAGGTTCCAATCATGTTCTTAACCGCAAAAAATACCAGCGAAGACCGGGTGAACGGCCTGAAGAAAGGTGCCGATGATTATTTGGTTAAACCATTCAATTTGGAAGAGTTGATTCTCCGTGTTGGAATTTTGGTAAAACGCAGCATGAAAGGCGATGACCTGAAAGAGCTGAACTCGTATAAAATTGGCGATAAAACCATTTATTTTAACTCTTTTGAGTTGAAAAAAGACGATGGAACGATTATCCCATTGACCAAAAAAGAAACCATGCTGCTCAAGTTGCTTATTGAACGCAAAAATGAAGCGGTATCGCGGGAGCAAATTCTAGAAACGGTTTGGAATTACGATGTATATCCTTCTACCCGAACCATTGATAATTTCATTTTGACTTTCCGCAAGTATTTTGAACCTGATCAGAAAAATCCTACGTATTTCCATTCTATTCGTGGTGTAGGCTATAAATTTATTGACCACTGATGTTTACTCGTAAAGCCAGATTAACTGTTATTGCCATTGCGCTTGCACTATTGGCCTGGACACTATACCTCCAAGTTTACGAAGTGGGTGCCGTAATCGGAGTAGGCATTGCACTATTAGTATGGGGCTATTTCACAGAAGGTACCGTAGTTATGGCCGCCAAAGAATTCCACGAAAAAAATTACGATAAGGCCGAAGAATTACTGAAAGAGATTGAAGATCCGGATCGATTGAATAAACACCGTCGTGGATTTTACGAATTCATTTATGGTAATATTGAGCTGCATCGTCAAAATTATGATGAGGCCGAACGCCATTTTCAATTGGCTACCCGCTTCCCGCTACGCAATCAGAACGACAAAGCCCTGGTTTGGGTGCATTTGGCCAATTTGAGTTTGCGTAAAAAAGAATATGAACGTGCTCATGCCTATTTGGATAAAGCCAGAGCACTTCGAATTACCTTCAGGGTAAAACATATTATTCAAAAAATAGAACAAGAAATCGCAAAGCAATCGTGAGTCAAACTAATACAGCAGAATCTTTATTTATCAAATCCGCATTTTCAAAAGCAACAGAACGCCCACCCGTGTGGATGATGCGCCAGGCCGGACGTTTTATGCCTCAATACTGGGAGATTAAGAACAAGTACTCCTTTTTGGAGATGTGTAAAACTCCAGAAATTGCTGCAGACGTAACCATGCTTCCGGTAGATCTGTTGGATATTGATGCAGCTATTTTGTTCTCTGATATTTTGGTGACTGGTGAAGCTATGGGTGGCGATTTGAGCTTTAGCCAGGGAGTAGGACCTAAGTTCGCCAATCCCGTGCGCACTGCTGCCGATGTGGATGCATTGGAGGTTGAAGTAATTGATAGATTGCAATACGTAGCCGATGCTATTAAGGTGATTCAACAGCGATTAAACGGTAAAATTCCGCTAATCGGTTTTGCGGGTGCTCCCTTTACGGTAATGAGTTATTTGGTAGAAGGAGGGTCGTCTAAAGATTTTAAGTTAACCAAACTCATGCTGCACAATCAGCCTGAACTGGCTCACCGCTTGTTGGCCAAGATTGCTAAAGTTACTACCGATTACTTGAATCTACAGATTGCTGCAGGCGTAAATGCCGTTCAGATGTTTGACAGCTGGGCACAGGCCTTGAGTTGGGACGATTACCGGGAGTTTTCTCATCAGTATATTCAACAAATTATTGCCGGTTTAAACAGAAAAGATATTCCGGTAATTTCTTTCTGTAAGGGGAGTTCGGTTTTCGCACCGATGATGGCTGAAGCAAAACCCGATGTGATATCTATCGACTGGAATGTAGACTTAAAAGATATGAAGCAGCGTTTACCACAAGGTATCGCTGTACAGGGTAATTTAGATCCACATATTTTATATGCCGATAAGCCGGTAATTAAAGAACGCATTCACCGTCTGTTCGAACGTATGCGTGGCGAAAATGGATTTATCTTTAACTTAGGTCACGGCATTATGCCCGATATACCGTTTGATAACGTGAAATACGCTGTTGAAGTGATCAAAGAATACCGCTACTAATGACGTACCTCTACCTCAAATCGTTGCATATCATTTTTGTAGTTAGCTGGATGGCGGGGCTTTTTTACATTGTCCGTTTGTTCATCTACCATACCGAAGCAAATGAACGTCCGGAGGCAGAGCGTTTGGTTTTACATCGACAATTTGAGGTGATGGAAGCCAAGTTGTGGAACATCATCACCACCCCTGCAATGTTGTTAGCAGTTTTGGCGGGCTTGGGTATGATTTACCTCAATCCATCTTTATTAGCAATGGACTGGATGTTGGTTAAGTTAGGATTTGTGTTGGGGCTACTGGTATATCATTTTCTCTGCCAACGTATCATAGGGCAGCTTAAAAATGGAATTTTTCATTGGACATCTACTCAACTACGTGTTTGGAATGAAGTAGCAACCATCTTCCTTGTTGCCATAGTTTTCACGGTAGTACTCAAAAGTGCCATCGACTGGATTTATGGTCTCATCGGCCTAATTCTCTTCAGCATTATCATTATGTCGGCAGTTAAAATCTACAAATATTACCGTCATCGTTAATTTCTTTTTAGACTGATGCAACCATTGCTCATCAGCCTGCATCTAATCATTAAATAACCTGAGATTGAAGCAGCGTTTTACGATTGAAGACTTAGTACAGGGGTGTAAACGAGGGGAAAGGCAAGCGCAAGAGGGTTTATACCGACAATTAGTTTCCACGATGATGGGAATTTGTTTGCGCTACGCTAAAGATCGGGACGATGCGGAGGATATTTTGCAAACGGGTTTCATTAGGGTGTTTCAAAAGATAAGTGATTTTAGGATGGAAGGCTCTTTTGAAGGATGGGTGAAGCGGATTATGGTAAATACCGCTCTGGAGCATTACCGTAAAAACCTGCGAACATTGACCGCAGTTTCATTAGATGAAGTGCAGGAGGAGGTCAGTTTTTCAGACTGGAATGCTTTAGAAGTAGAGGATCTGTTGAACGTGATTCAAAGTCTTCCAAATGGTTATCGGATGGTATTTAATATGTATGCTCTTGAAGGGTATTCGCACAAGGAAATTGCAGAAGAATTGGGCATTACAGAAAGCGGATCGAAATCACAATTATCCAGAGCCAGGGCGCTACTGAAAGAAAAAATTAAACAATTAGAGTTTGATGATCATGCAAAACAGATCAGATAATACATTCGATAAATTGCTCAAAGCAAAGTTTGAAAACTTCCGCTCTGAGCCAATTCCTGAACTTTGGGAGCAGATCAGTAAACAACTTGATCAAAAGCCGAAAAGTAGCAGATTGCCTTTTGTTTGGCTTACGGCTGCCTGTTTGCTCATTGTTGGCGCTTACGTGGTTTGGTTTAGTAGCCCGAATGTTGTAAATGTTAAAAATCAAGTAGTTAAATATACTATACCCTCTACTCCAGTTGAACAGCTACAGTCGGCTAGTCAGGCTATTGTTCCTAGCATTGCTGCAAATCCTGCTAAAAAAATTGTGCTTGCCGTAGATCGGTCTCCTATTGAACAAGAACCATTGATAGTGAGCCAGAAGTTTGTAACAGACCCGGTATCTAAACCGGTGGATACACCTGCAATGACAACGGAGGTTCAGCCTGAAGCAACTGCGGCTATTTCCGAATCACCGGTTGTAGCCAATGTCGAACCTGCTAAATCAGACGTGGAGGAGCATTTTGAGGAAGAAAGCACTACCAAGCACCATTCCAGAGGCTTAGGCCGATTGGTCAATTTTGTAGTGAGTCAGGTAGATGGCAGAGCAGATAAACTGATTGAAGTATCGGAAGAGCCAGGTGAAGGTTTGCGAATTACCGGATTGAACATCGGATTAGTTAAGATGAAAAATAAAAACCCTAAATAAACAAATACATGAAACACACACTTACACTGGCACTTTGTGCCTTATTGAGCACGTTTGCAGTGGCTCAGGAAAAGAAAAAGACAGGTCCATTGGTTATTGTGACCAGTACCGACACCAGCAAGGCAAACGCTCGAGGTAAAACAACAACCGTTATGGTTTCTGCCGGTGACCAAGATAAGGGCAAAGCCGATACCTTGGTTGTGGTAGCTAGCAATGATGCTAAAGCCAAATCAGGAACTAAATCAACCACCTTTATTCAGATTGGTAATTTGAAAATAAATACCAACGACCAAAAAACAACTGTTGTAAAGGAAACTTCTACTACCAAACGAACAGTAAATGTTGGTTTTGTTTTTGATCACGTAGATCTTGGATTTAGTCGCTACCTGGATAAGGGTAGTTTTACACTTTCTCCGTCAAACAGTTTCCTGGAGTTTCAGCCATCAAAAACGATAAACTTTGGTTTCGATTTTTTTGAGTTCAAGTATAAATCCTCACCAGGCTTCAGTATGTATTTGGCAGCCGGGTTAGACTGGAACCATATTCGGTTGGTAAACAATGTAACCATTCAGAAAAACCAGAGCCAGTTAACAGCGGAACAGGAGAATGTAAATTTCAGCAAAAATCGTTTTAGCAGTCGTTATTTACGAATTCCTATCGCATTTGAATTCAATCAAAAAGTGCAAAATGGGAAACACCTTCGTTTTGTAGCTGGTCCTGAGTTAGGCTTTTTATTAAACGGAAAAGTAAAGCAGATCAGTAAAGAAAATGGTAAAGAAAAGTTCAAAGACGATTACAACTTTAATCCGTTCCGTTACGGGGCACATGTCCGTTTAGGCTATCAAAATACGGGTATCTATGCTAAATATTATTTCAATGATGTTTTTGCAAAGAACCAAGGCCCTGCAGATTTCAGAAACCTTTCTTTTGGTTTTACCTGGGGATTCTAGCCCATTTCTCATCTACCTGTAAAAGCACCCCGCTTCATCACATGGAGGCGGGGTTTTTACTTATCTTTGAACCCATGCCCGAACCTTATATCCACCTCAATCAGGTTTCCAAATCTTATCCAGGTAATCCCTTGGCAGGAGTTTCTGATATCGATCTTCAGATAGCGCAGGGTGAATTTGTTGCTGTTTTAGGACAAAGCGGATCTGGGAAAAGCACCTTATTGAAATTAATATACGGTTTGCTCAGTCCAGAAAAAGGTGAAATACTTTTCAAAGGAAAACGAGTACTAGGGCCGCAAGAACAATTGATTCCTGGTCATGAAAAGATGAAAATAATCGCCCAGGATTTTAATTTGAACACCTATGCCAAGGTTTACGAAAATATTGCTTGCATGTTGTCGAATACAGATTTACAGGCTAAGCGGCGAAAAACTTTGGAAACCATGGAGTTTCTTCGTATAGATCATCTGGCTGAACGACGTACAGTGGATTTGAGCGGAGGAGAGCAACAGCGTGTGGCCATTGCCCGTGCTTTGGTTACTCAACCCGAAGTTTTGTTGCTGGATGAACCCTTCAGTCAGGTGGATGTGATGATGCGCAAGCAGTTGCGGGCTGACCTGAAACGTTTGTCGACCCAGTTAGGTATTACCCTAATTTTGGTTTCTCACGATCCTTTTGATGGACTTTCTTTAGCTGATCACTTATTAGTTATCCGAAATGGGAAGATCTTGCAAAATGATCACCCCAAACAAATTGTGCAACAGCCGGTAAATGCGTATGTAGCCGAATTGCTTTTGGAAGCGAACATTATACATCCAGCAGAAGCCGCAAACTGGTTAGCTATAGCGCTGGATGAGGATCAAAGATTGGCAGTTTACCCTTATGAGCTGAGTCTTGCAGAGCAAGGAATCTCAGCAGAAGTAAAGCAGGTACGTTATCAGGCAAACAGTGATGAGCTGGAGGTAAAAGCCGGAGCATTATCGCTTACACTTTCTGTTCCCAGTGGACAAGTTAAAGTTGGCGATGAGGTGTTTTTGAAGATAAACAATTACCGTATTGTAAAGTCTTGAAGAGATTCTAGGCCAGTTTTTAAATAAACTAACCGGTAAACATAGACCCTTCTGCATAATTTTCCAGTTCTGTAAATAGGAATTACGCATTCAAGCTCTATTTTTTTAAAATAGGAACCAAATAATTTCAAGGGGTCAAAATAATGGTCGGAGGGAATCAAACAATATGCATTTTCTCCAATTCTTGGGAATTTTCTGCTTTGATTTAGCCAAGCATACTGGTGAATGTCGGCCAATTCTCCAACTGCTATCAATTTAAGACTCAAAGGTTGTGCTATATAGTGGTCTATATGCGCTGCAGGGAACCATTTATTACTGATTATATATGCTCCTGGATCAATTTTGCCATTTTTTATATCCGATTTGTAAATAGATTGAAATGATATTCGAGTTTGATCCCATCCATACATGTCCAAACTAAGATCACCTTTTCCGTAAGTTTTGAGAGATTTATTTCCAATGGTGCCAGAATAAAAATTTATGAAAAGAACTGCCAGAGTACTTAAAATAGTTAAAAATAAGCCTGAAGTACACAGAAGTCTGTTGCTAAATCTTTTATCTGAAAGTTTTACTGCTGTAATTAAAATCAAACCGGTATAGGCTGGCCCAGTCCAGTGCGGAAGTACATCTTTGAAAAGTGAAATGAATAAGCAGGTAGTAATCAATGGAAATGCAGTGAATAGCAAAATCATTAAAGTATGTTTTGCTATTGTCAAACGTCCTTTTAAAGCATCATAAGCTGACTTGAATAGAGAAAAAATCAAGATAGGGCTAATATAAATGAATTGTCCAATGGTGAATCGGGCAAAACTCACAAGATTTACTCCTCCATTGGCAACATTTACTCTTTTGCTGTGGTAGAGATAAGTAACAAAATGATGATCAAAATTCCATTTGATTACTGGTGCAAAAATAATCAAGGTTAGTGTGCCGGAAATGTATAAACTAGGTTTACTGAACCATTTGCGCTGATATACCAAAAGGTAAACTAAAAGTGCAAACCAAAGAAAAATACTGTGTATTTTGGAAATCATACCCAGACCTGTTACTAGTCCAAAAAGAATCAAGTGGTATTCTTTGTCCTTGGTAATCGCATCATCTTTCGCCAAATTGATCATTAAAACAAGGGCGGCCGTCCAACATACCATTTGCGGTGCATCAGGTAGAATTAGAGTACCTGCTATAACGCAACCATAAATACTAAAATTGTAGATCAAGGCGGCTAGGAAACCTGTTCGTTCATCTTTTAGTTTTTTTCCGGCAATAAAAAGTAGCCAGGAACATGTTGCGGCCGAAAGTATGGCCCCTAGCCTGATGAATAATTCAGATTCATGAACTAAATTGTATGTGGTAAAGCGAATGAGCCAAGCTACCAAAGGAGGGTGGTCAAAGTAATTCCAGTGGAGTTCTTGAGCATAAATTCTGTAATAAACCTCATCGTTACCAAGGTTTATACTGCTTGCTAATAGTAACCGAAAGGTACTTGCAAGTACAATGAGTCCAATAATTTTTTTCTTATAACCCAATTAATTAAACGTATAAAAATAATTCATTAGGTAATTCCAAATAAATACAATTCCAATTACAATCACCTTAAGTAGATAAAAATTTTTACGGGTTCTAGCTATCAGCAAACTTAATGTTATGTTATTTATTAGTAGTCCGCCGCAAGAAATCAATAGAAACTTAAGAAATTGCTCACCGACAGGCTGGCTCAGATTCCCGAAGGTCCAAATTCTATTAAGAATAAAATTATTCACCACTGCCATACTAAATCCAACCGAATTAGCAAGGTATTTATTCCAATGCAATTTTTCTTTGCAAAACCATGTGCATGAGAAATCAATCGCCATTCCTGCAATGCCTACGACCCCGAATTTAAGTATTGTTAATTTGAATATAGAGTACACCTTTAGATGAATTGGTGATCCTGATCAGGATTTGAAATGGGGTTTTCCCATTTTCTTTTTAAGAATTTATTAAGCCAAGGATAGTTGTTGGCCAAGTATATCGCTACTACCCCTGATAGGATACCAATACCTGCTCCTGCAATAGTATCTTCCAAAAAGTGTTGTCCCAAATAAATACGAGAAAAACCTACTAAGGTTGCTAAAATCAGTAATTGTAATTGCCATTTTCTGCTTCTCATTAGTGTGGCAATTACAGTAACTATGGCAAAAGCTGTAGCAGTATGGCCAGAGGGAAAACTGTGATAAAAGGCTAGTTTTACTCCTTCAACAAATTTCGTATAATCAGTATCTTGAAATATTAGTCCGGGTCTGGGCGCCTCAACAATTCTTTTCATTAATTGTGCTAATATCCCAGAAACTAGAAATGAATATATAATCGCCAATCCAGGAGTTTTGTTTCGATAAACTAAAAGAGCTATTAATGCTAGTAAAATTGCAAAAATGCCATCACCAACATTTGTGAAAACTATAAAAAACCAATCTAGAAAATCAGAATGAAAACTGTTCAGTAATACAAATGATTTTATCTTTCCGAAGGTCAATAAAAGAATGAGTAAAAGGGCAATTAGCACCAATGAAGCAGAAAAATACCACTTCGACCGATCAAAAATGTTTTTTATGGATAAAATCATAGTGCTTCGAAAATAAAGCACCATTATTAAGAAAATGTAACTTGAAGATTAAATTGTTAATACGAATGCGGGCAAACAAAAAAGCATCCAATTTGGATGCTTTTTTAGTTAGGTTTGATCTGCTTATTCAGCTAGGCCGTCCGCCAGTACTACAATTTTATCTTGCAGTACCTCAACTACACCACCTTTTATTTGAAAGGTATTCGCAGTTTTATCAGTACCACGAACGGTTACTTTACCTGATTCTAAGGTAGAAATGATCGGAGCGTGTCCGCTCAATACTTCGAAAGATCCTGAAGTTCCAGGAACTGTTACTGAAGTAATATCACCTTCAAATACCGTTTGATCAGGGGTATAGATTTCTAATTTCATTTTTCTAGTATTTAGTAGTTAGTACTTAGTAGTTAGAAAGATTTTAGAATGAGATCTAAATACTAACCACTAAATACTCTGTACTATTAAGCCTGTGCTTCGGCTAATAACTTCTTGCCTTTTTCAATAGCATCTTCAATGGTTCCAACCAAGTTGAAGGCGGCTTCCGGATACTCATCTACCTCACCATCCATAATCATGTTGAAGCCTTTGATGGTATCTTTAATATCAACCAATACACCTTTTAAACCGGTAAATTGCTCGGCTACGTGGAAAGGTTGAGATAAGAAACGCTGTACACGACGTGCACGGGCTACCACTAATTTATCTTCTTCAGACAATTCGTCCATACCTAAAATGGCGATAATGTCTTGTAATTCTTTGTAACGTTGTAAGATCTCTTTTACTCGTTGAGCTGTTCCGTAATGCTCCTCACCTAAAACCGCAGGGCTTAAGATACGTGAAGTAGAATCCAATGGATCTACCGCAGGGTAAATACCTAACTCTGCAATTTTACGAGACAATACTGTAGTTGCATCTAAGTGGGCAAAAGTAGTCGCCGGTGCAGGGTCAGTTAAGTCATCCGCAGGAACGTAAACGGCCTGAACAGAAGTGATAGATCCTTTTTTGGTTGAGGTGATACGCTCTTGCATCAAACCCATCTCAGTAGCCAAAGTAGGTTGGTAACCTACCGCAGACGGCATACGTCCCAATAGTGCCGATACCTCAGAGCCTGCCTGAGTGAAACGGAAGATGTTATCAACGAAGAACAAGATGTCTTTACCTTGACCGTCGCTGCTATCACCGTCGCGGAAATATTCAGCTACAGTCAAACCAGATAAGGCCACACGTGCACGTGCACCAGGAGGCTCATTCATCTGACCAAATACCAACGTAGCTTTAGAGTCTTTTAATTTTTCTTTGTCAACAACACTTAAATCCCATCCGCCTTTTTCCATCGAGTGTAAGAACTCATCTCCGTAATTGATTACACCAGACTCTATAAATTCGCGAAGTAAGTCGTTTCCTTCACGGGTACGCTCACCCACACCCGCAAACACAGATAAACCGGCATAAGCTTTCGCGATGTTGTTTACCAACTCCATGATTAATACGGTTTTACCTACACCTGCACCACCAAACAAACCGATCTTACCACCTTTTGCATAAGGCTCTAATAAATCGATTACTTTAATACCGGTAAATAAAACTTCGGTTTCGGTAGATAATTCATCGAATTTTGGGGGCGTATTGTGAATAGGGTAACCTCCAGCATTATCAACAGCATCTATGCCGTCAATAGCTTCGCCAACCACGTTGAACAAACGACCTTTAATTTTGTCGCCCACAGGCATTTTGATTGGAGCGCCTGTGTCGATTACCTCCATTCCGCGGATCAAACCATCGGTTGAATCCATCGCAATGGCACGCACACGATCTTCACCTAAATGCTGTTGAACTTCCAGAACGATTTTTTGTCCGTACTCTTTTTTGATTTCCAATGCATCGTAAATTTTAGGTAAGTGAGCATTTTCAGCAAAACTAACATCGACAACCGGACCGATAATTTGGGCTATTTTTCCTGTGTTTGGCATATAATTACGCTATTTTTTGATTTTTTTATTCCAACTTGAAGCTAACACTTCAGAGGCGGTTCTTTTCGGTCCGCAAAAATACATTTTATAGCCGAAAATCAAACACCAGTTTGAAAGATTTTTTACAGACTATTTCATCGTAATTTCTGAGAACTTAATCTGAGCTAAAGTGTTTAAAATGAAGATAAAAAACACCAATATGAATGTATTAAGTACCATGATTAAAGCATTACCTAGGGTTTGTGCTTTTTTAACCCTCTTTTCGATCAATTTAAGCGTGAAAGCGCAGGATTCTGCCATAACGAGCAGGGGCACACGAGCCAGTACGGGCAAGTGGTACGACCAAGGATGGGTTTGGTTTGTGATTATTATTGTGGCTGTTATTCTGATTTTAGCTTTGAGCAGAAAAACAAGCAAGGGCCCCTTAGACCGTGAACAGAACCGCTACAAGGATAAACGCTGATTACAGCATTTGTTTCATCCGCTAAAATTCTGCTATTTTGAAGCATGAAAACAATTTTGGTTACGGGTAGTAATGGGTTATTAGGGCAAAAAATTACCGATTTAGCGCTTTTAGATCAGGAAATTGACTTGTTTGCCAGTTCTAAAGGCCCTAATCGGTATCCTGTTGCATCGGGTTATCAATACGTAGATTTAGATATTTGCGATGCTGATCAATTATTCAGTACAATAACCAAAATTCAACCCGATGTAATCATTCACACGGCAGCAATGACCAATGTAGATGCGTGTGAGGACGATCGTGAGGCTTGCCGGAAACTGAATGTGGATGCGGTGAAGAGTTTGGCGACGATTTGTAGTGAAAAAAACATCCATTTAATTCACCTTTCAACCGATTTTATTTTCGACGGAGCCAATGGCCCCTATACTGAAGAAGACGAACCCAATCCGCTAAGTTTTTACGGTCAATCTAAATTAGATGCAGAGCGAATTATTCAAACTTCGGGATGCCGTTCGGCTATTTTAAGAACCATTATTGTGTACGGCATTGTTAATGACATGAGCCGAACCAATATAGTGCTTTGGGCCAAAGGGGCTTTGGAAAAAGGAGATCCCATTTCTGTAGTTAACGACCAGTGGCGTATGCCTACCCTAGCTGAAGATTTAGCTGCATGTTGCTTGTTGGCTGCGAAGAAAGAGGCTACAGGAATTTTCAATGCATCTGGTAAAGATTTGATGAATATGGTTGAACTGGTTGAAAATGTAGCGGATTTCTGGCATTTAGATAAAAGTCTGATCAAGCCGATTAGTTCTGAAAGCTTAAATCAAAAAGCTAAACGACCACCCAAGACCGGATTTGTTCTAGATAAAACAATCCGAGAACTGGGCTATCAGCCGCATTCATTTATTGAAGGATTGTCAATTTTAGATAAACAACTGAAGTCCTTTACTCATTAAGTTATCTTTGACCAAAATAAAAAACATGGCAAATTTAAGCGTAGGCCAAAAGGCCCCTGATTTCAAATTATTCAGCACAGAGCTGAAAGAAATAAGTTTAAGTGATTATGCCGGAAAGAAAGTGGTTATCCATTTCTTTCCAATGGCTTTTACCGGAGTGTGCACCACTCAATTGTGCACCATGAGAGATACTTTTGGTTACTACGAAGGATTAGGCGCTGAGGTTATCGCCATTTCAGTTGACTCTCCATTTACCTTGGCTAAGTTCAAAGAAGAGCAGAATTATCAGTTCCCATTACTATCAGACTTTAATAAAGAAGTTTCTAAAGCCTATGGTTCTTGTTACGAAGAGTTCGTATTTAACTTAAAAGGCGTTTCGAAAAGAGCGGCATTTGTTCTGAATGAAAATCAGGAAATTGTATATGCTGAGGTATTGGAGTCGGCAGGTGATTTGCCTGATTTTAATGCCATTCGTGAAGCAGTAAATCAATAAATACGAAAACACTTTGCTTTTTTGAGCGGAACTGCTATTTTTGCAGTCCGTTAAACACGAGGACCTGTAGCTTAATTGGATAGAGCACCTGACTACGGATCAGGAGGTTAGGGGTTCGACTCCCTTCAGGTCCACAATACATGCAAGCCTTTTCGATCACAACCGAAAAGGCTTCAAATTTTAAACACGATTCAGAAAAAAATGCTTAATCTGGTGTTATTTGGCCCTCCGGGAGCAGGTAAAGGAACCCAATCTCAAAAATTGATCGATCAATATCAGTTGATTCATCTTTCTACTGGTGATTTATTGAGAAGTGAAATTGCTCAGGGCACAAGCTTGGGTATGGAAGCAAAGAAATTGATGGATCAGGGGGTTTTAGTTCCAGATGATGTGGTTATTGGTATGATCAGCAATAAACTGGATGCCAATAAAGATGCCAAAGGTTTTATTTTTGATGGATTTCCACGTACGGTGGCACAGGCTGAGGCTTTAGACCAGCTCTTGGCTTCAAAAAATTCAGCTATTGCCGGAATGTTAGCTTTGGAGGTAAATGATGATGAATTGGAGCGTCGCCTGTTGTTGAGAGGAAAAGATTCAGGCCGACCAGACGATGCCAATCCTGAAGTAATTCGTAAACGTATCGTAGAGTACAACACTAAAACTGCACCAGTGGCAAATTTCTATAAAGCACAGCAAAAATTCTATAGTATTGACGGTATAGGCGCAATCGATGAAATTTTTGCTTCACTGTGTCTGGTAATTAATCAACTGTAAAACCTAAAAAATAAAGCATAGCGGATGTGACATCAGCTGTCCATCCGCTATTTTTGTACCCAATAAAAAGTCAAATGTCGCAAGGATCTAATTTTGTAGATTATGTAAAAATCTGTTGTCGCTCCGGTCATGGAGGGGCAGGCTCAGCGCATTTGCACCGCGACAAGCACACCGCTAAAGGCGGGCCTGATGGTGGCGATGGGGGACGTGGCGGTCACATCATTCTAAAAGGGAATGCCCAGCTTTGGACCTTACTTCACCTGAAATACCGCAAACACGTTATTGCCGAAAATGGTGAGCCGGGTGGAAGTGCACTAAAAACTGGAAGAACGGGTAAAGACGAAATTTTGGAAGTTCCATTGGGAACTATCGCAAAAGATGCGGAAACTGGAGAAATCTTGTTTGAGATTACAAAAGACGGGGAGACCAAAATTCTGACTCCTGGAGGACGTGGTGGATTGGGTAATTGGCATTTTAAATCGTCTACTCAACAAACTCCACGTTTTTCGCAACCTGGTGAATCCGGTTTGGAGCAGTGGATGATTTTGGAATTAAAAGTACTGGCCGATGTCGGTTTGGTGGGTTTCCCCAATGCCGGAAAATCAACCTTACTTTCTGTAGTTTCGGCTGCTAAGCCCGAAATTGCCGATTATGCATTTACAACCCTGGTACCTAATCTGGGCATTGTATCCTACCGGGATAACAAATCCTTCATCATGGCCGATATCCCTGGAATTATCGAAGGAGCTTCTAAGGGTAAAGGTTTAGGATTTCGGTTTTTACGCCACATTGAGCGTAATTCCGTATTGTTGTTTATGGTGCCGGCTGATACCAGCAGGAGTATTAAAGAGGAATACCAAATCTTACTCCATGAACTGGAAGTATACAATCCGGAACTGATGCATAAACCGAGAGTGTTAGCCATCACCAAATCAGACATGTTGGATGATGAATTGCAGCAAGAAATGAAAAAAGAGCTTCCCGGAATTCCATCCGTATTCATCTCATCGGTTGCCCAGAAAGGTTTGGTAGAGCTCAAGGATTTAATTTGGACAGCCATCCATGCTGATTCCGAATTATAATTGCACTAACTTTGTATCATGAGAATAGCCATCAACGGTTTCGGACGTATTGGGCGTATCAGCCTTCGTACCTTGCTGCAAAAAGCAGATTTGGAAGTTGTTGCCATTAATGATTTGACCGATACCGCTACGCTGGCACACTTGTTCAAATACGATTCTGTGCACCGCGGGTTTCAGGGAGAGGTGAGTGCCAAACCCCAGGAGCTGATCATCAACGGCAAATCCATTCGTGTTTTTGCAGAAAAAGATCCGGTAAATCTGCCTTGGAAAGATTTCGGTATAGATTTGGTTATTGAATCTACCGGACATTTTACCTCACGTGAAGGTGCCAATAAGCACCTTATTGCGGGGGCAAAACAAGTGCTCATTTCTGCGCCTTCGGCGGATAAAGATGTACCAACTGTAGTTTTGGGTGTGAACGATGAGCAAATCGATCTCAGTTCGCCGATTTTATCGAATGCCTCTTGTACCACCAATAATGTGGCGCCAATGGTAAAAGTATTAGACGAACTTGCCGGAGTGGTAGATGGTTCCATCACCACGGTGCACTCTATGACCGGTGACCAGAATTTACACGATGCACCGCATAAAGATTTACGCAGAGCTCGTGCAGCATCAGCATCAATTATTCCTACTTCCACGGGAGCAGCAAAAGCCATTACCGCTATTTTCCCTCATTTAGCAGGTAAATTGGGTGGTGCTGGAATTCGAGTACCCGTATTAAATGGTTCTTTAACCGATTTTACCTGTACGCTCAAAATGCCGGTAAGTGTAGCCCAAATTAACGCAGCATTTAAAAAAGCTGCCGATAATGAATTAAAAGGCATTTTATCCTATACCGAAGATCCTATCGTTTCGGTTGATATTTTAGATAATCCGCATTCCTGCATTTTTGATGCCCGACTCACTTCCGTGGTTGGTGGCTTGGTTAAAGTGGTGGGTTGGTACGATAACGAATCGGGTTATTCAAACCGACTAGCCGAATTAGCTCAACGTATTTCCCAATTAAAATAATGGTCCGTTTTATTAAGCCCAACCAAGTTCTACCCTTGCGTTCCCTTGTTTTGAGGAATGGTAAACCCGAGATCGACTGTGTTTTTCCGGGCGATGAAGACCTGGATTCCTTTCACCTGGGTTATGAAAAAAACGGTGATATCATTTGCATAGCTAGTTTTTACCTCAAAGGGACAGAAGGGTTTCCCGGGAAAGCATATAAGCTTCGTGGCATGGCTACCCATCCCGATTGGCAGGGTAAGGGCATCGGCAATCAACTGCTTAATTTTGCCATCGTTTACTTAAGAGGTCAAAGCGCAAATTACCTCTGGTGTAATGCCCGTAAAAAAGCGTATCGGTTTTACCAAAGTTTAGGCTTTGAGTTTATTTCTGAAGAATTCGAATTTCCGGAAATAGGTCCTCATAAAGCAATGTATCTTAAAATACAATAAAAGCGTTTTTTCTTACCTTCGTTTTCGAAATTAGAATTCATGAAAACGATCGATCAAATTAACTTTTCAGGTAAAAAAGCCCTTATCCGCGTAGATTTTAACGTCCCTTTAGACGAAAATTTTCAAATCACTGACGACAACCGCATTCAGGGGGCACTACCCACCATCACTAAAATCTTAAATGATGGCGGCAGCGTGATTTTAATGTCGCACTTAGGCCGACCAAAAGAAGGCCCGACCGATAAATACTCCCTACGACATATTGTCGCACATTTATCGAAATGCTTAAACCGCCCGGTTGAATTTGTTCAGGATTGTATTGGTAAGGAAGCTGAGGTTAAAGCTGCTGAATTACAAGCAGGAGAGGTTTTGCTCCTCGAAAACCTACGTTTTTACAAAGAAGAAGAAAAAGGCGATGTGGATTTTGCCGAAAAATTGGCCCGATTGGGCGATGTATATGTTAACGATGCCTTTGGAACAGCTCATCGTGCCCATGCCTCAACAGCAGTGATTGCGCAGTTTTTCCCTCAGGCCAAATACTTTGGTTATTTAATGGCTGGCGAATTGGCCAATGCCGAAAAAGTACTGAATCATGCCGAGCGTCCGTTTACAGCCATTATGGGTGGAGCTAAAGTTTCAGATAAGATCGAGCTGATTGAACAATTATTAGGTAAAGTAGACAATCTGATTATTGGTGGGGGTATGGCTTATACCTTTGCCAAAGCCCAAGGCGGTCAGATCGGTACATCCATCTGTGAAAATGATAAATTGGATTTGGCGCTGAGCCTGATTAAAAAAGCAAAAGACAGGGGTGTTAAGCTATATCTTCCGGTAGATACCGTAATTGCCGATGCGTTTGCCAATGAGGCTCAAACAGGTCTTGCAGATACTTCGCAAATTCCGGCCGAATGGATGGGCTTAGATATTGGTCCGAAGACTCGGGAATTATTTGCTGAAGTGGTAAAATCTTCTAAAACCTTATTATGGAATGGCCCAATGGGGGTTTTCGAAATGGAGAGTTTTGAGCAAGGAACCCGTGCTATTGCACTTGCAGTTGTTGAAGCCACAAAAAATGGTGCTTTTTCACTCATTGGTGGTGGCGATTCGGCGGCAGCTGTTTCAAAATTCAACCTGACCGAACAAGTAAGTTATGTTTCTACAGGTGGTGGCGCTTTACTGGAATACATGGAAGGTAAAGTGCTGCCGGGTGTGAAAGCCATTAACGACTAGCTTTTACCAAAGTATATTCAATAGCCCCGATTCGAAAACTTTCGAATCGGGGCTATTTTTTTGGTCAAAGTGGGAGAAAAAGACTGTGGAAAACTTTTTTGTGGGAGATTGTGGTAAAAAGTGGAGAATCTACTTATTTTTACTGTTGAATAAAACCACAAAAGGCGCAATGGCTCACTTTTTAGGAGAATTTGATTGTAAACTCGATGCCAAAGGCAGGCTGATGATTCCGGCTGGCTTGAAAAAGCAATTGCCTGAAGCAGAGCGTGAAGGCCTGGTGGTGAACCGTGGTTTTGAAAAACATTTGGTGGTGTATACCCGCAAAGAGTGGGAGATTATTGTAGACGAGTTATCAAAACTGAATACCTACGAAAAGAAAACCCGTGAGTTTATTCGCTACTTCACTCGTGGGGCATCCGAGTTAACCTTAGATGCAGCCAATCGGGTCTTGCTGCCTAAATCCTTATTAGAATATGCCGGAATTGCCGGAGAGGTTGTGCTCTCTTGTCAATTCAATAAAATAGAAATCTGGGCTAAAGAGGCTTACGATTCGCAATTGGATAACGAACCAGAAAACTTCGCCAATCTGGCTGAGGAAGTAATGGGTAATGCTGCAAGGAGGAATGCGAATGACTGATTACCATGTTCCGGTGATGCTGCAGGAATGCCTGAATGGTTTGGCAATTAAGCCCGACGGCGTTTATGTGGATGTTACCTTCGGGGGTGGTGGTCATTCTAAAGCAATCTTAAAACAGCTCGGTCCGAAAGGCCGATTGTTGGCTTTTGATCAGGATGTAGATGCGCAGCAAAATATTCCTGCCGATGATCGATTGATTTTTATCGATCAGAATTTTAAGTACCTAAAAAATTATTGTCGTTTGCATGGAGCTATTCCTGCAGATGGCATTCTAGCTGATCTGGGGGTTTCTTCTCATCAGTTTGATCAAGCTGATCGCGGTTTTTCAATTCGTTTTGATGCCGATTTGGACATGCGTATGGATCGTTCGGCTCCATTGACTGCGAAGGAAGTAATCAATACCTATCCGGAAGAGGCTTTGCACCGAATTTTTGGCATGTATGGTGAAATTCAAAATGCAAAATCACTAGCCAAAACCATAGTTACGGCTCGCTTAAACCAATCTATAGCAACGGTTGAAGAATTTAAGCACGTGATCGGCAAGCTCATCCCGAAAGGAAAAGAAAATAAGTACCTGGCTCAGGTGTTCCAAGCATTGCGAATTGAAGTTAACCAAGAGTTGGAGGCACTTCAGGAATTTCTGGAGCAATCGGTAGATGTATTGAAATCTGGTGGGAGATTGGTGGTGATGTCTTACCATTCCTTGGAAGATCGTTTGGTTAAGAATTTCATCGCCAAAGGCAAATTTAAAGGAGAAGTAGAGAAAGATTTTTTTGGTAACGAGCTCAAACCTTTAACTGCAGTGAATCGTAAATCGATTACGGCATCTGTAGAGGAAATACAGCAAAACAACCGGGCACGAAGCGCCAAATTGCGCATCGCCGTTAAAAATTAATTCAAGCGAAATGGCAAACCGCTTTAGAAACGAACGAATTGAAGAAGAAGAGGTAATCGCTCAGTCTGAGGTTCAGCATGAAGAACCCAAAGCCGAGGAGCCTCGTAATTTCTTTACGATTTTATTTACCGAAGGCGTTGTTTCTAAAGAAGCTGCAACAGATATGTTGCCCTTTATTCTGTTCGTGGCGTTTTTAATTATGGTGTACATCGGCAACCGTCATTTTGCTGAAAACAATATCCGGAGCATTGAAAAGCTGAGAAAAGAAGTTTTGGAACTAAGCGCCGATTATAAGGTTTATAAAGCTGACTTAATGCTCAAGAGTACTAAAACTGAAATTGCAAAAATGGCCGATACATTGGGAATTGTTGAACCAGTTGAGCCGCCCAAAAAAATTATAGTACCTGCAGATGAATATCAGAACTGATATATTGATTCGCGTTTATGGCGCTTTTGGGCTAATCGTTCTGTTTGCCTTGGCGGTGCTATTCAAGCTGTTTCATGTGCAGATTGTGCAGGGAAAACACTGGCGTAAAGTAGCGGATAGTTTATCTACTAGAATGATTAAGGTCGAGGCTATCCGAGGTAATATATATTCTATTGATGGTAGTCTGTTGGCGACTTCTGTACCAGAGTATGATTTGAGGATGGATGTACTTTCTGGCGAGTTACAGGAGAATGAAGTGTTCAATGAGAAGGTGGACTCTCTTGCCACAAGTCTGGCAAATTACTTTAAAGATAAAACAGCTAGTGAATACGCTCAATTGCTTCGTAATGCTCGGCAAGTTGGTAACCGAAACATTTTGATTAAGCGTAAGATTACTCATCAGCAATTATTAGAAGTGCAGAAATTTCCAATTTTTAATTTTAAATATGGAGGTGGAATAAAGCCCGAACGCAGGAATAAACGTATTAAGCCTTTTGGAGACCTTGCATTACGTACTATCGGTTATAAAAACGACAATGTGCAACCTGTTGGTTTGGAAGGCGCTTACAGCAATTATATTGATGGAGAATCTGGAAGTAGATTAATGAGAAAAATTGCCGGTACATGGATTCCGGTAAATAAAGACGAAGAAATTTCTCCAAAACCCGGTGCAGATATCATCTCTACCATAGACATTAATATTCAAGATGTGGCTCAGCGGGCTTTGCTGAAGCAATTGATTACCAGTCAGGCTAACCATGGATGTGTAATCCTGATGGAAGTAGCTACCGGAGAGATACGAGCCATTGCCAATTATACCCGTGTAGAAGACGGCGTTTACAAAGAAAAATTCAATTACGCCATCAACGAGAGCCTTGATCCTGGATCAACCTTCAAGCTGGCTTCCTACATGGCCTTATTGGAAGATAAAAAAGTAGATACCAATACAGTAGTTGCTACCGGTGATGGGAAATACAATGTACACAGCCACACCATTAAAGAATCGCATGGCGGCTTGGGCAATATTTCTGTGAAACATGCTTTTGAAGTTTCTTCTAACGTGGCCATTGCCAAACTTGTTGAAACAAATTACCACAACAATCCAAAACGTTTTACAGACTTGCTTTACAGTTTCGGATTGAATAAAAAATTGGGTTTGCAAATCCCGGGTGAAGCCACACCACTCATCAAAAATCCGGCATCAAAAAGTTGGAGCGATTTAACCTTACCGCAAATGGCTTACGGTTACGAAATGCGTATTACGCCTTTACAGATGCTTACTTTCTACAATTCGGTGGCCAATAATGGCAAATTGGTTGCGCCTCTGTTTGTTCGTGAGATTAGAAGTTTAGGTCAAACCGTAGAGACATTTCAGCCTAGGGTAATCAATGAAAAGGTGTGCTCTGATGAAACTTTGGGCAAATTGCGCAAGATGATGGAAGGTGTGGTAGAAATTGGAACTGGTAAGGATGTGATCAAAAACCCGTACTACAAAGTTGCCGGCAAAACCGGTACAGCACAAGTTGCCGATGGCGCAAATGGTTACAAAGGCAAACGTTCTTACCAAGCTTCGTTCTGCGGTTATTTCCCTGCCAATAAGCCAAAATATTCGATGATTGTGGTATTGAACGATCCTAAAGGTGCGTATTACGCAGCTGTAGTTGCTGGTCCCGTTTTTCGTGAAGTGGCCGATAAAGTTTATGCAAGTGATGTGGAAATGTTTCACAATGTGCAGCAATACAAATTTGCTGGTCAGAACAAGCCTTCGGCCAAATCTGGTGATAGCCAACTTGCTGTAAAAGTTGCCAAAAAACTTGGCGTTCAGCCTGCAGTTAACCCAAAAGATAGCAATACCGCAATGCCGTCTTCATACAAAGCCGGATTAGTCCCAAATGTTAGCGGTATGGGTTTAAAAGATGCGATGTTTTTATTAGGCAACGCCGGTATGCGTGTTATACCAAAAGGAAGCGGAAAGGTAGTGCGCCAGTCGGTGGCACCTGGAGCTAGAGTTGCAAAAGGATATCCGGTGGTTTTAGAATTGAACTAAATGAAAAAGTTAAAAGACATATTGTACGGAGTTTCGCTTCAGCAGGTCATCGGATCTACAGAAAGTGATGTACTGTCTTTGGCTTTCGATTCTAGATTAGTTGCAGCTGGAACTTTGTTTGTGGCGATTAAAGGAACCGTATCCGATGGTCATCAATTTATTGATCGTGCTATTGATTCAGGAGCAAGCACCATCGTATGTGAAACCATCCCCGAACAAACAACAACCGGAGTTAATTACATCAAAGTAGACGATTCTGCAAAAGCTCTTGGAACTATTGCGGCCAACTTCTTCGATAATCCTTCTCAAGATTTAAAACTGGTGGGTATAACCGGAACCAATGGTAAAACCACCACCGCAACGCTATTATTTCAATTATTTAGAGAACTAGGCTATAAAACTGGTTTGATTTCTACCGTACAAAACCAGATTAATGCCGAAATCATTCCTTCTACACATACCACGCCTGATCCGATTGTACTCAATCAATTGTTGCGTAAAATGGTGGATTTAGGTTGTGATTATTGCTTTATGGAGGTGAGTTCGCATGCCGTTGTGCAGCACAGAATTGAGGGTCTGAACTTTACCGGTGCGGTTTTCTCAAACATTACTCACGATCATTTAGACTTCCACAAAACTTTTGACAATTACCTAAAGGCTAAAAAGAAATTCTTTGACGATTTGCAGCCAACAGCTTTTGCATTGACTAACATCGACGATAAAAACGGGTTGGTGATGCTACAGAATACCCGTGCTCACAAAAAAACCTATGGTCTTAAGCACTTAGCTGATTACAAATCCAAAATCATTGAAAATCAATTCAGTGGATTGCTCCTCAACATAGATGATGAGGAGGTTTGGTTCAAGATGGTTGGGAGTTTCAATGCTTACAATCTGCTGGCGGTATACGCTACCGCGATGTTGTTGGATCAGGATAAGTTAAAAGTATTGACTACGCTGAGCCGTTTGAACGGAGCCGAAGGTCGTTTTGATTACCTCATCTCAGATAACGGAGTAATTGGAATTGTTGATTATGCGCACACGCCAGATGCTGTGCTAAATGTGTTAAATACCGTTCGCGATATCCGAAAAGGAAATGAGCAAGTCATCACCATTATTGGTTGTGGTGGCGACAGAGATAAAACCAAACGCCCAATTATGGCACAAGTGGCATGTGAGGGTAGCGATAAAGTAATCCTGACTTCGGATAATCCACGTACAGAAGATCCCGAGCAAATAATTAAGGAGATGGAAGCGGGTGTAAGTCCAAGCAACCGTAAAAAAGCAATTTCAATAACCGACCGCAAAGAAGCCATCAAAACGGCTTGCCATTTAGCCAAGCCTGGAGATATCATTCTCTTAGCCGGAAAAGGTCATGAGAAATACCAAGAAATCAATGGTGTAAAATATCCATTTGATGACAAAGAAATATTATCCGATAACCTAAACCTGATGAACTGATGCTGTATTACCTATTCACTTGGTTAGATAAATTATACGATTTCCCCGGAGCGGGTTTGTTTCAATACATCTCCTTCCGTACCGGAATGGCGGTTATTTTATCCTTAATCATCACTACAGTATTCGGTAGCCGATTAATCAATTTCCTTCGGGCCCAGCAAGTAGGAGAAACGGTTCGTAACCTGGGTTTAGAAGGCCAGTTGGAGAAACAAGGCACACCAACCATGGGCGGAATCATTATCCTGATGGGTATCCTCATTCCTACTTTATTATTGGCAAAGCTGGAAAATATTTACATCATCCTGATGTTAATAACCACCGTATGGATGGGAATTATTGGCTTTTTAGATGATTACATCAAGGTATTTAAAAAAGATAAAGAAGGATTAGCGGGTAGGTTTAAAATTATGGGACAAGTGGGTTTGGCACTAATTATTGGTTGGACCATGTATTTCCACCCCAATATTGTGGTAAGAGAACAAGTGGCTAATCCGGCACTTGCCACTGGAGTAGTTCAGTCTCACATGGTTGATAACAAGGTATCCTACACTCAGGATGTTAAATCGACCATTACCAATGTTCCTTTCTACAAAAACAACGAGTTTGATTACGCCAAGGTATTGAAGTTTATGGGTGAGGGTTATGAAAAATATGCCCTGCTCGTATTCATGCTTTTTGTAATTGTAATCATTACTGCAGTATCTAATGGAGCAAACATTACTGACGGTATAGATGGTTTAGCTACCGGAACTTCAGCGATTGTGGGTATCACCCTGGCGGTACTTGCTTACGTATCTGGTAACGCCATTATTGCCGATTACCTCAATATCATGTACATCCCGAATTCGGGTGAGCTGGTAATTTTTGCCGGAGCTTTTGTTGGAGCGTGCGTAGGCTTCCTCTGGTACAATTCCTATCCGGCACAAGTATTTATGGGCGATACAGGCAGTTTAGCTATTGGCGGTATTATCGCTGCTTTTGCCATCATGATTCGTAAAGAATTATTGATACCGGTACTCTGTGGAATTTTCTTGGTTGAAAATTTGTCGGTGATTATCCAGGTAAGCTGGTTTAAATACACCAAAAAGAAATACGGTGAAGGCAGACGCGTGTTCTTGATGTCGCCATTGCACCACCATTATCAGAAAAAAGGATACCACGAAGCCAAAATTGTAACCCGTTTCTGGATTATGGGTATTCTCTTGGCCATTTTAACCATTGTAACCCTCAAGCTACGTTAATGAGTTCAAAGCCTTATATCGTGATTTTGGGTGCCGGCGAAAGCGGGGTGGGAGCGGCATATCTTGCCCAAAAGCAGGGTTATGAGGTTTTTGTGTCCGATTTTGGCGCTATTGCTCCTGCATATAAGCAAGAACTAGATCGATTAAAAATCCCGTATGAGGAAAATCAACATACAGAGGCCGCTATTTTACAAGCTGCTGAAGTGGTGAAGAGTCCGGGTATTCCCGATAAGGCTCCAATTATTAAAAAACTACTTGAAAAGCAAATTCCGATTATTTCTGAAATCGAATTTGCAGCTCGCTATACCGATGCGAAGCTAATCGCGATTACCGGTTCGAACGGGAAATCTACCACCACCATGCTGACCTACCATATTCTCAAAAATGCAGGATTAAACGTGGGCTTGGCAGGTAATATCGGACAGAGTTTTGCCAAACAAGTGGCAGACGAAACATTCGATCATTATGTATTGGAGATCAGCAGTTTCATGTTGGACAATATGTACGCCTTCAAGGCCGATATTGCCGTATTACTGAATATAACTCCCGATCATCTTGATCGATACGAATACCAAATGGATAAGTATGTGAATTCTAAATTCCGGATTATCCAAAATCAAGCTGAAGCAGATGTATTTATCTATTGTGCCGATGATCCCGAAACGATCAAAGGCTTGGAACGCTTTACCGCCGAGGCTAAAACTTATCCTTTTTCTATAAAACACAAGCAGGAACCCGGGGCTTACCTCGACGAACAGCAAGTGATCATTAATCTTAATCAACCCTTTCAAAAACCATTCGAAATGTTAATTACCGAATTAGCCTTACAAGGCAAACACAATCTCTACAACTCCATGGCTTCGGGTATTGTAGCCAAGGTATTGGAATTGCGTAACGAGTCTATCCGCGAAAGCATGGGCAATTTTACCAATATCGAGCACCGCTTGGAGCATGTAGCCCGCATTTCGGGAATCGAATTCATCAACGATTCGAAAGCAACAAATGTAAACTCAACTTGGTATGCCCTTGAAAGCATGAATACCGATGTGGTATTGATCATGGGAGGTGTAGACAAAGGCAACGATTACCAAATGTTGAAAGACTTGGTAAAAACCAAGGTGAAAGCCATAGTGTGCTTGGGTAAGGATAATCACCGTATCCACGAGGCTTTTGAAGACGATGTGGAAGTAATTGTGAATACGTTCTCTGCAGAGGAAGCCGTACAAATTGCCTATCACTTAGCCAAAAAAGGAGATACCGTATTGCTTTCTCCGGCTTGTGCCAGCTTCGATTTGTTCAAAAACTACGAAGATCGTGGTGCGCAATTCAAAAAAGCAGTAAAAGAACTCTAAGCGTATTTGTAAAAAATGATACAGAGAATCATCAATAAAACTAAAGGCGATCGTTGGATCTGGATCATCGTGATCCTGTTATCCATTTGGTCGTTGATGGCGGTTTACAGCGCAACTGGAACCATTGCCTACAAGAAAGGGGTAGGCTCTGAATCCTATTTAATCAAGCACTTTATTTTTATTGTTGGTGGCCTGGCGCTGATGTATTTCTCTCATTTATTGGATTACCGCCATTATGCCGGAATATCCAAGTTATTGATGGTAATCACCATTCCACTTTTGTTGTATACCCTCATTTTTGGAGCAAACGTAAACGATGCCAGTCGGTGGGTAACCATACCGATCATCAATCAGACTTTTCAAACATCGGATATGGCCAAGCTGGCTCTAATCACTTTTTTGGCCAGAACATTAACCCGTAAACAGGAAAATATCAAGGATGTGAAAAAAGCATTCATTCCTATTATGGGTTCGGTTTGTATCGTTTTTATCCTAATCGCATTAGCGAATCTGTCAACCGCATTGATGCTTTTTGGCGTAAGTATTTTGTTGTTGATTATTGGTAGAATAAGTTTTAAGCAAATAGCAGCTGTTTCGCTTGCGGGGATTGTGTTATTAGCTTGTGTATTGTTTTTAGGTCCACGTAGACAAACTTATATTTCACGAATCAACACCTTCATGCATCCTGAAAAAGTTGATCCTGATAAATCTTTTCAGGCAAACCAAGCAAAAATTGCCATTGCTATTGGGGGTTTATTTGGTAAAGGACCGGGCAATAGTGTACAACGTAACTATTTACCGCACCCATATTCCGACTTTGTGTATGCCCTTATTGTGGAAGAGTACGGAGCAGTTGGTGGCGTCATTCTCATTATTATTTATTTGGTATTTCTATACCGATGTGTATTGATTGTAACCTACAGTCCCAAAGCATTTGGTGCTTTATTGGCGGCAGGTCTGAGTTTCAGTTTAACCATTCAGGCATTTGCCAATATGGCTGTAGCCGTGGGTTTAGGTCCGGTTACCGGGGTGCCGCTACCATTAGTCAGCATGGGAGGTACATCGATATTGTTTACCAGTGTGGCATTTGGAATTATTTTGAGTGTGAGCCGTGATGTGGAAGAGAATAAGCAAAAAGATCGTCAAAAAGTAGTTGTAGGCGAAGTATAATATGGCAAAAAGAGTAATTATCAGCGGTGGCGGAACGGGAGGACACATCTTCCCGGCTTTGGCAATTGCACGGGCTTTACAAAGTCTGGACAATACTGTTGAGATTCTTTTTGTAGGTGCCAAAGGCCGAATGGAAATGGAAAAAGTGCCCGCGGCCGGTTATCAAATTATTGGATTGGAGATTCAGGGCATTCAGCGAAAAGCACTCTGGAAGAACCTGACTTTGCCTTTCAAACTGCTGAAGAGTGTTTGGAAAGCTCGACAAATTATCAAAGACTTTAAACCCGATGTGGCTGTTGGAGTAGGAGGTTACGCTTCTGGTCCATTATTGTTTGCGGCGGCTAATGCCGGGGTTCCTTACCTCATCCAAGAACAAAATTCGTATGCCGGCTTAACCAATAAATGGTTGGCTAAACAGGCAGCCAAAATTTGTGTGGCCTTTGAAGGTATGGATGCATATTTTCCAACAGAGAAACTCATGCTTACGGGTAATCCGATTCGCAAAGAGTCTGTAGCTATTGAAGGAAAACGCGAAGAGGCGGCTAGGTTCTTCGGATTGTCATCAAACAAAAAAACTATCCTGCTTACCGGTGGCAGTTTGGGTGCAGGAACACTCAATCAGGCAATAAGAAAAGATTTACAAAAACTAATTGACGCAGACGTTCAGTTGATCTGGCAAACTGGTAAATTTTATTACCAATCTATCGTAAGCGATTTAGGTAATCGAATTCCTGAGTCTATCAAAATCGTAGAGTTCTTAAACCGTATGGATTTGGCTTACGCGATGGCAGATGTAATTATTTCTAGAGCCGGGGCGGGTACCATTGCAGAATTGTGTGTAGTTAAAAAACCAGTGATTTTGGTCCCTTCGCCAAACGTTGCCGAAGATCATCAAACTAAAAATGCACAGTCTTTGGTAGAGAAAAATGCTGCCATTTTAGTTAAAGACGCGGATGCAGCAGTAAACCTCGTGCCCAATGCACTGGCTTTACTACAAGATGAATCTGGTGCACTTAGTTTGAGTAAGCATATTGCCAAATTGGCCATTAGCGATGCAGATGTAGTGATTGCAAAAGAAATTTTCCAGCTCATGGAAAGAAAGGAGGCACATGGAACTCGATAAGATTAAACGTGTTTACCTGATTGGTATTGGTGGAATTGGCATGAGTGGCCTGGCACGTTATTTCCATAAACGTGGTGCCATTGTATGTGGCTATGATCGTACCGAAACTCCGCTTACGGATAGTTTGATGAATGAAGGTATTGCCATCGTATTTAAAGACGACAGCAATTACATCCCATTTGCCTTCCAGGAAAACGATGCGGAAACACTAATCATTTATACCCCAGCCATTCCAAAAGATTCTTCCATTCTGAATTATTTTAAAGATGGCGGTTTTGCCTTGAAAAAACGATCTGAAGTCTTGGGGATCATCAGTAAAGGCATGTTTTGTATCGCGGTAGCGGGTACGCATGGAAAAACCACCACCTCGAGCATGATTGCTCATGTTTTACGGCATGCCGGAAACGATTGCTCAGCTTTCTTGGGTGGAATAGCTTCGAATTACAATACGAACGTGTTATTTGGTTTAAATCAGGTAGTTGTAGTAGAGGCCGATGAATACGATCGTTCTTTCTTAACCTTACATCCTGATCTTGCGGTTGTAACCTCAATGGATGCCGATCATTTGGATATCTATGGCGATGCAAGTCATTTAACAGAATCTTTCCAGCTTTTTGCAGCTCAGCTTAAAAAAGGTGGACAATTAATTCACCGCTCAGGTTTGGCTTTGGAAGACGGAATTACCTATTCCGTTTCAGAATCAGCAGCCATTCAAGCAAAAAATACACGTGTTGAAAATGGCAATTTCGTATTTGATTATGTTGCTGAATCTGTTCAAATTCCGAATATCGTTTTAGGCCTTCCAGGTTTACACAATGTGGAAAATGCATTGGCAGCCATTCAAGTTGCTTTACTGTTGCAATTGCCGGAAGACAAAATTAAAGAGGCATTAGCAGGTTTTAAAGGTGTAAAAAGACGTTTTGAGTACATCGTTAAAACAGATCGCCACGTGTATATCGACGATTATGCGCACCATCCTGAAGAATTAAAAGCGTGTATTAGCGCCGTTAAAACGCTCTATCCAACTAAGAAATTGACAGCAGTTTTTCAGCCGCATTTGTTTACCCGTACCCGAGATTTTGCCGATGGCTTTGCTGAGGCCCTGGAGGCTTGTGATGAATTGTGGATGCTGGATATTTATCCGGCCAGAGAGCTGCCAATTGAAGGTGTAAACTCTCAGATGATTTTGGACCGTATGAACTTGAAATCGAAGCAGCTGGTTTCGAAGCAAGACGTGTTGGAAAGGGTAAAAAATAATGCTCCTGAAGTGTTGCTAACCGTTGGAGCAGGTGATATTGATACCTTGGTTGAACCTCTTAAAAATAGTTTAAAAAATGCTTAAGCGGATCAATTGGAAAGCAATAGGAATTGGATTTCTCTGGGTAATCTCACTCAGTGGATTGATCGTATTGATGAGTTTCATCGAGCATGAGAAATCGGCACAGCAATGTACAGACGTGAAGGTTTACATCCCCGGTAATCAAACTTTTGTCAATCGCCAAGAAATTGATCGCATTTTGTGGAGTGTAGGCGGGCAATTGAAGGGTAAAGATTTAACTACCATCAATACGCAGAATTTGGAAGATGCAATTAAGATGAATGCATTTATCCGAACAGCAAAAGTTTATGCAGATATGAACGGTGTAATCCGGGTGAGAATAGAGCAAAGAGAACCGGTTTTACGGGTAATAAATATCAAAAATCAAGATTTCTATATCGATCAGGATGGGATGAAAATCCCCGTGAGTCCAAATTTTACCGCTCAGGTTTTGGTGGCTAATGGAAACATTACCGAAGATTTAGAAAGTAAGGTGAGAGGTTTGAGGACACCGATGGCAAAAGATTTGTTTAAGCTGGCTAAGTTTATTCAACAAGATACGCTCTGGAGTGAGCAAATTGAGCAAATCTATGTGAATGCCAATTCGGAAATTCAATTGGTGCCTCGAGTAGGCGATCATCAAATCATCATCGGTGATGCAGATTCACTAGAACGTAAGTTCAAAAATCTATTACTGTTTTATAAAAAAGCCATGCCAAAAGTAGGCTGGAACACCTATAAAACCATCAATGTAAAATACTTAAATCAGATTATCTGTAAAAAGAGCGGTATTGCCCCTGATACCTTGTCGAGGGCGATCGTTGTAGCAGATAGTACGAAAACAGACACCTTAAAAACAGTACAAGCAACAGTAAAAAATTAATACAGTTAAATATCATGGAAGCAAATTTTTCATCAGCCAAAAATTCACCAATCGTTGTCGGATTAGACATCGGTACCACTAAAATTTGTGCCATTGTTGGTCGACGCAGCGATTATGGTAAAATTGAAGTGATCGGAATTGGAAAAGCCGAATCCTCTGGAGTAACCCGAGGGGTGGTTTCCAATATCCAGAAAACCGTTCAAGGTATTGTTGCTGCCGTTGAAGAGGCTAGCGTACAATCTAATGTCGACATTAAAGTGGTTAATGTGGGTATCGCCGGTCAGCACATCAAAAGCTTACAGCATCGCGGTATCCTAACCCGTAAAGATCTGAATACCGAGATTCATAAAAACGATATCGATAAGTTGGTAGCCGATATGTACAAATTGGTTATGCCTCCTGGCGAAGAAATTATTCACGTATTACCGCAAGAATTTACGGTAGATAATGAGCCGGGAATTAAAGATCCGATCGGTATGGCTGGTGTACGCTTGGAAGCTAATTTCCATATCATTTCCGGTCACGTAAGTGCCGTGAAAAATATCATTAAATGCGTAAATAACGCCGATTTAGAGGCCGATGACTTGATTTTGGAGCCTTTGGCTTCTTCAGAAGCGGTATTGAGTGATGAAGAAAAAGAAGCAGGTGTAGTATTGGTTGATATAGGCGGTGGAACAACAGATATTGCCATTTTCCATGAGGGCATTATCCGTCATACTGCCGTAATTCCATTTGGTGGTAACAGTGTAACGGAAGATATCAGAGAAGGATGTTCGGTGATGCGCAATCAGGCTGAATTGCTCAAAACTCGTTTCGGATCTGCTTTGGCCGAAGAGAACAAAGACAACGAAATCATCAGTGTACCTGGATTGAGAGGCAGAGAGCCAAAAGAGATCTCAGTAAAAAATCTGGCTTACGTAATCCAAGCTCGTATGGAAGAAATCATCGAGCACGTTTATTACGAAATCAAGTCATCCGGATACGAGAAAAAACTGATTGCAGGTATCGTAATTACCGGTGGTGGTGCGCAATTGAAGCATTTGCCACAGTTGGTGGAGTACGTTACCGGTTTAGATTGCCGCGTTGGTTACCCGAATGAGCATTTGGCAAAAAATGAAGTACTTCCTAAAGGAACTTACGACGATTTAAAGAGCCCAATGTACGCAACCAGTATTGGTTTATTGATTAAAGGAGTTCAGTCTGCTGAGGAAGTAACAGTTAAACAAGAAGTGATTGTGAATGACGAAACTCCACGTTATGAAGAAGAAGAAAAAACAGGATTTGGGTTATTCGACAAGCTCTTGAAGAAGGGTAAAGAATTCATCAAAGACGATATCAAAGACGAAGATTACTTGTAGTAATTTTCAACACGAAAGGTGTTTTTCCACATTTTGAATCATTGTGGAAAACTACTTTTTAAAAATGATTAGTATTACCGTAGAGTTAAACTGAAAGCATTAGAACAATACACAAAGAATATAAATATGCAGTTTGAAATGTTAAAAGAAAAATCATCGATTATTAAGGTGATTGGTGTAGGCGGGGGTGGCGGTAATGCCGTTAATCATATGTACCGTCAGGGAATAACTGGAGTAGATTTCATAATCTGTAACACAGATGCGCAAGCTTTAGAGCTAAGTCCAATTCCGAATAAAGTACAATTAGGCGCTAGCTTAACCGAAGGGATGGGAGCAGGCTCAATACCTGAAGTAGGGAAAAATTCGGCGATTGAGAATATTGATGATATCAAGCAGATGTTGGGCACAAATACCAAAATGCTTTTTATTACCGCCGGAATGGGTGGAGGAACCGGTACCGGAGCCAGCCCAATTATCGCCAAAGCTGCAAAGGAAATGGACATCCTGACCGTTGCCATTGTAACTACCCCTTTTTCTTTTGAAGGAAAGCGTCGTAAAATGCAGGCCGAAGAAGGTTTGGAAGAGATTAAGAAATATGTGGACTCTTTCCTGGTTATTTCAAACGATCGCTTACGTGAAATTTTTGGTAACCTGACTTTAGGTTCAGCTTTCGGTCAAGCAGACGATATTTTAACAACAGCAGCCAAGGGTATTGCTGAGATCATTACCATACCGGGTTATATCAACGTCGACTTCAAAGATGTGCGCACCGTAATGAAAGACAGCGGCGTATCCATCATGGGAAGTTATGCTGCCGAAGGTGAAAATAGAGCATTAAAAGCGGTGGAAGGCGCCTTGAATTCACCATTATTAGAGGATAATGAAATTGAAGGAGCACGCTATATCCTATTAAATATTACTTCGGGAAGTAAAGAAGTAACCATGGATGAAGTATCTGTAATTACCGATTACATTCAACAAGAAGCTGGTTTAGCAGCCGATTTAATTTGGGGTAATTGTACCGATGAGAGTTTGGGAGACAAGTTATCGGTTACGATAATCGCTACCGGATTCCAAACCAGCGAAGAACGTCAGGTAAACAGAACTCAAGAGAGAAAGTCAAGTTTCGAAGTAGAAAATGCACCGCTAGTAAAACCTGTAGAGCGTGTAAACTCCTTTATTGAAGAGAAAGAAGTAGAAGATTTAGAAGAACCGATATTAAATACCAGTGTATTAGATCTGTTTGCAGGAGTGGAAGCCATTACGGCTCCAGAACCTGTTGAAACGCCGGCCGAGCCTTTTGTTTTTCAAGTTGAAACAGAGCAGCTGGAAGAAACACCATCAACTTCCACCATGTTCGATTTCGAATTAAAGGTTGAAGAGTCGGTAGAAGTTGTTGAGGAACAGGAAGAAAGCCTTGAAACAGAAACAGAGCCAAGCGAGCTGTTTGATGCCGAGCCAGAAATTCAGGTATATGAGGCCCCTGCACAAACAGATGAATCTGTTGAAGAGCAATTGCGCAGATCTAAAGAACGAATTATGCGTTTGAAAGATTTAAGCATGAAGCTGCGCACTGCAAATGGTTTGCAAGAACTTGAAAACGAGCCAGCCTACAAGCGCAAGCAGATGTCATTAGACGATGTTCCACATTCTTCAGAATCTCAGGTTTCACGTTTTACCTTATCAAATGAAGAGGGAATAACCGAAATCAGACCAAATAATTCGTTTTTACACGATAACGTAGATTAAACATAGAGGGCCCCCTCAAAACGGGGGCTTTTCTTATTTCAGCTAGTCAGGACTGCATTAATTGATTTTCAGGCTGCTAAATCGTAAATTTGTTTCAATTTATAACCTTTAACAAGTAGTACATTGGATATTTTTGATAAGATCAAGAAACACATGGGCCCAATTGGTCAGCACCAAAAAATGGCACATGGATATTTTGCATTCCCAAAATTAGAAGGGGAGATTGCTCCACACATGAAATTTCGTGGTAAAGAGCATTTGGTATGGAGTTTAAATAACTATTTAGGATTAGCCAATCACCCTGAGGTACGCAAGGCTGATGCCCAAGCTGCTGAAGAGTATGGTATGGCCTATCCGATGGGTGCACGTATGATGTCGGGTAATTCCAATCACCACGAAGCCCTTGAAAAGGAGCTGGCCGAGTTTGTGGGTAAGGAAGATGCTTTTCTATTGAATTACGGATATCAGGGAATCATGTCAGCTATTGATGCCCTAGTCGATCGTAATGACGTAATTGTGTACGATGCCGAGTCGCATGCCTGCATTATTGATGGTTTGCGTTTGCACATGGGTAAACGTTTTGTTTATCAGCATAACGATATCGATAGCTTCAAAAAACAAATGGAGCGTGCAACCAAATTGGTTGAACAAAGCGGAGGCGGTATTTTGGTGATTACAGAGGGTGTATTCGGTATGTCTGGTGCTCAAGGTAAACTGAAAGAGATCGTAGATCTTAAAAAACAGTTCAATTTCCGATTATTGATTGATGATGCACATGGTTTTGGTACGATGGGCCCAACCGGAGCCGGAACTCACGAAGCTCAAAACTGTATTGAGGGTATCGATGTGTATTTTGGCACTTTCGCCAAGTCTATGGCTGGTATTGGTGGGTTTGTGGCTTCTTCAGAAGAGATTGTAAATTACTTGCGTTACAACATGCGTTCTCAAACTTTTGCAAAAGCTTTGCCAATGCCAATGGTAGTTGGTTTGCGTAAACGTTTAGAAATACTAAAAGCAGAGCCGCAATTGCGTGAAAAATTATGGACCATTGCTAAAGCACTACAAAATGGCCTTAAAGAACGTGGTTTTGATATCGGTGTTACCAACACCGTTGTGACTCCTGTGTTTTTGAAGGGAGAATTATCAGAAGCAACGGGTATTACCATGGATTTGCGTGAGAACTACGGTATATTCTGTTCTATTGTGGTATACCCAGTTATTCCAAAAGGATTGATTGAATTACGCTTAATCCCAACTGCGGTACACACCCTAGAAGATGTTCAACGTACGCTGGATGCATTTAGCGAAGTGGGCGAACGTTTAAAAAATGGCTATTACCGCGAACAAAAAGCAGTAAACGCTTAATTTTTTAGTGATTTTCAAAAAGCCTCTCAGTGCTAGCTGAGGGGCTTTTTTTGTTTAGTATTTCAATACAAATAATTGATTATCAATAAATTATAACTGAAAATTAATTTATTATTGTGGAGAATCCTAAAAAATGTGGAAAAAAACCACTGAAAACAGCGATTTTTATTTCTTCAAGCTATTCTTTTTTAAATAAAAAGACTCTACATTAGCTCAACGTTATTACCAAATAACCTTATTAAACAACATTAATTAAATAGCAAAATGAAAAAATTCAACGAATTCAAAGCTTTAGTGGCTGCCTTAGAAGGTGATGCTGACAAGTTCTACAACAAAGGTAACAGCGCTGCTGGTACCCGTGTTCGTAAAGGTATGCAAGACTTAAAAAACTTAGCTCAGGCTATCCGTTTAGAAGTTCAAGCAACTAAAAACAAAGCAAAGTAATTTACTTGCTTAACACATAAAAAAGGCTCACTGATTCAGTGAGCCTTTTTTGTTGTTGGTTTAAATCAGTTAAAGAGACTTAATTCTTTTGAAATTTTATCTTTGGTTGAGTTACTCACAGGTACTAGGGGTAATCTGAGGTAATCGTCACATACCTTGAGCTGTTTTAAAGCTGATTTCACTCCTGCAGGATTGCCTTCTACAAAACACAGATTAGTAAACTCCAGTAAGCTGTAATGTAGGGGTTGGGCTTCCACAAAATTGCCAGCCAAGCACATCCTCACCATGGTAGAAAATGCTTTTGGCAAGGCGTTACCCACAACTGAAATTACCCCAACTGCTCCTAAAGCAATCATGGGTAAGGTAATTGGGTCGTCGCCAGAGATCAACATAAAATCTTCTGGTTTCTCTTTCGCAATTTTATTAAACTGATCGAAATTGGCTGAAGCTTCCTTTACTGCAATGATATTTTTAAAATCATTGGCTAATCGGATAATGGTTTCTGCACTAACCATGCTTCCCGTTCTGCCTGGTACATTGTATAAAATAATAGGAAGTGGTGATGCCTCGGCAATTGCTTTATAATGCTGGTAAATTCCTTCCTGGCTAGGTTTATTGTAGTAGGGACTTACAGAAAGAATGGCATCAAAACCTTCGGGATTGAAGTTCCTAAGGGTTTCTTCAATCTCTGCGGTATTATTTCCGCCAATGCCAGCAACTAATGGAACACGGCCCGCAACAGTTTCGATGGTAAAATCCCATATATCTTGCTTTTCTTCCTTGGTTAAAGTAGCTGTTTCGCCGGTAGTACCTAAACTCACCAGGTACTCTACACCGCCGTCAATAATATGATCAATCAGCTTTTTTAATCCGGGAAAATCAACTGAACCATCTGCTTTGAAGGGTGTAACCATGGCAACACCAGTTCCGTAAAATTTATTCATCTTTCTGTGCTTTCGTAGTTCTAAATTAACTATAATCCAATCATCTTGAGAAGTTCCTCATCCGAAATGATCGGGATGCCCAATTTTTGAGCTTTCTCCAATTTCGATGGCCCCATATTGTCGCCGGCTACCACATAATTCAGTTTGCCTGAAATACTACTCAAGATCTTGCCGCCATACGATTCAATAAGGTCTTTTAATTCGTCTCGGCTGTAATTTTCAAACACACCAGAAATGATAAAGTTTAAACCTGCCAACTGATCTCCTTCCAAAACAATTTCTTTTTGTAGACTTTCGAATTGCAAGCCATAGCTTTTGAGCAAGTTCAGCTGTTCTCGATGTTTTGCTTGGTCAAAATAGGCAATTAAACTTTCGGCAATTCGTTCACCAATTTCATCCACAGCTGTTAATTCCTCTAAAGATGCGGACAACAGTCGGTCTATATTTTGAAAATGAGCGGCTAGTTTTTTAGCCACAGTTTCGCCAACAAATCGGATTCCCAATCCAAACAATACCTTCTCAAAAGGCATTTCTTTCGATTTTTCAATACCTTCTAACATGTTGGTAATTGATTTTTCACCAAAACGTTCTAAGCCCATCAACGACTCACGCTTTTCGTGTAGGGTATACAAATCGCTAATTTGTTTTACAAATCCCTGGCGGTAAAATGCCTCAATGGTTTCGGCGCCAATACCATCAATATTCATTGCCTTACGGCTGATAAAATGTTGTATTCTGCCCACAATTTGTGGCGGACAGCCCTCGTCGTTCGGACAATAGTAGGCCACTTCGCCCTCGGGGCGTATCAGCGTGCTGCCACATTCAGGACAACTAGTTGGATATTGAACTTTTGCTGCTCCGGCAGGTCGCTTTAGGGTATTTACGGCAATTACTTTAGGTATAATTTCTCCGCCTTTTTCCACCAATACGGTATCTCCTTCGTATAAATCCAGGCGTTCTATTTCATTAGCGTTGTGCAGCGTTGCCCTTTTTACGGTTGTTCCGGCCAATAGCACCGGTTTTAAATTTGCTACTGGAGTTACTGCACCCGTTCGGCCAACTTGATAAGTCACTTTTTCCAGAACGGTTTCTACCTCTTGAGCTTTGTATTTGTAGGCAATTGCCCAACGTGGCGATTTGGCAGTGAAGCCCAATTCTTCTTGTTGGGCATAGCCATTCACTTTTAGCACAATGCCATCGATATCGTAACTTAAATCGTGCCTTTTTTCATCCCAATACTGGATAAAATCCAATACATCGTCTATGGTGCTGCACAATTTATTGTGTTCGCAAGTATGGAAACCCCAACTTTTTACCGCTTGTAAGCTTTCCCAATGGCTTCGAAATAGGCGTTGTTCGGTATATAAAAAATAAATGAAGCAATCGAGCGGACGCTTGGCTACTTCTGCAGAATCTTGCAGTTTAACCGTTCCGGCGGCAAAATTTCGAGGATTGGCGTAAGGAACTTCGTCGTTTTCCAATCGTTCGCGGTTTAAGCGCTCAAATGCTGCCCGGTGCATAAATACTTCACCTCTTATTTCAAAATCATCTGGATAGCCTGTGCCGCTTAAACGATGCGGAATGGTTCGAATCGTTTTTACATTCGACGTTACATCATCGCCTTGTGTGCCATCGCCACGGGTAACTGCTCGGACTAATTTGCCGCCTTGGTAAGTTAAACTCATGGACAAACCATCGAATTTAAGTTCGCAAACGTATTCAAAATCGTTGCCAATGGCTTTGCGGATTCGTTCGTCAAAATCCCGCAAATCTTGCTCATTGTAGGTGTTACCCAACGATAGCATGGGCCAGCGGTGTTTAACCGTTTGAAATTCTTTGGTGATTTCGCCACCTACTTTTTGAGTGGGAGAGTCAGGGTTTTGATATTCCGGATAGGATTTTTCCAATTCGATCAACTCTTCCAGTTTTTTATCGAACTCAAAATCTGAAATGCTGGGCTGGGCTAATACGTAATAATTGTAATTATGCTGGTTCAATTCCTTAACCAGCGTATCCATGCGATCTTTGATATCAAACAGCGACATAGGGCGAATATACGTGTTTTAACACTTTGCCGAGTCTGCTAATTGCAATTCAATTTGATTGAAAATAGACCTAAAATCTGATTTCAAAACGACTAAATACTGGATTAGGCTCGAGTTGAGTTTATGCTGTGTTTCCTGCTCCAATCCCTGAGGCCATAAGCGCATGCAAATGCGGTTTAGTGCATAGCTGATTTGATGGCTATCTCGGTAGCTGTTTAAGTATTTGCTGTCCACAAAACGATCGTAGAACTGAAAGAAAATTTCGGGATTAGGAATTTGATTCAATACTAGGAAGTGTTTTAATTTATCTCGATCTATCTTCTCTAAATGCTGATAAAAATCATCAACACTCACCAGATTTTCGGTAATCAGCAAACTATCTAACATCAATTCTAAGCTGATGTGTGCCAGAAATGAAGGCCAAACCCGACTGTTTATTAACCAGGTTTGTATTAATTCTTTGATTTGATGTGTATGGTGCTGAAAAAAATCGGAACCATGAAAAAACTTATCCACCGAAAGGTGTTTCTTCCATCCATTTAGAATGGCCTGATGAGCTTTATCTGCTAGAAATAACTCTTCGTGTTTTTGCGGGTGAATTTTCCAGTCCTTGTGTGCATTCTTGATCAAATCGGGTAGTACAAGCCCCAAAATGAAATGCGGATCTTTTGCAGATTGATCAAAATAAAAATGTGAAAGGAAATTCATGCTATTTGCTTAAATATACGGAAAATGAAGCTCATTTATTGGTATTCTACTATATTTGCTATGCTTTAAAAGCCGATTTACATGAATTTTATTGAAGAATTACGCTGGCGTGGAATGCTCCACGATACGATGCCGGGAACCGAAGAACAGCTGAACAAAGAATTAACTTCAGGATATATTGGGTTTGATCCAACTGCCGATTCGCTGCATGTGGGCCATTTAACGCAAATCATGACCTTGATTCATTTTCAACGTGCCGGGCATAAGCCGGTGGCTTTGGTTGGCGGTGCAACTGGTATGGTGGGCGATCCATCAGGTAAATCGGCAGAGCGTAATTTGCTTTCGGAAGAGGTATTGTTTCAAAACGTTACCTGTTTGGAAAATCAATTAAAGAAATTTTTAGATTTCGATTGCGGTGCGAATAGTGCGGTAATGGTGAACAATTACGATTGGTTTAAGAATTTCAGTTTCCTTGATTTTATTCGCGATGTGGGCAAACACATCACGGTGAATTACATGATGGCTAAAGATTCGGTAAAAAAACGCCTAGAAGGTGATTCGGGCATGTCGTTTACAGAATTTAGTTACCAATTGGTGCAGGGTTACGATTTTTATTACCTGTGGAAAGAAAATAAGTGCCTGGTGCAAATGGGTGGATCTGATCAATGGGGCAATATGGTTACCGGTACAGAGTTGATTCGCCGAAAGGCTGGTGGTGCTGCATTTGCCATTACCACTGAGCTGATTAAAAAAGCCGACGGTACAAAATTTGGTAAAACAGAATCGGGTGCCGTTTGGTTAGATCCGAAGAAAACATCGCCGTTTAAATTTTACCAGTTCTGGTTAAATGCCAGCGACGCCGATGCCAAAACCTGGATCCGTATTTTTACGCTTAAAACCAAAGCAGAGATTGAAGCTTTGGAAAAAGAACACGATGCAGCTCCGCATTTGCGTGTTTTGCAAAAGGCATTAGCCGAAGACATTACGATTAGGACGCATAACGAGACTGCTTTGCAAACTGCGCTAAAAACCACCGACTTTTTATTTGGTAATGGCTCTTTGGAATTCTTGCTTTCATTAAGCGATGCCGAAATTTTGGATGTTTTTGAAGGAATCCCTCAGTTTAGCATTGCTAAATCAGGTTTAACCCCCGGTATAGCTTTAGCAGATTTGGTTTCAGAGCATGCAGCTGTTTTCCCATCCAAAAGTGAAGCCCGTAAGATGATTCAGGGTGGTGGTGTTGCATTGAATAAAGAGAAATTGGCTGATCCGAGTCAAGTTATCACTGCTGGCCAACTCATCAAAGAAAAATACCTGGTGATTCAAAAAGGCAAAAAGAATTACTTCTTGTTGATAGCCGAGTAGTTACTGCACCATTAAATTGCAGCCTCTGACGTCGCTGTGGTCGAATCGGCCCAGTACTTCAAAACGGCCGTCTTTGTTTATTCGCCCCAGATCTTGAGTTGCAATAAAAGCACAGGAATAGATATTCGCCAAATCAATTACATTAATTCCTCCGGTTTTTCCTTGAGCAACTAGTTGTAGTGGATCGTTGGTGTCACGAATTTGTATGTGCATCCAGGGCGGGCATTCGAAAATTCCATTTCCTTTGGAGTAAGCCTGTGATAACAATTCGGTCATTCCGTATTCCGAATGAATCTGTTCAACTCCAAAGCCTTTGCATAAGGTTTCGTGTAACTCTTCTCTAACTATTTCTCTCCTTTTCCCTTTCATTCCTCCGGTTTCCATCACAATTAGTTCCGGAAAATGGATTTGGAACTGTTCCGCAAAGTCGAGTAGGGCATAGGTAACACCGATTAAAATCACTTTCTTTTTTGCAGCCTTGAGTTGGTTTAAGTGATGGGCCAATTCCTGGTGGTTATACAAGTAATAACCGCTGCCGGCCTGTGCCTTAGCGATCAAATGATCTACCATATAGATTAGTGAGGATCCTTCACGTTCAGCATAAGAAGGCAGTAGCGCCAGGAGGGTATACTCGCTAATATCTCCGTAAAATAATCGAAAAGCATTTAGAAAACTATTTTCATAAAGGCTTAGATCGCTAACCAAGTGTTTACTGGTTTGGCTTCCGGTAGTTCCCGAACTGCTGAAAGTAATGGAAGCTGGTGCAGCTCCGCTAACAACAGCATGACTTTTGAAAAAGGATATGGGTAAGAAAGGAATTTGTTCTAAGGAGTGGATCGATGAGCTATCTATTCCGAGATGTTTGATAAACTCTTGATACACCCGATTATGTTCGGCCTGAAAAGCAAAAACCTCCAAGGCTTTGGTTTCAAAGTCCTGAAGGTTTTTTAGGTTAAATATGTCTTTGGCCAAGGGGTTGTTCACTCGACAAAGATACAATTTGAAGGTTTATCTTCCTTTTAAAAAGGCTTTGCGGAACTGAAATCCCGCGAAAGCGGAAACTCCAGCTACCAAGCCACCAAGAATACCCGTGATAAATACTAAAATTAACCAGTTGTAGCTAGAAGCGGGTAGACTCAGCATTTCGGCAACCCGATTGGCTAATAGGTTATCGTTAGGCAAGGTGCGTAACAATGCCATGCAAATCCATAAAATAAAGATGGCGAAAAAACCATTCCAGAAAGATTTTTTACCATTTTCCTTACTTCTGGCAGCCAGACCAAATGCAATTGGGGTTATTACCCACCAAGGCAGAAAAAATTGTGCAACTAAAGAAAATAGGAGTATGAGGATGAATAACATGTTTTGATCTTTTAAGGTTATTTTTTTGTGATTTTCCAAGTGGATATGATGCGCTCGGATGATTCTTTTTTAGAGCGTAGATAAACCAATTCATTCAATCTCCCTTCGCTCCAGGTATTTACCATATCGTCGTAATAAAAACTACCCGGGTTGCCCGATTCGCCACCAGGATATACGCCATAGGCCTTTAAATCTTTACCCAAGGCAATGATCATGCGCCATGATGGACCATTGCTTTCACTTGTGGCATTAACAGATGTTTTAGAACCACCATTAAAAAGTGTTTTAGTGCCAAAGCCAGCAATTTTGGCTAAATGTGGCACATGAGTGTGTTTAACATTAGCCCATTGCCATTGGTCGCTCATTGGCCCATAGCCTCGTTTCAAACTATCTACCGAAAACTTAAATGATTTCAATAGGATATCATTCTTAGTTTCTTTCTGAGGGGTGTTGGTATTGTCGTACCATTTAGAAGTAGGTTCAGCTAATAGTAATTGTACCGTTCTGTCTCGAGATGGATAACGCATAGGAGAGTTTTTGCCACCAAATTCATCATCCCAAATCTCTTTCTGGACTTGTTTTTGCCAAATCTCAAAAATACTTGCACCAATCTCTTTGGCATCGTAAAACTTATTCCATTTGCTAACCAGACTAAACGCTTTCTTTTCCTCGGCGTTCAGTTTAGTTTGATCAACTCCAGAAACAAGCGTTGATAAAATGTTTTCAGCCAAAATGCTGTAATTGTCGTTTTGTAAATTTCGTAGACTATCTACCGTAGCTTTAGTCATTACCGTTAGTCGTTTATTGATGCGGTGACCACGCTCGTATCCGGAAAACTCCCAATTGAGGTAATACGGGTAAGTTGGATCGGTAGAGAACTGATTGGCGGAACTTACAAAACCACGAGGTGGGTTTTTTACTGTAGGATTTTGCTCTGCTGGTATACGTCCTTGCCAATCGTTGGCCGGATTACCGCCATCTAACAAGAATTTACCTTGAGTTTTCCATTTCAAGGGGAAATAGCCATTTGGCGTAATCGCGATATCGTTATCAATGCTCGCGAAAAGGAAATTCTGTGCCGGTGCGGTAAAATAAGTCAGTGCTTTACGGTAGTCGTCGTAATTGTTTGCTTTGTTTAACATGTAAAAAGTACGCACATCGTTAGATTCGTCATGAGCAATCCAACGCAAAGCATAGCCTTCAGGAATATTATTCGCTTTAGCAAAGTCTTTCGGCTTTTGGTTTTGTAAATAAACTACCGGGCCATGATGCGTATAATAAACGGTATCGCTAACAGTTTCCCCGCCACGCACCTGAATGGTTTCAACACGGGTTTTAACCGGTTTCCATTCGTTATTGTAAAGATAGGTTTGATGACTCTTGTCTTTGAATTGTACTTGGTACCAATCCAAAACATCGGAAGCTACGTTGGTTACGCCCCAAGCAACTTTTTGGTTGAAGCCAATGATCACACCTGGTGCACCGGGAATGGACACTCCGCATACATTCATACTTGGATTAACCAATTGCACTTGATACCAGATCGCCGGCAGGGTTAAATCCAAGTGCGGGTCGTTGGCTAACATCGGGTAACCTGTTGAAGTTTTACTGGCTGATAGTGCCCAGTTATTACTACCAATACCTTCTTCTTTTTCTTTCGTTTTGATGGTAGCATTTCCAATAACCGGGTTACCTTCCGGCGCTTTTGGGATTTTTAAGGCGTTGAATTGCCATTTTGTTCCTTTTGGTACAATCGGATCTTCACGGTATGGATAATCTGGGAATAGATCAGCAACTACTTCATTGCCATATTTATTTAAAATATTGGACATGTAGAATTCATTGGAGCCACTCGCTAGCGTAGCTGACATTAATTTGAGTAATAACGCAGAATTTAATGGAGTCCATGCCTCAGGCTTATAATCCAATATCTTGAATTCTATGGGGTACTCTCCAGGTTTCAGAGAGTTAATATAGGCGTTCACTCCATCGGCATAGGCTTGCATAATTTCAGCAATCTCTGGGTCAGCCATCATGGCTCGGGTCATATTTTCGGCTCCATAGCTCATGCCCATTCTCCGTTGAAAACGGTCTAATTCCAAAGCTTTTGGTCCAATGACTTCCGAAAGTCGGCCGGCTGCAAATCGGGTTTGAAAGTCCATCTGCCAAAGTCGGTCTTTTGCAGTTAAGTAACCCTGCGTATAGTATAAGTCGTGGTTATTATCGGCAAATATGTGTGGAATTCGTTGGTCATCGAACTGCACGCTAACCTCAGCTTTAAGGCCATCAAGTGCAAATTCACGCTCTGATGAGGTGGTTTTACTCTCCGCATTTTTCCAGAATCCCTGGAATGGATCCATGAATTTACCTAGAGGCGGGATACTTCCCCATTTGGTATTCAGTGAAAAGGTTAATAAGCCCGCTAAAGCAAGTGTTAGTAGTGATTTTAAGGGTTTCATTAAATGGGATATTTGGCTAAGTAAAAATCTAATTTAGTGATTATACTGTTATTCGGTAGAATTAATTGCCAGAATAGTCTATTCGTTTTGGTTGTGATTTTCAAAATTTTAAAACTAAACCTTAAAAAAAATTTGCTATGTCTTAAATAAGTCTTAAGTTTATCTTTGATTAATTGTTAATCATACCAAATTATAAACTAAAAATCATCATTATGCGTAAAATTTTTACTCATTTAACCGGTTCGCTTTTTGTGCTGATGCTTACAGTTACAGTTGCTATGGCTCAGAGTGTAACCATTTCTGGTACTGTTACCGATAAGTCTTCTAACGAGACTTTACCCGGAGTTTCAGTTACTGTTAAAGGTAAAACCATCGGAACATCAACAAATGGATCTGGTAAGTTTAGCTTAACGGTTAGCGAAAAAACTCCATTTACTGTTGTTGTTTCTTACATTGGTTACAAAACAGTAGAAGCTACGGTTACTGGTTCTGATGCTGGATTGAATTTTCAGTTGGAGCCGCAATCAATTTTAGGACAAGAGGTGGTAGTTGCTGCTTCTCGTACTCCTGAAAAAATTCTGGAATCTCCAGTTTCAATTGAGCGTGTGAGTGCAGCGTCAATCAGAGAAGGTGCCAACAACTCTTATTATGATGCTTTAGCCAACCTTAAAGGTGTGGAAACTAGCTCTCAATCTTTGACTTTCCGTTCAGTAAACACAAGAGGTTTCAATTCTAACGGTAACGTAAGAGTTAATCAGTTTACAGATGGTATGGATAACCAGGCTCCTGGTTTGAACTTCTCTGTTGGTAACATTATCGGTCTTTCTGAACTAGATGTTGAAAGTGTGGAATTACTTCCTGGCGCTTCTTCAGCATTGTATGGTTCAGGAGGTATGAACGGTACTGTTTTGATGACATCTAAAAACCCTTTCAATTATCAAGGTTTAAGCGTACAGTTGAGAACAGGTATCAACCATATCAACGATCCTGTTGAATCTTATACTACGTTGAGTACTACTAAGCGTTCACCATTGTACGATTATTCTTTCCGCTTTGCGAAAGCTTGGAACAACAAATGGGCGTTTAAGTCAAGTGTTTCTTACCTTTCAGCTAATGATTGGCAAACTAGTGATTACTCAAACTTTGACAGAGCTGGTCAGAAAACTAAAGCTGGTACCAGAGCTACAGATTCTGGTTATGATGGTGTAAACGTTTACGGTGATGAAACTCAAATTCCTTCACTAAGAACTATTGCTACACCTTTCTATTCAGCAGTAAATTCTGCTATTACGCAAATGGTGGGTCTAGGCTTTTCACAAGCCCAAATTTTGGCCGCTATTAACGCTAATGCGCAATTGAAAGCAGCTTATCCGATTTATCTAGCTTATACAAACAATTTATATCCTACGAATACGATTACTCGTACAGGTTATGCTGAAAATGACTTGGTTGATTACGATACCAAATCATTCAAAATGTTGAATTCATTGCATTATAAAGTGAGCAATACAGTTGAAGCTATCTTCCAATCGAATTTCGGTTCAGGAACTACAGTTTATACTGGTTCTGAGCGTTATTCAATCAAAAACTTCAGTATTAATCAATTCAAATTTGAGTTAAAAGGAAATGATTTCTTCTTGAGAGCTTACACCACAAGAGAAAATTCTGGTGATTCATACAATGCAACTGCTTTAGCTGCATTTATGAATGAGACCTACAGCCCTTCATCTGCAGCGTGGGTTCCAACATACTTCCAAAACTTCACAGGTGCAATTTTACCTGTTGCTGTTGGTGGTGCTGGACTTTCTGAGGCAGCTGCTAGTGCTTTTGCAAGATCAAGAGCTGATGCGAACAGATTGGTTCCAGGAACACAAGCTTTTGATTTGGTTAAAGGAGTTTTAACATCTAAAGTAATTGGTCAAGGTGGTGCGAAATTCGCCGACAAAACCTTTATGAACCAATACGAAGGTATGTACAACCTAACCAATGCATTAAAGAACATTGCTGAGGTTCAAATTGGTGGTAACTACAGAAGATTTAATTTGAACTCTAACGGTACCATCTTCGATGATAAAGTACACGATATTACTATCGATGAATACGGTGCATTTTTACAAATTGGTAAAAAATTCTTTGCCGATAAGTTGAAATTCACTGCTGCATCTCGTTACGATAAGAGTCAAAACTTCAAAGGTCGTTTTACTCCAAGAGTAACCGGGGTATTCACTTTTGCTCCAAACAACAACTTACGTGCTTCTTACCAAACAGGTTTCCGTATCCCAACTACTCAAAACCAGTACATCAATTTGAATACAGGTTCTACCATTTTAGTTGGTGGTATTGCTGAAATGCTTGATAAGAGAGGCTTACGTAGCGGTATCGGTCAGGGTTATACCCGCGAAAGTGTAGTAGCAGGTGCTCCTGTGAAATACAATTTCACCGCTGACTTAAAACCTGAAACTTCTGAGACATTTGAAGTGGGTTATAAAGGATTGATCACTAAAAACTTATTGATTGATACCTATTACTACAATACTAACTACCAAAATTTTATCTCAAGTTTAGCTTTATTTAGAAACGAAGATGCTAACGGTAACGCGATTGGTGGTCTGCCTACAACTGCAAGTAAATCTTACGGTACAGTTGTAAACAACCCAGATAAAGTACAAGCAAGCGGTTTTGGTGTTGGCCTTGATTATTTGATGGATGAATTTAAATTCTCTGCTAACTTATCAAGTGATAAACTAAAAGAAACTGCTAGTGTGCTTCAAAGTGAGTTCAACACTCCAGAATGGCGTTACAACTTAGGTTTATCAAAACGTAATTTCTTCTTCAAGAATGTAAGTGCTAGTGCTTCATACAGATGGCAAGCTGCTTACAAATGGACTTCAACTTTTGTAACTGGTGATGTTCCAGCGTTTGGTACTATGGATGCCCAAGTTAGCTTAAGAATCCCTGCTCAGAAATTAACATTGAAAGCAGGTGGTTCAAACATCTTGAACAAATACTACAGAACTAACTTTGGTAACCCAATGGTAGGTGCTGTGTATTATTTCACAGTTACATTTGATGATCTTTTGAAATAATCTCAATAGATTCCAATTAAAAAGGCTCCCGAATTTCGGGAGCCTTTTTTTGTGCATTCAATTTTTGATTCGTATTCAATGATTGCTCGTTAATCAATTTCTTGTGTTTGAGTCAGTAGAGTAATAAAGATTGTAGACAATTAAAAAGCCTCTGAGGTTACTCAGAGGCTTTTACGAAAATGGAGTATCAGATGTGTTTAGCCTAGCTTGTTTGCGTATGCAGCTAGGTCGACTAATTTATTGGAGTAGCCCCACTCATTATCGTACCAGGATACAACTTTAACAAACTGATCGTTTAAGGAAATACCAGCTTTAGCATCGAAAATTGAAGTTCTAGCATCGCTCAAGAAATCTTGAGAAACCACATCGTCCTCGGTATAGCCTAAAATTCCTTTTAATTCGCTCTCGGCAGCCGATTTCATCGCCTGGCAAATTTGCTCGTAAGAAGCAGGTTTTGCCAATCTAACGGTCAAATCTACCACAGAAACATCAGGTACCGGTACACGGAATGACATGCCGGTCAATTTACCTTTCAATTCGGGTATAACCAAAGCAACAGCTTTTGCAGCTCCAGTAGATGAAGGAATAATGTTCTGGTATGCACCACGTCCACCACGCCAATCTTTAGCCGATGGTCCATCAACGGTTTTTTGGGTTGCAGTAACCGCGTGAATCGTACTCATTAGTCCTTCAACAATGCCAAACTCATCATTCAATACTTTAGCGATAGGAGCTAGGCAGTTTGTAGTACAAGAAGCATTAGAAATGATTTTTTCTTCGCTTTTCAACGACTTGTGATTAACGCCCATTACAAAAGTCGGGGTATCGTCTTTAGCCGGAGCAGAAATAACTACTCTCTTTGCGCCTGCATCCAAGTGTTTTTGGGCATCAGCTTGAGTTAAAAATAGTCCGGTACATTCTAAAACAACATCAGCACCTACTTCGTCCCATTTCAATTGCGACGGATCCTTTTCTGAGCATACACGAATTGTTTTACCATTAATCTTCAGTTGACCGTTAACTACCTCAACTTCGCCTTTGAATGGACCGTGAGTTGAATCGTATTTAAGTAAATAAGCGATATAATCTACATCCATCAAATCGTTAATGCCTACAATTTCAACATCTTCTCGAGATGCTGCTACACGGCATGCCAATCGTCCGATTCTGCCGAAACCATTAATTCCAATTTTCATTATATTCTGATTAATTCAAATTTATAAAAGCAATATAGTTCATTTAAACTACATTAAACTATGCAGTAAAGGTATGATTTTTGTCTTTAATATTGTACAAAGTACACTAAGTATTTTTAGCCCTAAATACTTTTCAATAATCCTTTTTAAGAGTTTAATTTACTGTTATATTTATACCAAATAACTAAGCTTACTTTGGAAGCGCTACTGCCTAAATTTGATTCAGTTTTTTCTATTGACTGCGTAATCTTTGGTTTCGACAAAGGGGAACTCAAGGTATTGCTCATTGAACGTAATGAAGAACCGTTTAAAGACTGTTTAGCTTTGCCCGGATATTTAGTTGAGCAGAATGAAAGTATTGATTTTGCTGCAAATCGGATTCTTTACGAGTTAACTGGCCTCAAAGACATCTTCATGGAACAATTTTATACGTTTGGTGAAGTAAACAGACACCCACAAGGAAGGGTTATTACGGTGGCCTATTACGCCATTTTGCGCTTAAATGCCACTAAGGAGCTAAAGCCAGTTACCAATTATGCCAAAAAGGCCTTCTGGCATCCTGTAGCTAATTTGCCTGAGTTGGCATTTGACCATAGTCAGATTTTTGCTAAGGCTTTACAAAAGATCAAACGGAAAATTACCTACCAACCTATTGCCTTTGAGTTATTACCAGAGAAATTTACACTCTCTCAATTGCAGATGCTGTACGAGCTTATACTCAATAAAAAGCTCGATAAGCGAAACTTCAGAAAGAAGATGCTAAACTTTGGCATTTTAAAAGAGCTAGACGAGAAACAGAAAGGAGTTTCTTACCGTGCCGCCAAGTTGTATAAGTTTGATCGAAGGAAATACGGTAAACTTTTCCAGAAAGAACTAACGTTCTAAACCGATTCCCAGAATTTTAGTTTTTTAGATTTAGATGCCCAATTTTTCACATTTACACGTTCATACCCAATTTTCTTTGCTCGACGGCGCAGCAGACATTACCCGTTTGTTCCAAAAAGCACAAGATGATGGTATGAAGGCGATGGCCATTACCGATCATGGAAACATGTTCGGGGCATTTAAATTTGTAGCCGAGGCAAAGAAGTTTGGTGTTAAACCAATTGTAGGCTGTGAATTTTATGTGGTAGAAGATCGGCATAAGAAAACATTCACCAAAGAAAATCGCGACAAGCGTTTTCATCAACTAATGTTGGCGAAAAATGCCAAAGGGTATCAAAACCTGGTGAAATTGTGTTCACTGGGCTACATTGAGGGATTGTATAGCAAATGGCCCAGAATTGACAAGGAGTTGATTTTGCAATACCATGAGGGTTTGATCGCAACTACCTGTTGTTTGGGAGCTGCTGTGCCTCAAGCCATTTTGCAGCAAGGTGAAGAAGCTGCCGAGAAGGAGTTTAAGTGGTGGCTGGATCTTTTTGGTGAAGATTATTACATCGAATTACAGCGCCATGATATCCCTGAGCAGGAAAAAGTCAATCAGGTGCTGCTCAAATTTGCCCAAAAATACCAAGTTCCGGTAATCTGTTCTAACGATTCACACTACGTGGATCAGCAAGATGCCAATGCCCACGATATTTTATTGTGTGTAAATACCGGCGACGTACAGAGTACGCCAATTGCAACTGACGAGGAAGGTGGCCGAGGATTTCGTTTTGGTTTTCCGAATGATCAGTTCTTTTTCAAAACCAAAGGGGAGATGGAAAAATTGTTCCATGATTTGCCCCAGGCTCTAGATTATACCAATGAAATTGTAGATAAGGTAGAAACACTCGATTTGAAGCGAGATATCATGCTGCCTAATTTTCCTATTCCGGAGGAGTTTAAACTACATGCCGATGATACGCTGAACCAATGGGAGTATTTACGAGATATTACCTTTAAAGGTGCACATAAACGTTATGTAGAAATTACCCCAGAAATACAGGAACGCATCGATTTTGAATTGAATACAATCAAAATCATGGGTTTTGCAGGGTATTTCTTAATCGTTTCTGATTTTATTCAGGCCGGTCGCGATTTAGGTGTTTTTGTTGGTCCCGGTAGGGGCTCTGCAGCCGGATCGGTGGTGGCCTATTGCATCGGAATCACCAATATCGATCCAATTAAATACAACCTACTCTTCGAGCGTTTTTTGAATCCCGATAGGAAATCAATGCCCGATATTGATACCGATTTTGACGATGCTGGTCGACAGAAAGTGATCGACTACGTGGTAGATAAATACGGTAAAAATCAGGTTGCACAAATTATAACCTACGGTTCCATGGCCGCTAAATCCAGTATTAAGGATGTGGCCCGCGTGCTTGATTTGCCTTTGGCCGATTCAAATGCTTTAGCCAAGCTCGTGCCAGACAGACCGGGAACCAATTTGGTTAAAGTACTCACTGCCCCTCTTGAAAGCATTAAGGGCGACTTGGTAAACGACGACGTAGCGAATGTGCAGCAATTGCGCAAAATTTTGGCCGATGAGAAAGCCATCCAGTCGAAAGTACTCAAGGAGGCCATGGTTTTGGAGGGCTCTGTACGAAATGTAGGTATTCATGCGGCTGGAATTATCATTGCTCCAGACGATTTGACCAATATCATTCCGGTAGCTACTTCAAAAGAGTCTGATTTATTGGTTACGCAATACGATGGTCGGGTAATTGAGGATGCCGGGGTTATCAAGATGGACTTTTTGGGTCTCAAAACCTTAACCATCATTAAAGATGCGCTACAACTTATAAAAAAGAATCATGGTTTGGAAATTGACATTGATGCGATTCCGCTTAACGATTCCAAGACCTTTGATTTATACCAACGTGGCGATACCAACGGAACATTCCAGTTTGAAAGTGACGGAATGCAGATGTATCTGCGTGAATTAAAACCCGATAAATTTGAAGATTTGATTGCCATGAACGCCCTGTATCGTCCGGGGCCAATGGAATACATTCCTAAATTTATCAACCGTAAGCACGGACGTGAGCCTGTAAGCTACGATCTAGCCGATATGCAAGAATACCTTGAGGAAACGTATGGTATTACCGTTTATCAAGAGCAAGTGATGTTACTTTCGCAGAAACTAGCCAATTTTAGTAAAGGCGATGCCGACGTATTGCGAAAAGCGATGGGTAAGAAGCAGATTGAGGTTTTGAATAAAATGAAATCTCAATTTATGCAAGGTTGCGAAGCCAATAGTCACGATTTAAAGATTTGTGAAAAGATTTGGACCGATTGGGAAGCCTTTGCGCAATATGCATTCAATAAATCGCACTCTACCTGTTATGCTTTTGTAGCTTACCAAACGGCCTATCTGAAAGCCAATTATCCGGCAGAATACATGGCTGCGGTATTGAACAACCAGGGGAATATTGATAAGATTTCTTTCTTTATGGAGGAATGCCGTAAAATGGGCATTCCGGTACTCGGTCCGGATATCAACGAATCGGATTTGCATTTTGCAGTAAATCAAAAGGGTGAAATTCGTTTTGGTATGGCCGGAATTAAGGGTGTAGGAGAGAAGGCCGTAGAAAATATTGTGGAGGAGCGTAAACTAAAGGGACCCTATGCAACAGTTTATGATTTCGCAAGGAGGGTTAATCCGAGAGCCGTAAATAAAAAGGTTTACGAAAACCTGGTTTATAGCGGTGCATTTGATTGTTTTGAAGCCAATCGTGCTAAGTTTCTTGAAAAACAAGATGGTGGTTTGATCAATACCATTGATCGTATCATCAAGTATGCTAACGATTTTGTCAATCAACAGAGTTCCAACCAAAACTCTTTATTTGGTGGCACTTCCGATGCTCATATTCCAGAACCAAGCTTGCCTGAGTGCGAAGATTGGCCCTTATTAGAGAAATTGAAGTACGAAAAAGAGGTAATCGGTATTTACCTAACCGGTCATCCATTAGATAATTATCGCTTTGAGATCGATCATTTCTGTTCACATCAGGTAAAGCAATTAAGCTTGGTAAACCGAATTAAATCGGGTGAGATGATTGAGGAAGACCAGCAGGAGTTTAATGCCGTTAGGGGTAGAGAATTAATTGTTGGTGGCTTGGTTTCTAAAGCAGCTCATCGTACCACAAAAACAGGAAAACCATTTGGTTCGTTTGTTTTTGAAGATTACCACGAATCGGTTGAATTGGTGCTGTTTGGCGAAGATTACGTGAAGTTTAAAGCTTTTATGGAGGATGGTTATTTCTTGCAGCTACGCGGAGTAGTAACCGAGCGTTTCCGCCAGCCGGGAAACTGGGAATTTAAAATAAACGGAATATCGTTATTATCTGAACTTAGAGATAAAATGGCAAAAAGCCTCACCATTCAATTGCCAATTCAGGCTATTGATGAGGGTTTGATGTTACAGTTGGAGCAACTCCTGCAGCAAAACAACAAACAACACGCCAACAGAAACTGCCATTTGCGTTTTCGTTTAATTGATTTTGAAGAAGGAACTTCATTGGATATGCCATCTAAAGGCGCTAAAATCAATCCAACCAACGAATTTCTGGACAGTATCAAAAGCATCAACGGCATTAGTTATAAGTTGAATTAGTGTCAGAATGTGGGTATGTATTGCTGAAGAAATTTCGAAAACTTATATTTGAATTCTAGTATTAAATTATAAAATCATGGCATTAGAAATTACAGATGCAAACTTCGATGAAGTTGTATTAAAATCAGATAAACCGGTATTGGTAGATTTTTGGGCAGAGTGGTGTGGTCCTTGCCGTATGGTGGGTCCGGTAGTAGAAGAATTAGCAAAAGACTTTGATGGTAAAGCTGTTGTAGGTAAAGTAAACGTAGATCATAATCCGGAAATTTCAATGAAATTCGGAATTCGTAATATTCCTGCTTTATTATTCTTTAAAGGTGGAGAAATTGTAGACAAGCAGATTGGGGCTGTGCCTAAGTCTGTTTTGGCAGAAAAATTAACCAAGCAACTTTAATCTTTTTTAAGATACACGTGAAGATCCGGGCAGCACTGTCCGGATTTTTTTGTTTTAATCCGTAAGCTCAATCGCTTCTAAAATGATTTGGCAAGCCTCACGGATTTCTGCTTCAGAAATAATGAGCGGAGGTGCAAGTCGAAGCGCACCGTCATAATGCAAGAACCAATCGATAATTAATCCTTTATCTTGGCAGTAGTTGGATACCTGTTCTACCCTTGAAAATCCTCCCAAATCAATGCCCAGCATTAAGCCTTTACCTCTAATTTCTTTAATTTTGGGGTGTTTAAGCAAGTCGCGGAATAATTTTTCCTTTTCAGGAACTTGGGCAATCAGCTCTTCTTCTAAAATGGTTTCTAAAGTGGCCAAGCTAGCTGCACAACTTACCGGATGCCCGCCAAACGTGGTGATATGTCCCAAAATTGGATTTTCTTTTAACACACCCATAATTTCTTTGCTGGCTATGAACGCACCAATCGGCATTCCACCACCCATGCCTTTAGCCAGCAAGAGCACGTCTGGAACAATACCGAAATGTTCAAAAGCGAATAATTTGCCCGTTCTACCAAATCCAGCTTGAATTTCATCCAGAATTAATAAGGCCCCTTTTTCGCTACAGCGCTTACGTAAAGCTTTCAAATAATCAAGATCTGGTACCCGAATACCCGCTTCCCCTTGAATGGTTTCTAAAATTACTGCAGCAGTATTTTCAGTTATCCAGTCCAATGCTCCTGGATCATTTAACTTAATAAATCGAATATCGGGTAACAAAGGGCGATAAGCCTGCTTGTACTGCTCATTACCCATTACGCTGAGTGCACCATGAGTGCTGCCATGGTAAGCCTTATCAAACGCAATAATTTCCGAACGGTTGGTGAAACGTTTTGCCAGTTTCAATGCTCCTTCTGTGGCTTCGGCACCGGAATTCACAAAATATACAGACGAGAGATTTTCAGGGAGTAGAGTGCTCAGTTTTTCAGCCAGTTTTACCTGTGGAGCCTGCACGTATTCGCCAAACACGGTAATGTGCATGAACCGATCCAGCTGGTCTTTAATGGCCTGCACCACTTTAGGGTGGCGATGACCTAAATTGCTCACTGCAAAACCGGAAATCAAATCCATGTAGCGTTTGCCCTCCGGACTAAAGAGGTACATGCCCTCACTACGCTCAATCTCCAATAATTTTGGACTACTAGAAGTTTGCGCTGTGTTTAGAAGAAACAGTTGTTTAAGACTGAGCATGTACAAAAATACAAAAGGCCTTCAGATTAAACTGAAGGCCTTGAAATAAGTTTTAGACTTGCACTTAGTTGCGTTGACGTCTTTGCTGAAGTTCTTTAACCAAATTGGCTTTAAATGCCCTTTCTGCTTCAAATAAGCGTAATACTTTGTCTGAGGAAACGGCTTTTCCGAATTCTTTGGTGTATTTTTTTCGGATTTCAAGCATCCTCTCCTCGAATTCGAATTGTTCGTTTAAGCGATTCTCGGGGCTCATATCCGATTTAGATTGAGCCATTTCTCTACGTTGTTTCAGCAGCTCTCTATTTTCCTTTTCGTATTGGTTATAAATCGGCCAGAATTTTTCGGCTTCTTTAGGGCTTAAATCCATTTTTTGGCTGATAAAAGCAATTTTTGTAGCCTCTAATCGCTCCATCCCTTGTCCGGGCTGACCACCACGAGGCAGTTCACGATCGTGTTGATTCATTGGAGCTCTGTTCATGCCAGGTCTTGGAGCGCCTGGACGAGGTTGAGGTTGTTGAGCAAAACTAAATCCTGCATACACTAACAAGATTCCCAATAGTAGTGTGCCTTTCTTTAACATTTTCATAGTTGTTGGTTTAAGTAATTTTCTAAATCTTGATTATTAATGTGTTCAATACGTATGTTGGTTTGCTGGGGATTCAGCTGATCAAAAAGCAATTGCGTATCGCTGTCGTCTAGATGGAGTTCCAAATAACTAACGATTTCTTGTTCAGGAATTTCAGCCCAATTGACCGTAGGTGTTTGTTGATTCAAATTCAGGTATAAGGTGATACCCATTGCTATAGTTAAACAAGCAGCTGCAGCATATTTGGTCCACATCGGGATGATATTAGAGCGTGACCTTTGTGCTTTCGCTGAATTTACTTTTTGCTCAATACGGGATTGCAAGTTTTCGAAATAGCCATCAGGAACCAAATACGGATTTTTCTTTTCCATTTTGGCCAAGCTTGGGGCTAAATCTTGCCATTCAACTTCTCTGTGTTTTGAATTCATACGACCTTAAGATGTTGGATTGGATAAAAGGTTTAATCGTTATTTTTTAGATGTTCTTCAATTTTCTTTACGGCCAAATGGAAAGATGCTTTTAATCCGCCCACGCTAGTTCCCAAAATCGTTGAGATTTCTTCGTACTTCAGCTCATCAAAATATTTCATCTGGAAAATGAGTTTCTGTTTTTCGGGAAGTGTGGCAATTGCGCTGTAGAGTTTGGCTTGAATCTGGTCGCCATTCAGTACATCTAACGAGCCGTATTGATCGGCTAACTGATGGTTTAGGTCATCTAACGAAGTTTGGTTACGTTGCTTTTGCTTTTTGAGAAATTGAAGACATTCGTTGCTGGCAATGCGGTACATCCAGCTGTAAAGTTGTGCATCGGCACGAAAACCATCCAGATTTTTCCAAACCTTGATGAATACTTCCTGAACGAGATCATCTGCATCGTCATGATCAATAACCATACGACGGCATAACCAGTAGATTTTCTCCTGATACTTCTGAATTAATAAACCAAAAGCTTCATTTTTGGTGCTTTCGCGAGAAAACTTTTCTAGAATTTCGGAATCGGCTATACCCATCATTTAAGTTGTTTCGGACCTAAAATCAGGTAATCACCTGTGCTTAGTTCCCGGCTTTTTTTCTCGCTAGTACTTTTTGTACGGCTTTTACGATGGCATCGCTACTTAAGCCGTATTTTTCCATCAATTGATCAGGTGTGCCACTTTCGCCGAAGCTGTCGTTTACAGCAACGTACTCTTGCGGGCTTGGTAAATGCTGGGCCAATACCTGTGCAATGCTATCACCCAATCCACCAATGCGGTTGTGTTCTTCTGCAGAAACTACACATCCGGTTTTGGCAACTGATGTTAAGATAGCTTTTTCGTCTAAAGGTTTAATGGTGTGGATATTGATAATTTCGGCATTGATCCCCATTTCAGCTAATTTTTCTCCGGCTTCAATTGCCTTCCAAACCAGGTGGCCAGTTGCAAAAATGCTTACATCCGTTCCTTCATTTACCATCCAAGCTTTACCAATTTCGAATTTTTGATCCGGATCGGTAAATACCGGTACTGTAGGGCGCCCAAAACGCAAGTAAACCGGTCCTTCGTGTTCGGCAATGGCAAGGGTTGCGGCTTTGGTCTGGTTGTAATCGCAGGGGTTAATTACCGTCATGCCAGGCAGCATTTTCATTAAACCGATATCCTCTAAAATTTGGTGGGTAGCCCCATCTTCACCCAAAGTAATTCCGGCATGAGAGGCACAAATTTTCACATTTTTATCAGAGTAAGCTACCGATTGGCGAATTTGATCGTACACACGCCCGGTTGAAAAATTGGCGAAAGTTCCGGTAAATGGAATTTTACCGCCAATGGTCATACCTGCAGCAATACCAATCATGTTCGCCTCGGCAATACCCACTTGGAAAAAGCGCTCCGGGAACTCTTTCTGAAATGCATCCATTTTTAGAGAGCCGGTCAGATCGGCACAGAGTGCAACGACGTCTTTATTTTTCTTGCTCGCTTCGAGTAAGCCGGCACCAAATCCCGAACGGGTATCTTTTTTCTCTGTATATGTGTATTTTTTCATGATCCTTTCGAGATTAATAGTCGCCCAATGTTTCTTCCAATTGTCCTAAGGCATTGGCCAATTGCTCATCGTTGGGTGCAATGCCGTGCCATTTGTGAGAGTGCATCATAAAATCGACCCCATTGCCCATTTCGGTTTGCATGAGGATCAAAACAGGTCTGCCTTTACTGGTTTTAGTTTTTGCAAGATTTAAACCGCGAATCACATCGGTCATATCGTTACCGTTCATCTCCAGCACGTCCCAGCCAAAGGCTTCCCACTTGGCTTTGAGGTTTCCTAAGGATAATACTTGTTCGGTAGAGCCATCAATTTGCTGTCCATTTACATCAATGGTAGCAATCAGGTTGTCTACCTTGTTTGCCGAAGCATACATGGCTGCTTCCCAAATCTGACCTTCCTGAATTTCGCCATCTCCATGAAGCGAAAACACCAGCGAGGCATCCCCATTCAATTTTTTGGTCAAAGCACCACCAATCGCTACCGATAAACCCTGACCCAATGAACCGGATGCCATTCTTACACCCGGTAAATGCTCGTGTGTAGTTGGGTGGCCCTGTAAGCGACTGTTTAGCTTACGGAAGGTGGCTAATTCTGTTACATCAAAATATCCGGAACGAGCCAGAACACTATAAAAAACTGGAGAAATGTGTCCGTTCGACAAGAAAAATAGATCTTCTCCATTACCATCCATACTGAAATCGGTACGGTGGTTCATGATGTCGAAATACAAGGCAACCAAGAAGTCGGTACAACCCAATGAGCCTCCGGGATGACCGGATTGGCAGGCATGTACCATACGTAAAATATCTCGTCTAACTTGGCTGGCTGTTTTGGTGAGTTGCTCGATGTTTGTAGCCATAAGGGAGTTTTGTTGCTACAAAATTAACTAAAGCCTCCGGCATGAGGAGGCTTTAGTTTTTAACATCCACCACTAGTTATTCACAAATTTACCCTACTAAACCCAATACCTGCTGGGTGGCATTCTTGGTATCTACTTTGTCGATGATTGTAGCAATTTTACCATTCTCATCGATGATGAAGGTTTTGCGGGCAGTGCCCATATACGTTTTGCCATACATACTTTTTTCAACCCAAACGCCATAGGCTTCCATAATTTGCTTGTCGGTATCGGCAAGTAGGTTGAAGGGTAATTGATACTTATTTACAAATTTGGTATGCGATTTTTCATCGTCGGTACTTACACCGATTACCTCAAAACCTTTGCCCATTAGCGACTGATAATTGTCTCTAAATGAACAAGCTTCGGCGGTACAGCCGGGCGTGTCGTCTTTTGGGTAAAAGTATAAAACCACTTTTTTACCTGCGAAATCGCTTAATGAAACGCTTTCTCCGTTTTGATTTTTTGCGGTGAAGGCAGGAGCCAAATCACCTACTTGTAATGCTGCCATGTTGTAATTTTATAAAGTAAAACTTGCTTTAAATGTAGATTGGTTACCCTTTTTATCAGTAACCATTAATTCAAATACATGTTTTCCAGGTTGTGTTCTTTCATCGAACTGATGCCAAAGTGTGCTACTTTTTTGATCGTATTCCATCAGTACCCATTGTCCATCAATTGTACCGATAAAGGAGCCAATACCTGAAAGATTGTCGGCAATTTTAAAGATGATTTTAGAGATACCCGTCATCGCTTTGCCATTATTTATGTTTACTGGAGTGATTCTTGGCGCTAGGGTATCCACTTTGATAAAGAAGGTGCCAAAAGATTTTACCTCGGTTTCTACAAAGCCATTTTTAAACGTTCCGCCTTGTGCTGCACCACCGGCATCAACAATTAAGGCTTTTTCTTGCAATTTTGCGGTCAGACTCAGATCTGCTTTAATGGCTAATTGATAGGTTTGGTGTATTGGAGTACGTGATCTGTGAATGCGGTGCTGCTTGGAAAATGTGCCGGCAATTCGAGGTGCAGAAGCATATTCAAAATCTACATCACTATACAAAGTGCCTTTAGGGATACTTATCCGTACTTCTTCGTTCGAATAATAATTTTCGGCATCGTATTTAAATACAGTGCCTTTTTCAGTGAATGAACTCGATTGGTACGGAATACCTTGTTTGATTTTTAGGGTCAGAATGCTTTGATTGCCGGCAACATCACTAACAATGTAGGTCAAATTGTGAACGCTTTCATCTTCCAGACTTATGCGACCGTTATTTTTTGCCTGATAAATTTGTAATGGATTGCCGGGTTCAACAAATGTTTTATGGATGTTTATTCCTGAATTTTTTAGTGATGGATAATCCAAATGGCTATTGATGGCTTTTGTTGCATCGAAGCTGAATCGTTCCAAATTGGCCTCGTAAACGGTTTTTCCATCCAATTGCATTTCAATACGATGCAGGCCGTGAGCGGTTCCCTGAATCTGATTTCGATCAAATGCAACTAATCCAAATCCAGATTCTCCGTTCAACACAATGGGTTCGTTGCTGAGTGCTTGGTAATTTCCATTGAGCGCTTTAACCGGAATATATTGCTTCGTCACTTTTTCGCTAAAAGCTTGTCCGTTTAATTTGTAGAGATAAACTCCTTTGATTTCAGGTTTGATCAGGTCGCTACCGGTTAATCCAAATAACTGCGGATTAATGGGCTCTTCGCTTTGCGTATCTCTGATTTCAAAATGAAGATGTGGACCTCCGGAGCTACCGGTATTCCCCGACCAGCCAATTAAGTCGCCTTTTTTTACCTGAATTTCTGAAAAAGTTAGCGGGATATCTACTTCAAAACTTTGCAAACGGTACTGAAAATCTTTAACTGTTTTAGCTATTTGTGGTGCATAAGCCCTTAAATGTGCGTAAACACTGGTATAGCCGTTCGGATGGTCGATGTAAATGGCTTGCCCAAAACCGCCAGTTTGAACCCGAAGTCGGGAAATGTAGCCATCAGCTACCGCATAAATTGGATAACCCTCTCGTTGATTGGTTCTAAAGTCTAAACCCGAGTGAAAATGATTGGGTCTCAAATCGGCAAATCTGCCCGAAAATGAGGGTTTTATGTCTAATGGATAACGAAAATAGTTTGTAGGGTACTTATCTTGAGCAGCAGACTGGAAAAAGGCAAGGAGTACTAAAATAATCAGCCTAAACTTCATTTTGAACTTACTTAATTTCAAAATCTAGCAATTTTTCGTTTCCGAGATAAGCTGTTAAGCGATCGCCAATATTGATTTTTCCCACGCCCTCTGGGGTACCGGTAAAAATCAAGTCACCTTTTTTTAGAGTGACGTATTGTGATACAAAGGCAATTACGTTCTCAAACGAAAAAATGAGGTTGGCGGTAGAACCCTTTTGCGCAGTTTGGCCGTTTACATCCAACCTGAAATCCAATTTGTACACATCACTGAACTGCGATTTCGGTATAAAATTGCTAACCGGAGCAGATTGGTCAAATGCTTTGGCCAATTCCCATGGTAGCCCTTTTTCTTTGTGTTTTTGTTGGATATCTCTGGCGGTGAAATCTACACCTAAGCCAATTTCATCGTAATAATTAGCCGCAAATTTTTCGGCGATATGTTTTCCTTCCTTACAAACCTTCAAAACGATTTCAATTTCGTGGTGAATATCCGTGGAGAAATCGGGGTGGTAAAAAGGTTTATTGTCTTTCAAGATTGCCGTATCCGGTTTCATAAAAATAACCGGTACCGTAGGAACGGGATTGTTTAATTCTTTGGCATGCTCAACGTAATTACGGCCAATGCAGATAATTTTCATGTGCCTAAGTTACCAAAAATGCGGAATTAGAGAACAGAGATCCGCTTTACAATGGTTTCATTTCCGGCTATGAATCGGATGAAATACAATCCACTGTTTAATTTGGAGCTGATGTTGAAGGTATGATCCTGATTTCCCGAAGGTATTTTTTGAGAAAGTAAGGTTGTGATCTCATTCCCCAAAAAATCCATGATTTTAATGGTCACATTCACTTCTTTATTAAGATGATAGCTCAAATTAATTTCACTTGCAACAGGGTTTGGGTAAACCTTTACGTTGCTCAACAGTTTTCCGTTATCTGATTTTTTTCCAGTTTTTAGAGCCGTATTGATTTTAATTGGGGCCGGCTTGAAAGGTTCAATAGTTACCTTGAGGCCATTTTTGAGTACCTGTGGTTTGTCTTTGCGGGTATCGGTAATTTTAGTTTTTGGTACCGGCTGAACTTTGGTTGTATCTCGCGGAAGCGTTAACTTTTCAGTAGAAAATGCATGCGTAGCCCCAGTCATCCCCAAAAGGGTAATGATTACTAAAAATCTTGAAAAAGAGCTTAAGTAAAGTTTAACCATGCAAAAAATTCTACTTAAAAGTAACTATTATTTATGGTTTTTTGTCTTTATAACACTCATTTTACGAATATTTAACAAAGTTTAACAACGGAGCCGTCATGTAAAGGTATTACGGGATAAACCAAACAGTACATATTAGCGGCTTGATTTTAAATTGTTTAATACCCAACCATAGTTTACATTTGTCGAATAATTGATAAACAGTGAGTAACCACAAACATTTACACAAGCTTTCTGCAGCCGGCGTTTTAATTAGTTTAGGCATCATTTATGGCGATATTGGAACCTCCCCACTTTATGTTTTTAAAGCCATTGTGGGCGATATGGTGATCACTCCAGATCTGATACTTGGCGGTTTATCCTGTATTTTCTGGACCTTAACGCTGCAAACCACACTGAAGTATGTAATTATCACCCTCAGAGCCGATAATAGAGGCGAAGGGGGTATTTTCTCATTGTTCTCTTTGGTGAGAAAAAAGGCCCGCTGGCTCATTATCCCGGCAATGATTGGGGGTTGTGCTTTACTAGCCGACGGAATTATTACACCACCCATTACCGTTTCTTCTGCCATTGAGGGTTTAAGCATTGTTTATCCCGGTTTGCCTACCGTTCCAATTGTAATCGTCATTATTACATGCCTGTTCATTATACAACAATTTGGTACTTCATTGGTTGGTAAAACCTTTGGTCCAATTATGTTCATCTGGTTTACCATGATGGCCGTTTTGGGTAGTGTATTGGTTATACAATACCCAGCAGTACTTAAGTCAATAAACCCGTATTATGCATATCATTTGCTTAGCTCTGCACCAGAGTCTTTTTTGATTTTAGGTGCTGTATTTTTATGTACCACCGGAGCAGAAGCACTTTATTCAGATCTGGGGCATTGTGGACGTTCTAATATTCGCATCAGCTGGATTTATGTAAAAACCTGCTTGCTCCTGAACTACATGGGACAAGGGGTATGGTTGCTGCAACACCAAGGAACTACCTTAAATGGTGAAAATCCATTTTACCAAATTATGCCCGAATGGTTCCTGATTATTGGTATTGCTATTGCAACTGCCGCCGCGGTTATTGCCAGTCAGGCTTTAATTTCAGGTTCTTTTACCTTGATTTCTGAAGCAGTCCGTTTGAACTTGTGGCCAAAAGTTAAAATCAATTACCCAACTAATCAAAAAGGACAATTGTATGTGCCTTCTATCAATTGGCTGTTGTGGGCCGGTTGTTTGATCGTGGTCTTAATTTTCCAGGCTTCCGAAAAAATGGAAGCAGCATACGGTTTGTCAATAACGGTTGCCATGTTGATGACTACCGTTTTACTCACCATCTATTTAAAACGTAAAAAGTTTCCGAATTACTTGATTTATACATTTCTTGCTGTTTATTTGGTAATTGAATTGACCTTTTTAGCGAGTAATTTGGCTAAAATTCTCCACGGTGGTTGGTTTACATTGGTATTGGGCTCCATCTTGTTCTCTGTGATGTGGGCTTGGTCGTCTGCCCGCCGGATTAAGAATCGCTTTGTGCGGTTTGTAGAGATTGAAGAATATTATCCAATAATTAAGGAGTTAAGTGAAGACGAAACGGTGCCTAAATATGCATCTCAGTTGGTGTACCTGACCAGTGCTAATTTTAGTTCAGAAATTGAACTCAAAATCATGTACTCCATCTTACAAAAACAACCTAAACGTGCCGATGTATATTGGCTGGTACACGTTGATGTAGTTGATGAGCCTTATACTTCTGATTACAAGGTAGATTTCCTTATTCCGGATAAGTTGATCCGTATTGATTTTAAATTAGGATTTAGGGTAGAGCAACGCATTAATGTCTTGTTCCGTAAAGTGGTAGAAGATCTGGTTAAAAACAAAGAAATCGACATCACCAGTAAATATCCTTCCCTGCAAAAACACCAAATTGTGGGCGACTTTAAGTTTGTAGTTTTGGAGAAAGTGCTTTCTAAATCGAACAAACTTCCGTTCATAGAGCGCTTTATCATGGATTACTACTTCATTCTTCGGAAGTTGAGTTTGTCTGAAGAAAAGGGTTTTGGACTGGATTCTAGTTTTGTAACCATCGAGCGTGTGCCGTTGATTGTATCAACCGTGGACGATACGCAACTGAAACGTATATAAGCATAACAAAAAAGCCCCGATTTTCGGGGCTTTTTTGTTATGTATTCAGCTTGCTGTTCTTACGTCCAAATCCGAAATAGATGGATAAGCCAGCAATTAGCCAAACAGTAAATACCAGCCAGTTCTTTACCGGAATCTCAGTCATCAAATAGAAACAACTCAATAGGCCTAAAACAGGTACCAATGAAAAGCTATTGGCAAAGGCCATAATGGCTACGATGATTGCAATAATCATGAACAAGTAGAATGGAATGTGGTGTTGCCAGGTTTCCCATCCCGCAGTAAAACTTTGCAGTGTGCCTTGTATGTGTTCTCTAAAAAACCAGCCGCAAGCAATAACCAATACCGGAATCAAGTATTTGCCGTTTACATATGGAATTCTAAATCGTTTTTCTTCTGGGTTTTCGTCTTTTGGCAAATAAAGTACCCCACCACAAACCAATACAAAGGCAAATAAGGTACCAATGCTGGTCAGATCAGTCACCAAGCTACTTTCCAAAAATAAAGCGGGAATGGCTACTAAAAATCCGGTTACGATGGTCGCAAATGAAGGTGTTTGGTATTTCGGGTGAATTTTACCAAACGCTTTCGGTAATAAACCATCGCGACTCATGCTCATCCAAATTCTAGGTTGTCCTAGCTGGAAAACCAACAATACGCTGGTGGTAGCCACTACCGCACTGATAGAAATTACATAGGAAATCCAGGGTTTGTTTACGCGTTCGAAAACGAAAGCCAAAGGATCATCAACTTTTAGCTCGGAGTAGTTTACCATACCGGTTAATACCAGAGCAATCAGGATGTACAGCACCGTGCAAATCAAGAGTGAATAAATCATCCCTTTGGGTAAATCCCGTTTAGGATTTTCGCATTCTTCGGCTGTTGTGGATATGGCATCAAAACCGATGTAAGCATAAAATACGGCTGAAACTCCTCTGAGTACACCGCTGAAATTATTTGGGAGAAAAGGGGTCCAGTTGTTAGGATCAACGTAAAAGAAGCCAAAAGAGATCACAAAGAGGATAACGGCTATTTTCAAGCCAACCATGAAATTGGTACTCTTTTTACTTTCCTTAATTCCGATATAGGCAAGCCAGGTGATGAAAATCACGATCAGCATGGCTGGAATGTTTAAAAACAACTTGGAGTCGCCAAATGCCGGAGCATTGATCCAAGCTTGGTAAGCCTCTGCCATTCGTCCTTCCAACACCTTGCCTGAAGCCATCAGCTGACTTGCTTCTTCGTAGCGTTGTAGCGCAGTGGTGTGGTCCATGGTTAACCATCCCGGTAGGAAAATGCCGGCGCCTTGTAAAATATTGTTAAAATAGCCGCTCCAGGATATGGCAACCACAATATTTCCAATGGCGTATTCCAGAATCAGGGCCCATCCAATAATCCAGGCTACCAGCTCACCAAAAGCGACATATGCGTAGGTATAAGCACTGCCTGAAACCGGAACCCGGGATGCAAATTCTGCATAGCACATGGCAGAAAATCCGCAGGTAATGGCGGTAATGATAAATAAAATGGAAACACCCGGGCCACCATTGTAAGCTGCAGTCCCGATGGTTGAGAAAATGCCCGCACCAATTACGGCCGCAATTCCCATGGCGGTAAGGTCTTTTACTTTTAGAACTTTCTTAAGACCGTGTGCTCCTGATTCGGCATCAGAGAAGCCCGCTTGTTGGTCTTTAAGGATGTTGCTAATGGATTTCTTTCTAAATAATGAGTTGGCCATTCTACTTGTGTTGGTTTTCGAACAATATAGTAAATATTGCTAGTTTATTTTGTTATACAACTTGTTTCTGTACAGGAATGAGGCTTGTTGGTAATTGGCAATAGCCTCTTTCTTCAAGTGCTCGTTCAGGTCAATTGGTTTTGATTCCCCGGTCCTAAAATCTGGTTGGTAGGCACTTACCTTTCTATTCGGTTGTAAAACAATCAGCTCGTTGTTTTTAATATAGCCTAAGCTTTGGTAAGTGCTGATGAACACCCGTTCGCGACCTTCTTCCAATCTGAATATATCGTAACCAAAAAATTTACTCCGGTAATTGAAGTTGAGCATACCTAACAGTGTTGGTGCAATATCAATTTGAGCAGTAAGGCGTTCAAATTTTTGAGTATTCACATTTTTAGGCGAGTAAATAATCATCGGAATGTGATACTTGTCGACGGGTAATTCTACTTTTCCGGCACTGGATGCACAATGATCTGCCACAATCACAAAAATGGTCTGATCAAACCAAGGTTTTGTTTGCGCTTCGCGAATGAATTTGCCGATAGCATAGTCTGTATATTTTACCGCACCTTCTCGGCTGGTGTGAGAGGGAATATCAATTCTGCCTTCAGGATACGTAAACGGACGGTGGTTAGAAACTGTCATGATATGGCTAAAGAAAGGCTTTCCAGATTTGAAGTTTTTATCCAATTCTTTCAACGACAGCGTGAATAGATCCTCATCTGCCACGCCCCAAATGTTCTCGTAGTGTATGTCTTCTTCACGAATGGCTTCCCGATCAATAGCTTGATAGCCATTGTTGGCGAAAAAATAACCCATATTGTCGAAATAGCTATATCCGCCGTAAATAAACTGGGTGGTATATCCCTTGCTTTTGAACACATTTCCTAACGAAAAAAGATCTTCATTCTCCGGTCTTTTGACGATAGATTGTCCCGGAGTGGGCGGACTGGCCAGTGAAAGTGATTCCAAACCTCTAACGGTACGGGTACCCGAAGCATACAGCTTGGTGAACAAAATTCCTTGATCGGCCAAACTGTCTAAATTAGGCGTAATGCCGCCTGTATTACCGAAATGTGCCATGAAATTAGCACTCAAACTTTCCACGCTTATGAGCACCACATTCAGTTTTTTCTCAGGCTCAGTTTGTGTAATTTCTCGTTCAATGCCGACATTATTGTCTACAAATCGACTATTTTTTTCTTGTAGTGTTGCTCTGATGGTTTTCAGAACCTCGGCTTCTGGCAGGGTAAGGTAAAAGCTGTTGTAGTCTAGCTCGTTATTCCAGAAAGCCGATCCGAAATCGAATAAGCCGTTGCCTGAAAGTTCGTTTGCATACTCGTTATCGCTAAATTTCTTCCATTTGTTGCTTACGCCGAAGAAGGTAAGTACAGGTAGCAAGAGGAGAATTAATGCAACCGCCGTCCGGTTTTTGAACCGAACACTGGGTTGTGTAGATTCTTTAATTGGATTTTTCAATTTCCAGATCAGGATTACGGATAGGACCAAAATGCCGATAAGTAATTTCCCAACAGGGTAAGATTGCCAAATATTTCCTACTACCTCGGTGGTGTAAACCAGGTAATCTACAGCGATGAAGTTGTAACGGGTTGAAAATTCATCCCAAAAAAACCATTCGGAAACGGCATTGAAAATCCCCAGAAAAATGGCCACCAAAAAATAACCATAAAGCAGCAATCGATTTGCTTTTTTAGCATACCACTTATCGGGCATGAACCAAACGTAAAGAACTAGCGGAATGATGTAATAACTGATCATTGCCAGATCAAAAAATAAACCAATGCCGAAAACGCCAATGAGATTGTACAAACTCCAGTCAAAGTTGGCTGCTGATTTTAGCAGGAGTGCAATTCTTGTTAAAAATGAAATACCAATAATAATGGCGGCAGCCAGGCTTACCGGAAAAAAACGTTCTTTAAAAACGGAAAGTTTAGATTTCAAGGTGTTCAGGTTTAAAAGCTAATATAAATTAATCATTGAGTTTGGTCAATTCATCCTGTACAAATTGGATGAGTTCCTGCACATAATCCGGACTGAAGTCGAAACGAATGCCTGCTGTGGCATAAATTTCTTGTATGGTTTTAGTATAGCCCAATTTGAGCGCATCCAAATAACTTGCTAACCCTTTTTCAGGATTGGTTTTATAGTTTTTCCAAACGGCAATAGCACCCAGTTGTGCAATGCCATATTCGATGTAGTAAAAAGGTACTTCGAAAATGTGCAATTGCTTTTGCCATAGGTAAGCCTCGGCATCGGGGTATTCAGACCAGTTTGTAAAGTTAGCACCAAAACGTACGAATATCTCTTTCCAGGCATTGTTTCGCTCTTCGGCGGTATGTTCCGGATTTGTATAAATCCAATGCTGGAATTGATCAACCGTAGCAACCCAAGGCAGGGTTTTGAGCACATCTTTCAACTGATCGCGTTTTGCTCGTTTCAATTCTTCTTCGTTGTCAAAATACGCATCCCACTCGTCCATAGAAATCAATTCCATGCTCATGGAGGCCAACTCTGCTACTTCAGATGGACAATGTTTGAAATCATTTAGTTCCAAATCGGCGGTTAAAAAGGTATGGATCGCGTGCCCGCCCTCATGAACCATTGTGGTCAAATCGCGGAAGGTATTGGCTGAATTCATGAAAATAAAAGGGGCACCGGTTTCGGCTAAGGGATAATTGTAACCTCCCGGAGCTTTGCCTTTTCGACTTTCAACATCAAAGAGGCCATTTGCTTTCATAACTTCAATGCGTTCACCTAAAGCAGGATGTAATTTTGTGAAACAGCTGATGGTTTTCTCGATGAGTTCTTGTCCATTTTTAAACGGTTTTAGCGCTACCTTACCAGAGATATCTACTTCAGTATCCCAAGGTTTTAGATCCGCTAAATTTAAAGCGTTTTTGCGGAGCTCGGCTTGTTTTGCCAAGACAGGTACCACCTGATTTTCGATAGCTCCGTGAAAACGGAAACAGTCTTCAGGCGTATAATCAAAACGTCCCAATGCTTGGAACATGTAATCTCTGAAATTGGCGAAACCGGCATTTAATGCAACCTGATGACGCAGCTTTACCAGCTTATCGAATAAATCATTCAGTGTTTCCTTGTCTTGTAAACGACGTTTGCTAATTGCTTCCCATGCCTCTTTACGAATTGATCGATTTACATCTTTTAAACGGACCGCTGCTTGCTCTAAGGTGTATTCTTGCCCGTCAAGCTTAACCGACATTGCTCCGGCAATTGCTTGATATTTTTGCTGTTCAACCTGGATTTCCGTTTGCAAGGGAACATTTTCGTCCCTAAATAATTCCAATGCTTTTTTAGTGCCTCTGATCAGGATGAAATATTTTTCTTGGTCCAATTCGTTTATAAACGGACATTGAATGAATTTTTTATTCAATTCATTCGTCAATGGGGCCATTTTGGGTTCTATTTCTGTGGCGAAATAGTGAAAATCGGCAACTAGTTTTTCATTGCTGGTATCGCAGGTCATCCGGATATATCGCCAGGCAAAATCTTCTTCCAATGCGGCTTCTAACTCACTTCTATCGCGAAGCCATTGCTCTAAGTCTGTGGTATTGTTAAAGTTTCTGCTGAGTAATTCTTGAAAAATTGGTTCTATTGTTTCCCATTTAATTTCCAGATTTTTTGGCAGGTATTCTCTGTTTTTTTTGTTGATGATCAAATTATTCATGGCAGCAAATCAATACGGACTTCTTAAATAAACGTCAAGAAAATAAAATAGTGCAAAAATAATGGAGGCATAACCATTGGTGGTTTGAAACGCTCGGGTCACTTTACTCAGGTCATCGGGCTTAACCAGGCTGTGCTGATAAATTAGGAGGAGTGCAAAAAATAAAACTCCGCAAATGTAAAACCAGCTCAGCGTGGTTAAAAAGATGGGCAGCGTGATGAAAACTACCGACAATACGTGTAGCCAAGCACTTACCCCTAATGCTTTTTTAGCGCCTAACCATGCAGGAATAGAGTGTAAATTTTCTTGTCGGTCGAAGGCCTCATCTTGTAATGCATAAATAATATCGAATCCGCTTACCCAACACAAAACAGCCAGCGAGAAGAAAATGGGTGTTAGCGCAAATTCGCCGGTTACCGCCAAATAGGCACCAATTGGAGCCAAGGCTAGCCCCAAGCCCAATATCAAGTGGCAAAGCGGGGTAAAACGTTTGGTATAGCTGTATCCCAGCACTACGGCAAGCGCAATGGGCGATAAATAAAAACAGAGTGTATTGATGAAAAAAGTGGTCAGAATGAATAATGCAGCATTAATCAGTGTAAATGCCAGTGCCTCCTTAGCCGAAATGCGGCCTGATGGTATATCTCTAATTTGCGTTCTCGGATTTTTAGCATCATAATCCCTATCCAGGTAACGATTGAAGGCCATTGCCGAATTACGGGCAAAAACCATACACAGTACCATAAAAATTAAGCTCAGCCAATTAAAATCATTGGCCGTGGTATTGATGGCCAAGAAAAATCCAATAAAGGCAAAAGGAAGGGCAAAAATACTGTGGGCCAGCAGTACTAATGAAGCGTATTTTTTCATAAGGTAAATTGTGCGTTCAGTTCATCAATTAAGGTTAAAATCGGTTCTCTACCCAATCTATTTTCGGCAGAACTGATAAAAATTTGAGGAACCTCTTCGAAATATTTTAGTAGATCTTTTTTGAATTTAGCCACATTTTGATCCGTTTTTACCGCCGATTGTTTATCGGCCTTGGTAAAGATGAGTAGAAAGGGAATGCCCTCGGCACCCAGCCAGGTGCAAAAATCCAGATCTGTTTTTTGAGGCTCAAGTCTGCTGTCGATCAACACAAAAACACATTGTAAGCTTTCGCGATTTTTTAGATAATACCTGATAAAACGCTCCCATTCGCTCCGGTTGGTTTTTGACGTGCGTGCATAACCGTATCCCGGCAAATCGACCAAATACCAATTGTCATTTACAATAAAATGGTTAATCAATTGAGTTTTACCAGGTTTTTGTGATGTTTTGGCCAATCCCTTATGATTCAACAGCATATTAATCAGCGAGGATTTGCCCACATTTGACCGCCCGATAAATGCATATTCAGGTCTAACAGGGGGCGGTAATTTATCGGTTCGGGTATTGCTGCAAACAAAAGCGGCACTTTTTATGATCATTGTTCAAAGTTAAGGCTTTTGCGATTAGAAATTTTAAGCATTTGGCTAAATTAAACTGAATTTTGGTGTTTATTCTAAGCCACAAACTTATCTTTGCAGCATGTCTAAAAACGTTACTCCGTATCAAGACCCTAATGCAGGTAAAAAGGAGCAAGTAGCTCGAATGTTCAATAACATTTCAGGTACTTACGATTTTCTAAATCATTTTTTATCGCTTGGTATTGATATTATTTGGCGTAAGACGGCCATCAATATGTTGTTGAAAGATAGGCCAAAACTCTTGTTAGACGTGGCTACGGGTACCGGAGATTTTGCTTTCGAGGCCATCAAAATTCTCAAACCAGATCAAATTATTGGGGTGGATATTTCAAGAGGAATGCTGGATGTTGCCGAAGAAAAAATAGCCAAACGAGGATTGGCTCAAGTTTTTCAGGTTCGCCTGGGCGACTCAGAGCAATTGCTGTTTGATTCAGATACATTTGATGCCGTAACCGTAGCGTTTGGAGTTCGGAATTTTGAAAACCTTGAAAAAGGACTATCGGATATTTGGAGAGTACTCAAACCGGGAGCTAAGGTATTGATCTTGGAGTTCTCTAAACCCAAGAAATTCCCGATTAAGCAACTCTATAATTTTTATTTTAAATACATTACGCCAACCATCGGGAAGCTATTTTCTAAGGATAAAAATGCGTATACTTATTTACCGGAATCGGTTGCAGCTTTTCCGGATGGTGCTGATTTTACAACACTAATGACTAAAGTTGGATTCAAAACCGCAGCATGCAGAACACTTACGTTTGGCATCTGTTCAATTTATACTGGAGAAAAATGAGTTTAAAGACGCTAATAGTGATACTAGTGCTTATTGCTCATTCGCAATTTGCTCAGGCTCAGGGAAACTGGGGTGGCGGTGTTGACGATGAACCTTTGCACTTCGGATATAGTTTTCACGCAGTTAATTCTCAGTTTAGAGATGGTGGTGCGGCAGATAAACTTAGTAAGGGGGTTCTGGGCTTTGGAATGGGTTTTTTAGCTGATTTAAGACTTGCAGATAATGCCAATATTCGATTTAATCCTGTGTTGAATTTTGCCGATCGTGAGATTACGGGTGTAAGCACGAAAATAGAATCCTTGACTATTGATTTTCCTTTGGGTTTTAAATTGAAATCAGATAAAAAAGGAAATTTCAGGGCGTACATGATTGCAGGAGTCAAATACTCTAGAGATATCACAAAAAAAGAAACGTTTGAGAATAACCCGGTAAAGAATATGAGAAATATTTTATCCTACGAGACCGGAGTTGGATTAGATATTTACTTGGAATTTTTCAAACTATCGCCGGAATTGAAATTGACCAATTCCTTCCATAATATTATTGACAGTAAATTGTCACCAGGCTACAACCCTCATTATTTAAAGAATTTTCAATTCAGCTTATTTTTCGAATAAGACCTAGGTAATAACCATAAATCAAAGAACAGATGTCGAAAATTGCGCTAATAACCGGGGCAAGTTCAGGAATAGGAGAGGCCTGCGCCAAAATTCTTGCTCAACATAATTACGATTTGATTCTGGCTGCCCGCCGATTGGAAAAAATTGAAACCCTCGCAACCGAATTAACATCAAGCTTTGGAATTAAAACCCAATGCATCAAACTCGATGTTCGTCAGGCTGAAGAAGTAGAAGTGCAATTGAATGCTTTAGCAGATTCGTGGAGGGCCATTGATGTTTTGGTAAATAACGCCGGACTCAGTCAGGGTTTAGATCCTATTCACGAAGGGAAATTGGCGGATTGGGATACCATGATCGATACAAATATCAAGGGCTTGCTCTACGTATCGCGTGTGGTGTCTCCCTGGATGGTGGAACGCAAAAACGGGCACATTGTTAATATTGGTTCCATAGCGGGTAAAGAAACCTATGCCAACGGCAATGTGTACTGTGCCACAAAACACGCTGTAGACGCATTAAATAAAGCCATGCGTATTGATCTTCTGCCTTTTGGAATACGAGTTACCGGTATCCATCCGGGTGCTGTGGAAACCGAATTTTCGGAAGTAAGATTTAAAGGAGATACGGAAAGAGCCAAAAAAGTTTACGAAGGTTTTGAGCCTTTAATCGCAACCGATATTGCTGAGGCAATTTGGTTTGCGATAAGCCGTCCCGCTCACGTGAACATCAACGATTTAATCATCATGCCTACTGCCCAGGCCAATACTAGTCATCTACTTAAAAAACTATAGTATCATGTCGTTATCACTACAAATAGACCAAGACATTAAAACAGCCATGTTGGCTAAAGATGAAGCCAGGCTAAGAGGACTCAGAGCTATAAAAGCTGCGCTATTGCTCGCTAAAACCGAAAAGGGAGCTTCAGAAAACTTAGGTACCGAAGCCGAAACCAAAGTTTTGCAGCGCTTGGTTAAACAGCGTAAAGAATCAGCAGAAATTTATCGGGCCCAAAACAGAGACGATTTGTACACGATTGAAATCGAAGAAATTGCCGTAATTGAAGCGTATTTGCCTAAGCAATTGGACGCCGATAGCATTAAGGCCTATTTAGCTAAGTTAATTACTGATCAGGGAGCATCTGGTATGAAAGATATGGGTAAAATTATGGGCCTGGCTTCTAAAGAATTGGCTGGTCAGGCTGATGGGAAGACCATATCCGAGCTGCTAAAAGAATTGTTATCTTGATAGATAACTATCAATCATATTCTTTAATTTTTGTATCATTGAGCTTAAATAGATTTACCCTAAACTGATAAAAGGCAGCTATGGAGTTTTCAATTAAAGAAGAGCAAGGTTTTAAGTACGTTGAAGAAGGTGAAGGAGAAGTGTTGATATTGCTTCACGGTTTGATGGGTGCATTGAGTAATTGGGAATCGGTTATCAACCAGTTTAAAGGCAAGTATAGGGTAATTATACCCATGCTGCCGATTTATGATTTACCCATCATCAGCACAGGTGTCAAAACCTTGTCTAAATTCCTCCACAAGTTTGTCAAATACAAAAAACTAGATCGATTCGTTCTATTAGGGAATTCTTTAGGCGGTCATGTAGGTTTAATATATACCTTAAAACACCAAGATTACGTAAAGGCATTGGTGCTTGCCGGAAGTTCTGGTTTATACGAAAACGCATTTGGAGGATCTTTCCCCAAGCGAGAAAATTACGAATTCATCAAAGAAAAGGTAGAATTCACCTTCTTTGATCCGAAAACAGCGACCAAAGAACTCGTAGATGAAGTGTATGCAACCGTGAACGATAGACACAAGGTAATCCGTATCTTAGCTATGGCTAAATCGGCGATTCGACACAATATGGCTAAAGAATTGAAACATATTCAAATTCCGGTTTGCTTAATTTGGGGCAAAAACGATGTGGTTACCCCGCCAGATGTGGCGGTAGAATTCAACAGGTTATTGCCAAATGCCGAATTGAATTGGATTGAACAGTGTGGCCATGCGCCCATGATGGAACGTCCAGAATTATTTAACGAACACTTAAATCGTTTCTTAGATCGTATATAAGCTTAAAATGTTTGCAGGTGAACTCATAAATCCGGTCATATCGCCACTAAAGCTGTCCGACTCTGTTCAGAAAGCCTTGGTGCGCATGACCGAATTCCACCTCAAACATATTCCATTGGTTGATGGTCCCAGATTTCTTGGTTTACTAAGCGAAGAAACACTCATCGATATTCAAAACCAAGAACAACAGTTCAAAGAACTTCCCATTTCACTTCAACAGTCATTTGTTTTTGAAAATCAGCATGCTTATGATGTGCTCAAGCAAATGCATGAGCAAAAGTTAAGCGCATTGCCCGTGCTTGGTTTAGATAAAAAATACCTGGGTTTAATTGATTACGAAGGTTTGATTGACGGCTTGGCAAACCTTACCTCTGCCGAACTTACCGGAAGTATTGTTGTGTTGGAGATCACCCATCGCGATAATTCGCTGGCGCACGTTGCCCAGATTGTTGAGGCAGATCATGCAGAGATTTTGAGTTCGTATGTGCGAAACTTTCCCGATTCTACCCGAATGCAATTGACCTTAAAACTGAACCGTACCGAAATAAGTAGCATTATTTCTGCTTTTCAGCGGTATAATTATACAGTTTTGGCGGTGTTTAACGATTTAAGAATAGACGATGATCATCACAGCAGATACGATCAGTTGATGAATTACCTGGATATCTAAAAACTATTTGTATGAGAGTCGCAATTTATGGCAGGCAATTCAACAATTCTGTAGTTCCATTTCTACAGCAAATTTTTGATGCCTTATCAGCTCGGAACATTGAAACCGTTATTTACGATAAATTCAATGATTTTATCGCAGATAAAATCACTTTAAAGCACTCTGTTCAACTTTTTGCTAACAGTGAGGATATCAGAGGAAAGGTGGACATGCTCTTCAGTTTGGGCGGTGATGGAACCATGTTGGATACTGTTACCTTAATTCGCGACTCCAATATTCCGGTGTTGGGTATAAATTTTGGCCGTTTAGGTTTTCTAGCGAGTATCAATAAAGATGATTTTGAAACCACGTTGGATAGTTTACTGAACAAAGAGTACAGTTTAGATAAACGCTCATTATTGAGCATAGAGTCGGCTTTTAATCCATTCGGAACAGAGAACTTCGCGTTGAACGATATCACCTTCCACAAGCGTGATACCTCAGCCATGATTATTATCCATGCCTATTTGAATAATGAATTTTTGAACTCGTATTGGGCCGATGGTTTAATTGTATCCACACCTACCGGCTCAACCGCGTATTCATTGAGTTGTGGTGGGCCAATCGTATTCCCGGCATCGGGTAACATCATTCTTACCCCAATTGCTCCTCATAATCTCAATGTAAGGCCTATTGTCTTGTCTGATAACAATGAACTATCATTCGAAATTGAAGGTAGAAGCTCTAAATACCGTCTTTCCTGCGATTCAAGGACTGAGGTTGTAGACACATCGGTTAAAACGGTTATTCGCAAAGCGTCTTTTCAAATTAATTTGATACGATTAACTAACGAGAATTACTTGAGTACACTTAGAAATAAACTATTATGGGGAATTGATACCCGAAATTATTAGTTATGTTAAAAAAACTTTTTATCCTATTTAGCTGTTTATTGCTAATCGTACAGCAAGCTAAAGCCCAAAATCAAACGTGGGAAGTAGGTGCCGGAGGTGGTCTTGGTGGTCCGATGTACAATAGTTTCCCAGATGATTTCATTTATTACGCTGGGCCATTTGCAGCCATCAATCTCAAGCGGAACTTCAATGGGTATTGGTCCGCAAGAGCGGATGCACTGGCTGCACAAATGGATTTGACGGCTAACACCACGAAAACCATTATCGATTTTTCGTTCCTAGGTGAGTTTAATTTTCTAGATTATCGTGTAGAAGAAAGCAAATCGCCCATTAGTCCGTATTTAGTTGGGGGAGCTGCAGTTCAAGTTATTGATATTGACGTAGACAAAACTCCACCGAAAAGAACCGTTAATGAGTTCGATGGATTAAAGTCTACAAAACTTGTTTTTGGCGCAGGCGTAAAATACAATCCATTTGGTAGATGGAATTTAATTGGAGAATACCGCTATCGATTTGGATTCCCTTTTAATTCAGTTGCTAGCAATTATAAGTTTGCCAGCTTGGGCTTATCTTATACCTTTGTGAATAAAAAGTGCCCAACAGTTATTACAAATCGGAAGAGAAGATGGGGATTTCTGCGTTGATAGCTAAAGATAATCTGCCCAAACACGTCGCCATTATTATGGATGGCAATGGTCGCTGGGCTAAAGAAAAAGGTAAGTTTCGTGTATTTGGTCACCAAAATGGTGTTTTAGCCGTTCGCGATACCGTTGAAGGTGCTGTGGAATTGGGAATTCAATACCTTACTTTGTATGCTTTTTCTACCGAAAACTGGAACCGCCCGCAATTGGAGGTAAATGCCCTCATGGAACTCTTAGTGTCTACCATCACCAAAGAAACAAAAACCTTGATGGACAATGAGGTGAGGCTCAATGCCATCGGTGATCTGGATTCATTACCTAAAAACTGCCATCAGGAATTGAAGGAGGCCATGGCCAAAACCAGCCAAAACAAGCGCTGTACGCTTACGCTGGCTTTAAGTTATAGTTCCAGATGGGAGTTGACTCAAGCCGCCAAACACATTGCAGAACTGGTAAAAGCAGGTAAATTAGATCCTCAAGATATTGATGAAAACTTGATCAGTAAGCAGTTGAATACCGCAGATTTACCCGATCCTGAACTCATGATTCGTACCAGCGGAGAGTTGAGAATAAGTAATTTCCTGTTATGGCAGCTTGCCTATGCAGAACTGTATTTTACCCCAAAATTATGGCCCGATTTTAGAAGAGAAGATCTTTTTGAGGCCATTCTGGATTACCAAAAAAGAGAGCGGCGTTTCGGGATGACCAGTGAACAACTAAAGTAATTTTTCCATTTAACAATTTTTAACAAAGGATTCCGCTATTTTAGCGGGATATTATACAAAATGAATCGTTTCCTACTTCTATTTCTACTATTACTGAGCGGATACAATGCCCTAGCACAGTTTGGGCGGGGTAAACAACCGGGCTTATCACGAAGCGTTTCATCAGACCAGGTGAATTACCTCAATCCCAAAGAGTACACCATTGGGGGTACTACCGTAAAAGGTGCTTATTACCTCGATGCGGGTGTTTTGGTAACCATATCTAAGCTAACCGTTGGTGAGCGCATTACCGTTCCGGGTGATGCTACCGCCAATGCGATTAAAAATTTATGGGAACAAGGTTTGTTAGACGATGTTAGTCTGAATATTGAAAAAATCAAAGAAGATACCATTTATTTTGAGCTTGAAGTTGTGGAACGTCCACGCGTTAGCCGGTTTAATTTAATTGGTTTAAAGCGCAGTGAAGTATCTGATATCAACGATAAAATCAAAGATAGAAACGGTAAAATCTTAAATGATAATCTCTACAATACCCTTAGTGCCATCATCAAGAAACACTTTAACGAAAAGGGTTATTTGTATACCGATGTTTCTTTTGGTCAAAGAAAAGATACTTCAGAGGTGAATAACGTGATTTTGGATGTAAAAGTGAACAAGAATGATAAGTTTAAAGTTCACGAAATCAAGATCGAAGGCAACAAGGATTTCTCGACCAAACAGCTAAAAAAATTCCTAAAAAAGATAAAAGAAAGAGCTGTTTACCGCGTTTTTGGTTCGGGTAAGTTCATGATGAAAAAATACGATGAAGCCAAAGAAAAACTGATATCCAAAATGCAGGAGAGGGGCTACCGCGATGCAGCCATCTTGAAAGATACCATTACTCGTTTCAATAACAATACGGTTGACGTGTATTTCAAGCTTAACGAAGGGCCTAAATATTATTTTGGAGATATAATTTGGTCTGGAAATGCACAGTACTCCCGAGAAATTTTGGATAAAATTTTGGCCATTAAAAAAGGCGATATTTTTAGTGAGGAAAAGCTAGATAAAAAACTCAGTGGAAGCCAAAATGGTGACGATGTATCTTCTCTATATTTAAATAATGGTTACCTGACCTTCAATGTAGATCCGGTACAAACGCGTGTTCATCAAGATACAATTGATCTGGAACTTCGTGTTTATGAAGGACCTCAATACACCATCAGTAAGATCGAATTAAGAGGGAATGAGGTTACCAACGATCGCGTGGTACTCCGTGAAATTAGAACTAAACCGGGTCAGAAATTTTCTAAAGAAGATGTGATCAGAACCACCAGAGAAATTGCACAACTGGGCAATTTCGATGAGCAAAAAACGGACGTAAAACCGGTTCCAAACCCAGCTGACGGTACTGTAGATATTTTGTATACCGTTGAAGAAAAACCTTCTGACCAGATAGAACTTTCGGGTGGTTTCGGTGGCGGTCGTGTTATTGGAACCTTGGGTTTAACCTTCAACAACTTCTCGGCTCGTAACTTATTAAATGGTAAGGCCTGGAAACCCCTACCACGTGGAGATGGTCAAAAATTAAGTATACGCGGACAAACCAATGGCAAATTTTTCCAATCGTACACCTTCTCGTTTTCAGAGCCTTGGTTGGGGGGTAAAAAGCCTGTTAACTTTGGTGTAAGTGCCTTTACATCGTTGCAGTCCAATGGATTAGGTTCAGCAGATATCAATCTTCAGAAAATCCGCATGAATGGGGTAACTATCAGTTTAGGTCAGCGTTTAAAATGGCCAGACGATTACTTCCAATTGGTAAGTTCGGTTAACTTACAGCAATATATTTTGAACAATTATGCTGATCGTTTTTTATTCTCAAACGGTAAATCGTACAATTTTAACATCACTCAGCAGTTTTCCAGAAACTCGGTTGATGCACCAATTTTTCCAACATCGGGGTCTCACCTGAGGTTAACGGTGCAGCTTACGCCGCCTTATTCATTATTTAATAAAACCAATTACTCAACCGCAACCGACGAAGAGCGTTACAAATATACCGAGTACCACAAATGGAAGTTTGAGGCACAATGGTATCAGCGTATTTATGGAAAATTTGTGGTTAAGGCGCAGGCGCAGTTTGGTTTCTTAGGTTATTACAACAAAGCTGTTGGCCAATCGCCGTTTGAGCGATTCTTGTTAGGTGGCGATGGTATGCAGCAATTCAACTTCCTGCAAGGTTCCGAAATTATCGGTATGCGTGGTTATCAAAACAACTCGGTAATCCCGGTAGGGTCTAATCCAAGCCTTGCACAAGGTTCAGGTAGCCCAATATTCAATAAGTATACCCTAGAGCTACGCCACCCAGTAACTGCCAGCCAGCAGGCTACCATATTTTTACTGGCTTTTGCCGAAGGAGGGAATACCTGGGATAACTTCAAACAGTTTTCACCGTTTAATGTTAGACGTTCGGTGGGTTTTGGTGCTCGTATCTTCTTGCCAATCTTCGGATTGTTAGGTTTAGATTACGGTTACGGTTTCGATCAAATACCAGGCTTACCCGATGCACATAAAGGACAGTTTCACTTTAGTATAGCCCAGCAAATGGGTGGAGGATTCTAATCTTTACAACATGAAAAAAATAGTAGTTAGTTTACTGATGCTCCTGGCAGTTAGTTTTGCTGCCAAAGCCCAGCGTTTCGTTTACGTAGATAGTGAATACATCCTTAAGCATATTCCGGAGTACAACTCTGCGCAAAAGCAATTGGATGCGCTTTCCGAGCAATGGCAGAAAGAAGTGGATGCTCGGTTTGTAGATATCGAAAAATTATACAAAGCCTATCAGGCAGACCAAGTGCTCTTAACAGACGATATGCGTAAACGTCGCGAAACAGAGATTATGGACAAAGAGAAGGAGGCTAAAGAGTTTCAGCGTCAAAAATTTGGCTTTGAGGGAGAGTTATTTCAACAACGCTCACGCCTAATTAAACCCATACAAGAGCGGGTGGCCAAAGCCATACGGGCTTTAGCCGAAGATCAACAACTGGATGTGGTTTTTGACAAAAACAGCGAGGTAACCATGCTGTTTGCCAATACTCGTTTAGATAAAAGCAATGACGTAATTGTACGCCTGGGATACAAGCCCGGTACATTTGCTAAATAATAAAATCTTTAGTAACATCGTAAATAATTAACCATAGTATATCAAGATGAAAAATTCAATTAAAGTAGTTATCCTGGCAATTGGAATGAGCTTTGCCGCTTCTTACGTAAACGCACAGCAAAAATTTGCCCATATCAATTCCAGCGATTTGCTGCAGTCTATGCCTGAAATGAAAACGGCCGATGCTAATTTTCAAGCCTATGCAAAAACTAAGCAGACCGCTTTAGAGCAGATGGACGCAGAGCGCCAGAAAAAAATTGCCGTTTATCAGGATAAATACAAAAACCTGAGCGAAGCAAATAAAGAATCGTTGGGCAAAGAGTTAGAAGCTTTAGGTAAAGAGATTCAGGATATGGAAAAGCGTATTACTGAAACACAACAAAAAGCAGAAGAGGAATTGAATGCCAAACGTTCTGAACTGTACCAGCCTGTATTTGAAAGAGCTGAAAAAGCGGTAAAACAAGTAGCTAAAGAAAAAGGCTATGCGTACGTATTTGATGTTTCTCAGCCAGGTGTGGTTTACTTTGATGGCGGTGAAGATATTATTGAGGTAGTTAAAGCAAAATTAGCGGCAACCGCTGCGCCTGCTGCACCGGCTGCAGCTCCGGCTACTACCCCAGCAGCTACACCGGCAAAACCTGCCGCTCCTGCGCCTAAGAAAAAATAAGCAAGGCTTAAATAATTTTTTATGCGAAGTCAAATTACCATATTTGACTTCGCATTTTTGTTTTAAATGAGTTCTAACTTACCTATAGGCATTTTCGATTCGGGCATTGGCGGACTAACCGTGGCCAGCGCCATTCATCAGCTTTTGCCTAAGGAGGAGTTGATTTATTTTGGCGATACGGCCCATTTGCCTTATGGCGATAAATCGCCGGAAGCGATCAAGTATTTCAGTTTAAAGATTGGTAAGTTTCTGCTGGATAAGCAGTGTAAGCTGATTGTAATTGCTTGTAATACGGCTTCTTCACTGGCTTATCAGGATTTGGTAGATTTTTTGGGCGACCAGATTCCGGTTATCAATGTGATCGACCCGGTGGTAGATTATGTGGTGCATCAGCCGGAACTCCGCAGTATTGGGGTAATTGGTACCAAAGCTACCATCAAAACCGATGTGTATGCCCGCAAAATCAACGCAATAAAGCCCCAATTGGTGGTAAAGTCATTGCCTACTCCTTTGCTGGCTCCCATGATTGAGGAAGGTTTTTTTAGCAATACCATCAGTAAAACGGTGATCAATTCGTACCTCTCTTCGCCTAAGCTCAAAACTATTGATAGCCTGATACTGGCCTGTACGCATTACCCGCTGATTAAGCCCGAAATTGAGGAATACTACAAGAAAACTGTGAAAATTATCAATACGGCCGAAATTGTGGCGCAGTATGTGCAGCAAAGGCTCAAGGATTTGGATTTACTGAATGCTACTGAGCCTAAACGCCACCAATTCTACGTTTCAGACTATACACCTTCATTTGAAAAGAGTACCAAGCTCTTTTTTGGTGAGAAAATTCACCTGAAACAGCACAACATCTGGTCTTAGTTTTATTTTTTTTTCTAAAGAGGTTTGCAATGCTTAGTTGGTAGGGGTGTTTACATTACCATAGCTTTTTATCTTGGTAAGATACCCTTGTTGGTAAATTCAAAAGGGATGATGACTTGCGTTCTAACTGACTTACCTTGATAACGGCCCGGCAGCCATTTACTTTTGCGGGTTGCTTCCAAGGCTATGATTGCCAGTTGGGTTAAGTCAGCATTTTCTCTGCCTAATGATCGGATTTCTTCCATTTCCCCATTCTCAGAAACATAGAAGGAGATGTAATACTTTGTCTTAATTCCTTTTGTTTTTTCAAATACACTGTTGGGGAATCTAAGGTTAGTTGTTAGCGTGTAGTAAAATTGGTCACCTCCATCCAAATAAACAGGGCTGTTTTCTAAGGTCGTAACTAAAGTATCTTTTCCCACTACAATTAAGTGTTCTAAGGTATCTTGTTTTTGAAAAATAACTTCTTTATTGTCGTAGTTATAAATCAACTCTGGTTTCCCATCCAGGTTATTGTATTTCCAGATTCCTGTTTTATTCCCCATGGCATAAGTGCCGCTATCTCTTAAAAATGGCTTTTCATCGTAAATGTTACCATAGGTTATCCAAGTGCCATGCATTAAATCGTCCTTGTAATAGCCTATTTTGTGAATATGTCCGTCTTGTGTTCGTTTCCATAAACTATCTTTTTTCCCAAGTTTATAAAATCCTTCTTCTACAAGTACTTTGTTGTGATTGGTTGTTATGCGGTATGGACCGTGTTTTACTTTTTTATCTGACTTGAGTACATGAAACTCTTCGGTTCTGAATGGGTTTAAATTTGTAGTTCTCTTCTTAATCTCTTGTCCGTTGGCCACTAAAGAGAATTGTGCAACTACACTGATTGTTATTACTATTTTTTTCATAGGCTTTTTCTTTTTTTCATAGCTACAAGTACGAAAGCCTAATTTTTGTTTGAGCTAATTCGAATTTTTTCGGAAACAATGTGCCTAAACCCGATTGCAGCGGATACCGGCCTGCAGGCTAAGGCTGGTGGCGTATGAGCGGAAAGCGGGGCAGGAAGGTGTAGGTTTTTGAGTCAACTCGTTTTTTATACCTGCTTTCCGCAATAAAATTTTAAATTTGTTAGCTCATTCATCTCACATGAGCGACCAAATTAAACATGAGTGCGGTATTGCCCTCATTCGTTTGTTAAAGCCTTTAACGTATTACCAGGAAAAATATGGCACGTCTTTGTACGGCCTGAACAAGCTGTATTTGCTGATGGAGAAGCAGCATAACCGGGGCCAAGATGGGGCCGGTATTGCCACCATTAAGCTGGATATGAAACCGGGGAACCGCTACATAAGTCGGTACCGGGCGATGGGTTCGAAGGCGGTGTCGGAAATTTTTGAGTATGTGCAAAAGAAGTTCGTCGACATTCAGCAGCATGACCCTGAGAAAATGAAGGATGCAGAATGGCTCAAGCAAAACGTCAGTTTTACCGGCGAAGTGCTCATGGGCCATTTGCGTTATGGTACACATGGTAAGAACAGCATTGAGGCCTGCCACCCGTTTTTACGTCAGAACAACTGGATGACGCGTAATCTGGTGATTTCGGGCAATTTTAACATGACCAATGTGGATGAGTTGTTGGAGCAGTTGTATGAGCTTGGCCAACACCCGAAGGAGCAGGCAGATACGGTTACGGTATTGGAGAAAATAGGTCATTTTTTGGATGAGGAGAATCAAGCAATTTTTGATGAGCTGAAGCCTAAGGGTTTAAGTAATGTAGACATTACGCATCGGATTGCTGAGCAATTGGATGTAGCTACTATTTTACGCCGCTCGGCCAAAACCTGGGACGGTGGTTATACCATTCAGGGAATTTTTGGGCATGGCGATGCTTTTGTAATGCGTGATCCGGCGGGAATTCGTCCGGCATTTTACTATCACGATGAGGAAGTGCTGGTGGTAGCTTCGGAGCGACCTGCTATACAAACGGCCTTTAATGTGCCTTTAGACGTGGTGAAAGAGATTAAGCCGGGCCACGCTTTAATTGCGAAAAAGAATGGGCACATCAGCGAAGAACTGTTCCGTGAACCGGAAGAGCAACGCTCGTGTTCGTTTGAGCGGATTTATTTTTCTCGTGGTAGCGATGCGGCTATTTACCAGGAGCGTAAGCAATTGGGTCGCTTATTGTGTCCACAAATTTTGGATGCGGTGCAGGGTGATTTGGAACGTACGGTGTTTTCGTTCATTCCAAATACGGCAGAGGTGGCCTTTTACGGTATGGTAGAAGGGGTTTATGAGTTTATCCATAGTAAACAACGGGAGGCTTTGCTGAACCGCAGCGATAAAATTAGTGATGCGGAATTGGAGCGGGTGTTGAATTTGGCACCGAGGGTAGAAAAAATTGCTTTGAAGGATGCTAAGCTGCGTACGTTTATTACACAGGATGCCGATCGCCAGGATATGGTGGCGCATGTTTACGATACAACCTATGGCGTGATTCAGCCAGCCGACACGCTGGTGGTGCTGGACGATTCGATTGTGCGTGGAACTACCTTGAAGCAAAGTATTTTGCGCATGTTGGATCGCTTGCATCCTAAAAAAATTATTGTGGTATCGTCGGCTCCGCAAATTCGTTATCCGGATTGTTACGGTATTGACATGTCTAGACTGGGTGAATTTGTGGCTTTTGAGGCGGCTATTTCCTTATTGAAAGAGCAAGGCAAGGAAGGCTTGATTCAGGAGGTGTATCAGGAGTGTTTGAAGCGTAAGACTGCTGACCGTTTGAAGGAAGAAAATTTGGTTAAGGCCATTTATGCACCGTTTACTGATGCGCAAATTTCGGCCCGTATTGCTAAAATTGTTACTCCGCCAGCCATTGAGGCTGAGGTTGAGCTGATTTACCAAACGCTTGATAATTTACATACGGCCTGCCCTAATCATTTGGGCGATTGGTATTTTTCGGGTAATTATCCTACGCCGGGTGGTAATAAGGTGGTGAACCAGGCTTTTATGAACTGGGTAGAGGGTAAAAATCAGCGTGCGTATTAAATCAGTGTATGCGTAAACACCAAACTGTAAATGAGGTGTAGCGCAAAAATGATGATCAGGCCTCCGGCTATACGGTTGAGGCGAAGTAAAGTTTGCTCAGTAATCCGTTTGCGCAGTTTATTGGCAAAATAGGCTTTCAAGGTATCGAGGCTAAATTGGGTAAGCAAAATTGATGCAAAGAAAGGCAGAATAATTTTCGGGTTGAACCCTCCGGCGATAGAAATGACCCCACTGGTTACACTGACCCAATACAGTAGCAGCGAGGGGTTGAATACGCACATCGCAAATCCTTTTAAAAAGTAACCTAATTTCTTGGTTTTGGAAGTGCTGGGCTCGTAGCTTATGCTCACCTTTTTAAACAGGTAAAATATGCCAATGCTCATTAGTATGGCTGCTCCGGCATAACCGATGTAGTTTAAATAGGCGCTATCGGGTTTGAGGTAACTGGAGCCATACAGGCTGAGGGCTACGTAGCCGGCATCGGCAATTACTACGCCTGCAGCCAAAGCCATACCTGAATAGAAGCCTTTCTCGATACTGGTTTTGATCAGGGCGAAGAATACTGGTCCCGTGAGAAACGAGAGCACAATACCCATACCTATGCCAGAAATGATGACTTCCATTTGTGCAATTGATTAAGCTAATATCTGATTTTATGCAGAGAAACTACTACAAAGTTTTCTCTATTTGATATGAGTTGTTCTTTTCTTTAAAAAATAGTTATGTTAGTGCTACACAAAAAAGACCTTATCCAATTATGCAAACCAACACATCAAAAAATTACGGTACCGCTTTGTATACGCTGATTACTGTATTTTTCTTTTGGGGATTCGTGGCCGCATCGAACGGTATTTTTATCCCTTTTTGTAAAACACATTTTAATTTAACGCAATTTGAGTCGCAACTGATTGATTTTACTTTTTATGGGGGTTATTTTATCGGCTCGCTGATTTTGTATTTCGCTTCTCAGGCTACCCGGGTAGATATTCTGAATAAAATAGGGTATAAGAAGGGTATTATTTATGGATTACTCATTTCTATTGTGGGTGCGCTTTCAATTATTCCGGCGGTACAATCGGGTTCATTTGCATTTATACTAACTAGTTTCTTTGTGATTGCCTTGGGCTTTTCGTTACAGCAAACGGCTGCTCAGCCTTTTGTGGTTGCTCTGGGTGATCCGGCAGGAGGCGCTCACCGTTTGAACTTGGCTGGTGGGGTGAATTCTTTTGGAACTTTATTGGGTCCACTGATTGTGAGTATTGTGCTGTTTGGCTCGGTAAGTGGGGCTCAGGAAGCTTCGATTACTTCAATTACTACTTTATACCTGATTTTGGCCGGTGTGTTTTTAGCCGTGGCTATTTTCTTCGCGGTTTCTAAACTGCCTAGCGTAACTTCTGATGAGGCTTTTGAGCCAGGCTTGGGTGCTTTAAACTTTCCACAATTGAAGTGGGGCATGTTGGCCATTTTTGTGTATGTGGGGGTTGAGGTTACGATTCAGAGTAATATGGGTGCCTTACTGAAATTACCTGAGTTTGGAGGTTATGACGAGTCGCACATTTCGCAATTTATTTCCTTGTATTGGGGTAGTTTGATGATTGGCCGTTGGACGGGTGCCATTAGCGCTTTCAGTTTGTCTAAATCTGCAAAGAATATTCTAACCGTATTGGTTCCTTTTATTGCTTTCGCTTTAATTTTACTGGTGAACCATTTACGAGGTAACGAGGTGAGCAATTTGTATGTGTATGCGCTTTGCATTGCCGTTTTGGTATTGGGCTTTTTCTTTGGACAAGAGAAACCGGCTAAAACCTTACTGGTTTTTGGTTTACTGGGCGCTGCCGCCATGTTGATTGGCTTATTGACTACCGGTCAGATAGCTCTTTATGCTTTTATTAGTGGTGGTTTGTGTTGCTCCATTATGTGGCCATGTATTTTTGCCTTATCGATTACGGGTTTGGGCAAGTACACCGGTCAGGGTTCGGCTTTTTTAATCATGATGATTTTGGGTGGTGCAATTATTCCGCCTTTACAAGGCTTATTGGCCGATAAAACCGATATTCATTCGTCGTACATTGTGGCGGTGCTGTGTTTTGCTTACCTGGCATATTTTGCCTGGAAGGTAAAAGCAGAGTTGCAAAAGCAAGGAATTGACTTGGAACAAGCAGAATTCAAAGCCGGACATTAAGTTTATGAGCAGACCGAGTTTTGATGCTATTTTCATGAACCTGGCCAGCGATTTGGCTCAGCGTTCGCATTGTGTGAAAGCCCAGGTTGGTGCGGTGCTAACTAAAGATACCCGCATCATTTCTATTGGCTACAATGGTCCGCCTGCTGGTACGCACAATTGCGATGAGGAATGGCCGGAAGAAGGTTGCCCCCGCGATTCTAAAAACTCTTGCTCGTTAGCTTTACACGCGGAAGAAAATGCCATTTTGTATGCTACCAAAAATGGGGCTACGCTGGATGGTGCCACCTTGTACCTGACTTTATCGCCTTGTATTTCGTGTGCCCGTTTAATTTTTTCGTCGGGTATTAAGAAAGTTTGGTTTAAGCGCTCCTATGCAGAATACAAAGGATTACCCAGTGATGAAGGCGTAGATTTTTTGAATAAGTTTGGGGTTTTTGCCGCAAAATTTGAGGGTTAGTGTTTAAAATTGTTTACCAATTAACGGTTAGTCTCTGTTTCCAGCTATGAAGAAATTTATTCAGCACTATCAAAAACCTTTAGCCCTCGCATTAGGTGTAGTTATCTGCTTATTTTTCTTTTTTGCCAACCCTTTGGCTTTGGGGCTTAAGGCCAAGACGGTATTGGCTATTGCTTCATTAATGATTAGCTGGTGGGTAAGTAATGCACTGCCTCTTCCTGTGGTTGCCTTAATTCCCATTGTTTTATTTCCGGTGTTGAAAATCAGCACCGTTCAGGAGGTTACCAAGTATTATTCGGATAGTATCATTTTCCTGTTCATGGGTGGATTTTTTATTGCCATTGCCATTGAGAAGTGGAATTTGCATAAGCGTATCGCCCTCGGAATTATTAAGCTCACCGGAACCAATGGTAACCGAATCATTTTAGGATTTATACTGGCTACCGGGTTTTTGAGTATGTGGTTGAGCAATACCGCTACTACCATGATGATGTACCCGATTGCCATGTCGGTTATCAGTGTTATTTCAGCACATAACGAGGACAGCAAGGGTTTGAGAAATTTTTCATTAGTGCTCATGCTTTCCATCGCATATGCATCAAATTTTGCCTTGGGTACCATTATTGGCACACCTCCAAATGTGGCCTATGCCAATTACATCAGCAATACGTTTGATTATACCTTAGGTTTTACCGATTGGATGATGGTGTTTGTGCCATTAACGATTTTGTTGTTGATTGTACTGTATTGGGTTTTGGTGAAAGTGCTTTACCCTAATCGTATTACTCACAGTGCAGCGGGTAAAGCCTATATCGAAGACGAGCTGAAAAAACTGGGTAAACTTCAGGTTCCGGAGAAACGGGTTTTGCTTGTTTTTGCCTTGACAGTAGTACTTTGGATTACCAAAGATCTGATTAATGGCTACCAGCAGATTTTGGTATTGGACGATACCATTATTGCCATGATGGGTGCGCTAAGTTTATTTTTTATCCCCAATGGATTAAAAAACAATTCTAAACAAGCTGCTTTATTGGAATGGGAAGATACCAGCAAAATGGCTTGGGGTATTTTATTGTTATTTGGTGGTGGCTTGGCCTTGGCCAAATCGTTGGAGGACGTACAATTGATTGATCAGCTGGGAGTTTATCTGGCTTCTTATTCGAGTAATTCTATTCTCGTGATGATTTTGGTGGTTACCACGGCTTCTGTGTTTTTGAGTGAAGTGATGAGTAATGTGGCTCAGGTTATTGTGATGGCCCCGGTTGTTTCTTCATTGGCGGTAGCACTACATATCGACCCTTTGTTATTGGGTATTCCGATGACCTTGGGAGCCAGTTGTGCCAGTATGTTGCCCATGGGTACGCCTCCAAATGCCATTGTGTTTGCCAGCGGCCACATTCAAATTAAGGATATGATGAAGGCTGGTTTTGTGCTTAATATCATCTGCATTATCCTAATCACCTTGTTTTGCTGGTTGCTGCAGCCGATGATCATGAACTTGATTTAGTTTATTTGAATGGGTTACTCCATTTGGTATCGGTGTATACATTTTTCCCCGTTAAGGTTTTTAAAAATGCAACTACTGCATCTACTTCTGTAGCTGTTAAGTGTAATTGTTGACCATTACCACCGGGGGCTAAACGGGGGTCGAGATTGGTGTTTCGAGCTGCAGTATTGATGCTACCGTAATGCCCGATGACGTTTTTGAGTGTGGTCATTACCCCGGTATGCATCATTGGTCCGTTTGGATTGCCGCTGGGGCCTGCTAAATCTCTGAGGGAAGGTGAACGGGTGTTGAAAATATCAATTCCTGTGCTGTTCACAATGCCAATTACCCCATTGTTTCGGGTATTCGGATCAATGTCAAATTCGGGTGCCTGATGACAGCCATTGCAGCCCAAACCTCCGGCAATTCGGTTTCCTCCTACATCAAAAACTGGAGGGGTTATAAATAGGTTTTTGCCTTGGTTTTCTTGTGCTGTAAAATTTGGAAAGGGCTGGGGATCGTTTGCTACCAAAGCTCGTCCCGTATCGTATTTGGAGTCGAACGATTGAATACTTCGCACAAACTGAGCCAAACACTCTTGCAAACGGGTTTCGGTTACCTGAATATCGCCATACACAAATTTGAAGAGTTCTTGGTAGTAGCCAATGGATTGCAGTTTGCTCAACAAGGTATTCAGGTTACCACGACCACTTTGTCCGCTAAAGCCCATCTCGTCATGGTCTAGAATGGGCTGTGTGGTTTGTTGTTCCAAGCTGGCTACACGCTCATCCCAAAAAAACTTAGCCTCGTTAGCAAAACGCGAATTGATAAGTCGCATGCTATGGCGAGCGGTTTTACCACCCAATACGCCTGTACTTACAACCGCGGTATCTGTGAAAGCAAATTCTTGTTTGTGGCAGCTGGCGCAGGATATGGAATTATCAATACTCAAACTTTTATCGTAAAATAATACTCTTCCTAAAGTCGCTTTGGCATTACTAATCACACTTCCTCTGCTATTGTCTTTGAGAATGTACGTGGGTTTACTCTGATTGGCATAGTTCAACAAGTTGTTAAGGTCTATGTTTGTGCCAAAAGCGGCAGTTACTGCCGGAAAGGTAGTGGTAGTTGAGGTATTTGTAGGGATTGTAGCGGTTTCGGTTTTTGAACAACTAACGATTGCTAGTATTGCTGAAACAATGCTAATGACTGTAATGCTTGTCCTTTTCATCAACGTGGCGGTTTGATGTTTAGACTCAAAATGTACCCAAAGGTTTAATGGCTTTGTATTGTCGTTAGGCTGTTGTGGTTGTCAATGCTTTTCCTTTAGTGGTTTCGTCGAAAACGCCATTGGCAAAAACCAGATTGCCATTGACGAAGGTATGGGTAACTTTCGTTTGGAATGTAGTTCCTTCTACCGGTGACCAGCCACATTTGTACAATAGATTTTCTTTTGTAACCGTCCAGCTTGAATCTAAGTCAACCAGGGTTAAGTCTGCGAAATAACCCTCACGAATGAAGCCTCTTTTTTCAATGTGATACAGTGTGGCCGGATTGTGGCACATTTTTTCAGCAATTTTCTCCAACGAAATGAGTCCTTGTTTGTAGAACTCAAGCATGATGTTTAAGGAGTGTTGCACCATAGGAGCCCCAGACATGGACTGGAAATAAGGCTTTTGTTTTTCTTCCAGTGTGTGTGGAGCATGGTCTGTAGTTACCAAATCGATTTTATCTTCTATCAACGCTTTAAGTAAGCCTTTTTTGTCTTTTTCAGTTTTGATGGCTGGGTTCCATTTGATCAAGGTGCCCAAACGCTGATAATCCTTATCAGTAAACCACAAATGATGAACAGATACTTCTGTGGTAATGTTTTTTTGTGTCAGGGGGATATCGTTCCGGAATAAATGGGTTTCTGCTTCGGTGGTTAAGTGCAAAATATGTAGCCGGGCATGGTGTTTATTGGCCAGCTCAATGGCTCTTTGGGTTGCTTCAAAACAAGCTCGTTCGCTTCTGATGAGCGGGTGGCATTCAACCGGTACATTTTCACCGTATTTTTCTCGGTAGGCTTGTTCGTTTTCTTCAATTAGTTGTTCTTTTTCTGAATGGATGGCAATAACGGATTTGCAATTGGCAAACAGTTTTTCCATGGTTTCAGGATTATCTGCAAGCAGGTTCCCTTTTTTAGTAAAATACAAGCCATCGTCTGATACGCCCAATAGCTTAGACGTATCGAGTTGAATCACTTCATCAAGGTTATCGCCATTTACACCTAAAAAGAAGCCGAAATTGGCTAATGATTTTTCAGCAGCAATACGGTATTTTTCGTTTAAAATAGCCATGCTCAATACATTTGGCGAAGTATTGGGCATATCAATAAAGGAGGTCACACCACCAGCAATAGCTGCTTTACTTTCGGTATACAGATCGCCTTTGTGGGTTAGACCGGGATCGCGAAAATGAACTTGGCCATCAATAATACCGGGGAATAAGTACTTTCCGGTACCATCAATTATTTGTGCATTTGTAGAGCTATCCACATTCCCGATCTTCTCAATGCGTCCATCATGAATAAGTACATCGGCCACGATTATTTGACCTTCGTTTACAATGCTGCAATTTTTGATAATGGTTTTCGGTGTCATGCGGAAATGTCTTTCTAGATCGAGTTGTGGCCCTAATTGTTAACCTATTTAAATCCACAACTAAATTACTAATTATTGGACTATCTCTACATTCATTTTGAATCTGGGTTTCTTTTGGATAGTGTCAACGGATTAGCTTTTTAGGCAACGAATGTCTTTACTTAGTAATATCTTTCAAGTTGATTTAGTATTTCAAATAAAATCAGGAATTTAGCGCCACTATGGGCTACAAAAGTTTAGCAGCTGCGGTACAAGACTTGGAACAGCATGGGCATTTGGTCCGTGTAAAGGAAGAAGTAGACCCTCACCTGGAGATGGCAGCCATTCATTTGCGGGTATATGAAAATCAGGGTCCGGCTATTCTTTTTGAAAACATTAAAGGTTCCCGTTTCCCGGCAGTATCTAATTTGTTTGGCACGCTTGATCGGTCTAAATTTCTCTTTCGCGATACCCTGGAGCAGATCAAAACCTTGGTAGAGCTGAAAGGTGACCCGATGAAGGCCCTTAAACAACCTTTCAAGTATGTTTCTGCCGGATTAACCGCGTTTTCAGCCTTGCCGATGCGTTCAGGCTGGAATGCGCCCATCAAATTTGGTCAATGTCGGATATCTGATATTCCGCAAATTGTGAATTGGCCAATGGATGGCGGTCCTTTCGTCACCATGCCTCAAGTTTATACTGAAGATATTGATCGTCCTGGCATTATGAATGCCAATTTAGGAATGTACCGTATTCAATTGGGGGGTAACGAGTATTTGCAGGATGAAGAAATTGGGCTGCATTACCAATTGCATCGCGGTATTGGTGTACATCAAACGAAGGCCAATGCAGCCGGACAGCCGCTCAAAGTGAGCATTTTTGTAGGTGGTCCGCCAGCACATCCTTTGGCTGCAGTTATGCCCTTGCCCGAAGGTTTATCGGAGATGACCTTTGCAGGAGCCTTGGGTAATCGCCGTTTCCGTTATTTTTACGATGATGAGGGTTTTTGCATTTCGGCTGATGCCGATTTTGTAATCACCGGAACGGTGGAACCCCATGAGAATAAACCCGAAGGTCCTTTTGGTGATCATTTGGGCTATTACAGCTTGAAACATCCTTTCCCGCTGATGAAGGTTCGCAAAGTGTACCATCGCAAAAATCCGATCTGGTCGTTTACTGTGGTAGGTCGTCCGCCCCAAGAAGATACCAGCTTTGGCGACCTCATACACGAAATTACCGGAGCGGCCATTCCGCAAGAAATACCTGGCTTGCATGCTGTAAATGCCGTAGATGCCGCCGGTGTGCACCCGCTTTTATTTGCTTTGGGTAGCGAGCGCTATACGCCGTACCTCAAAGAGCGAAAACCGCAGGAAATCTTGACCATCGCTAACCATATTTTGGGTAAAAACCAATTGAGTTTGGCAAAATACCTCTTCATTTGTGCCAAAGAAGACCGTCCGGATCTGGATATTCACGATATACCCGCTTTTCTCCGACATGTATTGGAGCGGATTGATTTGAGCAGAGACATTCACTTTTATACGAAAACCACCATCGATACCTTAGACTATAGTGGATCTGATTTAAACGCTGGCTCTAAAGTGGTATTTGCCGTTGCAGGTGATCAAAAACGAGAATTATGGTCTGAATTACCTGCAGATTTTAGCCTGCCTCTTGGTTTTGACAATTACAAACTGGTAATGCCGGGTGTATTGGCTGTAGAAGCGCCGAAGTATCAGGATGAAACTAAAAGCCGCGAACAAATAGAAATCATTAATCAACACTTAAAATCACAAAAGCTGAATGGCTTGCCGATGTTGGTTTTATGTGACGATGCTGGATTTACAGCTGAAACTATTCAAAATTTTGTTTGGGTAACCTTTACTCGAAGCAATCCGTCACACGATATTCACGGCGTGAATGCCTATTTCGAAAATAAACATTGGGTTTGTGGCGGTCCATTGATTATTGATGCCCGAATAAAACCGCACCACGCCCCGGCCTTAGTTAAAGATCCTGAGGTAGAAAAACGAATTGAACGTTTAGGAAAACCCGGAGCTTCACTCCATGGACTGATATAATTATTTAGCTATTGGGGCCAATGCCTGGTGGTAATTAACCAGATCATCGATAGGTGAACGTATGATTTTGCCTACCTGCATGCCGTACTCATTGGCTACTTCGGCTAAAATATCGCGAAAATTATAGCCCACACTGCCCACACAGTTTAATGAATGCTTTTGGTATTCTGGATAGCGTGAAACCAAGTTTTTAAAGAAAGCTCTGAACGCTTCGCCCACCACATCACGGGTATATTCTACGTAGTTATTATTGTCGTAAATGAATTTTGAGAAACTTGCGCAAAAACGATTAGGAAGCGGCTTGTTGTACAAGTTATCCAGAATATCCTCATCATTCAGTTTGTAAGTTTCGTAGAAAACCTCTTGTAAATTTCCGGGCATAAAACCACGCATGTAATCGCGTAAAAGGCGTTTGCCAATGTAAGAACCACTACCTTCATCGCCCAAGAAATAGCCTAATGAGTCGATGTTTAAGGTGATATCCTGTCCGTTGTATAAACAAGTATTGGTTCCGGTACCTAGAATTGCCGCAAAACCAGGCTTTACACCCAGCAGGGCACGTGCTGCAGCAAGTAAATCATGACCAACAAATACTTTTGCAGAGCTGAAAACACTCTCCATAGCTTTAACTACCGTGTCTACTTTTTCTGCTGTAGAACAACCTGCACCGTAGTAATAGAGCTCAGTAATTCCCGCTATTTTTAAATCGGACGGTAGGTTATTCTTTAAGGAATTAATGATGTATTCAGTATCTGAAAAATACGGATTGTAGCCTTCGGTATTGAAATAAATGCGTTTTTGCTCGTCGTTCAGCAAACACCAGTTCGTTTTAGTCGAGCCACCATCCGCAATAATGATCATAATTGGTTAGATTTGATTCAGTCTCAAAAATAGGAATTTCCGTGTACATCGTACACTAATAATAAAATGTTTTCTGTTTGATGTAGTTAAGACGTAGCTAAAAACTATTTTTGATGTCGATACGAATTGTACTTGTATCTGTGAGAAATGTGTTATTTGCTCAAATTGAAAGCCCATGATTGTTGATTTAAGAAGTGATACGGTAACCAAACCTACACCAGGAATGCTCGAAGCCATGTGGAGTGCTTCGGTTGGCGATGATGTATATGGCGAAGACGAAACGGTAAATGCCTTAGAGACCAAACTTGCCCAGCTATTTGGTATGGAGACCGGTATTTTTTGTCCTTCGGGTACCATGACCAATCAGATTGCGATTAAATGTTTTACCCAACCTATGGATGAAGTGATTGCCGATGAAACGGCCCATGTGTATCGCTATGAAGGAGGCGGTATTGCTTTCAATTCAGCATCATCGGTGCGCTTGTTGTATGGCGATCGGGGTAGATTGACTGCGAAGGATATCGAACCACACATTAATCCAGATAATATACATTACCCCAGAACCAGCTTGGTGGTTTTGGAAAATACCGTAAATCGTGGCGGTGGAAGTTATTATACCACCTCACAGATTGAACCTATCCAGCAGCTTTGTAAAAAACATGGTTTGAAATTGCACCTCGATGGTGCACGACTTTTCAATGCGCTCGTTGCAACTGGCGATCAGCCAAAAGATTATGGTCGACTGTTCGATGGCATTTCCATTTGCTTATCAAAAGGTTTAGGAGCACCGGTTGGATCCGTACTATTGGGAAGCAAAGAAACCATAAAACAAGCCCGCAGAGTGCGTAAAGTATTTGGTGGTGGCATGCGCCAGGCTGGCTACTTGGCTGCTGCGGCTATTTATGCCCTAGATCATCAGGTAGATCGTTTAAAAATTGATCATGAGCATGCTCGTTTATTGGGTGAAGCGCTACAAAAACAGTCTTATGTAAAATCGGTAATGCCGGTAGATACCAATATTGTGATTTTTGAGCTGGAAGATGCTTTTCCTGCAGATGATTTTGTGGCGAAAATGGCTGTTCAAGGAGTAAAATGTAGCACTTTTGGTCATCAAATGGTACGCTTTGTGACGCATTTAGACGTTTCTGAAGATGGGATAGCTCATGCCATTCAAACGCTCCAAAAAATGAGCTAAACGATTAACTTTGTGTCGATGAAAAAAATACTGGTAGCCAATCGTGGTGAAATTGCTTTGCGGATTATGCGCTCTGCCCGTGAAATGGGCATCCAAACAGTAGCGGTTTACTCTGAAGCTGATCGTAATGCCTTGCATGTACGGTATGCAGATGAGGCCGTTAGTATTGGTCCGGCAGCATCCAATCAGTCTTATTTGGTTTTTGACAAGATATTGTCAGCCTGCAAGCAAACGGGTGCTGAAGCGATTCATCCTGGTTACGGATTTTTATCAGAAAATGCCGCTTTTGCTCGTGCAGTAAAAGAAGCAGGCTTGGTGCTCATTGGTCCTTCACCCGAAGCGATGGAGATGATGGGGAATAAGTTGTCGGCTAAAGCCGCGGCGTTGAAATACAATATTCCGATGGTTCCTGGTACTGAAGAAGCTATTAGTGATGTGCAGGAAGCTAAAAATAGAGCAGTAGAGGTGGGATTTCCAATCCTAATTAAGGCTGCTGCTGGCGGTGGAGGTAAGGGAATGCGTATTGTAGATCGGGTAGAGGATTTTGAAGAACAGATGCATTTGGCTGTTTCAGAAGCTACTTCGGCTTTTGGCGACGGCTCGGTATTTATTGAACGGTACGTTTCTTCACCTCGACATATAGAGATCCAAGTATTGGGAGATACGCATGGCAATATTGTGCACCTGTTTGAACGCGAATGTTCGGTACAGCGCCGCCATCAAAAAGTGGTGGAGGAAGCGCCTTCGGCAGTTTTAACCCCTGAAATTCGAGAACAAATGGGTAAATGTGCGGTAGATGTGGCTCGTTCGTGTAATTATGTGGGTGCGGGTACGGTAGAGTTTATCTTGGATGAAAAATTGAATTTTTATTTCCTGGAGATGAATACCCGATTGCAGGTTGAACATCCCGTTACTGAAATGATTACCGGTTTAGACTTGGTAAAAGAACAGATTAAGATTGCCAGGGGAGAAAAGTTAAGTTTTAAACAAGAAGATCTTGCAATCAAAGGACACGCTGTGGAATTGCGTGTGTATGCCGAAGATCCGGCCAATAATTTCTTGCCAGATATTGGCACGCTGCAAACCTACCGTTTGCCGCAAGGACCGGGTGTTCGGGTGGATGACGGTTTTGAAGAAGGTATGGAGATTCCGATTTATTACGATCCGATGATTGCTAAGCTCATTACCTATGGTAAAAATAGGGAAGAAGCTATTGAGCGTATGATCAGGGCTATAGACGAATACCAGATTACAGGTATCGAGACTACTTTGCCTTTTGGCAAATTTGTGATGCAGCATGAAGCTTTTACTTCAGGTAAGTTTGATACTCATTTTGTGAAAAATTATTTCCAGCCTGAAAACTTAATTGAAGAGAAGGTGGATGAAGCTTTTATTGCAGCTATCATTGCTGCACAGTTGATGCAGCAGAAACCTCAGCAAGGGAATTTCGCTTCAGCGGTAAAACCTGAATCTGCCTGGAAAAAAAATAGAACCCAATTCTAATGTTTACCGGAATTATTGAAACCCTAGGTCAGGTAGAATCGCTGCAAAGCGAAGCTGGCAATCTTCATTTAACCATCAAGTCTGCTATTTCCGAAGAGTTGAAAATAGACCAGAGTGTAGCCCATAACGGTGTCTGCTTAACGGTTGTTGAGTTAAAACCGGATTGCCATACCGTAACCGCCATTACAGAAACGCTTAACAAAACCAATCTTGGTCATCTTAAGTTAGGCGACCTAATAAACCTGGAGCGCTGCATGCCCATGAACGGCCGTTTGGATGGTCACATTGTGCAAGGACACGTAGACCAAACCGCTACCTGTATTGCGGTAACTGAACAAAACGGAAGTTGGATTTATTCCTTTAAATACGATACTACACTTGGAAACATTACCGTTGAAAAGGGTTCCATTTGTGTAAATGGGATATCGCTGACGGTTTTTGATTCAAAAATCGATGGATTCTCGGTGGCCATAATTCCATATACCTATGAGCATACCAATTTAAAACAGGTTAACGCCGGTGATATCGTGAACCTTGAGTTCGATATCATTGGTAAATATGTTGCAAGGTTGATACAGCATTCCTAAACTGCCACAAAATTAGCTAGTCAAAAATCTTACTTAGAATTATTCTGATTGTTTTCGGCAAGTTTTTTATGCTGATGGGTTTCGTATAAATTGTAAATGGCTAAAATCAGCACCCCAAAAACTACTGATGAGATAATTAGAAGTGTATTGATTAAACCTTCAACTCCAAAGGAAAGCCGGATAAGAATGGTAGAAATAATGAAGCCTGAGTTTCTGAACACCTTGTGAAATTGGTCGGTATGCCGTAACGAAAAGAGCAATAAGAGCACATCAACCAAGATGAGAATGGTGAAAAATGTATCAAAAAAGATGTTGTTGATATTCGTTAGAGAAGCTCCTAAAGGTTGAATGGTAAAAAAGTTCTCAATGGTCCAGTTGAAAAAGCTGTAGGAGCCTACAATCACCAGAAGGGGTACCAAACTAAGTGCTACAATTTTTTTAAATCGTAAAAAACGACTAAGCGCAGGTGTTGGTTGCTCATTGTTGAGATTTTGTTGATTTCTTTTACTCAATCTCATAAAAATGAAGATCAAGGTGAAAAGTACAACAGAGGCGATGATATCGAATGTGAATTGCAAATCATTCTTGATACCAAACCAATTGGAACTCAGTTCTAGGTGAGAAAGGTCTTTAAATACCCGCCTGATCACGATCAAGGTCATGATCTCGTACTGTTTACCAATATAGGTGGTTATTGATCTGGGTAAATTGTAAATGAGTAAATACACTTCATACACCAGGATGAATGAGAAGGGTGTGTAAATGGCACCGATGGGATTACCCAATAAGGCAGAATAATTTTGCAGATCAAGCACTCCAATTCTGCAAAGAAGAATAATAAGAAGGTGTAGTAAGAAACTGCCAATGGCAATTAACGTGATGATATGCTCACTTTTTGCTTTCGTTTTTTCGGACAAAAATAGCTGATATAATTTATCAACCAGAGAAATGGAGGCTGCTTGCATGATCTTTATCAATTAGGACAGAAGCCAAGCGGACAGCTTCTAAATGTTTATTGGTTTAGATAAAGATACTATTTTATTGTAATGAAAATTTAATTAACTCTCTATATACCAATTTATTAGGTTTTGCTAAATAGAGACGTAATAGAAAAATTGATTCCAGAAGAATAAAGGGAACTTATTCGATCTGTTTACCCTTCATGGCTTGTGCAATGGCCATATCCATTACCCGTTCGGCAAAAGGATGAGTGTACTCGTTAAGTTCGTCAATTTTTGAATGGATGAGGTCTTTGTCGCCGGCATTTAAACTGGCTTTGAGTGCCTCGATGTGGTTTTTTGTTTGGACGATTTCGTTTTCTTGTAAAAAAGCTAAATTTTTCTCCAAAAAACGTTCGGCGGTGTACACCATTTGCTCAGCCTCAGTTCGGGCCTCAATGAGCATGCGTTGTTGTACATCGTCTTGGGCATGCTGAATACTGTCGAGTAACATTTGCTCCACTTCGTCATCGCTCAAGCCATACGTAGGTTTTACTTCAACCTCTTGCTTTATACCCGAACGAAGTTCGATGGCCTGTACGGTGAGGATGCCATCGGCATTTAGTAAGAAATTGATATCTACTTTAGGAAGGCCTGCCGGCATAGCTGGTATACCTTTCAACTCGAATTCGGCCAGTTTGCGGTTTTCGCTTACCAAATCTCGTTCGCCCTGGAAAACAGATATTTTCATATTCACCTGCCCGTCTACCGAGGTTGTATACTGGCGGCCGGCTTTGGTGGGCACTTTAGAATTTCGGGGGATGATGACGTCCATTAAGCCGCCCATGGTTTCGATACCTAAGGAGAGCGGGGTAACATCCAACAATAAAATATCGCTGCGGTTTCCGGCCAAAATATCCGATTGGATGGCAGCTCCTAAAGCTACCACTTCATCCGGGTTAATTTGGTCGTGAACGGCTTTGCAGAAAAACTCGGCAACGCTTTCTTTTACCAAAGGCGTACGGGTAGAGCCTCCAACCATAATCACTTCGTCAATTTGTTCAGGTTTTAAACCCGCATCGCGTAGCGCATTCGCACAGCAATCAAGAGTTTGTTGTACCTTTTCGCTGATGAGCTCCTCAAACTTATTTTTGCTGATAGCTAATGGAATGCCCTTCAACGCATCGTTGTAAAGGTTCTGCGTGGTAAGGGCTTTTTTTGCTTCTTCGGCTTTTAAACGCAATCCTTGAGTTAAGGTTTGATCGTTTGCCAGGGCTTCTGCATCCAGTTTATTTTCGCTAATCCAGTAGTTTAAAATGGCCCGGTCAAAATCATCTCCACCCAAGAAAGTATCTCCGTTGGTAGCCAGTACTTCAAATATTCCATTCTGAATTTTTAGAATGGAAACATCAAAAGTTCCACCGCCTAAGTCGTACACTGCAATGGTTTTTTCTTCTTCTGGGTTTAATCCAATTCCATAGGCCAAAGATGCAGCGGTAGGTTCATTAACGATCCGCAATACATCCAATCCTGCTAATTTCCCGGCATCGCGGGTAGCTTGGCGTTGGCTGTCGTTAAAGTAAGCCGGCACGGTAATTACAGCCCGGGTTACCGGAGTTTTCAGTGCATGTTCTGCTCGTTCTTTGAGTTCTTTGAGGATAAATCCGGAAAGCTCAATTGGGGTGAAGAATTTATCTCCAACCTTAATTTTGACCAAACTCTCGGTATTGTCGTCAATTACTTTGTATGAAAAGAAATCGCGGTAGCGTGCTATGTCCTGGTAAGAACGACCCAATAATCGTTTTACAGAAAAAATAGTGTTTTCAGGATCACTAATAAGGTATTCTTTTGCTTCATTACCCACTTTTACTGAGCCATCTCCATTGAAATGCACAATAGAAGGCACCAAAAGACCCTTACCGGTATCGTTAATTACCTGCGGGTTTCCATCGGGATTAATAAAGGCTACCAAACTATTGGTTGTACCTAAATCGATACCTACAATAAGGTCTTCTTTTTGCAAAGAACCGGTAGCTAAATTGATGGAAACTTTGGCCATAGGTTTTTAAATGGAGCACAAAGGTAATTATTTAGATTGAGTCTAAGTAGAATTGTAGTAGCTAGCTTGTCACTATGGGGTCAAGAGTTATGGAAATAGCAAAGCGGTAAAATGAGTCAGAAAAGCTTAGTCTGGAGATTTTGCACCTTAAAAGACTATCTTTGCGCTTATGGCCCAAAGCTTCGAAGATTTTAAACTGAACCGGCAAATCCTGAACGCAATTGAAGAGGCAGGTTATACTGTGCCAACACCGATTCAGCAAAAAGCCATTGCACCTATTTTATCTGGGCAGGATATTATGGGCATTGCACAAACAGGAACGGGTAAAACGGCTGCTTATGTTCTGCCAATGCTTATGAAACTGAAGTATGCCCAAGGTAACGATGCCAGGGCATTGATTTTGGCTCCTACACGTGAGCTAGCCATGCAAATTGAGGAGAATATTCGTTTATTTTCAAAATATACCGATTTACGTACTGTCGTTATGTACGGCGGATTGGGCCCTAAAACACAAATTGCCGAGCTGCAAAAAGGAGTTGATATTTTAGTGGCCACACCAGGTCGATTTTTGGATTTGTACCTTGCAGGACACATTGTAACCAAATACTTCCAATTTTTGGTGATGGATGAGGCCGATAAAATGATGGATATGGGTTTTATTGGCTCAATTCATCGAATTTTAGAGGTGGTACCTCGCAAGCGTCAGAATTTGCTTTTCTCGGCCACAATGAGCGCTTTAGTGGAAAAGATTTCTGGCGATTTTTTAAAGTTCCCTTTACGTATCGAAGTTGCACCTCAGGCCACGCCAGCGAATACGGTTACTCAAGTTTTGTATCAAGTACCTAACCTTAAAACCAAACTCAATTTACTGCAGCAACTGCTACAGGATGATGAGTCTTTTCAGCGTTTGATTATTTTTTGTAAAACCAAGCAGGTGGCCGACAATATTTACCATTGGCTACTTAGAAAGTATGGCGAAGAGCAAGTTCGTGTTATTCATGCCAATAAAGGCCAAAATACCCGAATCAATTCTATTAATTCATTTAAAGAGGGCCATATTCGAATACTGGTGGCTACTGATGTGGCAGCTCGTGGCTTGGATGTGGCTGATGTAAGTCATGTGATCAATTTTGATGTGCCCATTGTTATTGAAGATTATGTTCACCGGATTGGGCGTACAGGCCGTGCTTTCAAAAGCGGAGAAGCCATCACGTTTTGCACTGAAGCCGAACAGTATTATGTGAAGAAAATTGAAAAGCTGATACGCCAGTCTATACCTAAAGCGGAACTACCAGCTGCCGTATTTGTTGAAGAAACACCCTTTGCTGAGCGTCAGAACATGGCTCGGGAAATTGATTTGCAAAAACGCAAAGAGAATCCTGAATTTAAAGGGGCTTTTCATGAAAGAAAGCTTAAGAATACCAAGTCGAGTAAATCAAAATCATCCTCAAAGAATAACTCTTCTAAAAAGAATGCCAAGCGTTCCGGGAGATAATTCCTGCAAGTTTCTGTTTGTTAAGTTAAAATCTTGTTTTAATTCTGATTTAAGCATTTTTTACTCAAGGGCAATAAAAGGGCCCGATTGTCGTATTAATTATTAATTAATTAACGCAATGAAAAAGACGCTTTATGCAATCGTTTCGATTGCTCTACTTGGCATTTCTTCTCTGACATGTCACAAGAAATCCAACTCAGCTATTCAATTAGGTAGTTTTGCTGTGCTTCCTGTCGATTTGACTTATATCACCGGTTTGGTTCCTTTGGGTAATTTAAATCCTCCAGGACATACCTTTCCAACAGATCATATGTATTTTTACTTTTCGAACCAGGTGACAAGTTTCGACCTTAAGTCTCCTGGAAACCTTCATGTTATTCAGTTAGTCAGTCAGCGAATGAATCCCAATCAGCTGGATGAAAAAAAGGATTATACCATTATTTTGGGTTCGGGCTCTACTCGAATTCGCTTTGCACATGTAACCCAATTGCAAGGCAAATTACTGGATGCAGCTTCCAATTTTTCGGCATCGGTTTGTGAAACAACTACAATTGGAGGTAAACAGTATGAAAAGTGTACCCTCAATGTAGATGTTGATGTTTCTGCCGGCGAGCTCATCGGTACCATTTATACCAATGTGCCTGGTCAGTTTGGTTTTGATTTGGGCATTTATGTTGACAATATCCCGGTTTGCCCCTTAGATTATTTCGACAGTGCAAGTAGACTGCAACTCATCAGTAAATTAGGGAGTCCTGATGGTTTGGTAAAAAGAACAGCCGAACCCCTGTGCGGTGAAGTAAATCAGGATATATTAGGGACTTTACAGGGAAACTGGATTCAGAATGGGTATGACTTTTACAAAGAATCGAACAATATCTCTTTTGCTAAAGATGCTGTAGAGCCCAATCGTTTATTTCTATCTATTGGTGACGCCGGCGTCTTGGTGCCTTCTGGGCTCTATGAAGTAATCAATATTCAATCCTCAGGTGTGATAGACCGAGCGTTTAAGGATGTAAAACCGGATGGAAAAATTTATACCTACACTGTGAAAGTTTTTGAATCGGGTGTTTGGAAGAATCGTTCTATTTTGCTGCGCTTGGAAGACAACACACACCTGAGCCTGGAAGCCCGTGATGTAGACGCGAACGCCGTGCCCTATACGTTTACTGCAGCAAAAAAGTCTTATCATCGCTAACTTGATAGATCCTTTGCTAGTTTTGTAGCTGTGAGATCTCTGCGTTTAACTCCTTTAAATATCCTGAGTGGCATTTTATTAGCCGCAATCGTTTATTTATTGATTTCTGCAGACGATACCGGTTGGAGGCAGCTGGGTACGGTTCCACTGATCTGCCTGTTGGTGCTCAGTCTGATTACAGATTTCCTATTTCGCTTTACACTCAATAACTTAAAACGAATTTGGATTGTTGAGTGCTTATTCCTCATCTTTGTGCTCCTCTTATTATTCATTATCCGGGGATTTTAATGTATGAAAAAAGCTGAAATCAAATTGACTATTGAGTTGGACGAACAGAATTTACCAGAAAACATCCTCTGGGAATCAACAGATTCTAAACAGAAGGAAGCACTTCCGGTAAAATCGATGATGCTGGCCTTATGGGATCACAACTACAAAAATACTTTGCGCATTGATTTGTGGACTAAGGATATGCCGGTAGATGAAATGAAGCGTTTTTTCTACGAAACCCTGCAAACCATGGGCGATAGCTTTTTAAAAGCAACAGGCGAAGAAGCCATCATTGGTGATCTACGTGATTACTGTGCACATTTTGCTGAGAAAATGCAGATTACAGAAAAGTAAATTTTTCTTGTTGTAACGCTTTCTTACTATCTTCATACATCATGAAGACCGGACATACCATTCAGGATACATTTCGTAACTGGAAATACTTTATCAATCTGATACCAGCAGCTCTTGCCATTTTTGGCAATTTAAGTGGCTCCTGGTACAGCTTGACCAATTTTGTGTTCACTTTTGTGATTTTGGCGCTGTTGGAATTGGTGCTGCCTGAGGATAAGAATAACGAAGAGGGTCGGGACGATTTCTTGCCCGATCTGCTCATGCTGCTTGTAGTAATTACGCAGTTTGTTGCCATAGGAAGTTTAATTTATGCGGTGGCTACAGAAATTCTGACCGGGTTTTGGATTGCAGCCGCAGCACTTTCAACAGGTGTAGCCTCAGGTAGTCTGGGCATTGTTATCGCACACGAACTTATACATAAAAAAAGTCCGTTTTGGAATTTCTTAGGGCGTTTACTCTTGTTCACGGTATTTAATCCCTATTTCTACATTCACCATTTACGTATTCACCACAAATGGGTAGGCACCGGTAAGGATCCGGTGAGTGCTTTGCGGGGCGAAAGTTTTTACGCATTTTTTCTTCGAACTACCAAAGGACAACTAAGTCAGTCCATTAATTTAGAAAAAGAACGCTTATATAAATTGGGTAAAAACCCTTTCGGGATCCACAATTATGTCATTGCTGTTCTTGTAGGTGCGGTGTTGGTAACGGTGTTAATTTGGAGCTTTTTGGGCGTAAAGGTGGCCTTGGCAGTTTTACTTCAGGCACTTTTGGCTAATCTACTTTTGGAATACACCAATTACATTGAGCATTACGGTTTGACCAGAGATGAAAAAGAACGGGTAAATGAACTTCACTCTTGGCAAAGCGATCGCTTAGTAAGCCGTTATTTTTTAATTGATTTAAGTCGACATGCAGATCATCACTTTCATGCAGCCAAGCCCTTCAATACACTGGTTTCGTATGATAAAAGTCCGGTTTTACCGGGTGGTTATACCAGCATGTTTCTGCCTGCTTTAATTCCGCCACTTTGGTTCAAGTTGGTGGATAAACGTATTCCGGCTTAGGCTCCCCGTGTTAAGGTTTTGTGCAGACGGCGATATTTGTGCCTACTCTGTTTCAAATTTTTTCCTTCACCAGAAATCACACTGATATTCCCGTCAACTTCCAAAATAGCTAGTTTTACGTCAGCTATTTCCTGAACACCATGTTCGCGAATAGCTTGCTCTAACTCATCATGGGTGATACGCGTACGGGTTAAATGCTCTTGATCTACAGTACCCTCATGTATTAAAATAATGGGTTTATCTTCAATCAAGGCTTTAAATTTGGCTGATCTAAACATAATCAGTTTTAATACATGATTTAAACCGAAAAGTACCAAAGCAGCGACCAAACCGCCAGCCAGTGATGAATTTGAACCCACCATGGCATTTTGTACCGAGTTACTGATGAGGATGATAAACACCAGATCGGTGGTAGAAAGCTGTGAAAGTTCTTTCTTGCCAAAAAATCGAATGGCCAAGACCATAAAACCATAAACAGCGGCACTCCGTAAAACGATATCTAGGTAAGGGTTCATGTTATAAAAATAAGGAAGTTTGTCCAATGCCAATTATACGGGCTTCGTGTTCAAGTAACCATTTTTTGCGCCACAGTTCTCCGGCATAACCAACCAATTTTCCAGTACTGCCAATAACGCGGTGGCAGGGGACAGCAATTAATAAGTTGTTCTTTCCGTTAGCAGCGGCAATAGCTCGAATAGCCAGAGGATTTTTTAATTTAACAGATAAATCGGCATAAGAAATAGGATATCCGGCTTGGATGCTTTGCAAAGTTTCCCAAACTTTTTGCTGAAAGGGAGTTCCTTCTTGTTGCATCGGAAAAGAAAATGTTAAGTTTTCTCCCTTAAAATAAGCCTCTAATTGGGTTTTAGCGATTTCGGTTAGGACATTTGGACGAATATCTGATTTCTCTCTAAATTGTATTGAAGATACAGCAGAATGGTCTGCTTCAATTAGCAAATTGCCAATCGGAGTAGCTAGTTGATCACTAAACATGCCTTCAATTTACAATATTCGCTCTTGAAATACTTCCAGAAGCTAAAAAAAGTATCTTTGTCAACCATGAGTCTGTACCAACAGGTTAGAGCCCTACTCTATAAAGAAATTGTACTCGAGTGGCGATCACGCTATGCACTCAACGGTATTTTGCTGTATGTAGTTTCCACCATTTTTGTGTGTTACCTGTCTTTTCGTGGTCTGCAGGCTGTAACCTGGAATGCTTTATTCTGGATCATCATGCTTTTTGCTTCCATTAACGCGGTTACCAAAAGTTTTGTACAAGAAAGTCGGGGCAGGCAATTGTATTTTTATACCATTGCTTCTGCACAAGCCATTATCCTCACAAAAATTATCTACAATGTATTTCTATTGTTCCTATTAGCGGTTCTTGCGCTCTTTTTTTACGGAATAGTATTTACAAATCCTGTTGGAGATCCTGCGTTGTACCTACTGGCAGTGGTTTTAGGAAGTATCAGTTTTGCATCGGTATTTACCTTGATTTCGAGTATTGCATCAAAAGCTAGTAACAGTAGTGCCTTAATGGCCATTTTAAGTTTTCCGGTAATTATCCCCTTGCTCATCTTACTCATCAAGTTATCTAAAAATGCCATGGATGGCCTAGACCGTGCAAGTAGTTATAATGAAATTGCAGTTTTGCTGGCCATTAATCTAATCGTGATCACCGTTTCTTTGCTGTTATTTCCTTACCTTTGGCGAGACTAATTTTTAGTGCTATGCAAAAAAACTGGTGGAAAATTCTAGCCTCAGTTCTTATTCTATATTCCGTAATCGCGGGTTTTCTTTTTGAAGTACCACGCTTACCCATTCTCCACGAAAGTATCCGTAATCTGTATTTTCACGTTCCTATGTGGTTCACTATGATCGTTTTATACCTTATTTCGGTCATTTACAGCATTAAGTATTTGTCGTCGGGAGATGAAAAACACGATTTAATTGCTGTTGAAATGGTCAATACTGGAATTGTGTTTGGTTTTCTGGGTTTAGTAACTGGCATGATTTGGGCGAATTTCACTTGGGGTTCTCCCTGGCCAAACGATCCCAAACTAAACAGTGCAGCAATAGCCACATTGATGTACATGGCTTATATAGTGTTGCGTGGATCGATGGATGAAGAGCAGAAAAGAGCTAAAATTTCAGCTGTTTATAATGTTTTCGCATTTCCGGTAATGCTAGTTTTGCTGTTTATTTTACCCCGAATGACAGATTCTTTGCATCCTGGCAATGGAGGCAATCCGGGATTTAATTCCTACGATCTAGACAGCCAAATGCGTTTGGTTTTTTATCCGGCAGTTATTGGCTGGATTTTAATTGGTGTTTGGATCGCCAATATGAGATATCGTACACGTTTAATCGAAATCAATTCTTAATATGAGAGTAGTATTGCTAAGCTTGTTAAGCATCATATTTACATCTTTTTGTTCTTTTGCTCAAAATACCGATCAGGTAGAAATGGCCGATGGTTTACGGGCTTCTGGAATGATCTATGTAGTGGTGGCTGTTATAGCCGTTATCATTCTAGGAATGCTGATTTTCTTGTTCGGAATGGATAAAAGAATTAGTAAAATCGAAAAATCTGTTTCGAATAAAAACTGATTTTAAAACTTCTATTCGAAGATTTTTTAGAAAAACGTTGTAGTGTACACTATACACTCAGAAATTTTTATTTGCAGGTTTGGCTTTTTTTGATTCAAATTTGCATCAAAATTGCAAACCTATACAGTCAGAAAATTTAAAATTTAGTATATGTCTAATTCAAAAGGAGCAGCACATCAGGAACTGAGTTTTTTCGGAGATGTGTGTGAGTTTTTTGATCATGCAGCCCAGTTTACAAATTATCCAGCTGGATTACTGGACCAGATCAAATCGTGTAATAGTGTTTATCATTTCCGTTTCCCGATCAGAAAAGGGGATGGTATTGAAGTGATTGATGCCTGGAGGGTAGAGCACTCTCATCATAAATCGCCTACCAAAGGTGGTATCCGCTATAGCGATATGGTAAATGAAGATGAGGTAATGGCGCTGGCTGCCTTAATGACTTACAAGTGTGCCATTGTGAATGTGCCATTTGGTGGTGCTAAGGGTGGTATCAAAATCAACCCTAAAGATTATACCGTAGCTGAATTAGAAAATATAACTCGTCGTTATACGGTAGAGTTGACCAAGAAAAACTTTATTGGTCCTGCTATTGACGTTCCTGCGCCAGATTACGGTTCAGGCGAACGTGAAATGAGCTGGATTGCCGATACTTACCAAACCATGAATCCTGGTCAGTTAGATGCCTTGGGTTGCGTTACCGGAAAACCACTTGCTTTGCATGGTATTGCCGGTCGTCGAGAAGCTACGGGTCGTGGTGTTGCCATTGCAGTACGCGAATGTGTATCGGTTGCTGAAGATATGAAAGCCCTTGGCTTAACTCCTGGTTTAGCCGGTAAAAAAGTAATTGTACAAGGTTTAGGAAACGTTGGTTACCACTCGGCTAAATTCTTAGCTGAATTCGGAGCTACAATCGTGGGTTTATGTGAGTATGAAGGCGCCATCTACAATGAAAACGGTTTGGATATCGATGAGGTATTTAACCACCGCAAATCAACAGGTTCAATTTTAGGATTCAAAGGTGCCCAAAAAGAATTCAAAAAATCAACCGAAGGATTAGAGCAAGCTTGTGATATTTTGGTTCCTGCAGCTCTTGAAAATCAAATTACAGAAGAAAACATTAACCGCATTCAAGCAAAAGTAATTGCCGAAGGTGCAAATGGTCCAACTACGCCAGGTGCCGAGGAGCTATTTACCAAACGTGGTGGAATCATTATTCCGGATATGTATTGCAATGCCGGTGGGGTAACAGTTTCTTATTTTGAGTGGTTGAAAAACCTGTCGCACGTAGCATTTGGTCGTATGGACAAACGTTACGAAGAAACGGCTAACCAAAACTTGGTGAACATGGTAGAAGCTACAACTGGTGTTAAATTATCAGCGGAGCAACGCAGCGTAATAGTAAAAGGTGCCTCAGAATTAGAATTGGTAAATTCTGGATTGGAAGACACTATGATTCGTGCTTACCACGAGATTCGTGAAGTAAAAGTGAATAATCCAAAGATTAAAACTCTTCGTATTGCAGCTTTTGTAAACGCGATTGATAAGATTGCCGTATCCTATTCTAACATGGGTATTTGGCCGTGATTTGTTGTTAATCACCTATGTAAAGGGGATATCTGTTCAAGATGTCCCCTTTTCTTTTTTATTGATGTATTTATGACAATTTTCAGCCGAATTAATCCGCCAAATCTTTCCTTCTAAAAAAGGATATTGTGTACTTTTGTTGCATCAGATTTTCTTTCAGTAAAACAGTTTGTTATGAAAAAAAGTGCCCTTCTCGGAATCATTGTTATTGCAGTAGCCATCGGTGTGATTGTGAGTACCTATGCGGATTCAAGTACCTATGGTAATTTTACCGATGCGCAAAAATCTGATGCTGAATTACACGTTGTGGGTAAGCTTGATCTGAATAAAGCAATTGTCTACAACCCCATTCAAGACGCCAATTATTTCTCCTTTTATGTAAAAGATAATCAGGGTAAAGAATGTAAGGTTGTTTTTAATGGTACAAAGCCTCAAGATTTTGAAAAGTCTGAGCAAATTGTTTTGGTAGGTAAAATGGTTGAAGGGGAGTTTCAGGCTTCTAAAATTTTGATGAAGTGCCCTTCTAAATACAATAAAGATCAGGTAGAAGTTAAAACCGCTACTTCCGTTCAAAGCTAATTATGGATACCGTATTTCTTGGAGAAAGCCTTTTGCCGGGCAAATTAGGCCAGTTTTTTGTCGTACTGTCGTTTGGAACAGCCCTACTATCTACCATCAGTTATTATTTTGCCACCAATAAAGATCGACCAGATGACTCTTGGAAAAAAATAGCCAGAGTAGCCTTCTCGTTAAACTTTTTGGCTGTAATTGGTATTGGTGCTTCGCTTTTTTACATCATCTACAATCACCTGTTTGAGTACCACTATGCCTGGGCACACTCATCCAAATCTCTTCCGGTTTATTATATCATTTCGAGTTTTTGGGAAGGCCAGGAGGGTAGTTTCTGGCTTTGGACATTCTGGCAATCTGTTTTAGGTTTAGTCTTGGTATTCAGAGCCAAAATCTGGGAAAGCCCGGTAATGACGGTTGTGATGTTGTCTCAAACTTTCCTGGCCTCTATGCTTTTGGGTGTAGAAATTTTAGGATTACGCGTAGGAAGTTCGCCTTTTATTCTCTTAAGGGAAGCCATGCAGGCTCCAATTTTTTCTCGTCCTGATTATCTAAGCTTGATTGACGATGGAAATGGATTGAATCCCTTATTGCAAAATTATTGGATGGTGATTCACCCGCCAACCCTGTTCATGGGTTTTGCCGCCATGATCGTGCCTTTTGCTTTTGGTATCGCAGGCCTTTGGGAGAAGAAATACACCGAATGGGTTAAAGCGGCTTTGCCTTGGGCCTTGTTTGCGGTAATGGTTTTAGGAGCGGGCATTATCATGGGTTCATTTTGGGCCTATGAAGCGCTAAATTTTGGTGGTTTCTGGGCTTGGGATCCGGTTGAAAATGCTTCGCTTATTCCTTGGTTAACGCTGATTGCGGCTGTCCATGTCATGCTGGCTTTCAAAAATTCTGGACAGGCTTATTTTACGTCATTGTTCTTGGTATTGATCAGTTTTATACTGGTGCTGTACGCCTCATTCCTTACCCGAAGTGGTATTTTAGGTGAATCATCAGTACACTCATTTACCGATCTTGGTATGTTCTGGCAACTATTTGCATACATTGCCGGTTTCATTGTATTGGCCCTGGCCATGATTATCGCCCGCTGGAAAGCGCTACCTTTTTCTAAAAAAGAAGAAGAAACCTACTCCCGCGAATTTTGGCTTTTTGTCGGTTCCGTAATGCTTACGCTAGCCTGTTTACAGGTTTTGGCTACTACCTCAATTCCGGTATTTAATAAAATTTTTGGAACCGAGATTGCCCCTCCCACCCAAGTGGTACAACATTACAACAAATGGCAGTTGCCTTTTGCCTTAGTAATTGCGTTTATTTCAGGTTTTTCGCAGTTTTTAAAGTATAAAAAAACAGAACCCAAGAAATTCTACCAGCAATTGATCAAATCGCTGATTATTGCTGCTGTATTCACCGCTTTCGCGGGATACTTGACCGGCATTTACAGCAATCCGATGTTCATGCTCCTGACGCTGACTTCTTTATTCTCTATTGTGGCGAATGCAGATATTTTGTTCGAGGCCATTAAAGGGAAGTGGAAACTGGCCGGATCGGCCTTGGCGCATATTGGATTTGGATTTTTATTAATTGGAGCCTTGGTAGCCGCCGCAACCAGCAAGGTGGTGTCTGTAAACTCCTCGGGCATCGGTTTTGGTGATGAGTTTGCCAAGAGCAATAATCCGAGAGAGAATATTATTCTGTATTTGAATGAGCCTGTAAAGATGGATCCCTACACCGTAACGTATTTAGGCGATTCTACATCCGGCCCAAATACCTATTACCGAGTGAATTACCAAGTTATTGACGAAAAGTCTGGTAAGGTTAAAGAAAGTTTCGATTTGTATCCGAATGCGCAACAAAATGCTAAAATGCGTCAAATCATTGCTTCTCCAGATACCCGTCATTATGCTCTAAAAGACATATATACCCATGTAAGCAGTGTGCCTTTGAAAGAGGAAGAAAAACACGAGGCGCATGAAGGTCATAGTGATGAAGAAGATTTTGGCAAGCCAAAAGTTTACCAAATTGCCTTGGGAGATACCATCCAAATTCGGGATGCGGTGATTGTGGTTAAAAGTGTGAATCGTGATGCTAAAGTGCAAAACATTCCCTTGAAAAAGGGTGATGTGGCCGTATCCTTAGGATTAGAAATCAAAGATGAGCGCAAAACCTATTCGGCAGAGCCTGTTTTCTTAATAAAAGGTGGAAACACTTACGATTTTGGTAAATCTGTTGATGATTTAGGATTAAAGCTTCGCTTTACCAACATTCTGCCTCAGCAGAATAAACTCGAATTGACCGTATTCCAAAAACCGAAAGCCGAGAAAAAATGGATTGTGATGAAGGCGATCATGTTCCCGTATATTAATTTATTTTGGGGTGGAGCCATTTTGATGACCATCGGATTCTTACTTTCCATTTTTCGCCGGAATAAAGAACTTAAAACCGCTTAAATGAAAATCATCCTGCTCGGTAGCGGACGTGTGGCCACACAACTGGGCCTGGCTTTGCAAAATGCAGGAGAGGAGATTGTTCAGGTTTACAGCCCCACTCAAGCACATGCTGCTGATTTAGCTAAAAAATTAAATGCAGCGGCCATCAGCTCAATTTCCGCTTTGCGAAAAGATGCCGATCTGTACATTATTTCGGTAAAAGATGATGCCATTGCCAGTATAGCTAAGAACTTAGATTTACCAAATAAATTAATTGTTCATACCTCGGGTTCTACGCCTATGGATGTGTTGGCTTCTGCTAACATCGGTGTGTTTTATCCTTTGCAGACCTTCTCCTTCGAAAAAGAGGTTGATTTTAAGGATGTTCCAATTGCTATTGAGTCTAATAATCCAGAATCATTAAATGTGTTGAGCGGTTTAGCTCAGCAACTATCTTCAAGGGTTATAAAACTTGACTCAAAACAACGCATGACTTTACACGTTGCAGCTGTATTTGCGTGTAATTTCAGTAATCATCTCTTTGCCATTGCGCAACATTTACTTGAGTCGCAGCAACTTGATTTCGATCTAATCAGGCCATTGATTGCTGAAACTGCTGCTAAAGCACAACAGCATTTGCCTGCAACTGTGCAAACTGGTCCGGCCATTCGAAAGGATGAAATAACTTTGCAAAAACACCTTGATTTACTCAAAAATGAGCCACATTTGCAGGAAATCTATCGCCTACTCAGTCAAAGTATAGTCAATTTACGCTAGCGCTCGGCTTGGCCACCTAAATTTTTTATTTTTGCGCTGCGATGAGTATTTTCAAGATCAAAATCAATTTTGAAGAAGCTGGTAAAGAGCCTGTAGCGTTGGATATTGCCAAAGGGGATTCAGTACTGGATGTTTGTATGGATAACGGCATTGAGCTGCAGCACAACTGTGGTGGTGTTTGCGGTTGTTCAACTTGCCATGTGTACGTGAACAAAGGAATGGAGCATCTGCAGGAAATTTCTGACAAGGAAGAAGATTTTATTGACCGTGCGGTAAACCCACGTATCAATTCTCGTTTGGGTTGCCAATGTGTGGTAATCAATGGAGATATTGAAGTAACTTTACCAGATCAAAGCCAATTTTTAGGACATTAATCATGATAGACGATAAATACGCATTACCCATTTATTGGAACGATTACGAAGACATTGCCATGGGCTTGTACGAGAAATTTGGCGATGAATTTGGCGAATCAAAAATCTACCGTATTCGTTTCACCGATTTGATGGAATGGGTATTGAGCCTGCCTAATTTTTCAGGTAAACGCGAAGAGTGCAACGAAGGCCATCTGGAGCAAATCCAGTCTGCATGGGTGTACGAATGGCGTGATAACCAATAATCATGCTCCAGAAACTTTCTCATATTAAAGCCTTTGTTTTTGATGTAGACGGTGTGCTTACCGACGGCTTGGTTCATGTAACCGAAAGCGGTGAGCAGTTACGTCGTTTTAGTATCAAAGACGGTTATGCGCTTCAGCTGGCCGTAAAAAGAGGCTTCCCCATCGCTATTATTTCTGGTGGCAGATCCCAAAGTGTGGTAAGCCGCTTGCAAGGTTTGGGTATTAAAGACATTTATATTGGTGTAGAAACCAAAATGGATGCTTTTGAAGAGTTTCTGTTAATCCACGAGCTACAAGCAGACCAGGTATTGTACATGGGCGACGATATTCCCGATTATCCGGTAATGCAAAAGGTAGGATTGCCGGTTTGCCCCGCCGATGCTGCTGAAGAGATCAAAGCAATCTCAGCCTATATTTCTCCAGTAAAAGGGGGAGCCGGTTGCGTTCGCGAAGTACTAGAAAAAGTTTTAAAAATACAAGGTGTATGGCTGGATGAACAGCCCTCAGCCAGAGGCTAGTGCCATGTCTATCGTTTTTCCTCCACTTATTTTAGCCTCCAAATCTCCACGTCGGCAAGAGTTGATGAACTTATTGGGTTTGGATTTTCGCATTGTATTGAAAGAGGTGGATGAAAGTTATCCAGAAAATTTAAGTCCGGCAGAAGTAGCTTTATACATTGCCGAAAAGAAAGCGCAAGCTTTTGACGAAGATATAACCAACGAAATCGTTATTACTGCCGATACCTTAGTTTGTATTGATGGACAAATTTTGGGCAAGCCTGAAACTGAAGAACATGCCTTTGAAATGTTGTCGCTACTTTCGGGTCGTAAACACGAAGTGATGACCGGTGTTTGTTTGCTGAAAGAGCATCAACTACACTCGTTTGTAGAAACCTCTGAGGTGTACTTCAAAAAACTCAATTCCGAACAAATTAGGTATTACATTTCCACTGGTCAGCCTATGGATAAGGCCGGAGCATACGGCATTCAAGAATGGATTGGTTTAGTGGGTATCGAACGAATTAACGGTTCATACACCAATGTGGTGGGTTTGCCAACCGATCGCTTGTACGAGGAGTTGTTGAAGCTGATTTAAACGCTCAATAGCTGCTCAAAAAATCCCCCAATTTCACGTTCTCTGTCTACCAAATGGATCTCCAAAATCCATTCTCTGGGATTGCCCGATTTATCAGGACCGAACATATCTAAGTGATTTTCCGGATGGATGTAATTGTCCTTAATCTCTTTTTCCAGTCGTTCGTGCGGGAAGTGGCCAATGATGTGTCCGGCCATTTTGCCGCCAAACTCCCAGCCGTAGCTATTGGCTACCGAAACCACATGAGCGTAGTACTCGGCACCGCTAAGAGAAGTTTTAGCGTTATAAAAAGCTTTACATTCTTTCCAAATTAGCTCCAAATCATTTTTTAATTTCAATTTTACCGTATCCTTACCGATCACATACGTGCGCCCGAAATCGGCTTCCCAATCTTCAAATATGGGTCCAAAATCCAAGAACAAGATTTCATCATCCCGTAAGGTTAAATTGGGTGGATTCTCATTGTAGGGAAGGAGGGTATTTTTACCGGCACGGATGATGCGTTTGTGCCAATATTTTTCGATGCCAAATAATTCTTTAGCTAATTTAAAAACCTCATCGTTCAAGTCTTCTTCGGTTTTTCCTGAGCAGATGAGCTCACGCTCCTCCATAGTTTTAAAGAGTTGCAGGGCCTTTTGTTCGGCTGCTATCAGTTGTGCTTTGGCTTCGGTCATGGCTATTCTTTATAGGTAAGCCATTTGGCTAGTTCGCGGAAATTCACCTTTTTGCCATACATCAGGATTCCCACCCTGTAAATGCGTGAGGCAATCCAGGTAGTGAACAAAAATCCGGCTATTAATAAAACGATTGATAAGGCCAATTGCCAATCGGGTACGCCGAAAGGTAAACGAACCATCATGGCAATAGGTGATGTAAATGGAATGATACTTAGCCAAAAAGACAAGGTGCTGTCCGGATTATTCACAATAAAACTGAACGACATGATGTAGGTGAATAGCAATGGAAGCGTAATGGGGAGCATAAATTGCTGTGTTTCTGTTTCGTTATCTACGGCTGCACCAACGGCTGCAAACAAGGCGCTATAAATCAGGTATCCACCCAAAAAATAAACTAGGAAAGTGCCTAAAATATACGGCAAATTGAGGGTTTGTATGGCATTAATTACGGTTGCACCTGGCCCTTGATTAAATTCAACGTTCGGTTTTTGACCTTCAGATTTTTCGGTCTGAATGGATTTAACCTGTTCCATTTTATCTTTTAGAAAAAATTGTCCCGCTGAACTCACCAAGGTAGTGGACAGAACTATCCAAAGAATAAATTGGGTTAAACCGACCAGGCCAATACCGATGATTTTGCCCATCATCAGTTGGAATGGCTTTACTGAAGAGATCACAACTTCTACAATCCGGCTTGTTTTTTCTTCAATTACGCCACGCATTACTTGTGACCCATAAATAAATAAGGACATGTACACCAGGATAGCAGCAGCAAATCCAATAATGTAGGCAGCGCCGGCACTACTGTCTTTTTCGCCTTCGGCGGTCAATTCAATAGAATTGATAGTCACGTCCGGTTTAATTTGGGCCAAGGTTGAAGGGTCAATACCAGCATCTTTAAGTTGTTTGGTGCGCAAGATCTCATTCATCTGATTTTCGATATTGCTCAGTGAGGAAAGACCTATTTTCTTTTTGGAGAATAATTGAACCTGAGTTTCCTTGCCTGTTTCTGCAGGAATGTAGAGGATGAAACCATCTTCGTTTTCTGCAGCCTGTTTTTTGGCATCTACCAAACTTAACGTGCTCGTTTGGTAACGAATTAAGGAGCTGTTTTTGAAATTTCCTGCAAAAATCTGACTCTCGTCGTACACCGTAATTTCAGTTACTTTATCTCCACCTTTTACACTTAAAAAAGCAATTAAGGCATACATGCCGATAATGAGTGCCGGTACGAGAAAGGTCATCAATAAAAAGGATTTCTTTTTAACTCGGCTTAGGTATTCGCGTTGAATGATGAGTAAAATCTTGTTCATGCTCTTAACTTAATTGCGTTACTTTCTGAATAAAAATGTCGTGAATGCTGGGAACTTCTTCTTTAAGTTCCTGAATTTGGATGTGTGGCAAAACATAGCTGAGTAATTCATTCGCATTCTTAGCCTTGTTAATTTTGACGGTTACAGATCCATTTTTTGGTTCGGCTACAATGTCAAATAAGTCAGCTTTTGCTTCAGGAAAATTTCCTTCGAAACTTAAGGTAAACGTATTATCGCGGTAGCTGTTTTTAATGTCTTTTACCTTGCCGTCTAAAATTTTGTGCGAACGGTTGATGAGGGCAATGCTGTCGCACAATTGCTCTACCGATTCCATGCGGTGGGTAGAGAAAATGATGGTTGCACCTTTTTTATTCAACTCTAGAATTTCTTTGGTTACGATTTCGGCATTAACCGGATCGAAGCCCGAAAAAGGTTCATCCAGAATAATGAGTTCGGGTTCGTGTAAAACGGTAGCTACGAACTGTACTTTTTGCTGCATCCCTTTACTCAGATCTTCCACTTTTTTATCCCACCAGGTTTGCATTTCCATTTTTTCAAACCAAAATTTTATCCGTTTAGTGGCATCGGCCCGCGAAAGGCCTTTCAGTTGAGCCAGGTATAAAGCTTGCTCACCGATGGTCATTTTTTTATACAAACCACGTTCTTCGGGTAGGTAGCCAATTTTGGCAATATGATTGGGGTTTAACTTTTCGCCGTTAAAATAAACCTCTCCTTCATCGGGTGCGGTAATTTGGTTAATAATGCGGATGAGTGAGGTTTTTCCGGCTCCATTGGGGCCTAATAATCCGAAAATACTGCCTTTTTCAACTTCCAGGCTTACGCCATCGAGGGCACGGTGTTCGGCGTATTGTTTTACAATGTTTCTGATGCTGAGCATAATGCTGATTGATGCTTTTCAATTTAGACAAAAGTGTGTACTAATCGTTACAAAAAATGGAATCAATTTATCGAACAAAACCTCAAAAATGGTTGTTCGTCGTAAAAAAATGTTTGTTCGTCGGGAATGCTTGTTAAGTTATTTCAATCTGCTTTACTATTGTGTTAAGATGTTATAACTACTTATGAAAAAAATTGTTTTTATTACAGCAATGCTGATTTTTGGTTTTGGGTCTTGTAAAAAAGATAAATATAGCGGCCCACAATTTGGCACAGTTACTGATGTGGAAGGCAATGTATACAAAACCGTTAAAATTGGCGACCAATGGTGGATGGCAGAAAATTTGAAAGTCACTATGCTGAATGATAAAACACCTATACCGATGGTTTTTTCGTATCAAACCTGGTCAGATCCCAATATCATTTCTCCTATGTTATGCTATTATAATAACGATTATGCAAATATAGCCACGTTTGGGATGTTGTATAACTGGCATGCGGTAAATACCGGCAAGTTGGCTCCTACAGGTTGGCATGTGCCTACCGATTCAGATTGGCAAAAGCTACAAAATTATTTGATTGCAAATGGTTATAACTATGACGGTACCAAAACGGGAAATAAAATTGCCAAATCTTTGGCGGCTACTTCTGGTTGGGAGAATGACCAGACAGAAGGAAACGTGGGTAATAATCAGACTGCAAACAATAAAAGTGGGTTTAATGCATTTCCCGCAGGCTGCAGAAATGATACAGAGGATTATGCATTTTCAGGGATTTTCTCATTCTGGTGGAACTCTACCGGTTCCAACAACGCCACAGGTATTCAATTTAATACCAATGAACTAATATTAAGTACAGCTGCTCCCCGATTCGGACTATCAGTCCGCTGTGTAAAGGACTAAAACAAAAAAGCCTCCGATTTTTCGAAGGCTTTTTCTTTATCCAAAATATTCCTTCATCCGTTCGAAGAAGGATTTTTCGCTCTTGCCCGGCTGGGGTTTAAAGTTCGGGGAATCTTGCAGTTTTTCTAAAGTTTCACGCTCTTCCTTAGATAAGGCTTTCGGTGTCCAGATGTTTACATAAATGAGCTGGTCGCCACGGTGGTACGAATTTACCTCCGGTATGCCCTTGCCTTTCAAACGCAGAATTTTACCGCCTTGGGTTCCAGGTTCGATTTTAATTTTGGCTTTCCCGTCAATGGTGGGCACCTCTACACTTGAGCCTAAAGCGGCATCGGCAAAGCTGATGTGCAAATCGTATACAATATTATTGCCGTCGCGTTTTAAGGTCTCGTGCGGAATTTCTTCGATTAAAATGATTAGATCGCCCGGAACTCCACCACGAGGTGCGGCATTTCCTTTGCCACTCATCGACAATTGCATGCCTTCACTTACACCCGCCGGAATTTGAATGCTGATGGTTTCTTCGCCACGCATTAAGCCTTCGCCATGGCAAGTGCCGCATTTGGCGGTAATTTCAGTTCCTTCACCATTACAGCTAGGGCAGGTGCTGGTGGTTTGCATCTGGCCCAAAATGGTATTGGTTACCCGGCGAACCGCTCCGCTACCCCCGCAAGTACGGCAGGTATGAAACGAGGATTTATCTTTAGCACCACTGCCATCGCAACTGGAGCAGCTTACCTGTTTATTAACCTTTATTTTCTTCTCTGTGCCCTTGGCAATTTCTTCTAGGCTCAGTTTTACTTTAATTCGAAGATTGGTACCACGACTAACTCTGCGGCCTCCTCTGCCAGATTGTCCACCTCCAAAAAAACTGTCGAAAGGGCTTCCGCCACCACCGAAGATATCGCCAAATTGACTGAAAATATCTTCCATGTTCATACCGCCGCCACCAAATCCACCCGCACCTGCGGCGTTACCGGCATGTCCAAATTGGTCGTAACGTTGTTTTTTCTCCGGGTTGCTTAAAACCTCGTAAGCTTCTGCTGCTTCTTTGAACTTATCTTCAGCGGCTTTATCATCCGGATTTTTATCGGGGTGGTATTTGATAGCCAGTTTACGGTAAGCCTTTTTGATTTCTTCAGCATTGGCATTTTTTGCCACTCCGAGTACGTCGTAATAATCTCTCTTTGCCATGATTATTGTCCTACAACTACTTTAGCAAAACGAATTACCTTATCATTCAGGTAGTATCCTTTCTCCAGTTCGTCGATATTTTTCCCTTTCAAATCTTCGGTTGGTGCTGGGATATTGGTAATGGCTTCGTGTAAATCGGCATCAAATGCAGAACCTTTCGCTTCCATTTCTTTCAATCCCTGCTGTGTTAAAATATTTTTGATTTTATGATGGATAAGCGCTACTCCTTCTTTTACGGCCGAAATTTCAGTCGCATTTTCCATTGCTTTTTGCGCTCTTTCAAAATCGTCTAAAACAGGTAGTAAAGATACAATGACTTCTTTTCCGGCTGTTTGTAATAATTCTATCCGCTCTTTACTGGTTCTACGTTTGAAATTATCAAATTCAGCATACAAACGCAGGTATTTATCGTTGGCTTCAGCCAATTCGGCCTTTAATTTTTGCAAAGCAGCATCAGGACCTGGTTTACCAGCCTTTTTCTCTGCTTTGCTGCTTGTTTCTGCTTTGGTAGTTTTTTTCGTTTTCGACATGTTTCAAAAAATTCTTTGTCCGATATGGTCAAAATTGTTGCCAATACCGGTTTTGCGACAAGCTGTCAGTTAGTATTTGCAAATAACTAACAAAGTGGCGTAAAATGAAAAATCAAGTTAAATACTGGCATTTTCCACCACCAGCCCGTTTTCACATTTGATGATTCGAGATGGAAAAGTTCGGATGATGTGATAATCGTGTGTAGCCAAAACCACCGCTGTTCCAGATTGGCTGATTTGGCGTAAAAGCATGGTAATTTCCTCGGATGTTTCCGGATCCAAATGCCCGGTAGGCTCGTCGGCCAAAATAACTTCCGGGTGGTTGAGCAGCGCTCTGGCAATCACTACGCGTTGCTGTTCGCCGCCAGAAAGTTCGTGAGGCATTTTTTGGATTTTGGAACGCAAGCCCACCTGATCCAACACTTCACGGATACGTCCCGCAATTTCAGGCAGATTGGTCCAGCCGGTTGCCTGCAATACGAACTCCAGATTTTTTTCTACCGTTCGGTCTGTTAACAATTGAAAATCTTGAAAAACGATTCCCAGTTTCCGTCTTAAAAAAGGAATTTCTTCATCGCTCAGCTTTTTTAGATCGTAGCCAGCAACATTTCCTTGACCGGTTTTGATGTGCAAATCGCCGTAAATCACTTTCAGTAAACTACTTTTTCCTGAACCCGTTTGCCCAATCAGGTAAACAAATTCTCCTCGGTCTACATGCAGGTTTACTTGCGATAAAACCAATTGATTTTGCTGAAAAACATCAACGTTAGTTAATTGAATTACGGAATTGCTCATCTGCTTATAATTCTAGTTTGTACACTTGGCCAAAGGGGAGTTCTTCTATTTTTTTTAGGATGTATTCGCTGTGCTCGGCTAATCCGATCTTATCCAAGGATTTTTCCGGACGATCGACACGGAAATAGGCCAGTAGCGTGAACTCTTCGTCTCTCAACTGTACGTAATCCGGAATTTTTGCTACGCCTTTTACTTTGATCAAATACATCGTTTCAAAGTTATCATTTTCCCTGAATTGTGCCCAGTTTTTAGAGTAAGAATTGCATCAGATCTATACCGTCTGCATAGTCCCAAAGTTGAGGCTTTTGGGTACAACCCAGTTGAACAAGCTGATTAGGAATGTCGAGCTGTTCCGTACTGGCAACACACTGAATAGCTGCTGAATCTTGGAGTAACTTGGCGTTTAGTTCTTGGAGATCTTCGTATTCCTCGTAATAGACCACTGCTAAGGGAGAGGCTAGTTTTTCATCGGGTTTCAACAAAAGGAAACCATTATCCAAATGCTGATCGCCGTTAACCAAATAAATAGATTTGTTGTAATCGTAATTGTTGAGGTACTTGTGATGCTGTGCAATGCTCTGATAAGGCTCAATCGCTTGAAAAAAACGGTCAAATCCATAACCTTTAGGAACAAATAGCTTCGAAACGTTTCGGCATCCTAAGCCGAAATAATCGAAAATATCCGCACCAAGTGCTTCAAGTTCCTTGTTGCTTTCTTTGTCTGTAAGTACCGCAACGCTGTTCCGGTTCTTTCGAATAATATGGGGAACTTTCCCAAAATAATACTCAAAATAGCGAGCACTATTGTTACTCCCGGTGGCAATAACGGCATCAAAGTTTTCTAATCGATCTACATAATTTATACGATTCCCAAATCCGGGCTCTAGTTCAATCAGTTTTGATAAGGTGTAAGGTAAAAGCTTAGGATCTTGCGATGAAAGCTTGATTAAAGCCTGATGTCCGGCAACCAGAACTGCCAACACATCGTGAAATCCAACTAATGGGATGTTGCCGGCTAAAATCAATCCAATTTTTTTAGGTTCCTGATCAGTAATTAAATCTTCCCATTGCTTACTCCAGGAGTTCAATGCACTCGGTTGTAGCATCTCACCAATATTCCACAATGCTTTTCGGGAATTGGCAGGTGTGAACCAACCATTGTAATTTTCTGAACCTAGAATCAAGTCCTCCATGCCTGGATCGCCATCACGTATCCATGCTCCCAGTTTGGCAAAAGCATCCAAGCGTTTTTCAAGTGTCAAATTCTCTTTCATCCCTGATTAAATATTCAGATTCTCTTATATTTGTGGCGTAAAATTAAGTTTAGAATTAGAATTTCAGCTATATTATGGCTATAAAAATCACCGACGAATGTATCAACTGCGGAGCTTGCGAGCCCGAGTGTCCAAATAACGCGATTTACGATGCCGGTACCAACTGGCGTTTTTCTGATGGTACCGGATTACGTGGTTTAATTGATTTTGGTGGTCAATCCATTGATTCGGAAGCCGCTCAGCCAGCCGTATCTGATGAGGTGTATTATATTGTATCGGATAAGTGTACGGAGTGCGTAGGTTTTCATGATGAACCCCAATGTGCAGCAGTTTGCCCTGTAGATTGCTGTGTGGATGATGAAAATGTTCGTGAAACAGAAGAAGAATTAATGGCTAAGAAAGCCTGGCTTCATCTTGAAGCTTAAGTAGCTTTTATCAAAATAGCAAAGCCCCGGATTTTCATTCGGGGCTTTTTTAGTTCGCTTTATTGGGTATGATCAGTACCGGACAGTGTGCTTTTCGCACAACACTTTCGGCAATACTACCCATCATAAAATGATCTAATCCCGTGCGACCATGGGTGCCCAAAATGAGTAAATCTGCTTCCCATTCTTTTGCCACCGCCAGAATTTCATCCCTAATTAAACCCATCCGGCTAAACGTATATACCGCTGTCTCTTTTCCACACGCTTCAGATAATCGTTCCAGTAATTTTTTTGAGGCTTCTTGTTCAACTGAGAGTAACTCGGGTACAACACTAGGCACCTCGCCAACTACGGCGTTCCCCACATAACCCGGTAACATGGGTAATTCGCTTACGTGAACCAGGGCTATTTTAGCGTGTAGTTGTTTTGCTAAGTGGCAACCATAACTCAATGCTTTTTCAGAATAACTGGTTTCATCGATGGCAATCAATATTTTTTTCAAAGTGATGCTATTTCTCACACCTAAACAACGTTTAATTTCTGATTCGGTTGTCGATTTTTTCGTAAATCTCTTTACTTTGTAGTTATGGAATCTTCTTACGGAATTTGTCGGGTTGCTATTGCTCCCATACGAGCGGATGCTTCAGACCGCAGTGAAATTTTCACTCAGCTTTTGTTTGGTGATGCTTTTGAGATCTTGGAACGCCAGGAAAAGTGGGCACGAATTAGAACACTCTATGAGGATTACGAAGGTTGGATAGACCCCAAACAATTAACCGCTATTTCGGCAGAAGAATTTAAATCATGGCCGGAGCAGAAGTGGATAGTGGGCTTAGACCGCCTGCCGAAAGTGATCAAATCTAACGGCGAGGAAATTTTTTTAGTTCCGGGCTGTACCTTGCCAAATTTTAAAGATCTACGTTTGGAATTCGGAGGAGAAAGCTACAAGTTTGATGGTGAAGCCATTTTGCCAGATCCGTCTAAATTTAGTTCTGAACTCGAATCTGCCTGTAAATTTTATTTGAATGCCCCGTATTTATGGGGTGGACGAACCCCCTGGGGGATTGATTGTTCGGGCTTAACCCAATTGGTTTTTAAGCAATTTGGGATTAAAATTTTACGTGATGCTGCTCAGCAAGCTACGCAGGGCGAAACCGTTGATTTTTTAGCTTCGGCTAAACCAGGCGATTTGGCATTTTTTGACAATGCCGAGGGTAAAATTATTCACGTGGGCATTTTATTGAGCACCGATCGCATTATCCATGCCTCGGGCCGTGTTAAAATTGATCCAATTGATAATCAAGGGATTTATAGTGAAGAATTGGGCAAACATTCGCATCAATTGCGAATTATCAAACGCTTTGTTTAATCTGCTTCGCTAATTTCCCAAACTAAAATCAACTTATCGTCGCCAACGGAAATCAGCTCATTGTTGAACCGGTTCCAGGCCAATTTATTCACCGATAATTTATGTGCCGAGTAGCCTTTTTCCAGGCTAATCGTTTTCAAGAGCCGGAACTCCTCTGCATCCCAAATTTTAATGGATTTATCTCGGCTACATGTAGCGAAATAGGTTCCTTCGGGATGGTATTGAATGTCGTAAATGGCGAATAAATGTGCTGGAATGCTGTCTTTTAAACTGAAATCTGCTGTATTCCATAGTTTCAGCTGTGCATCTCTTGAGCCAGACAACAAGTATTTCCCATTGGGTGAAAATCGCAGGGCTGTGATGGGAAGGGTGTGCCCGCTAAGTGTCTGAACCAAGCTGTAATCGGCACTTCGGTAAATGTAGATCTGATGATTTTTGCAACCTAAAGCCAGGTATTGCTCATCCGGACTTACTGCAATGCACCGTACCATGGCTTGGCTAACCTGAAACTGATACAGTTTTTGGTAATTTTCGAGGTTCCAAGCCGAAATACTACCGTCTTCGGAAGCGATAATGAGTTCATTTTTAGTTTTCAGCGATTGGATGTCGAAAATAGCTTGCTGGTGCCAATTAAGCTCGGAAACGACTTTTTGCTCCACAAAATGGAATAAACTCACTTTGCCGCTACGTTCGCCAACGGCCATAACTGGTACAGATTCCGGACAGTGCAAGGCATACACCGAACTTTCAACCGGCATCATTACTTTTACAAAGGCATGCGTTTTTAAACTCCATTCCACCACGCCCTTATCGTTGCCGGCCGTAAAGAAAATGTGCAATTTTTGCGAATTAGCTACCGTATAAATCGGATTATGGTGTCCGCTGATTTGGGCGGTTAATTTTACGTGAATCATGCCTTGCAAAAATATTCTTTTTGCGGAGTGATAGCTAGCACATTGGGTAAAAATTACGTCTGTAAATCAGAGTATTTCCATTATTTTTTCTACTTTTGGATTTAATGAAATTCAATCAGCTACAGTTTTTTCAACTGATTCCAGGTTTACCCGATAGCTGTTTCATTTATTTTCCCTCATTTTTTTACAGTTTAGTCTTTCCTGAATTTAAACGAGCATGAAAAAAATATTCCTGCAGTCGGCAACCATTGTACATCCAGAGTTTAAAAGCAAAGAATCTCAGGATGTTCTAATTATTGAAGGTCGGATTGCTGAAATTGGATCTGGCTTAAAAATTCCTGTAGGTGCTGAAGTAATTGATGCCAAGGATTGTTTTCTTTCTGTCGGATTTTGTGATTTGAACGTAAACTTTGGTGAACCGGGTTTGGAAACGAAGGAAAGTATGGCTTCTGGTTGTGCGGCTGCCCTTGCGGGTGGCATTACAGCGCTAGCCTTAATGCCAAATACTACGCCGGCCTTTCACTCTAAATCAGAAATAAGTTACATTCTCAACAAATCTAAGGGTGAAGGTGTAGACATTTATCCCATTGGCGCTATAAGTGAAGATCGCAAAGGGGAGCAAATGGCTGAATTGTACGATATGAAACTTGCAGGTGCCTTGGCGTTTTCAGATGGAGATCATCCGGTTAAAGATACCGGCTTAATGAGTCGCTCCTTGTTGTATGCTAAAGGAATTGAAGCCAAACTATTCGCCTATGCTGAAGATCCGGGATTGGCCGGTAAAGCGCCGGTAAATGAAGGACCCATGAGCACTACATTAGGCTTAAAAGGCAATCCGGCTTTAGCCGAAGAATTAATGATTGCTCGAGATATTGAATTGGCAGCTTACCACGATACAGCCATTCATTTCAGTACTATTTCAAGTGCAAAAAGTGTTCAGTTGATACGCGAAGCCAAAGCTAAAGGAATTAAAGTTACTTGCGATGTGGCTGCACACCACTTGGTATTCACTGAGGATGTGTTGTCAGATTTTGATAGCTATTATAAGGTAAAACCACCTTTGCGTACCGAAAACGACCGCCAGGCTTTAATGGCCGGATTAAAGGACGGTACCATTGATGCGATTGTTTCGCAGCATACTCCACATGAAATTGAATTTAAAAATGTAGAATTTGGCTTGGCGGCCTTCGGGATGATCGGTTTGCAGACCTTGTTGCCCATGGCTATCCAAGCAGGATTAAAACCAACTGAACTGGTTGATAAATTAGTCGTGAACCCAAGAAAAATTTTAGGGGTAGATTTGCCGAAAATCGCTCTAGGAGAACAGGCTAACCTAGTTCTGTTTGATCCTAAAGCTAGCTGGATATTCGATTCAAGCAGCAATCGTTCACGCTCGGCTAACAGTCCATTGATGGGACAAAAACTTACCGGAAAAGTAGTTTGGGCTTGTAATAAAGGCCAAAGTTTTAGATCTAATTATTAAAATGAACACACCTGTGCTTTCGGCTCTTGAAGCCTCACTGCAACAATTTGGCAAATTAGCTCAAAAAGATGCTAAACCTTTGATCAAAGATTTGGTCGCCATTTTTTCTTCCGATAAGGCTTACCTGGAAAAGGTAGCAGATCTGGATAAGGCAATTGATGATTATCCTACTTTTGAATCATTACGCGAGGTTGTTTTCGATTTGTTGCTGATTAATTTCTTTAGCGACGATGTAAACAAGTTGGAAGAAGATTATTTGGATTCTCCGGAGTGGGAAGCCATTGAAGAACAAACCTTAGATCGTGGTACGGAATTGTTAAATGTATTACTCTATCTTAAAGAATGCCAGGACGAGGACATTGAGCCTGAGTTGAGCGATTTTCTGAAAGAGTTTTTATTGGTTGACGAAGATGAATTTCAGGATGAACACCGCATCTATGAAGAAGTTATCGCCAATCAAATTTTGATGGAAAGTTCAGCTCAAGAAGTGGCCAAAGTTGCTCAAGATATTTCGGACGATTCGGAAATCAAAGAACTATTTTACTCTTTAATGTGTTTCTTCCGAAATCCAAAGCCTGCACATGATGAGCAGGTGGAAGTTAATACCAACGCACCAGTAGCTGATTTTGATTCAGCAGTTTACCAATTACTCATTAATTTTAATAACTCATAATTATGGAACCAACCCCAACTAATGCTAATCAAGAAGCAATCAACAACGGCCTCATCGTAGGGGGCATTTCTTTTGTACTAGGTATCTTAATTTATTACGTTTCACCCGGTTTAATGGGATCAACGTTTTTTGGTATCGCTATGATGCTCATTTCGCTTGGGCTTTACATCTATTTTACCCTCGATTTAAGAAAAAAAGTGGGCGGGTTTTGGTCGTTTCGTGAAGCCCTGAATGGCATTTTTTTAATGTCATTTATCGCGGGTTTAGTGGCTACACTCGGCAACTTTGTGTTTTATAAATTTATTGAACCGGGAGCATTTGATAAGATTTCTGCGATTGTTTCAGAGAGCCTTTACGGTACCTATGAAAAATTAGGAATGGACGAAGAAACGATTGATAAAACCCTAGAAAAAGTGATGGAAGGGATGAAAAGTCAGTTTAATCCCAGTTTTATGGACTTGCTTAAAACCCTAGGAATAGGAGTGATCGTACAGTTTATAATGTCGCTTATTTTTGCCGCTATTTTCAAAAAAGAAGAGCCCATTTTTGGAGGCACTACTGAAGAGTAAAAACGAAATACTTTAAAACGTGCAGATTTTATTGTTTATTTGATAAAATTTGCACGTTTTTTTGATTGCTACAGCATGAACATTTCTCTGGTCATCCCTTTATACAACGAAGCCGAATCGCTTCCTGAATTGTGCACCTGGATTAAACGGGTGATGGACGATCATGCCTACAGTTACGAAATCATCTTGATTGATGATGGCAGCAACGATGGTTCATGGGAGGTGATTGAGGATTTAAAGAAAGAGAACGCTGCTATTACAGGTATTCAGTTCAGACGTAATTATGGCAAATCGGCAGCTTTAAATGTCGGTTTTGAAGCCGCTCAGGGTGAAGTGGTGATTACCATGGATGCCGATTTACAAGACAGTCCGGATGAAATTCCGGTGCTGTATCGCCGTATACAGGAAGAAAAGCTAGACTTGATATCTGGTTGGAAGAAGAAGCGTTACGATCCGATCACCAAAACCATCCCAACCAAATTATTCAATGCCGTAACCCGAAAAATGTCGGGTATCAACAACTTACACGATTTCAACTGTGGCTTGAAAGCTTACCGCAAAGAAGTGGTGAAGAGCATTGAGGTATATGGAGAAATGCACCGTTACATTCCGGTAATTGCCAAATGGGCGGGATTTAAGCGAATTGAGGAGCAAGTAGTAGAGCATCGTGCCCGCAAATACGGAACAACCAAGTTCGGGTTCAGTAGGTTTATTAATGGCTTTTTGGACCTCCTGTCTATCTTCTTTGTAGGCAAGTTTAGCAAACGCCCCATGCACTTTTTTGGTACCTTGGGTGTACTCAGCTTTTTAGCGGGCTTTGGAATTACCGTTTGGCTCATTGCCGATAAATTGATTGATATTTCGAAAGGTTTAGCCTATCGTAATGTAACCGACCAACCACTTTTCTACATTGCTTTGGTAGCCATTATTGTTGGTTTTCAGTTGTTCTTAACCGGTTTTATCGCAGAGCTTGTATCGCGTAATTCGCCAGAACGTAACCACTATCAAATCGGCAAACGAATCTAGTTCGCTCCAATCATGTTTTTTTCCATCATTATTCCGCTTTACAACCGTCCGCAGGAAATAGATGAGCTCTTGCATACCCTAACTCAGCAAGCGTATAAACATTTTGAAGTGTTGGTGGTAGAAGATGGTTCGCAATTGGATGCCCGCGAAATAGTAGAAAGTTACCGCGACAAATTAGACATTCGTTATTTTTTTAAAGAGAACGAAGGGCAGGGCTTCACCCGAAATTTTGCATTTAAGCATGCCAAAGGCGATTATTTTGTCATGTTTGACTCGGATTGTTTGATTCCGATTGATTACCTGGAAAACGTCAAAAAATACCTAGAAGAGCATCAATTGGACGCTTACGGTGGTCCGGATGCCGCACATGAATCTTTTACTCCGGTACAAAAAGCAATCAGTTATGCCATGACCTCGGTATTTACAACTGGTGGCATCCGTGGCAACAAAAAACACATTGGTCAGTTTCATCCCCGCAGTTTCAATATGGGAATTTCACGCCAAGTTTGGGAAAAATCCGGAGGTTTTATCCTCACCAGATTGGGAGAAGATATTGAATTCAGCATCCGAATTCATTCTCTTGGATTCAAAATCGGATTAATTCCTGATGCAGTTGTTTTTCATAAACGCCGAACTAACTTCCGCCAATTCTTTAAACAATTGCATTTTTTTGGACGTGCCCGCATCAATATTTACAAACATTTTCCCACAGAACTGAAATTAGTTCATTTTTTTCCGGCTTTATTTACCTTGTTTTTGTTATTCAGTTTAGTGTTTAACCTGATTCAATCACCAATGGCCGGATGGTGCAATGTTTTATTGGCCTTGTATATTTTGTTGATATTTTTCCATTCGTGGACTGTAAATAGCTCCGCAAAAGTTGCATTTTTGAGTATTCTTGCAGTATTTGTGCAGCTCACGGCTTATGGTTTGGGCTTTATGCAAGATTTCTGGAAACGACTTATTTTAAAACAAGAATAAATTAAACAATGGATAGACCATTTTCAATAAGTGAAATTGTATCAACTGCTTGGCAAGTAGCTAAAAAGAACATTTGGGTGGTAATGGGATTCACCGCTGTTCAGTTTGTGGTCATGTTTATTTTTACTTCTTTAATGACCTTATTTTTCGGTGAAGAGAGTCCCGCTGGCGCATTGCTACAAAATGGACTAATCCAATTGGCCGATGCCTTCATCGCGGTAGCCATGTATCAGGTGTTTTTTAAACTGATTGATGACGAAACGGACATCGAATTCCCCGATTTCGTTCCAAATGTGGTTAAAGCCTTTAATTTTCTGTTGGTTAAGATCATCATGGGCGCAATCGCGGTAGTCGTTATTTCACTTTTAGCAGGCTTGTATTTCATCAATACCCCTGATATCGACAGTATGGCTACCTTGAGTTGGAAAATGCTGCCTATTTTGGTATTAATCGCCATCCCAATACTTTACATGTCTATACGTTTGTTCTTCGTATTGTGCTTTATTGTTGATCAGGAGTCCGGTTCAACAGAATCTATTTCTCAAAGCTGGACCATTACCAGAGGTCATTTCTGGTCCTTATTTACCTTGTTTTTAGTAATTCTAGGGATCAATTTTCTGGGCGCATTGGCCTTCTTTGTAGGCTTATTATTCACCATACCTTTTTCAAGTTTGGTTTTGATGATTGCCTACCGGCAGATGGTTAACAACTATACCGACGAAGAAGAGATCCTGATCTCAGACTCCGAAGCTTAATACCTATGGGAATAAAAGCTGCATTGAGTAAGCCCTTTGCGGCATTGGTGGTTTGGCAGGTAAGTCTCTGGAAAAAACAAGCCCTCAAAGCTCAACACCGTGTTTTTAAAAAGCTGATTCACGCTGCTAGGCATACAGCTTTCGGTAAAGATCATCAGTTCAAACACATTCAAACCTATCAGGAATTCAAACAACACGTACCCATTCGAGATTACGAGCAACTAAGACCCTATATTGAACGAATGGTTGCCGGAGAAGAAAATGTGTTATGGCCGGGCAAACCTGCTTATTTTGCCAAAACATCTGGAACCACTTCGGGTGTCAAATACATTCCCATCTCCAAAGAGTCGATGCCCGAGCATATCAAGGCGGCACGCAATGCCTTGCTTACGTACATCCACGAAACTGGAGATGCTTCTTTTGTAGATGGGAAAATGATTTTTCTCCAGGGAAACCCAATTCTCGATGAGCATGCCGGTATTCCAACTGGTAGACTTTCTGGAATTGTTGCCCATCATGTACCCGCTTATTTGCAAAAAAATCGGATGCCTTCGTATGCTACCAATTGCATAGAAGATTGGGAAGAAAAAGTGGATGCTATTGTGAATGATACCATCGGGGAGGATATGCGACTAATTTCCGGAATACCGCCTTGGGTGCAAATGTATTTCGATCGGTTGATTACGCAATCTGGAGGACAAAAAATTAAAGACATCTTTAAAAATTTCAGTCTATTCGTGTATGGTGGGGTTAATTTTGAACCTTATCGTGCCCGATTGGAAGAGAGTATCGGCAAGAAGATTCCAAGTATTGAAACCTATCCGGCTTCAGAAGCATTTATTGCATATCAGGATTCGCAAACTGAAAAAGGGTTACTCTTACTCGTTAACGCTGGCATTTTTTACGAATTCATTCCAGTTAGCGACTATTTTAACGAGCAACCCAAGCGTTTGTCGCTTGCAGAAGTAGAGTTAAATGTGAATTACGCCATTATTTTGAATACCACTGCCGGATTGTGGGGCTACAGTATCGGAGATACCGTGAAATTTGTGTCTAAGGATCCTTACCGTATTGTGGTAACCGGCCGTATCAAGCATTACATCTCTGCCTTTGGCGAACACGTGATAGGTGAGGAAGTGGAACATGCCCTACTTTCGGTTGCACGAGAGCAGCATGTTGAGATTACAGAGTTTACCGTTGCTCCGCAGGTCAATCCGCCGAAAGGCAAATTACCCTACCACGAATGGTTTATTGAATTTGCTAAAGAGCCAAAAGACATGCAGCAATTTGCTCAACAAGTAGATGAAGCACTGCAGCGAAAGAATGTATATTATCGAGATTTGATAGCCGGCAAAATTTTGCAAACTTTGGTGATTCGTAGTCTGCAGAAAGATAGCTTCATCAACTATATGCGATCTCAAGGTAAATTAGGCGGCCAAAACAAAGTGCCTCGTTTAGCCAACGATCGTCAAATTGCAGACACTTTATCAACCTACATCAACTAACACCTTGAAAACAAAAAGAATCGCCATATTGGGTTCAACCGGCAGTATTGGTACGCAGGCCTTAGAAGTTGTTCGTGAAAATCGGGAGCTGTTTCAGGTTTCCGTGTTAACTGCTCAAAACAATGTGGATCTATTAGCCGCACAGGCTTTGGAATTTAAGCCCAAGCAGGTGGTTATTGGCGATGAATCTCATCTGGACAAATTACGTGTCCTCTTGCAGGGTTCTGGAATTACCGTATCAACAGGATCTGCCGCTTTAAATGAGGTGGTTTGTTTGCCCGAGGTAGAAATTGTACTTACCGCTTTAGTCGGCTTTGCCGGATTGGAGCCAACCCTATCTGCTATTCAGGCTGGTAAAGATATTGCGCTGGCAAATAAAGAAACCCTGGTGGTTGCCGGCGATTTGGTCATGCGTATGGCTAAAAAGCATGGGGTGCGCATTCTGCCCGTCGACTCAGAACACTCCGCTATATTTCAATGCTTGGTAGGAGAGGAGTCAAATCCAATCGAAAAGGTTTATTTAACGGCTTCTGGTGGTCCTTTTCGGGGCAAAGACCGGGAGTTTTTAGCACAGGTAAGCAAAGATCAAGCACTAAAACACCCGAATTGGGTAATGGGAGCTAAAATTACCATCGATTCGGCTAGTTTAATGAACAAAGGCCTGGAGGTTATCGAAGCAAAATGGCTCTTTGATTTGGCGGCCGATCAGATTGACGTGATTGTACATCCACAATCCATTGTGCATTCGCTGGTGCAATTTCAAGATGGATCAATGAAAGCCCAATTGGGTTTACCCGATATGAAATTGCCTATCCAATATGCATTGGCTTATCCCGAACGCATAGCCAATCAGTTTCCACGATTTAACTTTTTAGATTATCCGGAACTGACATTTGAGCAGCCCGATCTTGACAGTTTCCGTAACCTCGATTTAGCCTTTGAAGCATTGAAAAGGGGTGGAAACATGCCTTGCATTATCAACGCAGCTAATGAAGTAGTTGTGGCAGAGTTTTTGAAAGATCGAGTAGGCTTCCTGCAGATGAGTGAGGTAATTGAAGAGTGTATGCAGCGTGTGCCGTATGTCACTCAACCCAATCTGGAAGATTACCTGCAAACGGATTTTGAAACGCGTTTACTGGCTCAGCAGATCGTAACAAGTACTAAAGAATAACATCTAAATACAAAAAATAAGCTACATGGACGGATTGATTATGGCAGCGCAGCTGCTCCTGGGATTATCGATATTGGTTATTTTGCACGAATTAGGCCATTTTTTGGCTGCCCGTGCATTTGGTATCAAAGTGGAGAAATTTTACCTCTTTTTTGATGCCTGGGGATTTAAACTTTTTCATTTCAACTACAAAGGTTGCGAATATGGTATTGGCTGGTTGCCATTGGGTGGCTACGTTAAAATTGCCGGTATGATTGATGAATCGATGGATACGGAGCAAATGTCAGGCCCTCCAAAAGAATGGGAATTTCGCTCAAAACCAGCTTGGCAACGCTTAATTGTGATGCTGGGCGGGGTAACGGTAAATATTGTGCTGGGTATTTTTATCTTTTGGATGTTGACTTTAAAATATGGAGAAACGTATATTCCGAACGCCCAATTACCTTACGGCATTGCACCGGGAACTGTTGGCCAAAGTATTGGTTTAGAAGCCGGAGACCGGATTGTTGCTGTAAACGGTAAGCAGGTAGAACGATTTGAGGAACTGACCAGCTCTAAAGTCTTACTCGGAAATTCTGAATTAAGTGTGCTTAGAAATGGTGAAGAAAGAAAAATTGCTGTGCCAGGTAATATTTTAGATCAGGTAGCTGATGAAGGAATTGCACAATTCGTACAGCCCAGAATTCACCTAGAAAAAGTTAAAGAGCTTGATCCACAAGGGCCGGCTAAAAAAGCTGGGGTTCAGCCAGGTGATTTGATTGTCAGTGTGAATACGCGAAAAGTGAACTATTTTGATGAATTCCAATCCGAGTTGAAACAGTATAAATCCAAAACTGTGGAATTAGGTATTCTTCGCCAAGCCGATACACTTAAGCTAAATGCCCTTGTAAACACCGATGGAACTTTGGGTTTGGTGATTCCGATAACCGGTATTCCTACGGAAACTAAATCGTATAACTTAATTCAATCTTTGCCGGTTGGAGCCGCTAAAGCCTGGGGATCTTTTGCAGACAACGCCAAAGGTATTGGCAAGGTCGTTACCGGCCAAGTTAAAGCCAATAAAGCATTTACCGGACCCATTGGCATTGCAACCATGTTTGGCAGTACAGTTAATTGGGCTAAATTCTGGAGTTTGGTCGGACTGCTGTCTATGGCGCTGGCTTTGATGAATTTATTGCCCATTCCAGCCTTAGACGGAGGACATGCGGTATTTCTACTTATTGAAATTGCAAAAGGCAAACCTTTGAGTGATAAGTTTATGGAGAAGGCACAAATGGTGGGTTTCTTTATCCTGATTGCACTCATGGTATTTGTTTTTGGAAACGATATTTTCAAGCACATTATCAAGTAGTTCTGCATGAATTATTTCGAGCTATACGAATTGCCAGTTTCATTTGAGCTGGATGAGGGTGCGCTTAAACGTAAATTTTACGAATTGAGTAAACTCTACCATCCGGATTTTTACATCAATGAAACACCCGAAAAACAAGCAGAGGTACTCGAGTTAGCTACCCTAACAAACAAGGCCTATCAAACGCTTTCTCATCTTCAAAAACGAATTGAATACATTTTAGAGCTCAAGGGTTTACTATCTGAAGATGGACAGTATCAATTGCCGCAAGAGTTTTTGATGGAGATGATGGAGGTCAACGAGGCCTTGATGGACTTGGAATTTGAAATTGATCCTGCGTTATTAAATCAGATAACTGAAAAGATTGCCGCAATGGAGCAGGATTTGCTTGCCGAATTGCAAGATGCTACCCGCAAATTTGATACCGCAAATACCGATGCTCAGCAAGAAATAGTACAGAAAATCAAAGATATCTGGTATCGACAAAAATATTTGTTGCGAATTAGAGAGAGTTTAAATAGATTTGCGTCCCGCTAACGCGATGCCCAGGTGGCGGAATTGGTAGACGCGTCGGTCTCAAACACCGATGGGAAACCGTGCCGGTTCGACTCCGGCCCTGGGTACCATAAAGACCATCTTTTTCGGATGGTCTTTTTTATTTTATATCAGCCATCGTTTTCGTTTGTTTTTTCGTCTCCATGCTGTTTTCGATTGTTCATTAAAATGACACTTCGATTATTGATGTTTAAACATCTAATTTTAGATTTGTACTCTAATTAGTAGAAATATGTCAAATTACATTGAAAAATTAAACTGGCGTTATGCAACAAAGCGCATGAACAATACCCCAGTTGCTGAAGATAAATTAAATCGAATTGTGGAATCAATACAGTTGGCTCCAACCTCTTTAGGTTTACAGCCATTTAAGTTATTGGTGATCAAAGATGCCGCTACCCGTGCTAAAATTGCACCGGCCATTTACAACCAGCCTCAAATTACAGAGGGCTCTGCTGTTTTGGTTTTTGCAGTTTGGGAAAATGCCGGTTTGCAAGAAGTAGATGCATACATCAACCAAATTGCTGCCGAACGTAATGTTCCGGTTGAAGCATTAGCCGATTTCAAAGGGATGATTTTAGGATCTATTGAAGGTAAAACTCCGGAGCAATTGCAAATTTGGTTTGCTAAACAAGCTTACATTGCCTTAGGTTTCGGTTTAGTCGCAGCTGCTATGGAGGGCGTAGATACAACCCCGATGGAAGGCTTTGATCCGGCTGCATTAGACCAAGCTTTGGGTTTAGCTGCAAAAGGTTTGAAAAGTGCGGTTGTTTTAGCCGTTGGTAATCGCGATGAAGCAAACGACTACTTAGTTAATGCCAAAAAAGTTCGTCGTCCGAAAGCCGAATTCGTAGAAATTGTTTAATAAATAAGTCTATTTTGGTAAATCTAGCCCTCAATTGTTTATTGAGGGCTTTTTTATTAGATGGTTCAAAATAATCTCTAACTTGCTACATCAAAACACTATAACATGTTTAAACACTATTTTGTTGCTTTGTTGCTACTGATCACATTCGCCAGTTCAGCACAAACTATTAAACCTACAACTATACAAATTGCCCGCGATAAATGGGGTGTACCGCATATTTTTGCCAAAACCGATGCGGAAGTGGCCTACGGTTTGGCTTGGGCGCATGCTGAAGATGATTTTGCCACCATACAAACGTCGTACCTGGCAGGAAAAGCGATGTTGGGCTTATTAAAGGGCAAAGAAGGTGCCCAGGTAGATTATATCGTGCAATTGCTTCGTTGCCGAGAATTGGTAGAAGCTCGCTACGAAAAAGATATTTCTCCTGCCTTTAAAGCTGTACTGGCGGGCTATTGTCAGGGCTTTAATCAATACGCAAAAACCCACAAAAAGCAAGTTTTGATACCTGAGCTTTTCCCGGTAACACCTAAAGACATGTTAGCGTTTTCGGTTTTGCAACTAGCCATCAGTTCGGGAGCAGATCAAGCACTTAAATCCATTTTTGATACTAAAGTAGCCACTTTAGATTTTCTTAAACCCGGTGGTTCTAACGCCTTTGCGTTTAATTCAGCCAAAACAACTGATGGAAGTGTCTTCCTGAATATTAATGCGCACCAACCTTTAGAGGGGCCGGTTGCGTTTTATGAAGCGCACCTCAATAGCGAAGAAGGTTGGAATATACTCGGGGCATTGTTTCCGGGTGCACCCAGCATTTTGCATGGAGTGAACGAAAATTTGGGTTGGGCACACACCGTTAATTACCCAGACAAACTAGATATCTTCCAATTAGAAATCAATCCGGATAATCCAAAACAATACCGTTTTGATGGAGCTTGGGTCAATCTGGAGGAAAAAATAGTTCCATTAAAAATCAAACTTGGTGGCATATTGCCCATTCAAGTAAAAAAAGCTGCCTATTGGAGTAAATATGGTCCAACGGTGATAACTAAGAAAGGTGCTTTCAGTATCAGAGCTGGAGCTTTAGACGAAATCAGGGCTTTAGAGCAATGGTTTACCATGAATAAGGCCAAAAATTTCTCAGAATTTAAAAACGCACTTGAAATGGGTGCTATTTCGGGTTATAATTTGGTGTATGCCGATAAGAGAGACACTATTTTTTACTTGAGCAACGGAAAATTACCCCTTCGTGATTCTACCTACAATTGGAAGGGTACCCTGCCGGGAAATACTTCTAAAACGCTATGGACGGCTTATCATCCATTGCGTGATTTGCCACAGGTGCTGAATCCGGCTGCGGGGTACGTATTCAATACAAACCACTCTCCATTTAATGCCACAGCAAGCTCAGATAATATCAAAGAAGCGAACTACGATAAAACGATGGGCTACGAAACCTGGAACAATAACCGTAGTGTACGTTTTATGGAGCAGGTTTCTGAACTAGATAAAGTAAGTTTTGCCGATTTTAAACGTATCAAATTCGATTTGCAATTGCCTAAAAATCTCTCTTTTTTCACCAAAGCCGATAGCTTATTCCTACTGGATGAAAAAAAGAACACAGATATTGCCGATGTTATTCGAATTTTAAAAGAATGGGATAGGAGAGCAGACACCACCAGCATTGGTGCCAGTATTTTCATACAAACCTATTATAGCCTAGAAGATAAATTGAAGAAAGAGGGCAGAGCCTTCGGAATTTTAACAACCGCCGAGTGCAGAGCCGCTTTGTTGGAAACTAAAAACTATTTCAACACGTATTTTAGCTCAGTTAACGTTCCATTAGGCAATTACCAGCGTTTAATTCGAGGAGAAAAGAGTGTGGCTGTTTCAGGAATGCCCGATGTATTGGCTGCTATGCATGCTGACCCACTTAAAAACGGACAAATTAAAGCCAAACAAGGAGACGCTTATATCGCTTTGGTGCGTTTTACTAAAGATGGTCCTGAAATTGAAAGTATCAATTGTTACGGAGCTTCTGCCGATCCTAAAAGTCCTCATTACACCGACCAGATGGATCTTTTTGTAAAACAGCAGACCAAAAAGATGAGCCTAAACAAGCTTGAAGTACTAAGTCAGGCTAAACGGATTTATCACCCACAATAACTAGGTTTTATTTTCGGCAATTTAGATTTGCTTATCAATGCATAAAATCTTATTTTTGCCGTCCAAATAAATCCTAAATGCGGAAGTGGCGTAATTGGTAGCCGCACCAGACTTAGGATCTGGCGCCGCAAGGCGTGGGGGTTCGAGTCCCTTCTTCCGCACCAGTATTCCCCCCGTTGAAACGGGGGGAATTTTTTTAAAGAAACAAAATCTTGTAAAAATGAACATCACACAGGAAAAAATCGATCAACTGAATGCCGTAATTAAGGTGCAAATCAAACCTGAAGATTATCAGGCTAGGGTAGAAAAAGCCATTAAAGATCATGCTAAAAAAGTAAAAATTCCAGGATTCCGTCCGGGAATGGTTCCTCCTGCCCACATCAAAAAGATGTACGGTAAAAGCATTTTAGTTGATGAGATCAATAACCTGTTGAGTGATACCGTAAACAATTACATCGCCGAACAAAAGATTGAAGTATTGGGTCAGCCACTTCCTAAATTAGGCGATAACAAAGAATTTAACTGGGATTTTCAGGATGAGTTTGAATTCAATTACGAATTAGGATTGGCACCAGAATTTGAAGTTAGCTTTACTTCAAAAGACAAATTGGTTGCTTACAAAATCAAAATTGATAAGGATACTTTGGCTTCGCGTATTAAAAACTTACGTAGAAGTTATGGAAAAATGACCAATCCTGAAGTTTCTGCCAATGACGATGTGTTGTTCGGTGAATTGAAGCAATTGGCAAATGACGGAACTGTTTTTGAGGGTGGTTTTGCGAACGATAAGGCCTCTATCCGTTTGGATCTAGTAAGCGATAAAAAAATCCAAAAATCATTAATCGGTTTGAAAAAAGACGATGTGGTGAAATTGGATTTAGACAAAGTTTTTGATGGTAATGCTACCGTGATTGCAAAATTGTTGAACATTGAGGAAGAAGATGTAAAAGGCTTGAAATCTACCTTCCAATTTACCGTTAAGAATGTAAACCGTTTAGAAGAAGCAGATCTTACTCAGGAGTTTTTTGATAAACTATTCGGTCAGGATGTAATCAAAACAGAGAAAGAATTTGAAGCCAAAATTACCGAAGAATTGGAGGGGATGATGCAGCAAAATGCAGAGCAACGCTTGCAAGGCGATTTGTACAACTTCGGTTTAAGCAAAGTGAAATTCAATTTGCCAGATGCTTTCCTGAAACGTTGGTTGAAAGCAACCAATGAAAATCTTTCAGAACAAGAAATTGACAAGGATTACGAAAACTTTGCTAAAAACCTGAAATGGACTTTGATTGAAAATAAAATCATCAAAGAAAATGCGATTGAAATTAAATACGAAGAGGTATTCCAGGCGGCTAAAAACCGTTTAGATGCACAGTTCCGTATGTACAGCCCTCAGCCGCTGCCTGAAGATCAGTTATCGCAATATGCGGTACAGTTCTTGCAGGATAAAGAGAATGCAAACCGCATTTTCGAAGAAGTAAAGGCCTTGAAGGTATTTGATTATTTAAAATCAGTGGTTACCTTAGATACAAAGGAAATAGCCTACAATAAATTTTTAGAATTAGCCTAAATTATCAGCAAATGAGCATCGATAAAAACGAATTTCGCAAGTACGCCGTTAAACACCACCGCATTGGTAGTCAGCACGTAGACGGCTTCATTGCCCGGGTAGAGCAGAGCGCTATCCCGATGTCTATGACTCCTTACATCATCGAGGAGCGTCATCTGAATGTGGCCCAAATGGACGTTTTTTCTCGTTTAATGATGGATCGTATCATTTTCTTAGGCGATGCCATTTACGATAATATTGCCAACATTATTCAGGCGCAGTTGCTGTTTTTACAGTCTGCTGATGCTAAACGCGATATTCAAATTTATATCAACTCACCTGGTGGATCAGTATATGCTGGCTTAGGCATTTACGATACCATGCAGTACATCAGCCCCGATGTGGCTACCATTTGTACCGGTATGGCCGCATCTATGGCAGCTGTATTGCTTTGTGCCGGAGCTTCAGGTAAGCGTGCTGCTTTGCAACACTCCAGAGTGATGATTCACCAGCCACTTGGCGGGGTTCAAGGTCAGGCATCTGATATTGAAATCACCGCTCGTGAGATCTTGAAATTGAAAAAAGAATTGTACGAAATCATCGCTAAGCATTCAGGTGCTGAGTACGAAAAAGTACATACAGCTTCCGATCGTGATTACTGGATGATTGCGCAAGAAGCCAAGGATTTTGGAATGATTGACGAGGTATTAGGCGCTACAGCTGCCAAATAAAATGAGTAAAAACACCAAAGATATTAAATGCTCTTTCTGCGGATCTGGTAAGCAGGATACCCTGATGCTGATTGCGGGCTTGGATGCGCACATTTGCGACAAATGTGTATCTCAAGCCGGTCAGATTGTGGCAGAAGAACTGAACTCACGCAAGAGTAAATCAGAGCAATCTGCGGTGAATTTGCTTAAACCTATCGAAATCAAAAACCACCTTGATCAATACATCATTGGTCAGGATCAAGCTAAAAAAGTACTTTCAGTAGCGGTATACAACCACTACAAACGACTTAACCAAAAAGTAGGTAAAGATGAGGTCGAGATTGAAAAATCAAACATCATCATGGTTGGAGAAACTGGTACAGGTAAAACCTTATTGGCCAAAACCATTGCCAAAGTGCTCAATGTGCCTTTCTGTATTAGCGATGCTACGGTTTTAACCGAAGCCGGCTATGTGGGTGAAGACGTAGAAAGTATTTTAACTCGCTTATTGCAAGCCGCAGATTACGACGTTACAGCCGCAGAAAGGGGTATCGTTTACATTGATGAGGTAGATAAAATTGCTCGCAAAAGCGATAACCCATCCATCACTCGTGATGTTTCTGGAGAGGGTGTGCAGCAAGCTTTGTTAAAAATATTGGAGGGTACCATTGTTAACGTTCCGCCACAGGGAGGTCGTAAGCATCCAGATCAAAAAATGATTCCGGTGAATACCCAAAATATCTTGTTCATTTGTGGTGGAGCATTTGACGGCATTGAGAAAAAAATTGCCAATCGTTTGCGTACGCAAACCGTGGGCTATAAGGTGAATAAGGACGAAATTGAAATCGACCTGAAAAACCTGTACAAATACATTACCCCACAAGACCTCAAGTCATTCGGTTTAATTCCGGAATTAATTGGTCGTTTGCCTATTATTACGCACCTCAATCCATTGGATAGAGCGACCTTGAGAAGCATTTTGAGTGAGCCTAAAAACTCGCTAATTAAACAATACCAAAAATTGTTTGAGTACGAAGGAATAAAGTTGGATTTTGCGCCAGAGGTATTGGATTTTGTGGTGGATAAAGCGATGGAATTCAAATTGGGCGCTCGAGGACTCCGATCCATTTGCGAAGCCATCATGATGGATGCCATGTTTGAAGTTCCATCTGGACAACCTACAAAAGACTTGTTCATCACGCTGGATTATGCCCAGGAGAAATTTGAAAAATCAGACCTAAAGAAACTAAAAGTTGCATAGAAAAACCCCGAAACTATCGGGGTTTTTTGTAAAATAAAGACATATGAAGAAAGAACCTAAAGTACAGAACGAAACCAATACGCCCGTAAAAAAAGGCTTGAAGAATAAGGAAGAGATTGTTAAAAACTGGTTGCCACGCTATACAGGTCGTCCTCTAGAAGACTTTAGCGGTTATATTCTGCTTACTAATTTTTCAAAATACCTTGAATTGTTCTCAAAATGGCATAATGATGCACCTATTTTGGGTCAGGATAAACCCATGCAAAGTGTATCTGCCGATGGGATTACATTGATCAATTTTGGTATGGGTAGTGCTATGGCAGCTACCATGATGGATTTATTAAGTGCTATTGATCCGAAGGCGGTTTTGTTTTTGGGTAAGTGTGGTGGCTTGAAGAAGAAAAACCAAATTGGCGATTTGATTTTACCAATAGCCGCCATTCGGGGTGAAGGTACATCAAACGATTATTTCCCTGCCGTAGTGCCAGCATTGCCATCATTTGCCTTGCAAAAAGCGATTTCTACCACTATCCGTGATCATTCTTTAGATTACTGGACCGGTACCGTTTATACAACCAACCGCCGTGTTTGGGAGCACGACAAAGATTTCAAAAAACACCTGCAGGTAATTCGGGCCATGGCTGTGGATATGGAAACTGCAACCATTTTTATTACCGGTTTTGCTAACGAGATTCCTACGGGTGCGTTACTACTGGTTTCTGATCAGCCAATGATCCCGGAAGGTGTAAAAACTGCCGAAAGTGATTCGAAAGTGACTACGCATTATGTAGAATCGCATTTGAAAGTAGGTATCGATTCGTTAAAACAGTTAATCAATAATGGTTTAACGGTTAAGCACCTTAAATTCTAGAAACTATACCATGAATAAGTACCTGAGCGATAAATTGAAAGTTGTATCGTTCATGGCCATGATTTTGGTGGTTTTTCTGCACGGTTTTAATCAGGTAGTCAGACTAAAATCTGGTCAAACGGCCGTTTTAGACCGGAGTTATAATTTTTTTATTCAGGAATTTATCTCACAAGGTATTGCCCGAACGGCAGTCCCACTATTTTTTACCATTTCAGGCTTTCTCTTTTTCTTAAATACGAGCGGAAAGCTCGAAGAGTTCAAAGAAAAGTATCGCAAAAGGGTAAAAACTTTAGTAATTCCTTTCTTTTTTTGGTCTTTCTGGTCCTTAGTACTTTGCTTTTTGTTTCAACAATTGCCACCGCCAAGAATTTTCTTTGCCAATGAACTGGTAACGAGTTATTCTGCTGAAAAACTCTTGTCTACCATTTTTCTTCATCCCATCGCTTATCAGTTATGGTTTATCCGAGATTTGGTTATTCTAGTATTCCTATCTCCGTTGTTATTTTGGTTGGCGAAGAATCTGAAATTTTTGCTTTTGCTGCTTTTAGCTGGTTTTTGGATCAGCAATTTCAATCTGCTTATTGTGGCCAATGAGGCTTTGTTATTTTTTGCGCTCGGAGCCTATCTTTCAATTTTTAAACAAGAGCTGCTGCAAGTACAGCTGTCAGCAAAACAATCCTTCGTATTGGTATTGATGTGGTTTTGCCTCATTTGGGCTAAAATGGGATTGATTTATTTCAATTATCCTCCCAGTATCTACATGACTATTTTGCATAAGTTGGGTATTCTAGTGGGGATGCTAGCCATCTGGAGTGTTTACGATTGTTTGATCTACTCCAAAAGAGATGTTATTTTAAAATGGGCACCCTTTTCATTCTTTATCTATGCCTTCCATGAACCCGTCTTGATGATTTTTAAACCTGCTTTATTCACCCTTTTTGGTAAAGGCGAATTAAATTCGCTGCTGGTTTATATTTTTGCACCGTTACTTAGCATCCTATTAGGTATTTTTGTAGCTGCAAAGCTTCAAAAAGTGAGTCCAAAATTGTACAGTTTGATCACCGGCGGACGCTAACGTTAAATCATCTTCTAACATTACTATGTGGTATAAAAACATTCTGGAAACCATTGGCAATACACCGCTGGTACAACTTAATCAAATCACTAAAGATATTCCCGCTACGGTGTTGGCCAAAATTGAAACTACCAATCCAGGTAATTCAATCAAAGACCGAATGGCCTTGAAAATGATTGAAGATGCAGAAAAGAAGGGCCTTTTAAAACCCGGAGGAACTATCATTGAAGGAACTTCTGGAAATACAGGCATGGGCTTAGCAATTGCTGCTGTAGTAAAAGGCTATAAATGTATTTTTACTACCACAGACAAACAGTCGAAAGAAAAAGTAGATGCTTTGCGTGCATTTGGAGCCGAGGTAATTGTTTGTCCAACCAATGTTGATCCTGAAGATCCACGATCTTACTATTCGGTTTCTAGTCGCTTGGAGCGAGAGGTACCCAATTCTTGGAAACCCAATCAATACGACAATTTATCCAATAGTCAGGCTCATTACGAGCAAACTGGTCCTGAAATTTGGGAGCAAACCGAAGGTAAAATCACCCATTTGGTGGTTGGAGTCGGCACAGGAGGTACTATCTCCGGAACCGGTAAATACTTGAAAGAAAAAAATTCAAACATTAAAGTATGGGGTATCGATACCTACGGTTCGGTATTCAAAAAATACAAGGAAACCGGCATTTTTGATAAAAACGAGATCTATCCCTACGTTACCGAAGGTATTGGTGAAGATTTTTTGCCCGAGAACGTAGATTTTTCAGTTATCGACCATTTCGAAAAAGTAAGCGATAAAGACGCCGCTCTAATGACCCGGGAGATTGCCCGTAAAGAAGGCATTTTTGCTGGTAATTCTGCAGGATCTGCTGTAGCAGGCTTGTTGCAGATGAAGGATCAGCTAAAAAAAGACGACGTGGTGGTCATCATTTTCCACGATCATGGAACCCGTTACCTGGGTAAAATGTACAACGACGATTGGTTGCGTGAAATGGATTACCTGAAGTAAAACTGCAGCAAAATACTAGTGACTCGGCGCATTGCCATCCACACGTGTAATATTAGCTCCTAAAGCTTTTAAACGTTCGTCGATATTTTGGTAACCACGCTCAATCTGTTCAATATTGTAAATGGTCGATTTGCCCTCGGCAGATAAAGCCGCAATGAGCAAAGAAACCCCTGCTCGAATATCCGGTGAAGTCATTTCAATACCGCGTAGTTTCACTTTACGGTCTAAACCGATTACGGTTGCACGGTGCGGATCGCACAAAATGATTTGAGCGCCCATGTCAATCAATTTATCCACAAAGAATAAACGGCTTTCGAACATTTTCTGGTGAATCAAAACCGTTCCTTTAGCTTGTGTAGCTACCACCAACACAATACTCAATAAATCGGGAGTAAAGCCTGGCCATGGCGCATCGGCAATCGTCATGATTGAGCCATCGATAAATGTGTCTATTTCGTAATGTTTTTGAGCAGGAATAAATAAATCATCGCCACGCAATTCCATTTGGATACCCAAACGACGGAAAATATCAGGGATGATACCAAGTTCTTTATACTGAACATCTTTGATCGTGATTTCAGATCCGGTCATGGCCGCTAATCCAATAAACGAACCAATCTCAATCATGTCAGGTAGCATGCGGTGTTCTGTTCCACCCAAACTACTTACGCCCTCAATGGTCAACAAATTAGAACCAATACCTGAGATTTTAGCCCCCATGCGATTTAGCATTTTACAAAGTTGTTGTAGGTAAGGCTCACAAGCGGCATTGTAAATGGTGGTGATTCCTTTTGCTAAAACAGCAGCCATCACCACGTTAGCCGTTCCGGTTACTGAAGCTTCATCTAAAAGAATATAAGTGCCCTTTAAATTGCTGGCATCAACCGTAAAGAAGTTTGTTTTAGCATCGTAAACAAATTTAGCACCCAGTTTTTCGAATCCTAGGAAGTGGGTGTCTAAACGTCTACGTCCAATTTTATCGCCCCCGGGTTTAGGGATAGCTGCTTTTCCAAAGCGGGCTAAAAGTGGACCAACAATCATTATCGATCCTCTTAAGCTTCCCCCTTTAGCTTTAAATGTAGCAGACTGGAAAAAATCCAAATCGATGTTTTTGGCCTCGAAAGTATAGGTATCCTTATTGATGCGTTCAATTTTTACGCCCAAATCGCCCAGAAGCTCAATCAGTTTATTCACGTCCTTGATATCAGGAATGTTGCTGATGGTCATTTTTTCTGCAGTAAGTAAAACCGCTGATATGATTTGTAAGGCTTCGTTTTTTGCGCCTTGAGGAATAATTTCACCTTTTAGGGCTTTACCGCCAATAATTTCAAAAGCGTTCATATCGATTTAGGAATGGGTGTGTTAAGGTTTGTTGGTAATTAATAGCGTTTTCCGTTATTTTTTGGTCGATTTCCACCTGAGTTTTTGCCTCCGGAGCGACCTTTGTGTTGATTTTTAGATTTTGTCGGGATGTTTGGACGGTATTCTACTTTGTGCAGACTCACATTTTCGCTTAGTTCCAATTCTCCATTAGAGAGTTCACGTAAATCTTTGATAATGGTTTCATCAGGCACATGATCTTTATTCCATGTTACATAGGCCATCTTCATGAAATTGGCAATAGCCTCTACCATTTGTTGTTTCCGTTCAGGCTCTTGAATTTCCTTAGCCCGGTTTATCATGATCTCTACTGTTTTGCCATAATGCTTGTACCGAATACGCTGATTTGGGTATTCCAAAGGTTTGGGTTTGTAATGGATGGCATCAGGAGATGGTTTCGGGTAAGGAGAATCTACATCAATTTTGAAATCAGAGATAATGTGCAGGTGATCCCATAATTTATGCTTAAAATCGGCCACATCACGCAAATGAGGATTTAGAAAACCCATCAAATCAATCACCACTTGAGCATATTTATTACGTTCCTCTTTGCTGGGTAGGTCGCAAATGTAACTGACCATGTTTTGCACATTACGGCCATATTCAGAAAGAATTAGCTTATTCCGGGTACTGTTATAGTCAAATGTCATAGTTATGGTATTGGCGATTAAACTTCGTGAACCTGATGTTTGAGTTGGGGAAGAGAAAGTTTAGAGGTATTTCGCCATTTCTTTTTTTACTAGCGAAGGTAAATATAGTGCAAAAAACGGATCTCTGAAAAGCTTAAATTAAATTTTAGCCAATTTCTACACTTTGTCATTTAAATTATAGTTAAAAAATAAAATTTTTGTTTAATTGATTAATTTTTTAGGATTCTCCTAAAAAAATTCTACTCCAATTGTCTTTTAAAACTTGCCATTCATCACTTGATTTCTGCACTTGGTCATATAATAACTTATTTACAAAGCAATAATTAAGATTTTTGTGTTATGGTTAAAATTAAAGATTAGAAAATTAATTGTCAACCTACTAATCATCAACCTATGAAATTATTAAACAAACCTTTCAGAATACTGCTGCTGGTTTTTCTGATTTGCCAAGTACAGCAACTTTTCGCACAAGTTCCGCAACAAATTAATTACCAAGGTGCACTGAGAGATAGTAAGGGTAATCCAATTGTAAATCAACAAATAACGTTACGGCTCTCCATACAGGATCAAGGAGCAAATGGCTTAGTACATTATAATGAGGTCAGATCGGTTAAAACAAATGCAGTGGGTTTGTATACGGTGGCTATTGGCAGCCCCGGTGCCTTAGACACCAAGGGTAATTTTAGCACTATACCTTGGGGTATTAGCCCTAAGTTTTTAAAAGTTGAGGTTGATCCTGAGGGAGGCTATACTTACATGAATGCCGGTTTAACTCAGTTGTTAAGTGTGCCTTATTCTTTGTATGCAAAGTATGCCGAGAATGGACCTATTGGACCTACTGGTCCTGCTGGCCCTGCAGGAGCGAATGGATTATCCGCATTTGAGATCTGGCAACAATTGCCCGGAAACGCTGGTAAAACTTTACAAGAATATGTAGATGGTTTAACAGGAGCAGATGGTCGATCAGTTACAGGTGCGCAGCTCGATGCAGCGGGAAATCTTGTGCTGACTTTTAGCGATAATACAACTACTAATGTAGGTCAGGTAATCGGTCCGGCAGGAGTTCAAGGATTGCAAGGAGCAGATGGTCGATCAGTTACAGGTGCACAGCTTGATGCAGCGGGAAATCTTGTGCTGACTTTTAGCGATAATACTACTACTAATGTTGGTCAGGTAATCGGTCCGGCAGGAGTTCAAGGATTGCAAGGTGTAGATGGTCGCTCCATAACGGGTACACAATTAGATGCGGCTGGAAATCTAGTCATTGCGTTTAGTGACAACACAACGAGCAATGTAGGAAAAGTTACTGGACCGGCTGGACCGGCTGGACCAGCTGGAGCACCTGGTGCCATGGGACTGGAAGGATTATCTGCATTTGAAATATGGCAAAAAGATCCTATAAATGAGAATAAAACCGTTGAGGATTTTCTCAACTCGCTTAAAGGTGTAAGTGTATTAAATACTAAAATTACTGAAGATACTGGCGAGTTAATCGTTTTTTTATCTAATGAGACAAGCATTAATGCGGGTGTAGTAGTAGGACCACAAGGTAAGAGTGGCCCGGCCGGTCCTATAGGACCAATCGGACCAAATGGTATCAATTGCTGGGATACAAATATGAATGGTATCAATGATCCTGGAGAAGATACAAATGGTGACGGTATGTTCAATACTTTAGATTGTGCAGCAGTTAATTCGAATCCTACGCTAACAGACGGACACATTTTTGTGGGTAACCCAGCAAATTTTCCGGGTGATGTAGCGATGAGTGGAGATGCCACTATAACCAATGGGGGTGTAGTTACAGTAAGTGATGGAGCGATTACACTCAACAAAATGGCCGATGGGCCTCCAGGCTCAATTTATACTACAGATATTAACGGGAAACCGTTTCTTCAGTCTTTCAATGGTATGGGCTGGGCTTTACAAGGTAACTCAGGAACAGAAGATGGTGTGAATTACTTGGGTACTCGAGATGACAGACCCCTAAACTTTCGTATAAATAATGAAAAAGCCGGTAGAATATCTAACGATCAACGAGGAGAAACTACGCTTGGTTATAGAGCCGGTATATCAGCCACTGGTGCAATTAGAAATACCTTAATAGGGTTAAGGGCAGGTGAGGGTCTTACATCGGGCAGTCATAGAAATACCTTAATTGGAGCTCTTGCCGGTTATTCTATGAGTGGGAATTCCTCTAATCAAAATACAGGCATAGGCCAATTGGCTTTACTAAATCTTGGTGGGGGAAGCGCAAATACAGCCATAGGTAATGAATCGGGAAATTTTTTAACAGCAGGGAACGATAATGTATTCATAGGTAATAAAGCCGGCTTAACGAATCCAGGTTCCGCCATTAATTGTTTAGTTGTAGGTAATGATGCAGCAGCAGATCCAGGATTAACGAATGCAGCAGCAATTGGAAATAATGCCCAGGTAAAGAGTAGCAATAGTATGGTTTTGGGTGGTAATGGAGTTAATGCTGTTAATATCGGAATAAATACGACTACTCCAAGTCAGCGTTTTGATGTTAATGGAGGTAATTTTCGTTTAAATGATGGGGTATTCATCTCCGATCAAAATGTAGCTTCCAACATGAGCTTATTTGTTCCAATTCCAAGTGGCACAGTGATTAATGCACATGCGGGAAATGTTTCCATGACCAATGTAAAAGGTCAAATTGCGGCTGAAGGTGAAAATAATACATTGAATTATACCGTAATTGTCGTCACCTTTTCATCACCAACTCCATACTTAACTCCGCCCGCAGTTCAATTAACGCCAGCAAATGCAGCAGCCGCAGATGCCGATTACTATGTGACTAGTTCTGTAAATGGGTTTTCTATTTTTTATAAAAATAAGACAGCAAACCAAAGAGATGCTGCTTTTAATTATTGGGTTATTCAATAGCTAATTCTATGAAATCGAAATACACATTAGCTCTACTAACCGGGTGCTTATTCAGCTTGGGAACTAAATCTCAGACGGTTCAACCCCAGGTTTTGAATACCACCGGTAATTATACTCAGGTAGGCGGTTATCTTTTCGATTATAGTGTGGGAGAGTTGACACTTGTTGAAACCTTTGTACTCCCCGAACTGATGCTTACACAAGGCTTTATGCAGCCTTTATTTCTAAGTGCAACTGGCGGTGGTGATTTAAACATTAAGGTGTATCCCGATGTGTCGCCCAATAACGACGGCCAAGGTAATGAGAGTTTGCATATTGAGGGCATAGAGGCCTATCCTGAGAACGATATTCAAATTTTTAACCGTTGGGGTAATCTGATTTTCAAAACTCATGGGTATCACAATACAGATAACTCATTCAAGGGTAAAGCCAATACCGGAATACTTGTTGATGGGGCAGAGGTACCCGATGGAACCTATTATTACATCTTAAAGGTGTTTGATCCGGCTGGAGCTAAAACACATATCTACAACGGATTTTTTGTGATTAAACGTAAATAGAATTCCTCGTGAAAAAGCGCTATTACATATTGATGAGTATCCTGGGCCTCATGTATCATTCGCAACTTGAAGCGCAGTTGAGGGTCCAAAGAGCCATGTTTTCTCAATATCAGTTTAATCCCTTGGCAATTAATCCAGCCTATTCTGCCTGTGATGAACAGGCTCGGATAACGGCTCTGACCAGGCATCAATGGGTAGGATTTGAGGGTGCTCCACAAACGCAAACCTTGAGCTCTTATCTTACCTTAAACAATGAAAAAACATCCGTTGGGGCCATGCTGATTCACGACCAGGTTGGCGTAGAAAACGAACAGGCTTTGTTCTTGAGCCTTGCTCAAAAGGTGCAATTGAGTTCTAAGGGCTATTTGGCTGCCGGATTCAGCACGGGTATTGGTTACTATTTGGGAGATTACGGCACTTTGCCCGATCCGAATCTGCCTCCCGATCCGGTTTTTGTGAATCAATCCAGTTGGAGAAGTAATCTTGGCCTAGGTTTGATGTATTACGATGATCGTTGGGAGGCCGGTATTTCGGTTCCATATTTAGTAAAATTTGATGTTGGGACTAGTAACAGCACTACCTCTATCAAACCTTTACGATCAGACTATTTTCTAATGGCAAATTACCGGTTTAATGCAAATAATTACCTAAAACTTAAACCCGCCTTGCTTGTTAAGTATACAGCTGGAGTGCCATTGCAGTTTGATGTAAACATGAATGCGTATTTTGAAGAAAAAGGATTGTGGGTTGGACTTGGGTATCGTTCAAATGCTGCAGTAATGGCGATGTTTCAGGTTAAATTAACCGACAGGATGCAATTGGGTTATGCACATGATTTCATGACAGACATTAGTTTGAAGCATCAAATGGGAACACATGAAGTTATGTTGAATTACCGTTTTAGAACCGGTAAAAAGCCCTACAAAACCAATGATTTTAGATTTTAGCCATGTCTGGCAAGCCCAAAATTTTGTTTCTTGATGACGATTTATTGTTGTTGAAAGCGGTCGAGTTGATTACCCGGAATTCTCCTTTTGAATTTTACATCACCACCTCGGTTAAAGAGGCTAGGTCTTGGTTAAAAATCCATGATTTTCAGGTCGTTTACTCAGACTTTCACATGCCGGTTTGTAATGGGGTAGAATTTCTATCAGAGGTAGCAAAAATATGTCCTCGATCTATCAGAATATTGGTTTCAGCTAGTTTAGGAAATGCAGAGGCTCAAAAATCGGTTAAACAAGCCCATATTTTTGGCTTTTTAAAAAAGCCTTTCGGTAAATCGAGTTTTGACGAGCATATCAATCTGGCCATTGAGGCGTATGAAAGGCAAAACAATTAAGTTACAATCCTGAGTTTTGCAAACTTTAAAAGCAATTGCTTTTGGCCAAGCTCTTTGAAATAGATGGTTGCCTTCACATCGGGTTTAGTGCCTTCCAATTGCAATACCTTTCCAAATCCAAACCGTTCATGTTCAACTTCCATACCTACTTGTAGATTGGAGGTGTCAGAGGGTACAAAACCTGCTGATGGAACGTGTGCTTTGGGTAAAATGGATTTTGTTTTTGGTAGGGAAGCGGGTTTAGGCTTAGAATACGTTTCCTTTTGTTGCCAACTAGATCTTTCCTCATCGAAAGAATTACCACTGCTTGATTTTTGAGGTACTTTGAAATCAATATCCAGGTATGAGGGATCAATTTCCTCAATAAAGCGGCTGGGTTCGCAGCTGGTAAGCGTACCCCAACGGTAACGAGAAGTGGCATAGCAAAGCGTCAATTTCTTTTCGGCTCTGGTTATTGCTACGTAAAAAAGCCTTCTTTCCTCTTCAAGATCTGCTCTTGAACTTAAAGATAACTGCGATGGAAATAGATTTTCTTCTAATCCAACTACAAAAACCTGATTAAATTCCAATCCTTTTGCCGAGTGAATGGTCATCAATGAAACGGTATCGGCATCCGGATCTTTATCATTATCGTCGTTGGTGAGTAGTGCAATGTCTTGCATAAATATATCCAAGCCCTTTTCTTCAATATCTTCCCGCTCGCTGAATTCCTTTATTCCATTCAAAAGTTCCTGAATGTTCTCGTAACGACTTAATCCTTCTACAGATTTATCATCGTATAACTCTTTTAACAAGCCACTGTGCTGGGCGATGTGCAAAGCCGTATCGTAGGCATTGCTATTTTTGGCTAAAGCCTGAAAACTTTGAATAAGCAGTGCAAAGTTGGCAACCGGTCCTGAGCTGCGTGAATCCAGATACTGTTGAGCTTTGCAAATTACTTCCCATAAGGTAAGTTGATGCTGATCTGCCGCAACAATAATTCGTTCTATCGAGGTGTCGCCGATTCCCCTTCTGGGATAATTGATCACCCTTTTGAGGGCTTCCTCGTCATTTGGGTTAAAGGTGAGTCGGAAATAGGCAATGAGGTCTTTAATCTCTTTGCGTTGGTAAAAGGATAGGCCGCCATATATTTTATACGGAATGTTGAGTTTCCGAAGCGCCTCTTCCATGGCCCTTGATTGGGCGTTAGTGCGGTATAAAATGGCAAAATCACGGTAGTTTAAACCTCTTAAAGACCGTTCTTCGGCAATTTTTTCAGCAACAATTTTCCCCTCCTCGTTATCGCTAAATGCTCTAACCACCTTGATCTTGTCGCCGGGTTCATTTTTTGAGAATACGGTTTTTTCCAACTGATTTTTATTGTTGGCAATGATGCTATTGGCTACTTCAACAATATTTTGGGTAGAACGGTAGTTTTGTTCCAATTTGAAGATCTTCAAATCAGGATAATCCTTTTCGAAGTTGAGTATATTCTGAATGTTGGCTCCTCTAAATGCATAAATACTTTGGGCGTCGTCGCCAACCACACAAATGTTTTCATGAATAGCCGCCAGTTTTTTAACAATGAGGTATTGAGAAAAATTAGTATCCTGATACTCATCTACCATGATGTACTTAAACCTGTTTTGGTATTTGTAAAGTACATCCGGATGTTCTTTCAGCAATACATTTGTTTTAAACAGCAAATCGTCAAAATCCATTGCACCCGCCTTAAAACATCGCTGGGTGTAGGTTTGGTAAATCTCACCAATTTTGCCACGGCCGGTTGAATGATCTTCGGCCTGAATTTGTTCACTTTGTTGGTATTCTGAAGCCGAAATCAGGTTATTTTTTGCACTGGAAATCCGATTGTAAACAAAATTTGCGTTGTAGAGTTTATCATCCAGCTGCAATTCTTTGAGTATAGAGCGGATTAAACTTTTGCTATCGTCGGTATCGTAAATGGTAAAATTGTTTGGGTAGCCTATTTTTTCTGCTTCAACCCGTAAAATTTTCGCAAATACAGAGTGAAAAGTGCCCATCCAACAATTTTTGGCTTCTGTGCCTACAACGCCGTAAATACGTTCACGCATGGCTTTGGCAGCTTTATTCGTGAACGTAAGCACCAAAATTTGGAAAGGATCAACACCTTTTTGAATCAAATGGGCAACACGATAGGTGATCACCCTCGTTTTCCCGGATCCTGCGCCTGCAACAATCATTACCGGCCCTTCAGTTTGTTCAACTGCTGCCTTTTGAGATGGGTTTAATCCGTTTAAATAGTCCAAAATCGTACAAATACTTAAGCTTGCTAAATTAAGAAACGAGCCGTATACTTTACTTGGATGTTCATAAGTTTAATGCGGCTATATTTTAGAGTCTTGGAATTTCAGGATTATTCAAAGCATCGTTAATTCTGTGAATTTTTTCATCAATTGTTTCAGCGCATATTTTGATTTTTTCGATCAGATCCTCATGGCTAATCATTTTTTCTTCTTCCAACATCAATAAGCCCTTTAATGTGGCTACCGGGGCCCTAATTTCATGAGAAAGATGAGCCGAATATTCGGATAGTTTTTGATTTTTTATTTGAAGATCCTTCGTTCTTTCATCAACGGTCTGCTCCAATAATTGATTAGCTATCATCTTTCGTCTTACGTTTATGGCAAGCATTATAATAACTACAATAGCCATAAACGTGACGATAAGTGTAGAAATTAAGATGATTTTATTTTGTTTTTGACGCAGGATGATAAGTTCGTTTCTGCGTTGTATTTCTTTTTGGCGGTATTGTTCTTCCAGCAGGCTGATTTTAGCCGATTCGCTGTTGGCATACCGCACACTGTCTTGCTTGTAAACCAGTTGGAGATAGCGTAGCGCTTCGGGGAAATTTCTGCGTTGCGATTCCAATTCATAAAAACTGTAGTTGAAATCGTAGATCAATTTATCATCATCTGCTTTTTTAGCGTATTTAATACCTTCTTTGATCGTGTTTTGTGCTTTCTTATATTCCTGTTTGGTGATGTAAACAGAACTTAAGCTGAGATCAATACTCGCTATAGCTCCGTTTAGGTTTAAAGATTTGGCTTTTTTGTGCGCATTAATTAGGCAGGATTCAGCTTTATCAAGCATATTGAGCTCTAAGTATATTTTGCCTTTATTTTGGAGGCAGTGCATCATGCCAATTTTATCATCTATTTTTTTGTAGCGTTTATCGCCATCTTCATAAAAGCTCAAGGCGGCTTGGTAATTCTTCTTACGTAAGTGTATGTTTCCGATATTTAAAAATAGATTAGCCGATAATTCCGTATTATTTAATCGTTTACTTAGTCTAAGTGCTTCGTTAAAATACTCCAGGGCTTTATCATAGTCTGCCCAGATGTATAAATTCCCAATATTATTGTAGACTTTGGCTTGCCCTAAAATGTTTTTTTCTTGTTTGTAGATACTCAAGGCGTTTAAATAGTAGGCAACGGCAGTGCTGCTTTCGTTGGTATAATATTTTGAAATACCCATAATGCGGTAGGCTTCGGCTTCCCCATTTTTATAATCTATCTCTTTGGCGATTTCTAGTGCTTTTCGGGCGTAAGCATATCCTTTTATAGGATCAATTAATCTGTTTTCGAATCCTTTTTTGTTTAAATCGATTACAGTGTTGGTGTCTTGAAGTTCAATGGAGCTAAACGGAGTTTGATAAACAATGCTACTATTGAATAAAAGTATAAGTCCTAGTAAAGCATATCTTTTCATTGCAAGCCCTAAAAATTAATTACAGATTATAAAATTAAAATATATAATTAATATGAGCTACTTTCTACATCCTTTTACAATAAATAGCCTATTTAAATTTCATATAAGTAAATATATTACGCTTATAATCAAATATTTAGCAATAATTAAATAAAAATATTTTTTAAAAGTAAATTATTGTATTTATATTTATAATATAAATAACAAAATATTAAAAAACTATCTTTAAAATAAATTTATAAACCTATGAAAAAGTTAATCTTTACCCTTGTTGTTTTTGGTCTGATTGGAATGATTTCTTGCAAAAAAGATGAGAGCATTCAACCTGAAAAATCAAATAAATCTTTAGTAGCCGATAAAAAAGATATTGGTACTGGCGACTGAGCGTGTTTGTTGAACTCAAAAAAGGGAGTGTACTTTTCACTCCCTTTTTTATTACTATATCTAGGGTTGATTACAGTTTCCTTGCCCATCTTTTGATATATTTGCTCATCAATTCCAGATTATGCAAGAGATTAAAAAATATGTAGCCGATAATAAGCAACGTTTTTTGGATGAGTTGTTTGATTTATTACGTTTCCCATCAGTAAGTGCCGATCCGGCGTATAAAAATGAGGTACTAAAAACCGCTGACTTTGTGGCTCAAAAGCTTAGGGATGCCGGTGCCGATAACGTGGAAGTTTGTCCTACTGCTGGATACCCGATTGTATATGGAGAGAAAATCGTAGATTCATCTAAACCAACAGTTTTGGTTTATGGCCATTACGATGTGCAGCCAGCTGACCCCTTGGAATTATGGCACACGCCACCATTTGAACCCACCATCCGCGATGAAAAAATTTACGCACGTGGGGCTTGTGATGACAAAGGCCAATTTTACATGCACGTAAAGGCTTTTGAGTTGATGATACAAACCAACACTTTGCCTTGCAATATCAAATTCATGATTGAGGGCGAAGAAGAAGTGGGTTCAAACAACCTAGGGATCTTTGTTCAGCAGAATAAAGATCGTTTAAAATCAGATGTAGTTCTAATATCCGACACTGCCATGATCAGCATGGAAAATCCTTCATTAGAAACAGGTTTGCGTGGTTTGTCTTATGTAGAAGTAGAAGTTACTGGTCCAAACCGCGACTTGCACTCTGGTGTGTATGGTGGTGCGGTGGCCAATCCGGCTACGATTTTAGCGAAGTTGATTGCCTCCCTGCATGATGAGAACAATCACATCACCATTCCTGGTTTTTACGATGATGTGGTAGAACTAAGTGCTGCAGAGCGTGAAGCCTTAAATAAAGCACCTTTTGATATTGAAGATTATATAACAGACCTCGGAGTGGAGGAAGTTTGGGGCGAAAAGGGCTACACTACCTTAGAACGCACCGGAACTCGTCCAACTTTAGAAGTGAACGGTATTTGGGGTGGTTATATTGGTGAAGGCGCTAAAACCGTATTGCCATCTAAAGCTTCAGCCAAAATTTCAATGCGCTTAGTACCTAACCAGAACTCTGATAAGATCACTAAACTGTTCCAGAATCATTTTGAAAAAATTGCGCCTAAATCTGTAAAAGTAAAGGTAACTCCACACCACGGCGGCGAGCCGGTGGTTACTCCAACCGATAGTGTGGCTTTCCGTGCTGCTCAAAAAGCAATTGCCGAGTCGTTTGGTAAAGAACCAATTCCAACCCGTGGCGGTGGAAGTATTCCAATTGTGGCCTTGTTCGAAAAAGAATTGGGGATTAAAACCGTTTTAATGGGATTTGGGTTAGACAGCGATAACCTGCACTCACCAAACGAGAAATACGATATTGCCAATTACTACAAAGGCATTGAAACCATTCCTTTGTTCCATAAATATTTTGCCGAACTGAGCAATTAGTCAACAGTCTACAGTGTTGAGTTGTCAAAATCTATCTCAGCACTGTAGACTAAAGACTGATCACTGAAGACTAAACATGCCCAACGCCCTCATCCACGAAAGTTCACCTTATTTGTTGCAACATGCGCAAAATCCGGTGCAATGGTATCCCTGGGGAGAGGAAGCGCTGGCTAAAGCGAAAGCAGAAAACAAGCTAATTCTGGTCAGTGTTGGTTATTCGGCTTGCCACTGGTGCCATGTGATGGAACACGAAAGTTTTGAAGATGAAGCTGTGGCCGAAATCATGAATCAGCATTTCATCTGTATCAAAGTGGATCGTGAAGAGCGGCCCGACATTGATCAGATCTATATGTATGCCGTCCAGTTGATGACCGGTAGTGGTGGCTGGCCATTGAACTGTATCTGTTTACCTGATCAGCGACCCATTTACGGTGGCACCTATTTCCGTAAAGAAGATTGGAAAAAATTGCTGCTCAACCTGGCGGCATTTTGGGAGCACAAACCCAATGAGGCCATTGATTATGCTACTAAACTGACTCAAGGTATTCGCGAAAGCGAAAAAATTCAATTCATCGAACATAAAGCTGAGTATACCGAGGCCGATCTCAAGGCTATCTACGAACCTTGGTCAAAGTATTTCGATTGGACAGATGGTGGTTACACCCGTGCTCCCAAATTCCCTTTGCCCAATAATTGGCAATTTTTACTGCGTTATGCGCACCTGATGAAGGATGAACAAGCTGACGCAATTACGCATTTCACCTTGCAGAAAATGGCTTTTGGTGGAATTTACGATCATATAGGAGGAGGTTTTGCCCGCTATTCCGTCGATCAATTTTGGCATGTGCCGCATTTCGAAAAAATGCTGTACGATAATGCCCAGTTGGTGAGTTTGTATTCCGAAGCCTATCAACACGAACCTCAAGAACTGTATCGTCAGGTAGTTTATGAAACGCTGGATTGGGTAAATCGTGAAATGACAGACCTCAGTGGTGGTTTTTATTCGGCACAAGATGCCGATAGCGAGGGGGTAGAGGGCAAGTTTTATACTTTCCATAAATCTGAAATCGATGAAATTTTAGGTACAGATGCTGAAATTTTTGCCGACTATTTCGGTATCACCGATGCAGGAAATTGGGCAGAGGAAGAAACGAATGTATTGATGCGTAAATTAAGCGATGAAAAATTTGCTGCAAAACACGGACTGAAGCTAGAAAATTGGCTTTCAAAACTTGAGAATGCTAAAAAACAGGTTTTCAGCTATCGCGATAAGCGGATTAAACCAGGCCTGGATGATAAAATTTTAGCAGCATGGAATGGCCAGATGCTCCGTGGATTTACCGATGCCTATCGGGTTTTTGGTGAAGAACGTTTTTTACTATCTGCCAAAAAAAATGCAGAATTCCTGCTGAAGCAAATGCGGACTACTGACGGTGGACTTTACCGCAATTTTAAAAATGGCAAAGCCAGCATTCCTGCTTTTTTGGATGATTATGCTTTTGTGATCGATGGACTAACTTCTTTGTACGAAGCAACCTTTGAGGAGCATTGGTTGCACGAAGCGAAACAGCTTTGTGAGTATGCAATTACGCATTTCAGTGATCCGGAAACCGGAATGTTTTTTTACACTTCCGTTCAGGCCGAGCTATTGATTGCCCGCAAACAAGAGATCATGGATAATGTTATCCCTGGTTCCAATTCGGTGATGGCCAATAACCTGTACCGCTTAGGACATTGGTTTGCTGATGAGACTTACTTGAGTAAAGCCAAACAAATGCTCCGTAATGTACAGCCGCAGATCAAAACTTACGGTTCTGCCTATTCCAATTGGGCCAATTTACTTCTTAACGAGGTTTTTGGTATGTATGAGATTGCCATTACAGGCCCCGATTTTGAACATAAGCGCCACGAAATTGAGAAAAACTATATTCCTAATAAAATTGTATTGGGGGGAAGCGCAGGAAGTTTACCTTTGCTGCAGGATAAATGGGGCAATGAAACTCGGATTTTTGTTTGCCGTAATAAAACCTGCCAGCTTCCGGTAACCGCTGTTGCCGAAGCCATGAAACAAATTCAACATTAAACTCGAGGCTTAGCCTCCTAATTTTTACAAAATGACAATTAAACCTAACACCGTAGTTGCCCTTACCTACGATTTACACACCACCACAAATGGTGAAAAAACTTTTGTTGAAAAAGCTACCGAAGAAAACCCATTGGTGTTTTTATTTGGTGTAGGCATGATGTTGCCTAAATTTGAAGAAAACTTAAGCGGTTTAGCCGCTGGTGCCGAATATGCATTTGAATTGGCTGCTGCCGATGCTTATGGCGAAAAAGATCCGAATGCACTTACCGATTTGCCTTTAGAGATGTTTGGCGATATGGAAAAGCCAGAAGTTGATACCATTTTACCTTTGCAGGATAATCAAGGAAATCAATTTAGAGCACGTGTTACCGCAGTGACCGAAACCGTAGTTAGTGTGGACCTGAACCATCCTATGGCTGGTCAGGATTTACATTTTTCTGGTAAAATTATTCAGGTTCGTGAAGCTACCGCAGATGAGTTGGCTCATGGCCATGCTCACGGTATCGACGGCCACGCTGGTCACTAATCAGTGATATTGACACAACAAAAAAGCCCCGAATTCCGGGGCTTTTTTGTTTAGCTATATAGTTCTTTCCGTTGTTGCTTAATGGCTTCAGAATTGATGTAATCATCGTAGCTCATCAATTTATCAATAATTCCTTTGGGTGTAATTTCAATAATTCTATTGGCCACAGTTTGGGTCAATTCATGATCTCGTGAAGTAAACAAGACTGTACCTTTAAAATCGGCCATGCCGTTATTCAGGGCGGTGATCGATTCCAGATCCAGGTGATTGGTAGGTTCATCAAAGAGGAGTACGTTAGCTTGCTGTAACATCATTTTTGAGAACATGCAACGCATTTTCTCTCCTCCAGAAAGCACCGAACACTTTTTCATCACTTCATCTCCTGAAAAAAGCATTTTGCCTAAAAATCCCCGAATAAATTGTTCGTCTTTTTCGCCTTCAGAATATTCGCGTAGCCAATCGATCAAATTCTCATTTTTACCTTCAAAATAAGTGGAATTGTCATTCGGAATATCAGCTGCATTGATGGTTACGCCCCACTTGAACTCTCCTGCATAGTCTTTATCTTTTCCGGTTAAAATTTGGTAGAACGCAGTGGTCGCCAAACTATTTTCAGATAAAATCGCAATCTTATCACCCTTATTCACCATCAACGAAATATCATTAAATAACACTTCGCCATTTTGAGTTTTGCTCAATTTTTCGATCTGCAAGATCTGATCTCCGGCTTCCCGGCCCTGATTATTGAATAAAATAGCTGGATATTTTCGATTAGAGGGTTTAATTTCTTCGATATTGATCTTATCTAAGGCTTTTTTACGGCTGGTTGCCTGCTTTGATTTGGAAGCGTTGGCACTGAAACGGCGAATGAATTCTTGTAATTCCTTCACTTTGTCTTCCATCTTTTTGTTTTGGTCTGAACGCTGACGGGCAGCCAATTGGCTCGATTCGTACCAGAACGAATAGTTTCCGGTATAAATCGTCATCTTACCAAAATCAATATCTACCACGTGTGTACAAACGGCATCCAGGAAGTGACGGTCGTGAGATACTACCAGTACGATGGCTTCATATCCGGCCAAAAAATCTTCTAACCAGGCAATGGTATTGATGTCCAAATCGTTGGTGGGCTCATCGAGCAATAGAATATCCGGACTGCCAAAAAGAGTTTGAGCTAGCAATACACGTACTTTCTGGTTACCTTCCAGCTCTTTAACTTGTTTGTAGTGCAGGTCTTCGCTGATGCCTAAGTTGCTGAGCAGGGTAGCGGCATTGCTTTCGGCATTCCAGCCATCCATCTCAGCAAAAATGGTTTCCAGTTCACCGGCACGCTCGCCATCTTTATCGGTAAAATCTTCTTTGGCATATAGGGCGTCTTTCTCTTTCATCACGGCATACAGCTCTTTATGACCCATCATTACCGTTTCAATCACCGTAAATTCATCAAATTCGTAGTGATTTTGCTTCAAAACAGCCATACGTTCTCCAGGAGTAAAACTCACCGAACCCGTTGTAGGATCAACTTCTCCAGATAAAATCTTTAAAAAAGTAGATTTTCCGGCACCATTGGCGCCAATTACACCGTAGCAATTGCCGGGGGTAAATTTGAGGTTAACTTCTTCAAAAAGGGTGCGTTTGCCGTAACGCAGGGAGAGGTTGGATACCGTAATCATGTGTTTGAAATAAGGCGCAAAGGTAGGCAAATTAATCAGGTTTGCCTATCGGGATACAAAGCAAGGTTTAAAAACTCCGCTCAATTTTACTTTGCAGCGTTTTCGGACTATCGCTTCCGGCAGCAATGATGCGGCGTATGGTAAACAGCGGATTGCTTTCGCTGCGTTTTTCAGCTAATGCAAATGCCGCCTTAAATCCTCTTTTCTTTAATTCTGGAATTCCTTCTTCATTCCAAAGTCCGAAAGGATAGGCAAAATAATCAATTTTCTTCCCGGTAATTTCTTCTAATCTCTTGGTCGGTTTATCTATTTGTGTTGCCCAATCTTCGCCTTGGTATTTTTTAAAATTGTGATGGTCCCAAGTGTGTGAAGCAATTACATGTCCTTCATCACTCAATTGCTTAATTTGCTCACTCGTCATGTAGCGTGGACGGCCAATACTCACGGTCATGATAAAAAAGACACCTTTGAAGCCGTATTTTTTGAGTGCTGGCGCAGCAAGGGTAAATTGCTCTTCGCAGGTGTCATCAAAAGTGAGCATAATTGGTTTGGAAGGCAGTTTGCTGCCTTTGGTTAAATAGTCTACCAGCTGATCGGGTAAAATAGTGTGGTAGCCGCTATCGGCGAGCATTTTAAGTTGTGCTTCAAATGTTGCGGGTGGAACAATATAAACTTTGGCTACTTCAGAGTCGGAAGATTTCCATACCCTAATCTGGTGATAGCATAAAATGGGTATTTGTTTTCTTTTCAGAATAGTAGCTGCGTCAGCAACAATAGAAGTATCTTTTTGGGTTTCAGTAAGGTTTTGTTGGATAGTTGTACTTTGGCAGGCGCTTATCAGAAGTAAAACGCCTATATAAAGCGTAAATCGCATGTTATTCTATGGTGTTTGTGATTATTTGGGGATTGATTTTGGTGTCTAGCCAGTCTCTTAGTCTGCGGGTTAGTGCTGTTCGTTTATTACTAAAAGTTATATCGGTATCCCAAATTTCGTATTGAACATTTTTCTTCGAACTCATTTTTTTAAAATAGTCGTTGGCCTCGTGCTCGTCAATTATTAATACCGGTTTTGCAGTCATTCCTATTAATAACTCCAGATTATAATCTTCTACATTCGCAGCCATTTGTCCTAAAAATTGATCAGGATTGATGTTCAGCATACCTAAGGTAGATAAGTACTCTTTCATGCTGATTAAATTACTCAGACCTTGAGAATTCTTGATGATCCGGTACGGATTAAACAGTGAAAGTGTTGCAATCCCTTTAACTTTTGGATGATTTAATCCGGCAACTAAAGCAATTGCACCACCGGTATTGTGTCCGAAGAGGGCAATTTTTGAGGTGTCTATGCGTAATCTTGCGGCTTGTTCTTCACTAGTTAGGTACTCAATAACCGCTTTGGTATCGGCAATATTGTTCTCAAATGTAAACTCACCTTTACTTCCCCAGCTACCACGGAAATCGAAATAAACAACATTGTATCCTACTTTTCTGATACTTTGAGCTAAGTCTAAGTTCCGCTCATTACCCGGATTTCCATGTAAGAAAATCAAGGTGGGATGGGGTCCAGGACCGTTGGCTGTATACTCTAAGCCATATATCTTAACTCCTCCAGAAGGAATTTGTAATTCCTCCATTCCGGCAGGATAATCTTTGTCTTGCTCAAAATCCTTAACCAAATATGCATCCGACAATTTGATCGTTGTTTTGGTTTTGGAGTTACAACCCAGCTCAAACAGACCAGGAAGTAAAAGCAATAGGACGAATTGAACTACTTTCTTCATAGATATTCTAGCCTCAAAATACTGAATAATATCACAAAACGTAGAGTAAATGTTTCTGTTAGCTGTTTATCAAACAAAAAAAGCCGTTAAGTGTTACACAAAACGGCTTTTTGATTTTTCATAGGGTTTACTTTTTTACAAGCTCATCGGCATTCAAGAATACAAATTGATTTTCGAAGACATCCAGCTTGATTTTACTGTCTTTATCTACTTTTCCAGCCAGAATATCTTTTGATAATTCATTTAGAATCCGTTTTTGAATAACTCGTTTTAATGGTCGGGCTCCAAATTGCGGATCGTAACCCAATTGTGCCAACCAGTCTAGCGCTTCGTCGCTTGCTTCTAATTGAATGCCCATTTCTTCCAGTGTTTGTTGCACTTGTTTGAACTGTAGTTTCACAATATCATGAAGTTCTTCGCGGTTAAGCGGTGTAAACATGATCAATTCATCAATCCGATTCAAAAATTCCGGACGAATGGTTTGTTTCAGGAGTTCAAAGAGTTCGTTTTTTGTTTTGGAAACTACTGCTTCACGATTGGCTTCAGTTAAGTCTTTGAAATTATCCTGAATGAGGTGCGAACCGATGTTGGAGGTCATGATGATGATGGTATTTTTGAAATTTACCACCCGGCCTTTGTTGTCAGTTAACCGGCCATCATCTAAAACCTGCAAAAGGATATTAAACACATCAGGATGAGCTTTTTCAATCTCATCCAACAAAATCACTGAATAGGGTTTACGTCGAACCGCCTCGGTCAACTGACCGCCTTCATCGTAACCCACGTATCCGGGAGGCGCACCAATCAGTCGTGAAACTGCATGTCGTTCCTGGTATTCACTCATATCGATGCGCACCATTGCCGAATCATCGTTAAATAAAAATTCTGCCAGCGCTTTTGCTAATTCGGTTTTACCCACACCGGTGGTTCCTAAAAAGATGAAGGAACCAATTGGCTTGCGTTTATCGTGTAGCCCGGCTCTGGAACGACGAATCGCATCAGAAATGGCTTCGATGGCTTCATGCTGACCGGCAACGCGTTTGTGCAGTTCTTCTTCTAGGTGAAGCAGTTTTTCACGCTCACTCTGAATCATTTTGGTTACCGGAATACCGGTCCAACGGCTAACTACTCCCGCAATATCTTCGGAGGTTACTTCTTCTTTCAGCATGCGGCTGTCTACTTGCGTGGCTTCCAATTCTTTTTTCAATTTCTCAACCTCATCCTGAGCCTCTTTGATTTTTCCGTAACGAATCTCAGCTACTTTACCGTAATCTCCGGCACGCTCGGCTTGGTCGGCTTCCAATTTAAAATTCTCAATCTGCTCGATCTTCGCGTTAATGCCATCCACCAAATCTTTTTCACCTTGCCAACGGGCTTTTAATCCATCCCGATCTACAGACAGGTTAGCGATTTCTTCACTCAGTTCTTTTACTTTTTTCTCATCATTTTCTCGTTTGATGGCTTCACGTTCAATTTCTAATTGCATAATGCGGCGATCAAGCTCATCTACAGCTTCAGGAACCGAATCCATTTCTAAACGGAGTTTAGAAGCTGCTTCGTCCATCAAGTCGATGGCCTTATCAGGAAGAAAACGATCTGAAATATAGCGTTGAGAAAGCTCTACAGCAGCAATAATCGCCTCGTCTTTGATGCGAACTTTGTGGTGTGTTTCGTAACGCTCCTTTAACCCACGCAAAATCGAAATGGCATCCTGGGTATCGGGTTCATCTACCATTACCTTTTGGAAACGACGCTCCAAGGCTTTATCCTTTTCTAAATATTTCTGGTATTCATTCAGGGTGGTAGCGCCAATTGCACGTAATTCTCCACGGGCTAAAGCCGGTTTCAGAATGTTAGCGGCATCCATGGCACCCTCGCCACCGCCGGCACCTACCAGCGTGTGAATTTCATCGATAAAAAGGATAATCTCGCCATCGCTCTGCGTAACCTCTTTCACAACAGCTTTCAGGCGCTCCTCAAATTCTCCTTTGTATTTCGCTCCCGCCACAAGTGCACCCATATCTAACGAATACACCACTTTGGTTTTCAAGTTTTCGGGCACATCACCCTTGATGATACGGAAGGCGATACCCTCGGCAATGGCAGTTTTACCCACGCCGGGCTCACCAATCAGAATTGGGTTGTTTTTGGTACGACGAGACAGAATTTGGATTACACGACGAATTTCTTCATCACGTCCAATAACCGGGTCTAGTTTGCCTGATTCGGCATATTCGTTCAGGTTGCGGGCATATTTGTTTAAGGCATTGTAAGTTGCTTCGGCGTTCTGGTCGGTTACCCGGCTGTCGCCACGTAACTCAACAATGGCTTTTTTTAGATCTTTTTCGTTCACACCGGCATCTTTGAGCAGGACAGAAACTTTATCTCCGGCTTGCAACATTCCTAGTAAAACATGCTCAACCGAAACAAACTCGTCTTTAAATTCCTTCAGAAAAGTTTGTGCTTTTTGTAGTGTGGTATTTGCTGCTGAGGAGAGGTATACATTACTTCCGCTCACTTTTGGGAACGTATTGATCTGCTCATCCAGTGCTGTGTTTAAACGGTTGATGTTCACGTTCAGCTTTTTTAAGAGATAGCTGATTACATTCTCGTCAACCAATAGCAAGCCTTTTAAAAGGTGTGCGTTTTCAATAGCCTGTTGCTGATTGCCCAAGGCTATTTCGGAAGCCTTTTGAATGGCCTCCTGTGCTTTGATAGTGAAATTGTTCAAATTCATACACAGCCAGTGTCAAATTACCGACCATCGTGAAAAAATCGAATCTAATCGGAATTTATGGCGTGTGATCTGAGTAAAATCAGACGAAATGACTGTTTTTAAGGGAATTAGCCTGAAATTATTACAGTAGTTTAGCCCAATAGTTCTTTTAAGCGGCTAGCTTGATGATCGGCTAATTTCTGTAGTGGTCCACTAGCCAGCATTTTCAACATCATGTTCAATTCGGCTGAGATAATATGTTTGGCTTCAGTGGTTCCATTCCCTAAATCTTTTAGGCTCCATTTCAATTCTACTTCGAAGGGTGCTTCTTCTGCCGGAATGGCAACTATTTCCTGATCAGGGACGCGTGAGCTGACTTTGATGGCCAGTTTAGCCATATTTTGAATGGTAAAACGAGCCTCATCAGCAGTTGAAGACCAATTGTAGATATTTTCAGGCATCAACTGCTGATGATTGTTCAGGTCGGCCAGGAAATTGTAAACTTCAGCAATTGGTTTGTTGATGGTACTGGTGCTTTCGATAAGGGTGTTCATGGTGATGTGCTTTGTGAATTACGCAGGTTCGTTTACACCCCATTCTGCAGGGTTTTCACGCCATTTTTCCAGCAAGGCTAAATCGCTTTGCGAAATCATTTGATGCTCTGATGCATACGTGATTAAAGCCTGATAATTTGATAAGGTGAAATACGGACATTTGGCCTGACGGAAGTTTTCATCAGCTTGGTCAAATCCGTAGGTAAATATGCCAGCTAAGCCCGCAACCAAACAACCGGCCTGGCGTATGGCTTCCACAGCTTGTAGGCTGCTTTTTCCGGTAGAGATTAAATCTTCGATAACGACTACACGTTGGCCTTCTTTCAGTTCACCTTCAATCAAACTGCCTGTACCGTGCTCTTTCGCTTTTGAGCGAACATAAACAAATGGTAGGCCCAGTTCTTGAGCTACCAGAGCGCCCTGAGGGATCCCGGCAGTGGCAACACCGGCAATAACATCTACTGTACCAAATTCTTCTTGTATCAAAATAGATAACTTTTGGCGGATGTAGGTTCTGATGGTAGGATGCGAAAGGGTAATCCGGTTATCACAGTAAATAGGTGATTTCCATCCTGAGGCCCAAGTGAAAGGATTGTTCGGTTGTAATTTTATTGCTTTAATTTGTAAAAGGAATTCGGCAACTTTCTGCTCAATCTCTCGCTTATTAATCATGGTGCAAATGTACAGAATTTATATCAACGAAATAAGATTGTTCATCACAGAAATTGTGCCAAACACCCTAAAAATTGACCAATTCATTGACTTGGAGGGTCTTAATTGGGACACTCTTTTTCAAAAAGCACAGTTAAATAAGCACCCTGAAAACTGGCTAATCCAAACCGAAGACCCCGATTTTGTGTTTAAACAGCTAAATGCTAGTCTTCAACTAATCGAAGCCGCCGGTGGTTTGGTTAAAAATACCGATGGTGCGTACCTTTTTATACACCGACGTGGTAAATGGGATCTGCCGAAAGGCAAGATTGATGATGGTGAAAGTCCGGAGATTGCTGCCTTACGGGAGGTGAATGAGGAATGTGGTATTGAGGTGGATCAATTGGAATCGATTTTAGCAGAAACCTACCATATTTACCAAATGCATGCTAAATGGGTACTCAAAAAAACCTATTGGTATAAAATGCAGGTGGATGGTGTACCAAAACTATTCCCTCAACTCGAAGAAGATATTACTGAAGCAGTTTGGTTGAAAAAATCAGAATGGGAACAAGTAAAATCAAACACCTATCCTTTAATTCTAGATCTTTTAGATGAGCATCTGAGATCTTAAAGAAAGCTCATCGCTTCTTTGGGAACAAATTGGCTTATATCGCCACCGTTTCTCAAAATATCGCGAACAATGGTTGAGCTGATGGAAGAATAGCCCGGTTTGCTCACAATGAAAATACTTTCAATTTCAGGCACCAGGGCATGGTTCATCTGTGCAATGGCTTTTTCATATTCAAAATCTGAAACGGTACGTATACCCCTGATCATGTAATTTGCGCCAATTTGCTTGCAGAAATCTACCGTTAAACCGCTATAAGTTTGTACTTCAACCTTTGGCTCATCTGCAAAAACGGCTTCGAGCATTTTTTTACGCTGCTCCAGATTGAGCAAGGCTTGTTTCGTGCTGTTTACGCCAATTCCAATAATCACTTTATCAAACAAAGAGATAGATCGTTTGAGAATATCCACATGGGCTTTGGTTACCGGATCGAAGGAGCCTGGAAAAAGTGCGATTTTCATACCGCTAATTTGAGGACAATTTATTGGAATTAAAAGCTATTCGGGACTAAAAAAGCTGAATGAAGATGAGCCGTAAACGCGTTGTTCTTTGAAACAAGGGTGATCCAGCTTCTTCATGCTTGGGTGTTCTACAATAAGGTATCCACCCGGATTAATCAAATTACGTTCAAATACCTTTTCAGGAATGAGGCTTAATTGGGGTAAATCGTATGGTGGATCTGCAAATACGATGTCGTAAGGTTCATTTTCCATTTCCAGAAATTTGAACACATCTGCCTGTACGGTTTTAACTTGTTTTAAATCGTACTTCTCAAGCATCGATTTTAAAAACAAGCTACAGCCTTTGTAACGGTCAACGGAGGTAATATTTGAGACAGATCTTGAGGCAAACTCCAGTGTAATATTTCCGGTTCCTGAAAACAGGTCCAATACCCGAATCGTTTCAAAATCAAATTCGTTATTCAGTATATTGAATAAGGCTTCTTTGGCCAAATCGGTGGTGGGCCTTACCGGTAGTTTTTGAGGGGCTTGGATACGTAATCCTTTTAATCTGCCGCCGATTATTCGCATAAACTTAAGGCAGTTAGCGAGTAGAATTGCTGGGCTGCAACAGCTTCAAAACTTTCTGGGATTTTGATGAAATCAACCTGTGTGATTTGCTGTACAGTTGAACTGTATTTACGTAATCGAGCCAATAGTTCTTCATCTGTCTTACCTGCTATCAGCCAATCGGTTTCAAGCTGATTTAGGCCTAAGTTATTGCTCAGATTCAATAAAAAATAATTGAATTCATCGGCAGTACGGCAAGGAAAAGCATTGTAAAATTGCAACTGAGCGTTGCTGTAACAACTGGCTTCAAAAAAGTCAGGTTGGATATTTAGCAGCACAAGGGCATTTTCATTTTTACGACTCCAGGTTGCGCCCGCTTCAATAGTAGGATTGGCAGCGTGGTAAAATTGGGGCTGGTGAAATTTCTGCTGGAATAATGCTACCAATTCACCAGGTATAGCAAAAATTGTGACACATTTTGCAGATCGGATATGATCAGTAGCTATTAAATCTGATTCATCGCTGCTGAAAAACTTGGCATATTCTCCCACATGTTCTTGTTGGAAAAGCTCATCTGGAATAAAAGTAAATTTAGAGGTGTGAAATCCAATCTTCACTTTTCTAAAATGATAGGTCAAAACAGGTTCGGCGTCTATCAGTGCAGCAATTTCTTGAACATCAAACGAAGTAATTTCGGCTACATAAAGTACTTTCAACTGATCTTGCCCTTTATCAACAACTGCAAAACGGATTTCTTTGGGCAGGATTTCAACGTGTAAATCGCACTTGCCCGAATGCTGGGTCTGGAAGGAGGGATCTGTTAATTGTACTATCGGATTCATCGCAAACAAATGTAAAATTTTTTGGAATAGGTTAGCTCAATACATTTCTGCATTTTTGAAAGCATGAGCAGCTTTGCATCACAGATTGCCCAAAAATTTCCCAATCAACCAACTCAGCAACAAGAACAAGCATTTCTGCTCCTTGAAAGGTTTCTACTTGCTGAAAACGAACGCGATTGTTTTTTATTAAAAGGTTATGCCGGAACCGGAAAAACAACTTTAATTAGCGCTTTGGTGCAGGTTTTGCCAAAATTTCAATGGAAGTCGGTATTGCTGGCACCAACAGGTAGAGCGGCTAAGGTAATGTCGGCATATTCCTCTAAAAAAGCCACAACCATTCACAAACGGATTTACCGCAAAAAGCAGGCAATGAGTCCGGAAATGTATTTTTCTTTGGCTCAAAATAGCTTAGAAGATACCATTTTCATTGTGGATGAGGCTTCGATGATTGCCGATGAATCATCGGATTACAGTGGTTCTGGCCTGCTTCAGGATTTGATAGATTATGTGTACAACGAAAAACGCTGCAAATTAATTTTGGTGGGTGATACAGCCCAGCTTCCACCGGTTGGCGCCGAAGAGAGCCCGGCGCTAGATCCGGCATATCTTCGTTTGAACTATGGATTAGATGTTTTTAGCATTGAACTTACTGAGGTTGTCCGTCAAGAAAAGAATTCCGGAATATTGTTTCAAGCTACCAATTTGCGTGAGATGATTCGTAAATCTCAAGTATCTCAGCTCAAATTAATTACTAAAGGTTATCAAGATGTATTCCACATGACTGGTGAACGTTTGGTGGAAGGTTTAGCCTATGCTTACGATAAATACGGAATCGAAAATACATTGGTCGTCTGTCGGTCCAATAAAAGTGCCAATGCTTACAACCAAAATATCCGAAATCGGATCCTTTACCGTGAAGAAGAGTTGACTGGAGGCGATTATATCATGGTGGTACGCAATAATTATTTTTGGCTAAATGAGCCGGAAAAATCAGGAAACTTTATCGCCAATGGAGATATTGCTAAAATTCGAAAAGTAAAAAATATCAGTGAGGAACATGGATTCCGTTTTGCAGATGTTGTTCTCGAATTTATCGATTATCCGGACGAAGAACCACTGGAATGCAAAGTACTTTTAGATACGCTGTATGCAGAGACGCCTAGTCTTTCAACTGCAGATAGTAAACGCTTATTCGAAGCTGTAATGGCCGATTATTCGGAAATCGAAAACAAACGACTTCGGATGTTGGAGCTCAAAAAAGATCCATTTTACAATGCCTTACAAATCAAATTTGCCTATGCGGTAACCTGTCATAAAGCACAGGGTGGCCAATGGGATGCCGTTTTTATTGATCAGGGTTACCTGACAGATGACATGTTGAATGTAGAATTTTTGCGGTGGCTATACACTGCAATTACCCGAAGTACGCGGGAGTTATTCTTGGTTAATTTTGGGGCTCAATTTCAATAATCAAGCCCCAAATCTTTACTTGCTTTTGTTTGCTTCAGCAATTAGTTTCTGATTTAAAATCACGTAATCTTGATTTTTTTCTGCTTCCGCAACTTGCATAGAGCGATTGGCGCTGGCAATTGCCTCGGCTTTCATGCCCGATTTAAGTAAAATCTTCGCTTTCAGATGTTCCATGTAGTAGGCTTTAGGATTAGCTTTGGTAGCTTCCTCAATCCAAATTAAAGCCTTTTTCAAATCTTTACCATTGTCGAAATAATAACTGGCAGCTTGATAATAAGGTTTGTTTGCGGTTTGCATCGCTGCATCAATTGACGACATAATTTTAGTGTCAACATCAGCACCGATTTTAACACTGATCAAGGTCTTGTCCCAGCTCAGTTGTAAATCGCAGGTGTTTGCCATTATATTGGCAAAATTAACCGTAAATGTTTCCAAATTCTGCGACAATGCAACAGGTTTTACCTTAACGCGTAGCAAATCATCCGCTTCCTGATAGCCCATTGCACCCCATAGTTTGGTGTTTTTACTCAGGATAATTGTCCATTCGGTCTGGCCCGGAATAGTATACAAGGCATATTCTCCGGCAGCAACCCGCTGTCCTTCAAAGCTAACATCTTCTCCAAAAGTGATTTTCGTAGGAGAGTTTGCGCCTGTACGCCATACCTGGCCGTAAGGAACAAGATCACCGAAAATAGTTCGGCCCTTTACATTTGGTCTTGAATAGCTGATTTTGATTTGGCTCAGGGCAAAGTCCTGACTAATGGTTTGTGTAGTACTTGCAGCAGGCATTTTAAGGCCTTGCGCAAAAACTGAAGCACTTACCGAAATGTAGATGAATGAAAGAATTAAGCTGATTTTTTTCATGATTGAACAATTTTAAATCAAAAGTATAATCCTTGGCAATTCCAAGTTTCATTTCAAGATCATTTTAATTTAATTGCAAAAATCTGGCTTGTAAGTGTATTTAATACACTTGAACAAAAACCTCAAAATTTATTTCCAAAATCACAATTTTGGGCTAAATTAGGGGGCACTAACCAAATTATTATGAAACCAAATAAAAGCCTCTTTACGCTGCTTTTTATCCTAGTTTCCGGATTTGTATTTGCTCAAATTCCGGCATTGGAACGCATTGAACCTGCCAATTGGTGGGTTGGAATGAAGAACCCAAAATTGCAATTGATTGTACACGGTAATCAAATTGCTAAACGCCAGGTTAAACTTACTTATCCTGGGGTTGTATTGAAAGAAATTCACAAGGTTGAGAATCCGAATTATTTGTTTTTAGATCTGGAAATTAGTCCTTCTGCTCAGGCAGGAACCTTTCCTATTCAGTTTGTGCTTAAAGGTGCAAAAACACAAACATTCCAATACGAATTGAAAAATAGAGACTCTAAAGCTCTGAAAGCTCAAGGTGTGTCTACCAAAGATTTCATTTACCTCATTATGCCCGATCGTTTTGCAAATGGCGATAAGAACAATGATGTAATCAAGGGAATGAACGAAACTACCTTGAACCGAGATTCTATGTATCACCGTCACGGTGGTGACATTCAAGGTATCATCAATAAATTGGATTATTTACAAGATTTAGGTGTAACGGCACTTTGGATAAATCCACTATTGACTAATGATCAGCCTAAAACCTCGTACCATGGCTATGCCAATACTGAAAATTACAAGATTGATCCACGCTACGGCACCAACGAATTGTACAAGCAATTGGTTGATGAGTTGCACAAGCGAGGGATGAAAATGGTAAAGGATTTGGTTCATAACCATGTAGGAAGTAAACACTGGACAGTTTTGGACCTGCCTTTTAAAGATTGGTTGAACCAATGGACTAAATTTACCCGTACAACTTACCGGGAGCAAACTCAGTTTGATCCGTATGCCGCAAATGCAGATAAAGATCAAATGGTAAAAGGCTGGTTCGACTTTCACATGCCCGATCCGAATCAAAAAAATCCATTCGTTCGCAATTACATTACTCAAAGCCATATTTGGTGGGTAGAGTATGCCGGAGTTGATGCGTTTCGCCTCGATACCTATGCGTACAATGATTTAGAATACATGGCCGAATGGGCTAAAGCGATTAAAACTGAATACCCTAATCTGAATTCGTTTGGCGAAACCTGGGTGCATGGCGTTCCGAGTCAGAGTTATTTTACTGAAGGACGTGTAGTAAACCAAGCTATCGATACCGGACTTGATGGAGTAACTGATTTTCAGGCATTATGGTCTATTAATGAAGCCTTGAATGGGAAATTCGGTTGGACCGATGGTGTGGTACGCTTGTACAATACCTTTAGTTACGATTACCAATACAAGGATCCGACTAAGAATGTGGTTTTCCTAGACAATCATGATTTGAATCGTTTTTATTCGGTGGTTAATGAAGATTTCACGAAGTACAAATCGGGTATCGCCTGGTTATTTACTGCCCGTGGCATTCCACAGTGGTATTACGGTAACGAGATTTTGATGACCGGCACTACTACGCCAGACGGTTTAGTGCGTTTAGATTTTAAAGGTGGCTGGCCTGAGGATAAGGTCAATAAATTCACCGCAGAAGGCCGTACCGAAAAAGAGAATGAAGCATTCAATTATGTGCGCAAGTTGGCTAATTACCGTAAAAAATCGGAAGCCTTGCAAAGCGGTAAATTAATGCAATTTGTTCCTCAAGACGATAGTTATGTTTATTTCAGGTATACCGATAAGCAAACGATTATGGTTGTAATGAACGGTAGTGAAAAAGAACAAACCGTAAAAACTGATCGATTTACTGAGCGTACAGCTGGGTTTAAAACAGCTGTTAATGTAGCTAGCGATGAGGTATTGAGTGACATCAGTCAAGTTAAAGTACCAGCTAAAACTACCTTAATTCTAGAATTGAAAAACTAAGTATGTCTACCATTAAAGCTTGTATTTTCGATTTAGATGGGGTTATTGTAGATACAGCCGTGTATCATTTCAAGGCTTGGAAACGCCTGGCTAATCATCTAGGCTTCGATTTTACAGAAGAAGAGAACGAAAAACTTAAAGGAGTAAGCCGGGTGCGCTCGCTGCAATTGATTTTAGAGTGGGGTGGAGTTGAGAAGAGTGAGACGGAGCAGGCTGAACTTGCAGATTTGAAGAATTCCTGGTATGTAGAAATGATTCAGGAAATGAAGCCGGATGAAATTCTTCCGGGTGCCAAAGAATTTTTATTAGCCGTACGTCAGGCCGAATTGAAAACTGCTTTGGGCTCAGCCAGCAAAAACTCCAGAACCATTTTAGAAAAAGTAGGCCTTATTGAGTTATTCGATTCGATAATTGACGGTAATACCGTTAGTGCATCCAAACCCGATCCGGAAGTGTTTCTAAAAGGTGCCGAATCGTTGGGGCTAGAACCATCTGCCTGCGTTGTATTTGAAGATGCCATTGCTGGTGTTCAGGCGGCTATATCCGGAGGGATGAAAGTTGTTGGCATTGGGGATGCTCAAACCTTGACCGGGGCTAATCTGGTTATTGCTGGTTTGCATGAAATGAACTTAGATAAACTGTATAAATTATAATTGTTGGATTCCCCTTTGGGGGATTTTAGGAAGATGAAAAATTATATCAAAATCGACGAGTGGAATATCATTGAAGAGGGATTTGATCCACATTTGAACAAAATTTCAGAAAGTATTTTCAGCTTAGGCAATGGCCGTATGGGTCAGCGAGCCAATTTTGAAGAAACCTACACTGGTGAAACCCTGCAAGGAAATTACGTTGCTGGGGTTTATTATCCTGATAAAACCCGGGTGGGATGGTGGAAAAACGGCTACCCGGAGTACTTTGCCAAAGTGTTGAATGCGGCCAATTGGATCGGTATTGATATTAAAATTGATTACGAAACACTGGATTTGGCAAACGCCAAGGTAAGCGACTTTAGGCGGGTGTTGAATATGCAAGAGGGTTATTTGGAGCGTAGTTTCACCGCCGAACTGAAAAGTGGTAAAAAACTGAAAGTAAAAGCTACTCGTTTCTGCAGTATTGTAGACGATGAGGCAGGTGCCATCCGTTACAGTTTAACCCCTTTGAATTTTTCAGGCGATATTACCATTACGCCGTACATCGATGGAGATATCAAAAACCAGGATGCCAATTACGATGAAAAATTCTGGGATGAAGTACACAAAGAAACACATCACGGTAGTGCTTATTTAACGCTGAGAACTAAAAAAACAGGTTTTCACGTATGTACAGGAATGAAATTCGATATACAGCAAAATGGCAAAAGCATTGAGTTTCTCTCTGCCCCGGTTGAGCGTGAAAAATACGTGGCTAACAAGGTAAGCATTGAAGTAAAAGAGAAACAAGAAACCGTCATTTTTAAGTATGCTGCTAATCTTTCATCCGAAAACCACGATAAAGAAACCATCGTACACGAAACCAAGAAAGTGATTGAGCAGGTATTTCAAAAAGGGTTTGAAGTGATGTTAAAAGAACAAGCTCAGGCTTGGGCTGCCAAATGGGTGGAGAGTGACATCGTGATTGAAGGCGATGCCTCGGCACAACAAGGCATACGCTTCAATATCTTCCAGTTAAACCAAACCTATACCGGTGAAGATGCTCGTTTAAACATTGGTCCGAAAGGATTTACCGGCGAAAAATACGGTGGCTCTACCTATTGGGATACCGAAGCGTATTGCGTTCCGTTTTACTTGGCAACTGCAGATCAGCAGGTAACCAAGAATTTGTTGATCTATCGCTACAAGCAATTGGATAAAGCGATTGAAAATGCCGAGAAATTAGGTTTTAAAAATGGTGCAGCTTTATACCCGATGGTAACGATGAATGGAGAAGAGTGCCATAACGAATGGGAAATTACCTTCGAAGAAATTCACCGTAATGGAGCCATTGCCTTTGCCATTTACAATTACATCCGTTATACGGGAGACGAAAAGTATTTGGATGATTACGGATTGGAGGTATTGGTAGCCATTGCTCGTTTCTGGGCACAACGGGTAAACTGGAGTGCAGATAAATCGCAATATGTAATGTTGGGAGTTACTGGTCCGAACGAATACGAAAACAACGTTAATAATAACTGGTATACCAGTACCATTGCCACTTGGTGTATGGAATACGCCATCGAGGCTATTGAACGTGTAAAAGAAAGTAGTTCGGCTAAATACCAAGCCCTGGTTAAGAAAATTCGTTTCAACGAAGCAGAAGAGACCAAACAATGGCAGCACATCATCGATCATATGTTCTATCCGGTAGATGAAAAGCTAGGTATTTTCTTACAACAAGATGGTTATTTGGATAAAGAGCAAATTTTGGTGAAGGATTTGCCAGCTGAAGATCGCCCGATTAACCAAAAATGGAGTTGGGACCGCATTTTGCGCTCTTGCTTCATTAAACAAGCCGATGTGTTGCAAGGTCTTTATTTCTTAGAACATCGTTACGATACTGATACCATTCGCAGAAACTTTGATTTTTACGAACCACGTACGGTGCATGAAAGCTCTTTATCGCCTTGCGTTCACTCTATTTTAGCAGCCAAATTGGGCGACGAGGCCCGTGCGTATGAGTTTTACCTGCGTACTGCCCGTTTAGATTTAGACGATTACAATAACGATACCGAAGATGGTTGCCATACCACTTCTATGGCTGGAACTTGGATGAGTGTGGTTGAAGGTTTTGGAGGCATGCGTGTTCGCGACGGGCAATTGCAGTTCAATCCGTTCCTTCCGGGTAAATGGAAATCGTTTTCATTTAAAGTTGGATTTAGAGGTGCTTTGCTCACCATTAAAGTGAGTACCGAAGGCATACAGATCATTAACCAATCTGAAAAAGAATTAACAGTTAAAGTTTACGGGTCTGATTACCTATTAAAAGCAAATAGCCAAATATTGGCCAAACATAGTTAAGCACATGAAAAGAGCCTTTTTGTTAGTCATAACCTTAGTTACGGGATTGAGTGGTTTTGCCCAAAACCGCTTCTCTGAGGAAGTAAAAGATCATAAACTCATTGTTTATCAGCTTTTACCTCGGTATTTTACCAATACCAATACCACCAATAAGTTTTATGGTTCAATGGAAGAAAATGGTGTTGGGAAATTTAATGATATCAATGAAAAGGCACTTCAGGAGCTCAAAAAGTTAGGTGTTTCTCATGTTTGGTATACCGGAATTATCGAACACGCTACCATGACCGATTATACGGCTTATGGGATTAAAATGGATGATCCGGATGTGGTAAAAGGCAGGGCAGGTTCTCCCTATGCCATTAAAGATTATTACGATGTTGATCCGGATTTAGCGGTGGATGTCAAAAACCGTATGGCCGAATTTGAAAATTTGGTTAACCGAACACACCAGCAAGGTTTAAAAGTAATTATCGATTTTATTCCGAATCACGTGGCACGTTCTTACCATTCGGATGTAAAACCCGCCGGAGTGATTGATTTAGGAACGCAAGACGATCAAACAAAAGCCTATTTGCCATCTAATGATTTTTACTACCTGCCGGGAAAATCATTTGTGGTACCTACCGGAACAGATGCAGGTGGAGCAAATTTCAAGCACCCATTGAAAGATGGAAAATTTGACGAAAATCCCGCTAAAGTAACCGGAAACAATGTTTTTTCCGAAAAACCGGGTATAGACGATTGGTACGAAACCATGAAATTGAACTACGGCTGGGATCTGCAAGATGGGGGCAAAGCCTATTTCGAACCTGTTCCGCCGGTTTGGCTAAAAATGAAAGATATCCTAAGTTTTTGGGTAAAAAAAGGAGTAGATGGTTTCCGTTGTGATGTAGCGCAATTTGTACCTGTCGAGTTTTGGCATTGGGTTATTCCAGAATTGAAAAAGACTAATCCTAAACTAGTTTTTATCGCGGAAGCTTACGATGCTAGCCAATATGCCAAATACATTAGCTATGGTGGTTTTGATTACATGTACGATAAAGTGGGCTTATACGATGCCTTAAAACGCTTGATTAAAGATGAGCCAACTGGTACTGTGAACGATATCAAATCCTTGGTGAAAGAGCAAGATGGAGGTTTATCCAATCGAATGTTACGCTTTCTGGAAAACCACGATGAAGAACGTATTGCCTCAAAAGGTTTTGCCGGCGATCCACAATTAGCCATTCCGGCGATGGTAGTTACTGCAACCTTGTCCAGTGGACCGGTAATGCTATATTATGGTCAGGAAGTAGGAGAGCAGGGGGCAGGTGTTGAGGGTTTTGGTGGTGACGATAATCGGACGACTATTTTCGATTATTGGGGTAACCCACAGCACCAACAGTGGCTCAATGGTGGAAAGTTTGATGGCGGACAATTGAGTCCTGATCAACAAAAATTAAGAAGTTTTTACCAGCAATTACTAAACCTTACTGCAAACAATCGGGCTATTCGTTCCGGAAAACTCATCGAAATTAATGCTCCAGGCTCATTAACATCTAAACAGTATGCGTATATCCGTTATCAGGGACAACAGCGAGTTTTAGTGGTGGCTAATTTTGATCGCAAACAAACTATTGATACCCGAATCACTTTGCCGAAATCGGTACTCAAAGAGCTGAATTCGAGAAAAAAGTCAGCTTTACTTAACGATTTGATGACGGGTAAAAGCTACGGATCCGTTGATTTAACTAAAGGTATTCCGGTAAAAGTTTTACCAGCTGAAGCACTGATTTTGAGTTTTTAATCTTAAATTACTATACAGAAAACTAACCAAACTAAACTAATCAAAACTAGTATGACCGCTTTACAAAAGCCAAAACTTTCTTTTTGGCAGATTTGGAACATGAGCTTTGGATTTTTAGGAATCCAGTTCGGTTTCGCTCTTCAAAATGGCAATGCCTCTCGTATTTTACAAACTTATGGAGCCGATGTAGAACACCTGTCCTGGTTCTGGCTGGCAGCTCCGTTAACCGGTATGATTGTTCAACCCATTATTGGTTATTACAGTGACCGTACCTGGAACCGTTTAGGTCGCCGCCGTCCGTATTTTTTGGCCGGAGCACTTTTATCTGCTTTTGCATTGGTTTTGATGCCAAACTCTGCTTTATTAGCCACTTTGTTGCCGCCTATGTTGATTGGCGCAGGTTTATTGATGTTAATGGATGCCTCGTTTAATGTGGCCATGGAGCCGTTCAGAGCCTTGGTAGCAGATAATTTACCAGATTCGCAGCGAAGTAGAGGGTTCTCTATCCAAACTTTTTTAATTGGTATTGGAGCGGTTATTGGATCGTGGTTACCTTATATTTTTGCCGAATACTTCGGTGTTTCTAAAGTGGCAGAACCTGGTCAGGTGCCAGATAATGTAATTTTCTCTTTTTATGTTGGCGCTGTGATTTTGGCGGGTACCATCATTTGGACCGTAATACGCACCAAAGAATACAGTCCTGAGGAATACGAAAAGTTTCATGCGGATGAACCTAAGGATGAAGACAAAGGGATTTTTGCAATTTTCTCTGATTTCTCGAACATGCCAAGAACAATGAAACAATTGGGTCTGGTACAATTTTTCTCGTGGTTTGCTTTATTTTCGATGTGGGTATTTACTACACCGGCTGTTGCGCAGCATATCTACCACGTTGCCCCTGGTGATACCTCATCAGAAAATTTTGCCAATGCCGGTAACTGGGTTGGTATTTTATTTGGTGTCTACAATGGTGTTTCGGCCATTTATGCCTTGTTATTACCATCAATTGCCCGGGCTACCAGTCGTAAGATAGCACATGCTTTCTCGTTAGTTTGTGGTGGGGTAGGATTGCTATCCATATACTTTATCCAAGATCCCAACATGTTGATCTTTTCTATGGTAGGTATAGGCTTGGCTTGGGGAAGTATTCTGGCTATGCCTTACGCTATTCTATCCAGTTCAATACCTGCTCGTAAAATGGGTGTTTATATGGGAATTTTTAATTTCTTTATCACCTTCCCTCAAATTGTGAACGGTATTTTTGGAGGTCCGATTGTGAAGAATTTTTACAATGGTGAAGCAATCTATGCCATTGTGCTTGCTGGTCTGTTTATGATTTGCGGAGCAATATCTGTACTTTATGTGCAAGATAATAAGGATATTAAGTTTAAATCTCAATCTGTAAAAATGTCAATGAATAAGTCGATACAATTAAGTTTCATCAATAAGGCTCTCGTTTTTTTTGCATTAGTCTTGAGTCTTGCGGCCACATCGTGTAAAAAATCAGATGGTTCGGATAGTGGTAGCGGAACTAGCGGCGGCGGCGGCGGATCAACTACCGATGAAACGGAAACCGGTTTGGTTTTGGTGAGTCCAAATTTCCCAACAGATAACCAAGAAATGACGATTACCTTTGATGCAAGCAGAGGCAATTCGGCTCTGGCCACGCACTCAGGTGATGTATTCATTTATATTGGTGTAATTACAGACAAAAGCACAAGTCCAACCAGTTGGAGATACTTAAAAAGCCCCTCATTTACCACCGCAGTAAGTGAACTTAAAATGAGTCCTCTTGGTGCCGGTAAGTATAAATTTACCTTCACGCCTCGTAGTTTCTTGGGGGTTCCTAACGATGAGAAAATACTAAAAATAGCCATGCTGTTCAGATCAGCTGATGGAAGTCTGGTAGCCCGTAACGTAGATGGAACGGATATATATACTCCAATTTATGAAAGTGGAACCTTACAGCTTAAGTTTGTATTGCCTGAATTTCTACCAACGTATATCCCAAAACCAAGTATTTCGGTTGATGTCGGTGGACAGGTTTTCGTTAAAGGATTATCGAGTAGAAATGCGAATTTAGCCCTAAGTCTAAACGGACAATCGTTTGCAACGGCTACAAATGCTACCAGTATTAAGGGAACGGCAAAAATCACCGCTAATGGCATACAAAAGATTAAAATAGCAGCCACCGAAAACGGAAATACTACCGAACAAACGTTTGAATTTATTGTAAACGGTACGCCGAATGTGCAAGCGCTACCTTTGCTTGCAACCAAAGATGGTGTAAATATTCTTGGTGGTACATCAGCGATTTTGAATTTATATGCACCTAACAAGAGTTCAGTTTACGTAATTGGAGATTTTAATAACTGGCAATTGGATAATGCTTATGCATTGAAAAGAACGCCTGACGGTACTCGCTGGTGGATACAACTGGAAAATCTTAATCCACAAGCTGAATATGCTTATCAATATGTAATTGATGGTGAAATCAGAGTGGCTGATCCTTATACCGAGAAAGTATTGGATCCTTCAGATTCGTTTATAACCTCATCGGTTTATCCGAATTTAAAAGCCTATCCTGCTGGTAAAACAACGGGTATTGTAAGTACATTTTCTACCACCCAAACCAATTACAACTGGCAAATCACCAACTTCAACCGACCTGCAAAGAGTGATTTGGTGGTGTATGAAATGCTCATTCGTGATTTTGTGAGTGAGCATTCGTATGCTGCTGCCCTCGATAAACTCGATTATTTGAAAAACCTTGGTATTAATGCAATTGAATTGATGCCGGTGAATGAGTTTGAAGGTAATAGCAGTTGGGGTTACAATACGAATTTCTATTTTGCTCCTGATAAATATTACGGTACGAAAAATGCCTTGAAAAATTTCATCGACGAATGTCACAAAAAGGGTATCGCAGTTATTTTGGATGTGGTACTTAACCATTCTTTCGGTTCATCGCCAATGGTACAGATGTATTATGATAAATTCAATAACCGACCATCGTCAACTAATCCATGGTATAACTCAACAGACCGACACCCTTTTGGCGTTGGATTTGACTTTAACCATGAAAGTGCCGCTACAAAAGCATTTGCAAAGAATGTGATGCGCTTCTGGATGCAGGAATATAAAGTGGATGGTTACCGCTTCGATTTATCTAAAGGCTTTACCCAAAATTTCACCAACGATGTAGGTGCCTGGAGTAATTACGATGCTTCTCGTATTGCGATTTGGAAAGAATACAATGCCTACATGAAGGCATTAGATTCGGATTTTTATGTCATACTTGAGCATTTTGCTGCCGATGCAGAAGAGAAAGAATTAGCCGCAGATGGCATGTTACTCTGGAATAATGTACATGGTAGTTATGGCGAAGCAACCATGGGCTGGTTGGCCAATTCCAATTTTTCAAGGTCTTTTTACGATTTACATGGTTTTACTTCTACAAGTGCCGATAAGTTAGTGACCTATATGGAAAGTCACGATGAAGAACGGATACTTTACAAAAACCTTCAGTTTGGTAACACGTCCGGTTCTTACTCAACTAAGTCCTTAAATACGGCCTTAAAACGAAAAGAAATGGCTGCTGCTTTCCTATTCGCTTCACCGGGGCCGAAAATGATTTGGCAATTTGGCGAATTGGGTTACGATGTGAATATCGATAACAATGGTCGGACGGGGGAGAAGCCTATACGCTGGAATTATTTTACTGTTGCAGAACGTAAAGCGCTGTACGATGCTATGTCAAAAATGATTCGTTTGAAAACCGGTAATTCGGTTTTTAGAACTACTAACTACAGTTATAGTCTTACCGGAGCGGTTAAATACATTCGTTTAGTAGGAGCCAACATGAGCGTGGTTGTGGTAGGTAATTTCGATGTGAATGCTCAATCGGCCAATTTCTCTTTCCCAGCTTCTGGAACCTGGTACGATTATATGAATCCGGGTCAGAATATTTCTATTAATGGAAATTACACTGAAACTCTTTTGCCAGGAGAATACCACATCTACACCAGTGTAAATTTGAATTAGTAGAATTCTATCTCATGCATTACAATCCCTGTCAGTATTCTGACAGGGATTTTTTTGTTAAAGCAGGTTCGGTATTGTGAGTAGTTAGGTTGAGTAAGGTTGTTTACCTCAACCCGAGTTATATGTGTTTTACAATTAGTTATTTATTTCAATAACCAATTGTGCTTGCTGTGGTAAATGTAATAGCCAGTCTATACTGCTTGTTTGAGCTTTTAAAGGCTAATAGGGATCTAGATGCACTTAACCTGAGTGATACTAGGCTTGGATAGATATCTTTCATCTGATAAGCTGAAAATTTTTTATAGCGGATTCCTCAGGATTCACAGAGTAGTTAAGCATCCTAATCTAGAAACAACATTCAAATCAACTATGGATTGGGAAGGGGCAATAAAAAACCCGCTCCGAATTTCGGAGCGGGTTTTTAGAGTTGATAAGCGTTTAGCTTATTGTGTAATGGTATAGGTTTTAGCTACCGGATCTAATGTAATGGTATACGTTCCAGCAGATGCAATTGGAATATTATTACCACCATCATTCAATGTACCACCAGAGCCACCAAGGTTAGTTCCCCAGTTGTGGTTCTTTCTGAATTTGAATTCACCGGCGCTTAAAGAAGCAGTGATGGTCCATTTTTTGGTAGTATTGTTATATTTCATTACGGTATCATCACCCCAACCGAAAGCGGTTGCACTACCAATAATACCCCATGAATTTAAGGTGTATGCAATGGTGTTGGCGTTTAAGTCAGCAACTACTTCAAAATTGTCTCTAGCATACGGTGCATTAGTTGTTGGGCCAACTAAGTTTTGTCCACCAACAGAGATTAAAGCAGAAGGAGTACCGCCGGCTTCAGCTGAACCTCTACCGTATTCAGGTGCTCCCCATGATTTTTTCTTCAATAATTTAAATTCTGAAGTTGAGGCGTTGAACTGAATGGTCCCTTTGTAAATTCCATTACCGGTTTCAGAAGTTAAACTGTCTGCACTCGTAGGATTCCATCCTTGATATGCACCTGGCATATACAAGTATTCGATCAAGGCGAATGGAGTTACACTTACCGATTTTACGTTAGAATATACCGGATTAACCGCAGTTGAGATACTTGACTTTAATCTAACATCAATTTGACTTGCAGTACCTGGAGTTAAATTCATAGATAAGAGTAAAGCATTAAAATCCAACACAGTAAAGCTTTTAGTAGTCACTCCCGGATCTAAGGTAAATTCTTTTGGCGATGCAAAAGATGTTCCTGTTCTGGCAATTTGAAGCGTATTGGTAACTGCAGCGTCATAGCCAAAGCTTGCCGGACTGAATGTAAAAGTGATTGCTGTATTAGCAATGTTTGGTTTTGTTAAAACTACACTGCTGACAGATGTATTCAGTGCTGCCGCAGTACCGGTTCCTACTTTTACCAAGGTATCGTCCTTGGTACAGCTCCACAACATTAAAGAGGAGATAGTAAGGAGTAGTAATTTGTTTAATAACGATTTCATATGTGATAATTATTGTTATTTAATTCCCGGAATAGTAGATATTCCGGGAATTACGATTAATAATTCGGGTTTTGAGTCAGATTAGGGTTAGAGTTAATATCATCCGCCGGAATAGGGTATACTTTACGCCAGCTTTCTACACCTTTACCATTTTTGACATCACCTTTCCAAGGCCACAAGTAGGTGTCCTCAGTAAATTTACCAAAACGGATCAGGTCAGTTCTTCTGAATCCTTCCCAATACAATTCACGTCCGCGTTCATCTAAGATATAATCAACCGTGTATGAGTTGATGTTTCCTGATGCATTTCCGAAAGCACGTTGACGTAATAGATTGAGGTAGCCAATAGCTGTTGCTTCAGAACCAACATTGTTGCCACGTTTAACCGCTTCAGCATAGATTAAATACTGCTCAGCTAAGCGGAACAATGGGAAATCGATGTCTACCCAAGTAAGGTTTGAACCTGCCGCATTGGTTGCGGTTACGTTCTTGAATTTAGTTACAGCATAACCATCTTTGAAATCACCGATGTCATTGATCTCGATGCCATTATTGCCGGTAAAGAATTGTGCACGGTTATCGCCAGCTGTAAATAAGTTAGGGATGTTTTTAGTTACACGTGTACCTCCCCAGGCATAGTCAATACCAAATTCAGATACAGTCATGTTACCACCAACAGCCGCATGTGTAATGAAGGTTGTACCACCCCAATTTTGAGTTTTAACACCATCGTAGTTGATGGTTAAGATCGCCTCAGTATTGTTGATGTGGTTATCGGCACGCATTAAACGGCTATAGTTATTCAATAATTGATATCCTGGTACATCAATCACCATTTTTGAATATGTAGCGGCTTCAGCAAATTTTGGTGTACCAGTATACACTTGAGCATTCAAGTAAATTCTGGCCAATAAAGCCCATGCAGCAGCTTTGTCAGCTCTTCCGTATTCATTGCTTCTTGGAGCAGCTAATTGGCTTTCAATCGCTTTTAACTCAGATTCAATGTAGTTGAATAACTCGGTACGTGATTTTTGAGTTGGTAATGCTGCTCCAATAGCTGTTTCATCAGTAATGAATGCAGGTTTACCAAACAAATCCATCAATACAGAATATTGGAATGCACGTAAGAAACGAGCTTCTGCTCTGTATCTACGAATATTGTCGGCATCAGCACCAGTGATTCCACGCTCTGCTAGTTTCGCATCAGATGATTGTCTGATGAAATCGTTACACAAAGTAATCTGATAAAATGAACGGTAGTATAAACCTTTAATGAAAGGGTTATTGGATGTCCAGTTCATTTTATGGAAATCAGGCAAACCAGCGTCACCCCAAGCTACTACCGCTTCATCGGTTGATAATTCTTGGGCACACCAGTATAAACGTAGGAAGTCAGAGAAACCCTCGTCAGCAATAGCCAAAATATCACGATTACCGGCAGGTCCGTTGTTTCCTGTTAATGCAAAACTTCCATAAACTTTAGCGAAAGCTAATTTATAGCCATCAGCAGTTTTATATACCTGCTCTGAGGTGATATCGTTAGTCGGAAGTAAGTCTAACTTATTCGTACATGAAGCCATTGATAAGATTAGGCATCCTGTAGCTACGACTAGTTTAAAATAATTCTTTTTCATGTCTTAAAAATTTTCCGTTTGATTAAAAATCAAGATTCAGGCCTAAAGCAAATACGCGTGGACGAGGATAGAAGTTGTTATCTATACCACCACCAATTTCAGGGTCTAAGCCTTTGTACTTGGTAATCACGAATGCGTTCTGTACGCTTGCATTAATTCTCAAGCTAGATTTGTTGTTAAATACCTGGCCAACGTTGTAACCTAAATAGATGTTGTCAGCTCTGATAAATGAGGCATTTTGAACAAAGTAGTCGCTTAAAAGTTGGTTTACAAAACCGCCGTTAAATCCGGTTTGCAAATAGCTGGCAGAAGCGTTGTTTAAGTGAGTAGCTAAAACAGAGATTGAACGGTAATTGCCTAAATTACTATGTACGTTATTGTACACGTAATTATTCAAGCTAGCTCTCAATACGAAACCTGCATTCCATTTTTTGTACGTAAAATTAGAGGTTAAACCAAAGAACATTCTTGGATCAGCAGATTTATACTGATACAAATCCTTGTCATTGATAGCACCATCTTTGTTTCTGTCTACAAAAAGGTTTTCAATAGGTTTACCATTTGCATCGTATACTTGTTGGAATACGTAGAATGCACCTCTGTTGAAGCCTAAAGAGTTAATCATAACGGTGTTACCTACACCACCTGCAATACCACCAAATTGGTTACCAGGATAGTTTGGATCTGGTGCAATGGTTAATTTGGTGATTTCGTTCTTATTGTAAGTAGCGTTGAAACCTAAGTCCCAAGTAAAGTTGCTATTTCTGATTACTTCGCCGTTCAAGTTTAACTCGATACCACGGTTTTCCATGCTACCTACGTTTGCAACAACTTTATCTGCAAAGTTTGATCCTGCAGGTTGATTAACCATGTTAAGCAAATCAGAAGTTGTGTTTATGTAGGCATCTAAAGTACCGGTGATACGGTTATCCAAGAAACCAAAATCTAAACCAAGGTTAAAGGTTTCAGTTTGTTCCCATTTACGGGCACCGTAGTAGCCATTAGGACGGTACATTTGGTAAAAATTATTACCTAATTGATATTGAGCTGTAAGCGAGCTCAGGTTGTAGTAAGACAGGTAATCGTAGTTACCAATACCATCTTGCTGACCAGTTACCCCGTAAGATAAACGCAATTTCAAGTCAGAAACTAGTTTAGAGTCTTTCAAGAAAGATTCTTCAGAAATTTTCCAAGCCAAAGCTGCGGTAGGGAAGGTTGCCCAACGGTTATCTTCGCTAAAGCGAGAAGATCCGTCTCTACGAACAGAGGCAGTTAATAAATAACGTCCTTTGTATGCGTAATTTAAACGACCGTAGAAAGATACTAAACGATTTTGAGGAATATCAAAAGGGAAAGTTGGTACGCTAACAACGGTTCCGTTAACTGTGCGGTCAGGGAAACCAAAGTTTTTGGTTTTGAAATCTTGATAAGCATAACCAGCTACCACATCAACACGGCTGTCGATTGATTTCAAATCTTTAGCATAATTGAAGTAATATTCAGCAAGTAAGTTTTCATTACGTTGTTTGTATTGGTTATTTACACCGCTATGGAAAACATTACTAGCATCTTTAAATCTTCTGTATGACATGGCTGCATATTCTGGAACAAATATGGATCCAGTACCTTCAGAAATATCATAACCTAAGTTAGCGTGTGCACGCAATTCTTTCAAGAAAGGAAACGTGTAATCTAATTCAATGTTACCAACACTTCTTTTTACATTACTTTTATCCATTCTTTGCTCTAGTAAACCAAGTGGGTTTTTACCCGCAAGACCAGCTAAGCCGGTTTCGGAAGTATTATCCAACCACTCGTAATAACCGCCAAAAGCAGCATTACCAGAATAAAGAGGTTTAGTTGGGTCAAAAGTGATTGCAGAACCAATAGCGCCTTCGTTTGCGAAGATGCTTTTGTTAATGCTACCTTTTAAGTTAAGATCTACTTTTAAAGCATTATTTAAAAAACGTGGGCTTAAATTAAGTCCAGCAGAAGTACGAGACAGGTTTCCTGTTTTAAGTGTACCAGCCTGATTTAAGTAACCCAACGAAATGCGGTAAGGTAATTTTCCGCTAGTACCGCTAATGCTTAAGTTATTATCGGTGCTTAGTGCATTTTGGTAGATTACATCTTGCCAATTTGTGTTTGCAGTACCTAACAATGCTTTTTGAGCAGCAGTTCCTTTAGAATTAACAATAGCTCTAACTTGATCTCCGGTTAAAACATCAACCGTATTTGCTACTGTAGAAAGGGTAGTTAAGGTATTGAAGTTTACCTGAGGTTTACCGCTGCTTCCTTTTTTAGTGGTAATGAAAATAACCCCGTTTGAGGCTCTTGAACCGTAAATGGCTGTAGCAGAAGCGTCTTTTAAGATGTTGAACGACTCGATATCATTCGGGTTAATCAAAGCCAAAGCGTTAGCTGCACCAGCAATGCCATTGTTACTAATTGGCACGTTGTCAATTACGATCAAGGGGTTGTTGCTGGCATTTAATGAAGCACCACCACGAATACGGATAGTACTTCCAGAGCCAGGAGCACCACTGTTTGACGTAATCTGAACACCGGCTGCTTTACCAGCAATCAATTGTTCAGGTGTAGTCAACTGGCCTTTTACGAAGTCTTTAGAGCCAATGCTGGTGATACTTCCAGTCAAATCAGATTTTTTCTGGGTACCGTAACCAACCACCACCACTTCGCTCAGACTTTCGGCGCTCGGGCTTAAGTTAAACTCAACCCGAACATCACCTGAAACGTTGATGGTTCGCTCAATAGTTTCGTAACCTACAAATCGAACAACCAATGTGGCAGTTCCATTTGCGATTCCGGTTAATTTGAAATTACCGTTAGCATCAGTTGAGGTGCTCACGCTTGTACCTTTAACAGATACAGAGGCACCCGGCAGCGCTTGTTTGGTTTCGTCCAAAACGCGTCCGTTGATGCTTCCGGTTTGTGCTGCAGCTGTAAGAGTTGCAAACACGAATAAACCAAGAAGCCATAGCTTCATGAAGTAAACTTTTTTCATGTAGTTAATATTTAGTTAATAGTTTTGGTTAGTAAGTGCTAATTGTAAATTATACACTAAGAATAAAATTACGGGTTATGAACTTAATTCCAAAAAAAATAAATGATTTTGAATAATTATTTTTCAACACCATGGGTCATATTGTTATTTTTGCACAAATAGCTGAATATGGAAACCTATGGCAGAATATTACTGTATGCAATGCCAGCATTTTTGCTGCTCATTGTTCTTGAAAAAGCATATGGATATTTTAAAGGCAATGATACCTTTCGCAGTTTCGACACCCTATCAAGCTTGAGTTCTGGTTTTACCAATGTGACTAAGGATGTACTGGGTTTGAGCCTTGTTGTGATTAGCTACCAATACCTATATAAGAACTTTTCTTTTTTTGCAATCGACTCTGGTGTTTTGACCTATGTTATTGCATTCCTTGCACTTGATCTGTCGGGATATTGGGTGCATCGCATTGCCCACAAAGTGAATTTTTTCTGGAATAGCCATATTATTCACCACAGCAGTGAAGATTTTAACTTGGCTTGTGCCTTACGTCAAAGCATTTCCAGTTTTGTGAAAGTGTTTACGGTTTTTTTGTTACCTGCTGCTTTCTTCGGAGTTCCGGTGCAAGTTATTGCAATTGTGGCACCATTACATTTATTTGCCCAATTTTGGTACCATACACAACACATTGGTAAGATGGGCTGGTTAGAATATGTTTTGGTTACGCCTTCGCATCACCGAGTTCACCATGCCATCAATCCGGAATATATCGACAAAAATTTTGCACAAATATTTATTTTCTGGGATAAGCTCTTTGGAACGTTTCAGGAAGAACTCCCTCAGGCAAAACCCATTTATGGTATTACGGTTCCGGTGAGAACATGGAACCCCATAAAAATCAATTTTCAGCATCTTTTTCTTTTGATTCAAGATGCCTGGAGAACACAAATTTGGTTAGATAAATTCAGAATTTGGTTTATGCCTACCGGCTGGCGGCCTGAAGATGTGGAACGTGATTATCCAATTAGCAAGATTTCAGATCCGTACACCTACAAAAAATACGACACTCCCACCAATACGCTACTTAATGTTTGGATTTGGCTTCAATTTGGAATTTTATTCTTGTTAATAGCTTATCTGTTTGGCAATATTGCCGCTATTGGTGCTCCGGCCATGTTTTTTTACGGAATTTACATCTTTATGCAAGTTTATGCCTATACCGAATTAATGGATCTTAATCCGAAAGCATGGGTTGCTGAAGTAATCAAGAATGCCTGGGGAGTTTACCTGCTATGGTCTTCGTCAGATTGGTTTGGTTTGGGAAAAATGCTGTTTTGGGCACCTGAATTTTTAGGAATTTACTTTCTGCTCGCCACACCCATCGTCCTATTACTTTTAAAAACAGTAAAGCGTAATTGAAAAATTACGTGTTTAAACCCTGATTGATTTTTATATTTGGTTTGTCTTCTCCATACAGAAGGTTAGTAAACACCAATGAAGTATTTTTTAACGCTGCTATTATCTGCTTCGCTGTTGGCTGTTACAGCACAGGATATTCCATTAAAGGTCTTGGTAAAAGAATCTGAAAAGGTAATAAAGAAAGCTGCAGATACTTCTCAATGGACACACAAAAGTGGCGGATTGGTAAATGTGAATCTTACACAAGGTAGTTTAAGCAATTGGGCCGCTGGGGGCGATAAGTTTTCTTTAGCCATCAATACCTATTTTAATTATTACAAGTATTTCCGAAAAGGGAAACACAATTGGGATAACAATCTCGATCTTTTTTTAGGTTTTGTTCAAACCACGAGTTTAGGCAGCAGGAAAAATGACGATAGAATAGATTTTGTATCCAAAAGTGGGCACGAGATCACCTCAAAACTTTATGCATCTGGATTATTCAATTTCAGATCTCAATTGTTTGATGGCTACACCTATGGGGCAAATAATACTGAGAAATTTTCTTCTACAATATTCTCACCTGCATATGTTTTTCTTTCGGCTGGTTTAGACTTTCGCCCCGATAAACATTTAAGCGTGTTTTTTTCACCAATTACCAGTCGTTGGACAATTGTGATGAATGAAAAACTGAGTGAGATGGGTGCTTATGGAGTTCAACCCGGAAAGAATTCCATAAATGCCTTTGGGGCATTGTCTTCTCTCAATTACAGTAAAGAGATTATGTCGAATGTTTTTTACAAAGGCAGAGTTGATTTATTTAGTAACTACCGAAAAAAGGCAAAAAATGTCGATTTGTTTTTCACCAATAGTGTCGTTTTTAAAATAAACAAATACATGAGCGCTAATTACAATCTCGATTTAATCTACGATGACGACGTCCGGATTTTTGGTCCAAACCGCAATGGCGCTGCTTTGCAATTAAAAAGTATTTTGGGTATTGGTTTTGTGACCAATCTGAAAGAGAGAAAGAGATAACAGTAATTCGAATCTCGTCGCGACAGTTCACTCTTGTCTTAGTTTATAAATACAGTAATGATTCTTATGGATTTATTATTTCATATGTCCATTATTTATGAAATGGAACTATAAAATCTTCATAAAAGAAAATAAAGTCTACATTTAAAATCCAATTGATTCGAATCATGAGAAAAACGTTCTTTCTGCTCGCATTATCAGTACTTTATTTCCTTAATTCTAAGGCACAATCCATTCCTAAATATTTATCTCCGGATGGATTAGTAACATATCTTCCCTTGGATAGTAAAGAAATAAGTAATTCTACTGGTGGGAAATATCTAGGCAATGCAGAAATAGTTTATAAAAGGTATGATCAAAATATTCAGAATATTGATGAGCAGATAATATTTATGCTTACTCAGATAGCAAATTATCAAGGGAACAAATATTTGGGTCCTGAAATGAGCATAGATCGCTCCTCAAATGAGAGACTAGCCTTTTTGTCTGAACTAAAAATAAGTAATAAAAAAATGGATTTTCAAAAACCAATATCGATAGGTTTTTGGGCATCTACGAATTACGGGAGTAAATCAATAAAATTAGAGTACATTTTGCAAGACAGTATAGAATTGGTTGTTGAACTTAACAAAGCAGACGATACTCATGATTATATCTCCATTCAAGTAGAGCAAATTTCAGATAACAAGTATCAAAAATTTTATTTCGTATCTGATAAATTCAAAAGAAACTCATTGAATTATACTTCATCAACTCCAATTTCATATAAACAAGTTTGGGATTTTTTAGTAATCGAATTTGATGTTAATTCAATAAGCATATCCATTAATGGAGATGCGCTTAAAACTTATAGTCTTGATTTTTTAAGCAAAAGAGATTTCAAGAAAGAAAATCCTAATACAGATGTAAAACGGTTTATTGAAACCTACCATACTGGAAATTATGATAAAACCATTATTAAATCGAATGGGAACATCGATGACGTATTTGTTTATGATAGGAAAATAAGTAATCAAGAAATAGCTGCCATCACATTCTCCAAGTTAAATCCTTTTTACAATCAGGGAATCAGGAATGCTATTAGAGTTATTAATAATTCTTTCGAAAATCTTCAAAACACAAATGAATTCAATAATCTGTTGAATTTTTTAAATAACGACTTTCATGAATTTGGTAAATATGTAACCGAATTTAGTTCTATGGTGTTCAATCAATATCCCAGAATAGCTTACAAGAATGTCGATTTTTATAAAAATCCTACACTAGACAGCTTGAATCTGACGTATAGTATTTTAGAAACCGCGATCAATAGTAAAGTTGAATCATTATTCGCTCCATTGATCTCAAATCCCACCAAAGAGGTTATTTTGAATACTTTTAATCAGTATGCTCAAATTGATAAGAAAAATGTCGAAACTCAGTTTTTGAATCGGTTTAAAGATGCTTTTGCTAAACTGGTAAGGCAAAATTTTTACAATACTTTGGAGAAAAAGGATGCCATAACTGAGAGTAGTTTTTTTAAAACCCAATCAGCATTACTAACAGAAACAAAAGAATTATATAAAAGGGTAACGGACAGAGAATTTGATTTAGAATACAATTTAATTAATCATCCGCCTAAATCCGGTTTAATCAGATATAAATCATCAACCAAAGATTTTGTGAAGAATGCCACCGTTATTTTGGATGAATTTAATAAAGATCGTAAAGTTCTAACTGATGAAACAAAGTATACTGTTAAATGGGATGAGAAAGAACTAAACTTTCTGGATTTCAAATTATCGGGAAACCAAAAATTTTATGATTCAGGATCGCTGGTTTATGAATATGAATTAAAGGGGGATAAACTGTATTCTGAAACTTGGAATTACTTTACTACTGATGACGTTCATAATTTAATGAATGTTTATGATGCCGACCATTACTATAAGTGGGGAGAAATCATGTTTAATGAAAAACTTTATACAAGAGCATTACACGCTTTTGACGTAGCAATTAAACTTGATTCTAGGAATGATCAATATTACTATTACAGATCTATAACTCGAGGCACATTAAATATGTATTCTGCTGCAATGGAAGACATAGATAAAGCCATTAGTCTAAATGCAAAACCTGAATATTATTGGGCAAGAGGCATTATTATTTACAATAAAGACGGTGCATATAATGCTTTTAATGATTTGACTCAGGCAAAGAGTATGGGATATAATGATAAAGACAATGTGCTAGAGAGGGTTAGAAAAGAAAGGGATCAAATCGAAAGAGAATATGAAGTAGAGCGCAAAAAAAGAGAATTAGCAGAAGCAGAAAAAAATAAAGAAGCCAATGAAATAGCCAAGATGTTAAATGATGCGGTGAAATCGATGGTAGCTGGTGCAACGGGCGAATGGCAGAAAAACCCTAAAGCATGTCATTATTGTAAGGGAAAGGGAATCGTTTCAGTTTGTCCTTTGTGTGATAAAAGAGGCAAAATTCTTTGTAAAAAGTGTAAAGGCAAAAAAGTTTTGTATGACGGAACGGTGTGTATACAATGCTATGGCACAGGTATTCAAAAGTGTGACGGGTGCAATGGAAAAATTTATAATATTAAATGCCAGCACACAATCTGGCAATTCCAGAGATAAAAATCTATTGAAAACATCGCCAGATGGAATTTTGAGAAATTGATTCGGTATGGTATTGCAAGACGAAAAGTTGTTGGTGGAGACAGGTGATATTTTAGTAGCATATTTACTAAAAAAACGGCTTTAAATTTTTTGTCCGTAACACATTTAGCTTAAACACGAACACCTCTGATCAAAAAGCCAGAGGTGTTCGTGTTTGTGTGGAGTCGGAGGGATTCGAACCCTCGTCCAAACATGGTGTAAATTACGCTTTCTACATGCTTAGCAGTTATTCAATTGTCGAGAAGGGGAAGGTCAACCGCTTACCTATACCGTCTTCCGTAGGTGCTTGTTCTCGTTTGTTTATCGCACCCTAAACAAACCAGTTCGGTGATTCGATGCCTCTGGTGTTCAGCCTACCAAACCGAAGCTGAACGAGACAAAAGCTGAGCTAATTCTAAATTAGGCAGCTAAGGCGTAGTTATTTTCGCCAATTATAGTTTGAAAGTTCAGATTATAGCGCTAGACTCACAATGCGCTGCATGCTTACATACTTACCGCCATCCTGTCAATTCCGGTCGACCCCGTATGTAGTGTACAAAGATACAAATTTGATGCCGATCAAGCTCTACCTGACATAAAGGCGTTTTCTTCCAGCTTTCTACCCGGATAATCGGCTAAAGCTTTTTCTAAACAGTCCATTGCACTTTGCAAATCCTGCGTATTCAAAACGTAAGCCAAACGAACCTCATTTTTTCCCGCACCAGCTGTGCTGTAAAATCCAGTTGCGGGTGCCATCATTACCGTTTGGTTCTGGTAATCAAATTTTTCTAATATCCATTGGCAAAACGAATCTGCATCGTCAATGGGTAAACGGGCCACCACGTAAAATGCGCCTCCCGGATTCGGACAATAAACGCCCTCCATTTCATTTAAACGTTTAACCAGGATATCGCGTCGCTGTGTATATTCCTTATTTACCTCCTCAAAATACGAATCTGGCGTATTAACGGCAGCTTCTCCAGCCAGTTGCGGAATCATACCCGGACTCAATCGAGCTTGCGCAAATTTGAGGGCGGCGTTCATTACCGCCTTGTTTTTTGTGATTAAGCAGCCCAAACGAGCACCACATGCACTATACCGTTTAGATACGGTATCCATCACAATCACATTTTCTTCCAATCCTTCTAAATGCATAGGCGAAATGAAACTACGCCCGTCATAGCAGAACTCCCGATAGGCTTCATCAGAAAACAAAAAAAGATCGTATTTTAAGCAAAGCGTTTTAAGTGCTTCTAATTCCTCTTTTGAATACAGGTATCCTGTCGGATTATTCGGATTACAAATGATAATCGCTTTCGTTTTTGAAGAAATTAGTTTCTCGAATTCCGAAATTGCTGGTAGGGCGAAGCCATCTTCAATATGAGATAAAATTGGTTTAACCACTACATCGCTCATGCAGGCAAAACCATTGTAGTTGGCATAAAATGGCTCCGGAATAATAATTTCATCACCCGGATTTAAACAGGTTTGCATGGCAATGGTAATAGCTTCCGAGCCACCATTGGTTACTAGAATATCTTCATAACCCAAATTGTAGCCTAGCTTATTGTAATATTCAGCTAGTTTTTTTCTGTACGATAAAGTCCCTTCAGAAGCTGTATAGGCCCAAACTTTGAAATCAACGTTCTTAATTGCCTCCAGCATGATTTCAGGAGTTTCAATATCCGGCTGACCGATGTTTAAATGGTATACTTTTTTCCCTTCTGCTTTTGCTTTCTCAGCAAATGGGCTCAATTTTCGAATGGGTGAGGCCGGCATTTCGGCTCCTTTTATGGCTATTTTTGGCATGGTTCAAAAATACAAAAACCCCGCTGTTTGTAGCGAGGCTTTTGGTTTCAAAATGTAAATATTACGCTGTACGGATTAGTTTCCGGTTACTTCTCCTTTGATGTATAACATCTTAACAGGAGTTTTAGCGTTTGATTTTACCGTAATCGCTTTACTAAATGGCATTACTGCAGCCGCATTGTAGGTTACACTAATCACACCGCTTTCTCCCTTTTTTACTGGGGTAGATGTGAATTTAGGAACGGTACAGCCACAGGTAGATTCAACATTGGTAATAATGATAGGTTCCTCACCCGTATTGGTGAACTTGAAATCTATACTAACTGGTTTGCCTTGCGGGATTTTACCAAAATCGTAAGTTTCTTTATCAAATTTAAACTCAGGTGCTTGTTGCACTTTCATGGCAGTAAGTCCAACAAAGCTCAGTGCAATAGCACATAAAATGATGATTTTTTTCATTTTTTTAATTCTATAATTAACAAATATAATCGATCTAGTCGATAATTACTATGCTCTTCTGAATTCAAACGCCTAAATCACGCGGAGCGTATAATTTTCTTATTTTTGTCAGCAACAATTCATACACTATGTCTACAACTGCTGCACAAGAAACAATTGGTTTTGAAAACGAAGAATTAAGTTTCGATGATTTCAAACAAATTGTACTCAATGATTATCGAATTGCCTTCGAAAGTCGTCAGGCTAGTTTATTAGGTCGCAAAGAAGTGCTTACCGGAAAGGCCAAGTTTGGCATTTTTGGAGATGGCAAGGAAGTGGCGCAGATCGCCATGGCCAAGGCTTTCAAAAATGGCGATTGGCGTTCGGGTTATTACCGCGATCAGACATTTATGTTTGCAGCAGGCATGTTGAGCATGAGCGAATTTTTTGCGCAATTGTATGCAAATCCAAGTGTTGAGGCCGAACCCGCTTCGGCCGGAAGGCAAATGAATGGCCATTTTGCTACCCGTAGTTTACATACCGATGGTAGCTGGAAAGACTTAACGGCACAGAAGAATTCATCGGCAGATATTTCACCAACCGGAGGCCAAATGGCTCGATTGGTGGGTTTAGCATATGCTTCTAAATTATATCGTCAGAATAAAGACCTGGAGTATTTAAAAAATTTCTCTGTTCAAGGGAATGAGGTTGCTTTCGGAACCATTGGTAATGCTTCTACCTCAGAAGGCGTATTTTTTGAAGCCATGAATGCGGCTGGGGTTTTACAAATTCCGATGGCTGTTTCCGTTTGGGACGATGCTTACGGGATTTCAGTGCCTGCCGAATACCAAACCACAAAACAGGATATTTCCGAGATTTTAAAAGGTTTCCAGCGTGACGAAAAGGGAGAGGGATTTGAAATTTTTAAAGTGAAAGGTTGGGATTATCCAGGTTTGTGCCAAACCTACCAGCAAGCCATTCAGGTTTGCCGTGAGCAGCACGTGCCGGTTTTAATTCACGTTACCGAAGTTACTCAGCCACAAGGACACTCCACATCAGGTTCGCATGAGCGTTATAAATCTGCAGATCGTTTGGCTTGGGAACAGGAATACGATTGTTTGGCTCAAATGCGTAAATGGATTTTGGATGCACAAATGGCTGCTGAAGAGGATTTACAAACACTGGAAGAAACTGCAAAAAACTACGTTAAAGAGTGTCAAAAGAAGGCCTTATCCGATTTCTTAAGCACCATACAAGAAGAGAAACAAATTGCTGTTCAATTGCTGCAAGCCACTGCTCAGCCAGATGTGCAAGCATTGGCACAGGACTTGGCTAAATTGACTGAGGCATCTCGTAAAGAAGTGTATTCTAACGTGCGTAAAGCCATTCGTTTACTCAGAGGACAAACTTCTGCAGCAAAAACAGAACTGATCAATTGGTATGAACAGCAATCTGCTGAGAACATCGATAAGTATAACTCAAAGTTATTTACAGAGACCAATCAGCGGCCGCAAGCCATGGCTCAGGTTGATGCAGCTTATGCAGCAGATTCTCCACTCTTAGATGGTCGCGAACTATTGAATGCCTGTTTTGAGGCGCATTTTGCCCGCGATCCAAGAATTGTGGCTTTTGGCGAAGATGTGGGTAAAATTGGAGACGTTAACCAGGGCTTTGCTGGTTTGCAAGATAAATTCGGTGATTTACGAGTTACCGATACCGGAATTCGTGAAATGACTATTGTAGGTCAGGGAATAGGTTTGGCTATGCGTGGTTTGAAACCAATTGCCGAAATTCAGTATCTCGATTATCTCTTATTTGCCTTAAACATACTAAGTGACGATTTAGCAACAGTGAGCTATCGTACCAAGGCGGGGCAAAAAGCTCCACTCATTGTGCGTACGCGTGGTCACCGCTTAGAGGGGATTTGGCATTCGGGCTCCCCAATCGGCATGATCTTGCATGCACTACGTGGAGTTCACGTATGCGTGCCTCGAAACATGACACAAGCCGCCGGTTTTTATAACTTGTTGTTGCGTGCCGATGAGCCGGCATTAATTATTGAATGTCTTAACGGCTATCGTTTAAAAGAAAAATTACCTCAAAATGTTGGTGATTTTACGGTGCCTTTGGGTAAAGCAGAAATCATCAGACAGGGTGCTGATATTACCCTAGTTTCTTATGGGTCGACCTTGAGAATTGTTGAAGAAGCTGCAGCTGAATTAGAAAAATTAGGTATTTCGATAGAGATTGTAGACCCGCAGACCTTGCTGCCATTTGATTTGGATGGACTTTGTGCGCAATCTGTCAAAAAAACCAATAAATTATTGGTGGTAGATGAGGATGTTCCTGGGGGAGCTTCGGCCTACATTCTGCAGCAAATTGTGGAATATCAGAAAGCCTATTACTTCTTAGATAGTCAGCCGAGAACCTTAACAGCTAAGGCTCACCGCCCGCCATACGGCTCAGATGGAGATTATTTCAGTAAACCTTCGGTTGATGATGTGGTGGAAACGGTTTATGCTATGATGAACGAAACCAATCCGACCAAATATCCTGCAATATTTTAAAGCTTAGCAGTTTTATTTCTGAGGTAATGGTCTGCAAGTACCAAGGCGGCCATGGCTTCCACAATAGCTACCGCACGTGGAACCACGCAGGGATCGTGACGACCTTTACCGTCAAGATTGGTTGAATTTCCGTTTTTATCTACAGTAGTTTGGCTCTGCATTAAGGTAGCCACAGGCTTAAATGCAACCCGAAAAGCAATATCCATTCCGTTGCTAATTCCACCTTGAATACCCCCAGAATAATTGGTGAGGGTTTTGGTTTGCTTACCCGAGCGGATAAATAAATCATTGTGTTCTGAACCTTTCATTTCCGTGCCGGCAAATCCAGAACCATACTCAAAACCATGCACGGCATTGATGCTCAACATGGCTTTACCCAAATCGGCATGCAGTTTATCGAAAACGGGTTCACCCAGACCTGCCGGGCAATTCCGGATTATACACGAAATTTTGCCCCCTACAGTATCGCCCTCTTTTCGAATCGCTTCGATAAGTTCGGTCATTTCTTTGGCTGTAGCCGGATCAGCACAGCGTACTACATTGCTTTCGCGATGTTGGAGCAAGGTGTTTAGGTTATTGTGATCCAGATTTGGTGCATGAATAGTTCCAACTGCAGAAACATGCGCAAAGATTTCGATGCCAACCTCTTGTAGTACTAGTTTAGCTACAGCGCCTGCGGCTACACGTGCAGCGGTTTCTCGAGCAGATGAACGCCCTCCGCCACGGTAATCGCGGTGCCCGTATTTTTCCTGATAGGTAAAATCGGCATGCGATGGACGAAAAGTATCTTGGAGATGATTATAGTCTTTTGACCGTTGATCTTCGTTCGGGATGAGTATAGCAATAGGCGTGCCGGTGGTTTTACCTTCAAATACGCCGGATAAAATCTTTACGGTATCACTTTCTTTGCGTTGTGTGGTAATGTGCGATTGGCCCGGACGACGTTTGTCCATTTCGGCTTGAATAAAATCCAAATCGATTTTCAGGCTCGCTGGGCAGCCGTCAATCACTACACCAATGGCTTCGCCATGTGATTCACCGAAAGTGGTAATTCTAAATAATTCGCCGAAGGTGTTTCCTGCCATGTGCTAAAATTACATTTTTATTTCAAAGCCTGCTTTTTTCAAATCGTTCCAAAAATCAGGATACGATTTTTGCACCACATCTGGATCTTGGATCTCGACCTCATCGATAACTAATGCCAATGGCGCAAAGGCCATGGCCATTCGGTGATCTTCGTAGGTTTCAATACTAATTTTTGCAGGTAATTTATGCTCGCTACAATCGAGTTTGTAAACTAAATTCTTCTCAATAAGTTTGACGCCAAGCTTAGAAAGTTCATTTTGTAAAGCTTTTACGCGGTTAGTTTCTTTGATTTTTAAAGTTTCTAAGCCGGTAAAGCTTGCATCGTGCCCTAGTGCCGCACAGCAAACAATAATGGTTTGTGCTAGGTCCGGACAGTCTTTCAGATCAAATATTTTACGAATAGGTTTCCGATCCTCTTTGAATAGAGCAATGCCTCCATTTTTAAACTGCGAACTGACCCCAAAATTGGCCATCAACTCGGTGATTTTGCTGTCACCCTGCAAACTGTAAATCTGTAGATTGGGTAAAAATAATTCGGCTTCTTTGGCCAATGCCGCAATTGCATACCAATACGAAGCTGCACTCCAATCGGGTTCTATGGTAATTTTGCTTGGGCTAAAATCTTGTTTTTCAATACGAATAATTTGATCTGTCCATTCATTCCTGATACCTGCCTGTGCTAACATGGCAAGCGTCATCTCAACATACGGTTTGGAGGTCAGTTCACCTTCAATCTGCAAAGCTAAGCCCTGAGGCAGGGAAGGGGCAATGAGCAACAATGCAGAGATGTATTGACTGCTGATATTGCCTTTTATGCAGATTTTATTTGTTTTTTGAACGAATGGTCCTTTGATTTTAAGTGGTGGAAATCCTTCATTTTCAGTGTATTCAATCTGGGCACCTAACCTACGCAGAGCATCAACCAAGATTCCAATAGGGCGTTCTTGCATGCGTTTAGTTCCGGTAAGTACAAATTCTCTGGGTTGTAGGCTAAGAAAAGCTGTCAGAAAGCGCATGGCTGTACCGGCAGGACCAACATCAATGACTTTTGTGGGTGCTGAGTTTAGAATACCGTCCAAAGTTGCTGTATCTGCTGCCGCTGAAGGATTAGCTACAACGATTTTTCCCTGACTCAGGGCTTGTAAAATAAGCGCCCTGTTGCTCTCACTCTTAGAGCCTGTGAGCTCAATCTGAGCATTAATTTTTTGATTAGGATGAGACAGGATAATCGATTTCATCAGGCCTTTACTTCGTTCATGATTTCCGTTTGTTTACGGATAGACTCATTGTGAATTAATTCCAACAATTTGCCCACAAAATCGAGCTCCAAGTTTAGTGCTTTAGCGAAATCGCTTCGTTTTTGCAGTATTTCATCCCACCTGCTCACTTGTAAAATCGTAACGCCGCTATCTCGTTTATATTCCCCAATTTTTTCTACAACTTTCATGCGTTCGGCCATTTTTTGGATGATTTGATCATCAATTTTGTCAATCTTTTCTCGTAGCTCGGTCAGTTTGTCGACAAATTTATTGTCGTTTGATTCGGCCTGACGCAAAGTTAAGCGCCCAATTAGTTCGCTTAGTGCAGTAGGGGTCAATTGTTGCTTGGCATCAGTCCAGGCCACCGAAGGATCAATATGCGATTCAATCATCAAGCCCTGCATGTCTAGGTCTAAGGCTTTTTGAGCAATGTAAGGTATCAATTCTCTATTTCCGCAAATGTGGCTCGGATCGTTGAAAATAGGCAATTCAGGAGCCAACGTTTTCAGCTGTATGGCCAATTCCCACATGGGTTCGTTGCGGAAAGCTGTTTTTTCAAACGAAGAGAAGCCTCTGTGGATGGCAGCCAATTTGGTAATTCCTGCATTATTAATGCGTTCTAAGGCACCGCACCACAAAGAAAGATCGGGATTTACCGGATTTTTTACCAATACCGGCACATCGGCTCCTTTCAAGGCATCTGCAATTTCTTGCACGGTAAATGGATTAACAGTAGACCGGGCACCCACCCAAAGCACGTCAACACCTGCAGCTAAAGCCTCTTCAACGTGTTTGGCATTGGCTACTTCCACAGCAGTAGGTAAGCCTGTTTCTGCTTTTGCTTTTTGTAGCCAGGTTAAACCAATGCTACCCACTCCTTCAAACTCCCCCGGACGAGTTCTGGGCTTCCAAATCCCGGCACGTAAAACTGCCACCCGGCCCGTTTGTGCTAATAACTTAGCGGTACTCAAGAGTTGTTCTTCGGTTTCTGCACTACAAGGGCCTGCAATAAGAGGAGGTTGATTACTTTCAGTAAACCAAGTATTTAAGGGTTTTATAGTTAAGTTTAATTTCATATCAATTAGGCTTTATCGTTCTTCTCGTATTCACCCATTAAAGTAAAGTTTAGTGTATGCTTTACTACCTGGCCAATAGCGGCATCGTAATTGGCATCCGCTCCCCATTCAATATCTACGTAAAAATTATACTCATTACGTTTGCCTAAAACGGGCATGGATTGGATTTTAGTCAGGTTGATTGCCTTTTCTGCAAATATCTGTAAAACTTTGGCTAATGAACCTACTGCGTTACCAACCTGAAAGCTTAATGAAGCTTTATTGATGGTGGTTACAGCTGAATTATCCTTGCTCAGAATCAAAAAACGGGTATAATTTTTCTTGTTAGATTCGATACGGCGTTCCAAAATTTCCAAGTTGTAGAGCTTTGCTGCAAGAGTATTGGCAATGGCAACAGTGTCTGTTAAGTTTTGCTCTCTGATCTTTTTTGCACAAGCAGCTGTATCGTTGCTTTCAATTACCTGCAAATGGGGGAATTCGTCGAAAAAATCAATGCATTGACGGATAGCAATTGGATGAGATTCTACGTACTTAATGTCCTCAAATTTAACACCCGGCAAGGCTAATAAATGCAATTGGATGGGTAAGTATACTTCGCCTACAATAGCAAAATTGTACTCTTGGAGTAGGGTGTAATTGGGCAATAAGCTTCCTGCTATGGAATTTTCTATGGCCATTACTACACAATCTGCTTCGCTTCTTTTTAAAACCTCACAGGTTTGTTTGAAAGAAACACACTCGACGGTTTCAATTTCTTCTCCAAAAAATTTATAGGCAGCTTCTTCATGGAAGGAAGCTCTTGTGCCTTGTATTGCTACTCGTTTGTTCATGTATGCCTAAAAAAAAAGTCCCGGCTGTTTAACCGGGACTTTGAATTTCAACTATCAATTATGATGAATACAAATCAGTCCCGGCTCTTACTGCTAAAGTAAAAGTAGCTGAATTGATATGTATAAATTTTGTTCATCTCTGTTTCTCAAAGCTACACACTTCCATGAATTATGCAAATCTTTTCTGATAAAAATCCAGACTCTCGACAATCAATTTAGGTTCAATATATTGATCGTATTGACACGATCCGATACGATTTAACAAGGCAAAACCGATTTTTCCGGATTGGTTTTTTTTATCATTTTTCATATAATCAATTAGTTTAGTATAAATATTATAACTAATTGACTGTAAATTTTTTAAACTAGTTAATTTAAAGCAAATTTTTTCTAATTCTGAGGTCGATAATTGGTTAATACGATGAGACAAATACGCTTCGCAAATCATGCCTATTGCCAAAGCTTCGCCATGCAAAAGTGGTTTGTCAGTTTCTAGAAAAACACTCTCTACTGCATGACCGATGGTATGTCCAAAGTTGAGCGTTTTACGAAGGTTTTGTTCCCTAGGATCTGCTCTTACGATCTCGTTTTTAAGTTTAACAGAACGGTAAATATGAGCGCTATCGATTTGATGAGGATTAAGCTTTGTTAGTTCTTCAAAGTAGGCTGCATCGGCTATCAATCCGTGTTTGAGCATCTCGGCAAAGCCGGAATAAAGTTGACGTTCATCAAGTGTTGTTAAGAATCTTGGCTCAATAAAAACTGCTTTGGGCTGGTTGAACGTGCCGATGCAATTTTTGATGTGATTTAAATCTATTCCGGTTTTGCCACCTACAGAAGCATCAACTTGTGCCAGGAGGGTAGTTGGAATCTGTATAAAGTCAATGCCGCGTTTAAACGTAGAAGCTGCGAATCCCCCCATGTCGCAAACCACTCCTCCGCCTAAGTTAATGAGCAAACTACTGCGATCGGCACCGAAATCGAGCAACATGTTCCATATCCCGATACAGAAATCGATGTTCTTGTTTTCCTCTCCGGGTTCAATTTCGATGATATCGAAGGCCGTAAGTTCGGGTAATTCCTGTTGTAAAAGAGGTAGGCAATGTGTTGCTGTATTTCTGTCGACCAGGAAAAAGATCTTGGAATAGCTGTTTTTTTGAAGAAATTCCCCTAATTCTTTCAGGCTATTTTCAAAATAAATGGTGTATCCGGTACTGTTTAAGGTTTTACTCATACTACCCAAATTTCTTCCCCATTGAATTCAACTTTATCGCCTTTCTTTACCTTTAGGCGCTTACGGTAATCAATTTCTCCGTTGTAACGTACATCTCCCTGACTTACCACAATTTGGGCTTCTCCTCCGGTTTGTACCAGATTAGTGGCTTTAAGCAATTGGATGAGCGGAATAAATTCGCCTTCTAACTTGAATTTGATCATGCCCTAAAGGTATAAAATCGCGAATACATTATTAAATGTTGGTGTATTTGACCAGATTTTTAACTTTGCAGGATGCAAGCTGCTAACCAGGAAAATCATCCGCCGAAAGGCGAAATTTTATCTTTTGATAATACCGAAATAGCTTTTAAGAACAAGACTGATAAGGATTTAAATCGGGCCTATTGGCTATTTAAAATCATCAATATCAATGTTCTGACCAAAATAGGCCCACCCTTGACCAATTTTGCAATAAAAATTGGCTTGCCGATTACTGGATTAATTAAAGCGACCATTTTCAAGCATTTCTGCGGTGGCGAAACCATTGCAGATTCAGAACCTACCATTGCTCAGTTAGCCAGCGGTAAAGTAGGTACCATTTTGGATTATTCTGTGGAGGGTGAAGAAGAAGAATTGGTGTTTGAAGAGACTTGCCAGGAGATTATTCGTACCATTGAACGTGCAAAAGGCGATCAACGTATTCCGTTAACAGTTTTTAAGCTGACTGGAGTTGCCCGTTTTGCCTTGTTAGCCCAATTGGACGCTAAGCAAGAACTCAGTTTCGAAGAAAAACAAGAATTTGAGCGAGTTAAAGAGCGTGTGAAACGTATTTGTAGTCGTGCGGCTGAGCTGCAGGTTCCGGTTATGATTGATGCGGAAGAGAGTTGGATTCAGGATACGATTGATGAATTGGCATTGGAAATGATGCGCTTGTACAACCGAAAGCAATTATTGGTTTACAATACTTACCAATTGTATCGTCATGATAAGCTGGCCGATTTACAGAAGGACATCGCGGTAGCAAAAAAAGAAGGATTTATTTTAGGGGCAAAGCTGGTAAGGGGTGCTTACATGGAAAAGGAGCGCAAACGTGCTGCTGATCTGGGTTATCCATCACCGATTCAGCCGGATAAAACAAGTACAGATCGTGATTACGATGCCGCAGTAGCATATTGTATGCAACATATTGAACACGTGGGTTTTGTGGCAGGTACGCATAATGAGCAATCGTGCCGTATTCTGGCCGAGCTTTTAGACCAGCAAGGTGTTGAGCATCAACATAAACATGTATTTTTCTCTCAATTGCTGGGCATGAGTGATAACTTAAGTTTCAATTTAGCCAACGCCGGATACAATGTGGCAAAATATGTTCCTTATGGTCCCGTTAAAGCAGTATTGCCTTATTTGTTTCGGAGAGCTCAGGAAAATACATCTATCGCCGGACAGATGGGCCGCGAACTAACCCTAATTTTAAAAGAAAAGCAGCGTAGAGGGCGCTAAATTCATGCAGGCCAAAACTTCAAAAAGTGCTATTAGTTTTATTTTCTTAACCCTTTTAATTGATATCACCGGCTTGGGAATCATTATTCCGGTGGTGCCTAAACTAATTACCGAGCTAACCGGTGAGGGCCTGAGTATTGCATCTGAATATGGTGGATGGCTAACGTTTACCTATGCCATTATGCAGTTTGTTTGTGCGCCAATTTTGGGCAATTTAAGCGATAGGTATGGCCGTAGGCCCGTTTTATTGATCTCCTTATTTGGTTTGGGTATCGATTATTTGTTCTTGGCTTTTGCGCCGAATATTTTTTGGTTGTTTGTGGGTAGATTGATTGCTGGCATTGCCGGTGCCAGTTTCACCACCGCTACAGCCTATATCGCCGATATTTCGGCACCTGAGAAGCGGGCGCAAAACTTTGGAATGGTAGGAGCAGCATTTGGAATTGGATTTATTATTGGTCCGGTTTTGGGAGGTTTTTTGGGGCAATACGGTTCAAGAATTCCATTTATCGCCGCTGCGGCGCTTTCGTTACTGAATTTCCTGTACGGCTATTTTATATTGCCTGAGTCATTGCCAAAATCTAAACGCAGGGCGTTTGAGTGGAAAAATGCGAATCCCATTCAATCCGTAATCCGATTAAGACGGTATCCTCAAGTTTTAGGTTTAGTGGGGTCGTTGATTTTGGTTTACCTTGCCGGACATGCCATTCAAAGTGTGTGGACCTATTACAACATGTATAAATTCGGCTGGAATGAAACTCTGGTTGGTTATTCTTTAGGTTTTATCGGCTTAATGGTGGCCTTGGTTCAGGGTGGCTTGATCCGAATTGTAATTCCTAAACTCGGGCAAGAGAAAAGTTTGTATATCGGACTGGCTTTGTATAGTCTGGGTTATCTCTTATTTACTTTCGCGACAGAAAGCTGGATGATGTTTGCCTTTATGATTCCATATTCTTTGGGTGGTATAGCCGGACCCGCTTTGCAAGGGATCATTTCTACCCATGTACCAGATGATGAGCAGGGTGAGCTTCAGGGTACGCTGACTAGTATGATGAGTCTCACGTCTATTGTTGGTCCATTATTCATGACTCATCTTTTCGCCAATTTTAGTGGCAAAGAAGCCATTTTAGAATTTCCGGGAGCACCCTTTCTGGTGGGGTCAATCTTATTTCTGTTTAGCAGTATTTGGGCTTATCGCTCTATACACGCTAAGGCTTAAATTTCTGTTTTCCGCTTAGTAAATCGAAAAATAAAAGAAAATCGCTAGCCAGGCTGTAGCCAGGATACTTAAATGTTGCCGGTTTGTTTTTCTCGAAGAAAAAATGTCCAACCCAGGCAAACCCATAACCTACAAAAGGTATCAAAAGTAATAACTTGAAGTTATGAAATAGGAGTGAAGCGGGTATCAATAAAAGAACGATTGCCGTTCCAATAAAATGCAAAATCCTGCTGGTTGGATGACTGTGTTCGGTGAGGTAAAAAGGGTAAAACTCTTTTAGCGATTGAAATTGTTTTTCTTCCATAATTCTAAAATAAGAACTTAGATTGATAAAATACCCGATTGGTATAGGAATTCGGGCAGCGTGGTGTCGGATGTCAATAAATGCGTGTTCAAGCCCAATTCGGCACCTGTTTTTAGGTGCTGCGGACTGTCGTCAATGAACAAGGTTTCAGCAACATTGAGCTGATGAGTATCAATTACGTAATCAAATATCTCCCGATCCGGTTTTCGCATGCCTAGTAAATGAGAATAATAATCTTTTTCGAAGAAAATAGCGTTGGAGTTGATTTGATGTTCACGTTTTAAATAGTCCATAATCCAGTCGTAATGGATTTGGTTATTGTTGCTCAACAAAAAGGTTCGGTACTGTGATTTGGCCTTAAGCAATACGTCATGATTACCGGCAGGTACACCAATTAGCAAGCTGTTCCAAGCTCGATCGATGTCTTGATCGCTCAAATCAGGATGATTAGCCACTTTTCGGATGCCGTCACGAAACTCGGCAGGACTGATGTTACCTTTTTCAAATTCGTTGAACATGGGGTGGTGTCCGCTGTGAGAGAAGAACGCTTGTACATTCTTAATTCCTAAATCGACAAAGCTTTGCTGCGCTATTTTGAAATCGATTTTAAAGATGACATTTCCGTAATCGAAAATGATGTTTTTGATGCCCTGCATGATTTTCATTTTAAATTCTGCCTGCAAATATGTAAAATTGCAGTGCAAAAACCTCGTTTTTAGCAGCGCCTATAGCTCAGTCGGTTAGAGTAGAAGACTCATAATCTTTTGGTCCCTGGTTCGAGCCCAGGTGGGCGCACCAACAGAAACCTCAACGAAAGTTGGGGTTTTTTTGTTTTAAGGCGTTTGGGAGAGCTTCTAAGCCATATTTATCATCTTTTTAAACAACATCATCCTTGAAGAGTCGGTTTAACAATTGGATTAATTGCCCTTTAAATTAGGAATAAATCATCGCCTTTGCCAAGGTAAAGATGCCCCGTTTTTATCGTCGCTTTTTTATCTTTAATTTTACTTCTAAACTGAACGACATGCTGTCAAAGTCAATGTCGTTACACCAAATGAATCAAAGAATAAGGGGTATTAGTCTTTTTGCGGTAATTAGTTTGTTGTGCCTCAATTTTGCTCAGGCGCAACTTAATCCTCTTGCTGCGCAATACTTCCAAAATTTGTACCTGGCGAGTCCAGCCTTAGCAGGAGCGACTTCTGGAATTCACTTCAATGCGGCCAGTCGTAGCCAATTAACAGCGCTGGCGGGGAAACCCCTGAATACCAGCTTTACGCTAGATTACGGAATTAATAAGGTGGGTTTGGGGCTTAATTATTACCAAGATGTTGCCGGGCTATTGAGCCGGTCAAAAGCAGTGATTAGCTATGCCTACCACATGCCGTTAAATTACGATAATTCAAGGCTTCATTTTGGTCTTTCTTTTGGACTTCAGAACGAAAATTTAAATAGTACTGCTGCGGTGGGTTCAGCTACGGATCCTATTCTATTTACCTACAATAATCGTGATGTGATTATGAATGGCGATTTTGGAATCGCATTCACAAGTGAAAAGCTTTCCATAGAGGCCTCCTTAATCAACCTGAATAGGCAAACTATGGTTGAAAATCAGAACTCTGCAGATTATGCCACTTTTTATGCAGCAATGAGTTATGCTATTGAATCTAGAGAGTGGCAGTATCGGCCTAAACTGGTTTACCGTGGAGTCAGAAACTATAAAGATTTGTTTGATATTGGCCTTCAAGTAAAACCGCTAAACCGCCAGTTGGCTTTCATGGGTGTATATCATAGTTATCGTAGTTTTTCATTGGGGCTTAATTACCAAGTAAGTAGGTCTGTGCAGCTGCTAGGGGTTTACAATACAGCTACCACTGCCATTAGAAATTATGCCAATGGTGCATTTGAAATCGGTTTGCATTTCGATTTGAATAAACCCGAATATTACTAGGCATTAGCTTATCCTGGGTTAATTTATACGTTTTGGCACTTAGAGTATCCTGATTAAGCGATTTATTGTTTAAACTTGTATAAACTGCATTAGGATTTAATTTCTTGATGCAGGCTATCGTATGCTTAAAGTAAGAAATCTACTTTTCTTGTTCACTTTAGTAGTGTCTTTTGCGACAAAGGCGCAAACCGTTTCTCCATACATTTTGAACAGTGCTGGTGGTAGTCAGACGCTTTCGGGAACTACCTATGAATGGAGTTTAGGCGAAATGGTTTTAATTGATAGTTGGACAACTACAGGCATGATTTTGACCAATGGTTTGTTACAGCCCTTGCGTATTTTGCCACTTGATGACTTCGCAATTTATCCGAATAATATTGTTACCATTAATGGTGATGGAGAAAATGATATCTGGTTTATTGGTAATTTATCTGAATATCCGGATAACGAGGTAACTGTTTACGACCGCATAGGCAGGGTGGTTTACAGGGCAAAACCTTACCTAAACGATTGGGAGCCTACGGTTGAAGAACTCAGCTACATTAACGATACGTATTACTACGTGCTTAAATTGAATAAAAACAACAAGTCTATGGTTAAGAGAGGTTTCATAACCATAATCAAATAATTTTTAGCTTTTGATCATGCAATTTCCTAAACACCTATTTCGATTTATCCTGGTTCTACTAGCTTCAGTTTTTTTGTTTGCAAGTGCTAAGGCTCAGCAATTAAATTACCAGGGAGTGGCCCGTAAACCCGATGGAACACCCATGGCAAACCAAGCTATTTCGGTAAAATTGACCATACCGGGTACTTCATTTTCTGAAACACATTCGGTAACAACCAATGCTTTCGGTTTATTTAAAATTGATGTTGGCAGTATTAGTTCATTAGCTGGTATTAATTGGAGTGTACAGAAAAACTTGACTGTAGAGATCAATTCCACTAGTTTGGGTACCTCGGTTTTGAATTATGTACCTTATGCGATTTATGCCAATCAATTAAAGGACTTTCCTTTAAGTGGAACGCCAAGTTCAGGTCAGGTATTGAAATGGAATGGAACGGCTTGGGTGCCTGGAACCGATAATTCTGGAAGTGTTGTTGCAACCCTGCCAATTACAGCTACTACTGTTGCCGGAGTAACTACTGTAGCCATGCCGCAATCAAATTCAAGTACCGATGGTTATTTGAGTAAGGTTGACTGGGGTACGTTCAACGGGAAAGAACCCGGCATTGCTACAGGTACAACTGCTCAATACTGGAGGGGTGATAAGAGTTGGCAAACCCTAATTAGTGATGCTGTACCAGAGGGAAGTAGCAATTTGTATTTTACAAACACCCGTTCAAGAGCAGCACTATCCGCCGTGGCACCAATTACTTACAATTCAGCGAGTGGACAACTAAGTCTCTCGCAATCAAATTCAACAACCGACGGTTATTTGAGTAAGGTTGACTGGGGTACGTTCAACGGGAAAGAACCCGGCATTGCTACAGGTACAACTGCTCAATACTGGAGGGGTGATAAGAGTTGGCAAACCCTAATTAGTGATGCTGTACCAGAGG